>NZ_LMKA01000001.1 GCF_001421435.1 Chryseobacterium sp. Leaf201
TTCCGATCTAAAATTATTTCTTTAAATAAATTTTTTAATTTTTGTCAAAAAAGATTTCAATTATTTTCTATAGTTCCAAATAAAGCCTTGTCAAGTTCTTTATAATCTACTTTCGGCTTTTCTGCTACTGTTTTAACTGAATTTTTTCTTATAGCAATTGAGATCAAAAAGATCATTACTATTAATATGGTTACAATGCCCCAAACTGAAATTTTGCTCTGTAATATTTTCATAACTTTTTTTTTATAATTATTTATAGGCTCCTGCTTGAAAACTTAAAGTTTCTTTCATTCTCTTCAAGTTCAGCGGATGAATTAGTCTCTTCATCTTCAATTATATTGATTCCGCTAAATTCTTCAGAACTATTATCGGGAGCTGGATTCATTTGCCTGGATCGGTCTTGCTTGCTTTCATTTTTATTAATTTCGTCTTTAAAAAGAGAAATAATTTCATTGACTTCATCCCTAACTTTTTCATAATAATCAGTAATGACGAAATCAGGCTGATTCTTAAACTGACTGTCTATCTGATACGCTAATTTCTTTCTTTTAACAGGTAAAAATTTCTCATGAATATAGGCTTCAGAACTTTCGGCAACTCTTCCAATGAATTCACCAACCGGCAACTCCATAAAAACTGAATTTCTGAAAACGTCTCTTTCCTGTACAGATCGGCTCTGACCAACGTTTCTTTTAAATGGGTTGAGAAAATGACGTGAAGTATTGTTACTTTCAAAATATTGATCTTTCTTTCCAAACTGTTTACTGAGAACATCTGCAGTATGACTACTGGAAACCTGACCGTAAAAATGATTTAGACAGCTTGCAAATAACACATCTGCTTTTTCTTTCGTGTAACCATCCGTAAGTTGTGAAAGATCCTGACAGAAAAACATACTTGCAATTTTATTGCTTCTACCTGTATTTGGAAGAGTTTGGATATCGTTAATAAAAACAGTTGGAAATTCATCCAATAATACAAAAGAATGGTGTTTATGTGGTTGATTCAATTGTTTTGCAGCAACTGAGATAATCAGACTACACAGAGGAGCTAATGTAGTCGCAATTGAAGGATTATTACCTACCGTTAAAACAATCGGATTATCCGGATTATTAATATTCAGATCAAAATCCTCTCCTCCGAGAATATACATGAACTCCGGAGTATTAATTTGTGCTACTGCTCCCTGCAATGATCCAACTACTCCCGCTAATTGTGAATTTGCTTCGCTCTCTAAAGCTGTAGCAAGTGATAATATCATTGCTTTGGTTTCGGAATTAGAAGATAGTAAAGCAATTAAATCAGTGTGATTTGTCGCAATCAATGCTAATGTATGTGGAAGATCACAATATTTAGGATATTCTTTCTTCAGAAACCAAATACAGGCTGTCAGAAGATCTGTTGCAGAACGTGACCAAAAATCCTCTTTCTTGATAGATTCTTTCATCAAATTTTTAGTGATGGCAGAAGCATATTCCCTTGCATACGCTGAATGAGGTAAATATTTTGGATTTAAAGGGTTACATCTATGGCTTTTAAGTGAATCATTAAAATTCAAAACATAATGCTTAATACCTGAATCAGAATAGAAAAGTTCTATATCATTTGCCAGTGCCGGATACTTAAAATCATAACAGATACCTGAAAACTTTTTTTGTGCTAACTCTCGTATAAAGGGGACTGCAAAACTTTCAGATTTTCCTGCTCCCGGCCCTCCTATTACTAAAATCCCACGAAAAGGATTAGGAATTTGAACGGTTCTTTTTTTCGTTTGCAAAGTTAATCCCTGAAATTTTTTCTTTGAATCTGTCAATAATGAAAAGCCTGTAAATTGTTTATTAATAAACCCAAACGGATAAAAAAGTAGTTTTTTATAAAAATTGAAAGGTATTTTCAGTGGCGGAATTAAAGATTTTACAATCCAGAATTGAATCAGAATGTATAAAAGTTCAGCATAACCGAAAAAAATTCCTACTACTAAAAATTTTAATCTTGCCAGGAAACTTGCTTCAGGAGATACCACCATTGAAAATCCGTGCTGAGATATGCTGTATAAGAATGAATTAATACCTATAATCTTCACTCCTAACATATACAATAAAAATAAAGACATTGCGACAATGATAAATTTTATCATTAAAATTGGATCTTTTTCCATGTTTATTATTTTTTATAGGCTTAAGCCCTGGTTATTTTTTTTATTTTGTTCGATAGTTTTTTTAATTTCAAATTGCTTTGAAGATTCCTGCTTTATTACTATTTCTATTACTCTTTTTCTTTCTTCGATTGTACCGTTTTTGATCGCATTACAATATTCAAAAGATTGTTTATAGTTTCTTTGAAAGGCAAATTTCTTATCAAAAGCTTCTTCGGATTTTTGAATGAAATTTTTACGGTCAAAACCTCCTTTAACCTGTCCTCTCGTTGTATTTTTATGGTTCGTCATTGGAGAAAGTTTCATTCTTTTATCTAAAGATTTTCTACTAACAACTATATGAACATGCATATCAATATTATTTTTCATGTTTCTTTCGTGATGAATTTTAGCGTAGTACATAATATCTTTAGCCTGTAATCCTTTTCCAAAATTTTCCGCATACTTCTGCATTACTTCATTTCTTACATAATCTTTCAAAGCGTCACTTCTTTCTTGGGAGGTTTTGCCAATTTGCTGTAATTCTTTTTCTGAAGGACTCACAGTAATGACAAAGAATTTTGCATCTTCTTTTGTCAGTTTTTGTCTATTGTTGTCAAGAGATTCAATAATTTCAGCTGAAGGAATTTTATACTGATAATGAGAAAAAAAGTGTTCAACTTGTTTTCCTTCCTTCATTCTTTCCAAGTCTTCATGTTCTAAATAATCAATCAGGTTTGATGAACTTCCGGAATTCGAATATTTACCACTTTCGCCACCCTGAATTTTAATGTTCATTCTGATTGCTTTGATTTAATAATTTCAAAGAATTTTTTGTTTCCATCGCAAAAGAATTAAACCCTCTGATGAATTCATTAAAATGTTCAATTTTCAAAATTTTTGAAAGATCATTTTTAATTCTTTCCTCACTCGAAACGATTGCTTCAAAACTTGGCCGTATAGTTTCCTTCTCCTGTATTTTTATAAAAGCAACAATCTGATCTATTCTTTTTATCACCTTTTCAAGTTCAGCTTTTGGAGATTCATGTTTAACTGGATCAAGTCCGGTTCTCTCAAAAAAATCTAACGAAACTGTAATAAATTCTTTCTTCGAAAGTCCTTTTTTTCTTACAAAGTTCTCCAGCCTTTTCAGGTCTTGTTGAGAAATAGCAATTGTTGTATTTGGCTTTTTAGTAGACTCCATTATATTGATTTATATGTAATAACTTCGATGAATAAAGCTCTTCAAGAGATTTACATATCATTGATATATAGTTTCAAAAAGATTAAATATTGTAATTTATTGACGGTCAGTCATTTCCCCGAAGGGGCAAGTCGAAACAGTGGCTCTGCCCAGTTTCGTCTTGCTGGATAAATCCACCCTTACAACCAAGCAAAAATTCATTAAAATCTTTATTTCCATTATAGAGAAAACTGTAATCTATTGCGTTGGAAAATGAAGACAATAGTTCATCTTTTGTCTTCTTTCCGGCAGGATCATTGTCGAGAAAAAGGAATATTTCTGAATAGTTTTGAAGATAATTTTTAGCTTTGTTTAACATAGAAATTGAGTTCAGAACTAAAATATCTTCTCTCAAATTTTCTTGAAGTTCTATATAAGAAAGAGCATCAAAAAAACCTTCAAAAACAACAATTCTATCACTACCATTTTTTAAAAGAGAAATATCTTTTTTAAGGAGTGAACCTTTGTAAAAACTATTTCTTAATTCATATCCTGATGAAAGATTTTCAAATCCAATTGCATAAAGCTTCTTGCTATTAATTGTAAATTTTATTTCTTTCAAATAAGTATAGACTTTTTTTGTCAGACCTCTTTCATTTAGATATTTTTTCAAGTTCCAATTCTTAAGTTCAGAAACTTCAGTAATTTCATAGTTAGGTTTTGCAATATCGGTTTGATGATGAAAAGAAGAAAAACTTTGTTCTGTTGTCCACGCCAATGCTTCACTTGTATTGCAATTAAGATATTTCCTTATAAAATCAATGTTGTTTCCTCCTACACCTTCAGAAAAAAGATACCATTGATTTTTTCTTTTATCAATCTTAAAAGATGCTTGTGTTTCGGTTCCAAAAGGATTCAGATACCAAGCTTCTTTTTCATTTTCTTTATTTGGAAGATGTCCAAGAGAACAAAGGACATCTTCCAGTCGGACTGAGTTAAATTGTTTACAGTTCATTTTTTTTTATTTTGATTAGCAAAAATTCCTTTTAATAAAAAAAGAAAACTTTTAAAGTACTTTTAATATATATTTTAGTAACTCCAGACAAAGCCTTTATAGGTGGGCTGTTAAGTCAAAAATGACAGGAGTGTAATACCGCAATTTGCAGGAGTGTAATACCGCAATCTACAGGAGCGCAATACCGCGAAAACATCAATAATAGCCGAGCGGAATACCGCAATTAGTTTGCGGATCCATCTGAGTTTTTCCTTATTACTACTTTTCAAATAAAAATTTCATTGGGGAAAGAGCGGAATACCGCAAAATCAGTACTTCGGATTTGTTTTTTAACATTTTCTTAACCTCAGAGAGCGCAATACCGCAATTGTTACGAGCACAATACCGCAAACACAAGAGCGCAATACCGCAAACTAAATTTATATTATAACCGGATAAGCATCTGGAAATCTTTTTCCGGTTTCCGATTCCCTATAAATTTCAATAAGGAATTCTTGTAATTTTTGAAGAAAGTAAATACCTCTTATATCAGTAGAAGCTCTTCCTTTAATCCTATTTTCTTTAATAAATCTTTTATAAGCTTCGTCGATCTGAAGTCTTATTTTTAAAATATTAGAATAACTATACAAAAACCTAGTTAAGTCAATATTTTCTAAATAATATCTTTTTCTAAAGTATCTTATTCTTTGATTTATAAGTCTAGCATCATTAGTTTTTTCTGTTAGAAGTCCTCTCTCAATATTTTTATTTAAATAAGGAATAATGGAAACGGTTTCATACTCGTATTTATAATTGAATGATAAATGGTTTAATTTATTGAGGTTTAGCCTGATTGGCTTTAAAAACTTGGAACAGAAATCATTTGAATTCTTATAATTAAGATTAAATTTCTGATTAAAGGTCGAAAGTTTTAAAGTCGTACCATTTTCAGGGATCTTTGATAGCCATATTGCAAATAAAATATGTTTGTTATTTCGTATTTGATAAACCAATTCATACATTATATGATTATATTCTGTTAGGATAATTAGTTTCTTAAGCCAAAAACTACTTATTAAAAAAGATGTATATCCTCTCTCTTCATAAGTTGGTAAAGAAATCAGACCCCCAAAGGTTTTAATGTCCTTGCCTGCTATGTTTTTTGAAGTATACCATCCCATTCTAAACCTTGCAAGATATTCATACGCTTCAATGATCTGCTTACTGGATCTTTTTCTTGAAATTTTGCTATTTCTGATCTTCATTGATATGAATACATTGTTTTCAGTTTCAAACTCTTCATCAAAAAGGGAAAGCTGTTTGATTTGTTTTTCAGGCATAAACTGATCATTTCTCAGAATTGAGATGATGTTGAAGATAATTCTTAATGCATTTATGGGTATATCAGTAGCTTTATTATCTTGAAACAAAAAGTCATCTGCAAATTGGTTACCTATTCTTATAAATTCGGCTTTATCAATGTCATTGTAACTTTTTTTGATAATTTTTTTACTTTGATCGGAAACCATATGGGGTCATCTTTTTAATTTCCTATTTATTCTTTTAATAACCTTTTGAAATATTGAAATTATCTTTAAAAATGTTTTCTTCAACATTTCGCTAAAACTTACTCTATAGTATTTCTCTACAAAATTGTCCTGAACTAGAATATTACAAGCTAGCCTCCGAAGATGGTGTCTTGATAGTTCCGGATCTCTTTGAATAGAATTCAAAAAGTCTTTCCTGGCTGTATTATTAGGCAGAGAATCTAGCTGTTTAATCAGTTCGTGTAATTCGTTCATTACAAGTTTGATTATTTACGATTTCTTTTACCGTATTCCAGAAGCTCTCTTTTCGAATAGTAAAATCTACCGCTGAAATTGTAGTAAGGAAGATTCTTATTTTTTCTCCAGTCTATGATTGTTGGAATGGAAACATGTAGGAATTTTGAAGCTTCGGTCTGAGAAATTAAATCTTCAGGTTGATCTTCTTCATTTTTTGAAGGAGCTATAAAACTCTGTGCTTTGTTGAGGATAATCTCAACTGCTTTTTCTAAATCATTCTTAGAATGTGAATAAAGTTGTATTGACATTTTATTAAACTTTTATTGGTTTTTCTAAAGCCAAAGTTCAAGTTTAAACAGATGAAAAAATAAATTCCGTTAAAAAACGGAATTTAAAAAGAGTTTAATCGATTGATTTTGAATGTCTTAATTTTAATATGTGAAATTGTTAGCGGATTAAAGAATTTAGTTGTTTTTGTATTTCATTATCTAAATTAAACCTTACCTCCCTATGAGACTTATTTATTGAAGTATTTTTATCTTCTTCCGGTTTATTAGCAAAATGGGTTAATAAATATTGTAAATCAGGAACTTTATAATAAAATTCTCTATCCTTATATTTTGAAAAAAAACGCATAATATACTTTATATTTTCAACCGTCAGCTCATTAGTCGTTGGAAAAACTGTGATTGATTCATCAGTAATAAACATGAATAAGTCTTTAAGATCTTTCTTTAACTGATCGTTGCCCAATAGACATTTGTCGACAAAGCCATTAAACAAAATAATAGTTTTATTAAAATCAATATTTGCCTTAAGTAAGTTTCTGTATCTGCTACTATTAAGCATGTTTTTTATGTCATTTTTAAACAGATTCTCTTCTTTAGTATCGTTGTTATGTTTTAATTCTTGCATATAACCATGAACACTCTTGAAAGCGCTAATATTATCATTAAAATAGTATTTTTTATTATAGTCTTCGACAAATCCCAGATATGGCAGCTTAAAATCTATTGAAACAATGAAAAAAGTAATATAATATTTAGAATCATATTTGTTGAGTTTCCTTGGGGAAAAATATTTATCTAAGTATGTGAGCAATTCATCATTTTCATCTGCATATAACTGTGCACGCATTCTAAACTCATAAAAGTTGTAACATTTAATGTAATTACATTTTGTTCTTGAAGTAATTTCTTCAAGAGTCATGTGAAGTTTGTTATTAATAATTTGAAAATTATCAATAACCTTATTTTTATCCAAAAAATTGAAGTTATCTGAAACGGTCATGAGATGATTCTCTAATTCTCTTGTACCTTTGAATAAATAAGGATAAAGATTAATTATGTCTATGTCATTAAAAGCAGTTTCATAGTTTAAAAATTGTAATTTACCGTAGTTAGACCGATCTTGATATCTTTCAACTACACGCCTAAATATCTTATTAATTTCTATATTGAAAAATATATCAATAATGCACACAACGCTATCATTATTTGTGAGCTTATATTCAATGTTAATTTCTTCAGGAAAGGAATTATCTATAGGAACTACCGAACCATAATCTCCATATACTTTTTCATATATTGAAGAATTTTCATGTATATAACCGTAAGTCTCTGTCTGAAATAATAATCCCATTACTGACAGTAAATGGTCTGAGTATTTATGAAGAGTTTCCTGATTCCTATTTATAAATTTTTCATGTTCTTTAAACAAAAAGAAAAATTTTTCTGAAGAACCTAAATATGAAATCTCTTCATATTTTTCTAAAATAGAATAGGTGTGTAAATCCTTTTCTAAATAGGAACTTAATATACTTGCGGATTCGCTTGTAATATATTTTAAGATAGTTAAATCATTTATTTCCATGCCTTATCCATTTGATCGTCCGTAAATGCTTCAGTAACTTTCATGTATTTATCTAAAACAGCATCTTTTTTAATATTAGCTATTTTTTTAATTGCCTTCGGTTCCATTCCTAAAAGCAGGGAATTTGTTATAAATGTTTTCCTAGCAGTATGGCTTGTAATAAATTTACATTTAGGTTGTGTTAAAGATTTTTTTTGATTGCCAATAAACCAATGTATTGTAAAAGGTTGTGTAATTTCAGCTTCCTCACAACACTCTTTTACATATTCATTAAATTTTTGAGATGAAATACGAGGTAATGGTTCGTAAATAGTACCTTTATACTTATTCAAAATCTCTTTTGCGTATTTATTTAGCTTAATCGCATGATTTTGAGTTTTCGTTTTTTGAATTGATAGAATTATATGTTCTTCAGAAATATTTGCTAGGTGAAGTTTTGAAAGGTCTGAAAATCTTAATCCCGTGAAGCAGCCCATGCAGTAAAAATCTCTAACATGGCTCAATCGTTCGCTTTCAAATTCTTTATTATAAAGAATCATTAGTTCTTCAAAAGTCAGATAAACAATATCGACATCATGCTCAGTGGCAATAAATTTTTCATACTCTCGATTGGAATGATAACCCTTTTCTTCAGACCATTTAAGAAATGATTTTAAGACTTTAATGATTTTGGCAAAGTAGTTTTGTTTAACTTTCTTATCCTGGTATGAATATTCCATTAGAGTCTCAAAGAATGGAGTGTTAACTTGGTCAAAAGAGATAATAAATCCGGAATCATCACAAAAATTTTTAAGATAATTTTTTACTGTAATTTGCCCCTTGGTTGTATTGGGAGTTTTCGTAAGTTTCCCTTTTTCTATATACTCATCAAAACATTGAAAGAAGTCAAATTTATTTTCAACTAATTGTTGTCTTTTTTCAAAAAGCTCATTAAACTTTTCTGCCGAAAACTCAATATCATTGACTTTCAAATAAAGAAAAAGCTTATTCACCTTATCCTCGATCTGTTGTAGGTCGTCATTAATGATCTGGTAATTGTTATCTTTTTCTTTCTTCAGGTTGGGTTTAACTCTATGTCCCGTCCAATGATTTTCTAAGACAGATAAACCTGTATTTTTCCTAATTCTTTTCCCATCATGACGTACAATAAGCTGTATTGGAATTAAGCCATCTTTATTTATTTTTTCTTTTCTTAATTCAAAAACTGTCTTCATTCTTAACTTAAATTAATTTAAACGAAATAAAGGGTGGCTAAATAGGTGGTTAAATTTAATTTTAAATGAGCTAAAATTGATTATACTGTCTATTTAAAAATCCTTTCTATTTCAAAGTTATTGAATATAAATGAATTAAAGATAAAGAAATTTTAAGAAAATTATATAGTACCCCCGTCTGGGGTACTTAAAAACCTCCGTAATTTGATTACGGAGGTTTTTTGTTTTTTGATCTGGTTAAGACTTAATACAAATGCTTCTATAAATCAATTGTGAAGAATCAAAAAATTTGAAAGATACACTTGCTTCTAAGGATTTCTTAATCAATACAATCAGAATTTAAAGAGGGGATTTAGCTTTATTTTTTCTCAATCTGTTCCAAAAAATTACATTATCCGGTATAAAATTATCCGGAAATATTTTTATATTTGCACTCACAAAGCAATACAGGTTCTTTAAAAAAAATCCAAACTGCGGATGTGGTGTAATTGGTAGCCACGCCAGAATCAGGATCTGGTGCCGCAAGGCATGGGGGTTCGAGTCCCTTCATCCGCACAATTTGCAGAAACAGTTCAGTTAGTCCGATCTTTATAAAAATTGAGGCAGAACTTAAATCTATATCTGTAAAACAAATTAATATTTCCTTTGGAATAATTAAAATCCTCTGTAATCAAATTATAGAGGATTTTTTGGCTTTGGTACAAGATGTATTTATTGATAATTCTTTATTTCAATCCATTTTCAATATAACTGAAGACACCTTCAGATATAACTGATACTTATTAGCCAAATAAAAATTCCGTTTATCTTCTTTTTTCTATTTTTGTACAATTCCCTATTCCAATGAAAAAAATTATCCTCATCGAAGACGAAACCAGTGTAGTTTCTTTTATCAAGAAAGGGCTGCAGGAGAATGGTTATGAAGTTTCCGTAGCTTTTGACGGAAAAACAGGTGTGCAGCTGGTACAGTCCAATGATTTTGATCTGGTAATCCTGGATATCATGATGCCTGAAATGAACGGACTGGATGCCTGCAAGGAAATCAGGAAAACCAACCAGCATGTCCCGATCCTGTTCCTGACAGCCTTAGGTACTTCCGAAAATATTGTATTGGGACTGGAAAGCGGCGGCGATGATTACCTGGTGAAGCCCTTCAAGTTTATTGAATTGGTGGCACGGGTAAAATCTTTACTGCGAAGAAGCAACAACGGAAGTACACCTGAAATTGCGGAGCCTGAAACTGATCAGGAGCACTTATACCAGTTTTCAGACCTGATTCTTAATGATTACACCAAAAAAGTAACCCGGGCCGGAGAAGAAATATCCCTGACCTCGACGGAATATAAACTGCTGCTGTATTTTCTTAATAACCCTGAAAAGGTAATTTCCAGAGCAGAAATCCTGGATGCCGTCTGGGGTGTGAATTATGACCTGGGAACCAATGTAGTGGATGTCTATGTCAACTATCTAAGGAAGAAACTGGATCATCAGGAAGATGAGAAACTGATCCATACCGTGATCGGTATGGGATATGTAATGAAAAAACCGTAACCATGTTCAACAGAGTCATAACCAACCAGACCAAGACCATGGTACTCCTGATGCTGGTTTTTACCGCCATTATCCTGTTGTTCAGCGGACTGGTGTATTTTTCGATTGTCAACTTTTCGCACCAGCGGTTTTATGAACTGCTTAAAATCCGGACGACTACCATTATCCAGATCGAAAAAAGTAAAGACAATCTTGATATTCCGGAAAATTATATCTTAAACGGACTGAATGATGAAGAGCTGCCGATGGAGCGCGACTATGTTTTTGCGGTTCCCGCTGATACCAATTTTAAGAAGATTTCACACGAGATCCATATTCCGGATTCTTTTTTCAAAAGTATTGTAAGAAAAGGGGAATCCAATTATAACGATAAGGAGTTCTATTATATCGGACAGACCTTCCGGCATGATCACAAGAATTATATTGCCATTGCGTCTGCCAAAAACCATTATGTTGTTTACTACCTTGGCTTCCTAAAACGCACCCTGATTACCTGTATTGTTCTTTCGCTGTTCTTCAGTATGATTTTTTCTTTTTATCTATCCAAGACATTATTTAAGCCCATCTTAAAAATTACGGGAAAAGTAAAGGATATAAGTTCTGAAAACCTTCACCTGAGGCTTGAACCTCAGCCCGACAATAAGGAACTGAATGAGCTGATTGAAACCTTCAACGGGATGCTTAATCGTATTGAAACATCTTTTGAAACCCAGAATCACCTGATCGGTAATGTTTCCCATGAGCTGAGAACGCCTTTAACGTCCATTATGGGAGAAGCGGATGTAGCCCTTTCAATTCCCAGGACCAATGATGAATATAAGGAAACCCTGAGTATTATCCTTGATGAAGCTGAAAAGCTGGACAGAAAAATCAAGGCATTGCTGATGATTGCCCAGACCGGTTTCGACGGGAAGATCCAGAAAATGGATAAGGTAAGAATTGACCAGCTGCTGTGGGACGTTATTGAAACCCTGAGGAAAATTGATGCAAGAAATAATATTTTCCTGGACATCAGCATGCTCCCTGACAACCCGAAGAAGCTGAAAGTTCAGGGAAATGAGCAGCTGCTGCATCTGGCCGTAGCCAATATCATCCAGAACGGCTGTAAATACTCTGATTTCGCACAGGTAAAAGTCTCATTGGGCGCAACGGATACGGATGTGTATCTTATTGTAAAGGACAACGGTATCGGTATTCCGGAAGAGGAGATGAAAAAGATTTATGATCCGTTTTTCAGGGCTTCGAATACCCATAACTATGAAGGATACGGAATCGGGCTGCCGCTGGCCAGGAATATCGTCAGAATGCATCACGGAGAACTTATTGTAAGCTCAAATGAAAATCAGGGAACAACAGTCCAGCTCAGATTCCCGAATTATTATCATACGACACAACAGCAGGAAATGAAAGAAAGCTGATACATTACCCGACCATTTGGAAAGAAGTAAAAACCAACCTCACTGAGGTTGGTTTTGTTTATATTATTTGAAATTGAATTTTACCGTAAACATAACCTGGCTCGGGCGGAGCTGGATTCTGGTATAAGAAATATTACTTGTGTTAATTTCATAGTTTTCAAATACTTTTTTATTCGCAATATTCATCCATTTAAGCTCAAAATCAATTTTCTTTTTAGCCCATGTGAACTGATAAGAGACATCATAGAAACCATTGTTGTATTTCTGTCCGGTTGCACTGGTGTTGACCTGATCCCAATTGAATCCTATCGTATGATTTTCTATCGGGTAGAAGAAAAGCCCTAAATTGTGTGTAAATCCTTTTCTTGCTGCATTAGAAATTACCTCTCCTGTACTGGTCTGTTTAGTTTTTGATAAGCTTGCATTATAATCTATGCTCATCCAGCTGAAATAGGTATTATTAAATTTAAAACCAACTGACTGACTGTTATTTTTGTTGGTAAAAGACGCATCATCTAAAAAAGCATCAGATTTAGAGGTATTGTTGCTGTAATTTACGGAAGCATTGGTTTTAAACTTCGGAAAATATTTTCCCACTTCCGCGCTATAGCTATTATTCAATATATGATTGTCCTGTACTATATATTGCATTACAGTAAACCCGGCAGTATTGATTGTAGGATTGGAAATAAGATTTCTCTTTGCATCTGAAAACCTGTAATTGATGTTGAAAAATAAATTGTTCAGTGGATTTCTGTATTCTAATCTTGTCCCGGCAGACTTATTATTATTCTGAGGAATAGGATTGTTAACATCCATCGCATTCAGTCCTGTAGGTGAAGTCATCAGAAGTCCTGAATATGCTGTATTAATTTCACCGAAATTATTATTGACATTGGCATTTACCGAAGCTTTCCAGAATGAAGCAAACGTATATTGCGCAAAAACACTCGGTTCAAAAGTAACTTTATTTACTGATTTTGAAACATTTCTTAACGGATCTTCTGCTTTAATATTATTGGAATTTACCGGAAAGTTAGCATAGAGCATCCAGGCATCATTTTTATAGTTTACCCCTACACTCCCGTAAGGCGTAGCTGTTGTATACTTCAGGTCATTATAATAATCCTGTCCGTATCCGAAATAAGTTCCTTCCTGCAGATTGGATAAAACCGTATTTAAATCCGTTGATTTAAAGTTGAATCCGACTTCCGGAGTAAATGTCCATCCTTTAGTTGAAAATCCGATATTGGCAGAATGGTTGGCTTCAAAGGTTTTAAGCCTTAAATTCTGTCTTACTGTTTCTGCATAGGCACCGGGATTAAACCCCGGAATGGTAATATAGGATGCCGGAGAAACATCCAGGGTCTGACGGTCTGTTTGGTAACTTATAAAAGACAGTACATTCACCATTTTCTCTTTCCACGGAACAATTGTACTTAATGAGTTCTGGAATGATGTAGTAGGAGATTCAATTGCCTCTTCTCCGTGTGTTGTAGAATTCACCAAACTGTTAACCCTCCTGTCAACAATTCCACGGTCTGCATTCCAATACTGGGAGAAACTCGTGGTATTCTTAAAGAATCCTTTTTTAGCATTTTTTGTAAAAATCAGTTCTCCTTTTGCCTTATCCGTATAAAAATTATTTAATATGTTCTGTATTACTGTTGATTGAGGTCTTTTCGGACTGGCAAAATATTCAGTCTCGCTGTAAGACTCCCTTTCTACGGCATTATTGGTATAGTTGGCATTGGCTTTAAGTTCCCATTCTTTTTTCTTATCGATATTGGTCAGGTAGTTGGCAGACAGGTAATGCACGTTGTTCATCAGGTATCTTTTTACCGGAAGGTTAGGCGTACTCGCATTTTCTACATTTAACCAGTCGTTTTGTGAAGCATTGATCCTTCTTCCTTCAAAACGGCTCCCGAAAGCCAGGATATTCCCCTCGTTTTCTACCTGTTCGCCCATGTTGTTGGTTTTATAGTTAACCACCCACTGGCTTTTCTGGCCGAAAAACATCGGTGTCAGCTTGACATTCCACAACCAGGGATCTCCGAAACCGGTTCCCACTTCTCCCCTTCCGGTCATGGTTACAGAGTTTTTCAGCTTGATATTGATAGCTGCCTGATCTGAAGGCACTTTATTCTGAAGTATTTTTACAGGCTGGTGGTTTTCCAGTACCTCAACTTTTTGTACGGCATCTTTCGGAAGCGAGTTGTTGATGGTTCCGTATCCGCCTTCCATTAAATCTTTTCCGTTGACATAAAATTTATTGATGGCATTTCCCTGGTAAAGAATTGTCCCGTCGGTATTCACTTCAATTCCCGGGATTTTTCTCATCACATCAGCCAGCGTCCTGTCGCTTTTGCTGTCGAAAGCTTTAAGGTCATACGCAATGGTATCCCCTCTTGCCGTGATCATTTTTGTTTTCAGCTGTACTTCCTTGATTTCCGTGGCTTCCCCTTCCATCTTAAAGCTCAGGGTCTGATCGCTGTTATTGATCTGTTTGGTTAAAGGTCTTTGGTTGAATGCCTTTACTTTCAGGTCAACATTGGGTTCTGTGGAAGTAAAGGTTACTTTGTATTCCCCTTTCGAGTTGGTGATTCCGTACGCGAGGATCGCATCTTTACCCGGTTCCTCTATCGTTACGCTTGCGCTTGGGATTGCCACGCCGTCTTCGTCCGTGATTTTCCCCGAAACGGTCTTCTGTGCGAACGAAAGAACAGAGAGAAAAACCATCAGGAATAAGGAAATTTTCATTTTCATAATGTATTATTTGATTAATTAGTTAACGGTTACGGCTTTTTGTTACACCTTTAAAGATGCTATTTTACAGGAAAAGTTAAAGCCTGTCTTTTATCACTACAAACATAGTGATGTTTTTACGATATTGAGCTTTTATTTTTATTTATAAATTCTTACAAAAAGGTTGATTTGCCTGACAATTTATTACAGCGCTTTTTATCCGCTTTTATAATTTATTTAAACCATAACCATTCTTTCAGAATAAAAAAATGACAGGATATCTTATTTTGGTCATATTTTGTTAACTTTAAAATCTTTATCTTTAATTAATCAGGCTTTTTAAAAGCATCCTGCTGTGCTGGATTTAAGTAGCTGATGATCATATTTTGTTAATCAGGCATTATATTGTTATTTAGGCTAAATCGTTAAAAATGATTTGAATCATAGATTAAAAAAAGCTTAAACCCGTTAACATATATTTTTTATTTAATAATTTTGTAACATTAAATTTTTAAAACAATGGGAATTAATTTAAAGCCGATTGATATTGTAGATGATATTACCCAGGAAGAGTTTATCAAAAAATATCTGAAGCCAAGAAAGCCGGTGGTCATCAAGAACATGGCGAAAAAATGGCCGGCGTACCAGAAATGGACCATGGAATATATGAAGGAAGTCGTAGGCGATGTGGAAGTTCCTTTGTATGACAGCGCCAAGGCTGACCCTGCTGCTCCCATTAATACTCCTACTGCAAGGATGATGTTCAAAGATTATATCGACCTGATTCAGAAGGAACCCACGGATCTGAGGATTTTTTTCTTTGATCCCATAAAGCACGCTAAAAAATTACTGGAAGATTATATATCCCCAAAAGACCTGATGGGTGGGTTTTTAGATAAGTACCCTTCCATGTTCTTCGGAGGTAAAGGTTCTGTAACCTTCCTTCACTATGATATTGACATGGCGCATATTTTCCATACCCATTTTAACGGAAGGAAACATGTTCTGCTTTTTGATTATAAATGGAAAGAAAGGCTGTACCAGCTTCCTTATGCCACGTATGCGCTGGAAGATTACGACATTGAAAATCCGGACTTCAATAAATTTCCTGCCCTGAACGGCGTGGAGGGCGTTGAATGTTTCCTGGAACACGGCGATACCCTGTTTATGCCTACCGGATGGTGGCACTGGATGAAATACCTGGACGGAAGTTTCTCCATTTCTTTAAGGGCATGGGATAAATCCTGGGGCGTAAAAGCCCATTCTTTATGGAATCTTACCGTACAGCGTAAATTCGATGATATCATGAAGAAGAACTTCAAAAAGAAGTATATGGACTGGAAAGAAAAAGTAGCCGTAAAACGTGCTGAATTTGCACTGAAAAAAGGCCTTCCGAAATAAATAAAGTAAAAAGACGCTTCTGATGAAACGTCTTTTTTTATTTACTGACTTACCTGAACCGGCAAGCATAAAAAGCAGTCTTATAAAATCCTGTACACCGGATACTGCCTGAATGTACTGTGTTCGAAATAAGGAGAGTTTCTGTAAATCCAATCCAGCTGGGCGGTCCCGTCATCAGCAAACTGTTTGTCTGCAGATTTTTTAGCTTCAAACCTCTGTTTTAAATCTTTATCTTTTTTCAGTAATTCCGCTGCAGTATCTTCAAAAATATAGGCTGAGTAGTATTCTTTCTGTGCTAAAATCCCGTCAAAGAAATTCCAGTTGAAGAACGAATCCAGAGCGGACGGCTCCAGCGTCTCAATAATATATTTTACGCCTTCCTGGTTAACAGGGACCAGATAATCCCCTGCTGTGAAAGCCATACTTTTCTTGGATGCATTAACTGTGGTTTCATAATGAAGATAATGGCCTTCATAGGGGTTTTTAACCGTTTTAAAATCACTGATGGCATAAGATTCTACTTGGATTGTGCTGTCACGCATAAGCGGCTGCATCCGGATCCCGTTTCTTTTAAATTCCTCAATAACCTTATCCTGCGACTTAGGGATCACGTAATATTCAGGAATGGTAACATATCCTGTGGGAACTGCCGTAGTAAACAGCTTTATTTTTTTAATAAAGGGTTTCTTACGGTCATAATACAGCCGGGGCTTCCCGGAAATTTCGCTCGGCTTATATTTTCCTTCATAACCTTTGAAATCCATCGTTGTATATTTCGCAGAATCTATTTTCCACCGGATCCCGTACTGTTTTCCGGCCCGATACTGTTTTAAGTTTTCAATCCTGAGCTGTTTTATTTTTTTGTATTCCTTATCTAAATTCTGAAGGTTAACCAGCATGTATTGATAAGTCGCATCTACTCTTCTGTCATACGGTTTCAGCATATGGGTTTCGGGCATGGTGGCCAACGCATTGAAGAGAGAAGCATATCCTGTAGAATATCTCGGGGAGTCTTCAAAAGCAGCAAATCCGATCTCGGGAACATCGCCGTGGATATTCACATACGGCGTGCTTTCGTATCCTGCCTTTTTTAAATCCTCAAGATTTTCAGCCTGGAAATGGTTGTAGAAATAGGTACCCAAAACATTTCCCAGCCGTTCCTTGAAGGTAGAGATGTAGGTAAAAGTATACTGGTAGTCTGCGCCGTTGCTCACATGGTTATCAATAAAAACATCCGGTTTCAGCCACTGATAGATCTCCTGGAAACTTCTGGCATTTTTAGTATCAGCCTTGATGAAATCCCTGTTCAGGTCATAGTTCCGGGCATTTCCCCTGAAGCCGTACTGTTCCGGGCCGTTCTGATTGGCCCTGGAAAATGACCCTCTGTTGAGCATTCCGCTCACGTTGTAAGCTGAAATGGCCGCCACAATAAAGTTCTGCGTCGTTTTTATTTTCTTTGCTGCCAGATCCCTCATCAGCATCATGGTGGCATCAATTCCGTCAGGCTCGCCGGGATGAATCCCGTTATTAATAAACAGAACTGCTTTTTCTTTTCTTAACTGATCCAGGTCTTTTTCCGGAAAGGGGTTGTACACCACGACATACATCGGTTTCCCGTTGTCATCCTCCCCTTTTTTCAGGTACTGAATGGTGCTGAAGTTTTTGGCTAAATCCTGATAATAGGCATTCATTTCTTCATAAGTAACGGTCTGATTGCCATTTCCTTTTTCGAAAGGTGTCTTAAAATGAGTCTGGGCAAAACACCAGCAGGATATAAAAGTACATAGGAAAGCGTTGAGTTTCATTGACGTGATATTTCAGGCTTCAAAATTACTCAAAGTTTTGTAAACGGATCTGTTGTTCCAGTGCAGTGTAAAAGTGGTATACTAATTATTTCAGTTTAACAATGTCTTTATTTCTCCCTTTTTCATCAGGGTATAAAGCTGGAAGCGGATCGCTCTGCCAGAACTCCTTGGTATCGGTATCCATGACCGTAAGAGGCCCTGTAAATGCGGCTCCTGTATCTAAATTCCAGATATTGGCCTTGTGAACCGGTTTGGTACTCCCCAGATATAAGGTCGGTGTATGGCCGATGAATATTTCACTGTACAGAAGCAGGCGTTTCGGATAGAGCGCTGAGTTTTTAGATAATTTCCCGTCCATAGCGATGGCTGTTTCCCAGAGGGTTCTGTCCCACCGGTAGCCACTGCTGTACATTTCTTTTTCCGGACCATTCACAGAGGAATATCCCGCATGGATAAACAGGCGGTTGTATTTATCCACGTAATAGTTTTTCAGGTTCTGAAAGAATTCAAGATGCTTGTCCAGATCTTCAAGATCATAATCCGAATAGCTGCTAACCGTACTTTTTCCGCCGTTGGAAAGCCATACGTTTTCGCTTGTTCCGAAACACAGCCAGTCCTCACACCAGGCATCGTGGTTTCCTTTGATGAAAATACATTGCTGCCTGCCGGAAAGTTCCATTAAAAACTGAATAACCCGGGACGATCCGCTCCATCCATCCACGTAATCCCCAAGGAAAATCAGAGTATCATTTTCAGTCACCTCCGCTCTTTCCAGAACCTGTGTCAGTGCTTTAAAGCCTCCGTGAATATCCCCTATTGCCAATGTTCTGCCCATATCATCTATTCCATAATATATTTAGGATCTACAAAGTCCGTCAGCCAGACTTCATTTTCTGATAAATAAAATTTTATTCCGTCCTCAAACATTTTTCCTGTGCTTATGGTAAGTATTACCGGCTTTCCGTGGCGCATTCCAACGCTGGTGGCGGTTTCCCTGTCGCTGCTTAAATGAACGTGCTGCCGGCTTCTTTTTTCAATGCCTTTTTCTAAAATGGAAACTGCATTATTTTCGGATGTTCCATGATAAAGAAATTCCGGCGGTTTTTGTTCAATTAAGGCTAAATTTATATTAATCGAATGCCCCTGGCTGGCTCTTATTTTTGTTTTATCTTCATTAAAAGCAAATCTTTTTTTACTGTTCGTCTGTACGATTTCATCAAGCTCTTCAAAAGTAAAACCCTGAGAATCATTTTTGGATTTTGTAATCAGCTCTTCAACGTCTGCCCAGCCGTGTCCATCCAGATTCAAATCAATGAGTTTGGGATGATGCCTGAGAACGTAGCTCAGGAATTTGCTTGTTTTTTTCTTTCGCTCTTCATTCATGATTGTGCTTTTATTTCATTAATTTATTCTCCAATTTAATACATACGTTTTCAATATCCTCTTTCCTCACCAGCTCAGCCACCCATTCTTCAGGGATATTTTCAAAACCGTAATAAATTCCGGCAAGTCCGCCTGTAATGGCTCCGGTGGTATCGGTATCTTCTCCTAAATTGACGGCTTTCAAAACCGCTTCAGCATAACTTTCAGAATTTAGAAAACACCATAATGAGGCTTCAAGAGTGTGGAGGACATAGCCACTGCTTTTAATTTCATCTTCAGAATATATTGAAATATCATTTTTTAAAATTCTTTCAAAAAGTATAATTTCATTGGGATTGAAACCTTGATTTTGCGCAAATTCCAAAGCTGTTTCTCTTATATAACTGTATGCTTCTGTTTTATCTTTTCCTTTAATCAGTTCAACAGCAAAAATTACGTAGATGAAACATGCAAAAACAGAACGGAAATGACCATGCGTGATGGATGAAACTTCTTTTACTGTCCGGTATAATTTTTCAATATCTTCCTCATCTTTAAGATAAAAAGCTAAAGGAAGGATTCTCATCAGAGAACCATTCCCATTATCTTCTTCAAAAATATTTCCTGAAAATTTTGCACTTTCACCTTTAATCAATCTTGCAATAGAATGTCTTGTTGTTCCGCCGATATCAAAAAGCTTTCCGTGAGCTGTCCAGTGTCCATATTTATTCCATTTCACAAAACTTTGCCCGATTTTTTCCAGATCATAGCCTTTCGTTAATTCATCGGCAAGGCAAAGCGTTAATGAGCTGTCGTCACTCCATGTACCTTTTGGCTGATTCCAAGACATGTATTCCAGCATTTTTGTAACCGGAGCTTTTTTCAGGTCTTCTCTTTTTTTGAATTCCACCGGCACGCCCAAGGCATCACCGATACATACGCCAAAGATTCCGGCTTTTACTGCGTTGTCCATTATGCGAGATTTACCAGTTTATCAAACAGTAATTTCATTCCTTTTGTTGCGGTTTCTTTCATTACAACTGCTCTCTGGCCATAACCGAAGCCGGTTTCATTCGGGTTGATGACGATGAGAAGACAGTCATCTTTGATATCATGAATCAGTCCTGCCGCCGGGTACACCTGCAGTGAAGTTCCAATCACCATAAAAATATCGGCTTCCTTAGCCTGTTTTGCGGCTTCTTTCATCAACGGAACTTCTTCCCCGAACCATACGATAAAAGGCCGCAATTGCGCTCCGTCTTCTGCTTTCTCCCCGATCTTAATATCCTCTTTCTGATCGTAAATCAGGTTTTTATTGTTACAGGAACATGACTTGAACAGTTCCCCGTGAAGGTGAAGAATATTTGAAGATCCCGCTCTTTCGTGCAGGTCATCAATATTCTGGGTGATGATGTGTACCTCGAAATATTTTTCCAGCTCTGCAAGCAATCGGTGGGCATCGTTCGGCTCCACTTCATGAAGCTGCCGCCGTCTCTGGTTATAAAACTCCAGTACCAGGGCTCTGTCTTTCCGCCATCCTTCCGGACTGGCTACATCTGTTACATTATGATTTTCCCAGAGCCCATTTCCGTCTCTGAAGGTTTGTATTCCGCTTTCGGCGCTTATTCCGGCACCTGTTAATATGGTTAGTTTTTTCATTGGTCTTTAATTTAAGAATTAATTTTTAACGCAAAATCCGCAAAGTTTTTAAGACTAATTATTTTAAGACTTGCAAAACGAAGTTTTATCGATTCTGACAGGTTAATAATAAATTGAGGAAGGCGTTTCACTCATCAAAGAGATCAATATTACATTGTTATTCATTACTGGTTTTCAATACGTTTTTATAAATTTCTTCATTTTCATCATCAAAACAGACAAAAATAACTTTTTGTATGACATCTGATTTGAAGTTTTTTATCTCATCAACAGCAATTTTCCCGGCCAGTTGCTTTGGAAACCTGTAAACTCCTGTACTGATATTGGGGAAAGCAATTGTATTGATCCCAAGGCTTTCAGCCAGTATTAAAGAGTTTTTATAGCAATCTGCCAATAATGCTGAACATTTCTCTTGATCACCATTCCAAACCGGGCCCACCGTGTGAATCACATATTTTGCCGGAAGATTTCCTGCCGTCGTTACCACAGCTTCTCCGGTGTTGCATTTCCCCTGTTTATTTCTGATTTCCCTGCATTCTTCCAGAATCTGCGGGCCTCCTGCCCGATGGATCGCACCATCAACACCACCTCCGCCAAGTAAGGATGAATTGGCTGCATTCACGATTGCATCTGCTTTTATTTTGGTGATGTCACCTTTGATCAATTCAATGTTCATCATTTATTTTTAGTTTAAATTTAATTTCCTGTTTAAACATTCATCATCAAAAAGCAACGGTTTTTCTTCAGGCAGCATCAGAGAATCCGGATCATTATTCAGTACAAACTGATGCTGTTCTTTTACAAAATCTGAAATATCATGAATTGAAATAATATCTTCCCGAGCAAAAGATGTAATGAAATCATTTCTCAAACCTATCTGAACTGCTTTTCTTTCTAATTTTCTTCCGGAAGGATCATGATCCGGATCCCATTGCAACCTTACAGAAGATTCTTTTACCTGATGCTTCCATTCCTCCCCGGAAATTTCCAATCTGCTGCTGTATGAAGAATAAACGGCATTTTCCAGATATTTTTTAAAGGCTTCCATTTTTAAATGAATTGCCAGAACATATTCCTGATCCTCCTTTGTTCCCCATCCGTTCCGGTACATCATCCAAAGAAAGTTCGGTTTGATCCAGGTCATTCTTTCCAGACTGAAGGCCCCGCCAAAATATTGATTTTTAACGGCAAATTCGCCAATCTCTTTCCGGTAAGACTGATAGACAATGATTTTCTCATCATCATACTGAGCCATGATATGATGCCCTTGCTGTGGCCAATCCTGTAGCTGCTCTTTATATTTTTTAAGTTTAAATTCCTTCATAATATTCATCCCATTCTTTTTTATCGAGCGCCTTATAATCTTCTAAAGGAAAGTTATATTTTTCAACCAGAAGATTTATATCAAACTCTTGTGTTTGGGGAAACAGTAAATAACTGATTATTTTATCTAGTCTTCCAACAAGCGTGTCAATATCTTTTATACTTTCAATAATAAAAGTTTTAGAAACCCTTTCTTCGACAGAGGGGGCGCCCATGATTCGCATACCTCCAAAAAAGCCTTCTAATATTTCAATATAACTTCTTCTAAATTGAATGATCCTGCTGACAATTTCTTTAAGATTACTGCTTTTGATGTCCTCTGTCTTATAAAAGTTTTCAATTCCAGAGTTTACTGTATCAATAACTTCTTCTGAGAATCGGTAATCTTTAAAATCAGCAATAAACTCCAGATTGTAAAAATCTCTGATATCTTTTATCGGGATGTTCAAACATGCGAAATATGCAAAAACCCTTTTATATCTCACCTGTATAGATGGCAGTAACCTTTCCGGGTACTGAATATAATAATCTGTATTTTCTAATAGATGCCTTAATTTTAAAAGTAGTTCTAAAATTTCTACAGTGGCTTCTTCTCTTGTAACTTTCATTGTATTTCTTCAAAAGGTTTTATCATTTCCTCTTTCTTCGTCAAAACTGCAAAAACCACCCTTTTAAATTTATTTTTATAGTTCCCTTGAAGGTGTTTCTTGAATAATTCAGCAATTTCTTTTGGATCATTTTTAAAAACTCCACATCCCCAAGCTCCTAAAATCAATGTTTCGTTTCCTTGATGTAAAGCTAAAGACAGCATTTTATCAATTCTCACATCCATTGCTCCGAAAATCTCACTCACTCTTTCCGGTTCCTGGCGTTTTACCACACCTGCATTTACTGCCGGAGAAGTAATGAAATTGCACAGAACAGGTTTTGCCAGAAGTTCTCCTTTGTCTTTCCTGAAAACCGGAACTTTCGGGCTATAAATCATTGTATCGGTGTAGAAGCAGGACTCCATTGCCCGATGGGTTTCATAATATGTCCAGCCTTTAAGCAATGATTCGTACAATCCTGAAGTCCTTGCCAGGCTTTCTTCCTGTGCTTCCGCGCCATTAATAAAACCACCGCCCGGATTTTTTGCTGATGCGAAATTCAGACACATTAATTTTTCCTGATTTTCTTCTTCGGCTAATTTTAAAATTGCTTTTAATGAACTGCAGTTCCAAGTTTCAAATGTTGTTTCAAAATCGGCTTTCGGAAGTTCATTTTTCTTCATTTCCGAAAGTTCTTCAGATGAAAACAATACGGTTTCTTTTTTAGAGATTTCCAGTTCGTTTTCTATATTTATTTTTTCGTTGTTTTCGTTTATATAATATTTCTTGGCTAAGATGTCTAATGTATCTTTTGCCATTCCTTTATTTGTCATTGTTAACTTTTTAATGTTTAATAATAAATTTTCGATCTCAGTATCGGAAGGCTTTTTAAATTCTTTCCCTATGAATACTTTAACCACTTCAATACTTCCCACAATGGCCTGATTGAAAGCTTCCAGCTCTTCTGAAGGAACCCAGAGTTCATTATGATTCCTTGCTCCGACATTCTGCACCTGGTATTTATCTGTTTCATCTTTCAATACTTCAAATCTGGTTACAAAACCGAGATAATTTCCTGCTTCATCACGGGTGTTCCATTTTTCAGCAATTTCGGAAGCATAGTCTTCATCCAGAACGGGATAGAAAATAGGCTGCCACTCCAGTCTCGGAGGAAATTTTCTGTAATGGCCTGCAATAATAAGCATCATTTCCTTTTCGCCTACCGGCCTGTATAGTGTTATTGTTTTCATGGTTTAATTTTATTTTATTTATTCAAAATCATAAACATATACTTCCACATTATTGCTTAATAATGTCCTTTCGATAATAGGCTCGATTTCTTCCCACTTTCCTCCTGCCAAACCGCAGCCGATCCTTGGCATATGAATACCTGCATTCAGACCATTTTCTGTATTCACTTTCCGGTTTTTTCCACCTTTTCGAAATGGCTAAAACGAAACCTTTTCCCCAGCCTCCGATATTATTGCAAATATGAGTAATGATTTTATTTCCTTCAACCTGAGGGTTTGTTGCATCACCTTTTAAATATGTAATCGTTTTCATGGTTATTATTTTTATATTACCAAAACCGCTTCCTCTTCGGAAAGCTTTATTTCTGCTGTGGCACCGCTGTTGAACTGCAGGAAGTCCTGTTCAATTCCGTCACTAAATATAAAACCATTATTCGGCATTAACGATTCTATGACCAGCGTGCTGCCTTTTTTCAGCATACCGCCGCAGATTCCAGTTTGTGTCCGGATGCTTTTGAAAGGTTCCCTTACCGCAAAATACAGGTCATCTTCATTCAGCTCCGGATATCCGGGATTGGTGATGCCTGAAATTCCGGACACCATATTAAAAATGGAACTTAGCCAGCCTGTACTTCCCGTCTTTGTAGAGACAATAATCCCGCTGGAAGAGTGGGTTTCTTCTTTTCCGTTCAGCGTGATCCTGTACCTTGCCGAAGCATGAGAGGAAATCCCGATGAACAGGTCATTTACCGCTAATAGTTTTTGTCCGTCATTAAGTACAGCTTCAGCAAACCGCATCCTCTTTGAACTAAAATTTTCGTTGACAACAGAATACACTCCTTTCATAAAGTTTTTTACGGTGAAGGGGAGCAGGACACCATCATACCTTTTTTCATCAGGATTGATGGCGATTATCGGGATATGCCTGGAATATTTGGCAACATTGGCCACCAATCCGTCCTGCCCGACGACAACAATCAGGTTATTATCAGAAAAAATATAGGAAGGCACAAACTCTCTTTCAACCACTTTATTTTTAATCACTTTGGAAAGTCCGGTCTGAATTTCAAGAAACGAACGGCAGAACTGTTCATGTTCATCAATGTATTCCTGGAAATTCCCTCCTGAACTTTCAATATAAAACCGAGCCTGCGCTTTGGTATTGAAGCGTTCGGTAAGAGATTCAAGCCTGGTTTTGTTTTTAATGATAATGGCATATTCTATTTTCATGACTCTTCTTTTTAATTCAACGACCCATTGTTTCCGGCCTCTTTTTTCTCCTTAGTGTTTCAGAATAGTTTCCAAAAGGTCAGGGCTGATGTTAAGGTTGCCTATTTTCCCTGCATTTTCAGCCAGTTCCCTGAAGGCTAAGGCGATGTTGTTTTTTGCATCCTGTTTTCCGCTTAAAGCATTCAGTATTTTCCAGTCGATTTCTTTATACGGTTTAAGAGACGTTTCCAGAATATATCCCTGGGTTTCTGCTTCCTTCCTGTCATTTTCCGTTTTCTGTTCAATCAGCTGTTTTCTTTGGCTTTCAACAGAGATATCGGCAACAATTTTCATTTCCCGGAGGATCCTGTTGTTTTCTTCCTGCTGCACTTCGGTCTCCATCCTTTTTTCTTCAATCTGCTTTTGCTTTTCCTCTACGGCAATTTCGGTATTCAGTTCGGATTCCTTGATTTTCCTTTCCTGTTCCACAGCAAAATTCCTTCTTTCATAAATGGCTTCGTCAGCCTGCTGCTGGAGCTTTTCCCTTGTTTCGGTTTCCAGCGCCCTTGCCATTTCAGGAGTGGTCTGAACCGCCAGGATATTGGCTCCCATAATTTCGATGCCCATGGTTTTTACGGCTTCCGAAGCCATCAGCCCTTCCAGAATGTTGGCTTCGATCTGCTTTGCAGAACGGA
Source organism: Chryseobacterium sp. Leaf201 (assembly GCF_001421435.1). GTDB lineage: Bacteria > Bacteroidota > Bacteroidia > Flavobacteriales > Weeksellaceae > Chryseobacterium. The sequence goes on from NZ_LMKA01000001.1 coordinate 26,187, forward strand.
TGGCATCTTTTAAACTCAGCTCATGGATAAAAGAAGAGGTGGAAGTCTGTGCCAGGTTGATGATCCTCTGGTTCAGCTTTTCCATATCATTTTTCTTATATACCCCTGCCTCATTTACGGTAAAGTCCAGCGTATTGGAAAGTGCCTTCGGATCAGTAATTTTATAGCTGATCTGTCCCTGGATTTTTACTGTCTGATAATCCAGCGTGTTTTCATTAAAAATAAACGGCAGGTCATTGCTCCCCATCGGAATCGCAACAATGGAAGAATCCGGCGCGAAGTAAAAGAAAGACAAGCCTCTTCCTTCTTTGACGATTTTCCCGTTGCTGAAATGAATCACGTAGGTCATTGAATCGAATTTGATGTGTCTGAAACCGAACATAGCTTTAGGTTTTAAGTTACTATTTGTGTTATATTTACGCTAATTGAAAATGACATAATTTTACCTGTATTTAAACAGATTATACTCTACTGTACATTACGTCTGTTCTCAATACGTACTTTAATCCGCTGATCAGCGTTTTTCCTTCGTGTCTTAACGGATGGTAGAAAACCAATGCAGATCCTTTCTTCGGAGCTACTGTGAACAGGTTTTCAAATTCTGTTTCCCCGCCTTCAAAATCATCGTTCAAATAGATCATAAAGGTATAAAAACTCTTCTCATATTCATTTCTGATATAACTTCCGTCACGGTGCATCTTAAATCTCTGTCCCGGAGAATATTTATAAATCCTGAACATTTCATTGAAATCCAGAATCCTGTAATCTTCGTGCTGCTGCGGAAGAAATTCAGATGCTTTTCTGAAAAGTGTTTCCGCTAAGTTTGCATCAAAAACTATCAGCCTCTCATTATCCCGGACCCCTTTATTCATCAGCTGCCGGCCGTGCATATTGATTTTGGCTTCCTCAAAAACCTGCCCATGTGTCAATTCAATGTAATGATCACATTCCTGAGGCGTAAGAAAATCTTCGATCAGAAAGATTTGTGGGTGCAGTTCTGTCTTTTCCATACTGAATAATTGTGTGTTTGGTTATGTATTGTGCTTCTATCCTTTCAATTCATCCCTGACTTCCATTAATGCAAATCCTAAAAGATTCTCACCATTCCACTGCAATGGGTTTTCTGCTCTTGGATCTGTCTCAGGCATCCCGATTCCCCAAACGGTATCATACGGACTGGCTTCTACCAAAATCTTATCCTCCGTTGACAGAAGAAATGTTTTCAAAGACTGATGCTGTGAGAACTTCAGAAGGTTTCCCTGCTTTACAATTTGATATTTGTGCCTGTCCCAAAGCTGAGGATCAAAATTCTTAACTTTTCTTCCCAGGCTTTTTACCTGATTGGGAGATTCCGCATGTATGATTTCCTTTAAAGTTTCATGATCATCAAACAATTCTGCTTTTCCTGCCATCATGTAATGTTCTGCAGTTTTGTAAATAGTTCCATTTTCTTCAAACGCCGCCGGGAACCACTGGCTGAAGCAGGCTTTTGTCACCTCATCCTTTACGGTATGTCCCCAAAAGAAAAGAAACGGCAGTTTTTCTCTGTTTCGGAACCGTTCAATAATATCCTGTAGTATATATTTCACATTGCGTTATTTTTACACAAATTTAAAAGAATATATTTTTATCAGCCAAATCTATTTGTGTTTATTTTACGCTAATAAAATTAAAGTATTGATTTTCAGTAGTAAAAATTTATTTGATCTCGAAGTAGAAACCGGCTTCTTCAAGCTCTTTATATTTATCCTGATTGAAGGTGAACAGTTTTCCGGGTCTCCCGCTGCCTTCTTTTTTAACATTTGCCGTCTCATTCAGAAGCCCGTAACTCATGATTTTCTTACGGAAATTCCGGCGGTCGATTTCCTGTCCGATGATGGTTTTGTAAAGGTTTTCCAGGTCTGAAAACGGAAATTCCTCATTAAGGAGGTTAAAGCCGATCGGCTGGTACTGGATTTTTGTGCGGAGCCTTTTCAGGGCAATATCAATAATAGACTGGTGATCAAAAGCCAGCTTGGGAAGCTGATTGACACTGAACCACTGGGCATCATCAGCATCTGAATCGGCAAACAGTTCGTGATAGGAAGGATTCACAAGGCCCAGGTACGCTACGGAAACCACACGGTTCCGCGGATCCCGGCCCACATTGCCAAAGGTATACAGCTGCTCCAGAAAATCGGGTTTTATGCCGGCTTCTTCATGCAGTTCTCTTTTTACGGCATCATCCAGGTTTTCATCATCCAGAACCAGGCCTCCAGGAAGGGCCCATCCTCCTTTGAAAGGATCAATTTTCCTTTTGATCAGCAGGATCTGTAAATCCTTTTTATCAAAATATCCGAAAATTACGGCATCTACCGCTACTTTTATATCCTGTAATTTCTTTGAAGGCTTCATTGTCTTAATTTGCGTTGTGAATACACAAAATTACGACTTAGATTCTGTTTAAAAAATAATTAGGATCATAAACATAAAAAAACCGCTTCAGTGAAGCGGTTTATATTTTTAATCATTCAGCTTTAATACAGCCATGAATGCCGATTGAGGGACTTCTACCCTACCAATCTGCTTCATTTTCTTTTTACCTTCTTTCTGCTTTTCCAAAAGTTTACGTTTTCTGGAAATATCTCCTCCGTAACATTTTGCGGTAACGTCTTTTCTTAATGCCTTGATGGTTTCCCTGGCGATTACTTTGGCCCCCAGTGCTGCCTGAACTGCAATATCAAACTGCTGTCTCGGGATCAGCTCACGGAGCTTTTCACACATTTTCTTACCGATATAATAGGCATTGCTGTCGTGGATCAGTGAAGATAATGCATCTACCATATCCCCATTAATCAGGATATCCATTTTTACCAGTTTGGAAGAACGCATCCCGATCGGTGAATAATCAAATGAGGCATATCCTTTGGAGATTGATTTAAGGCGGTCATAAAAGTCGAAGACCACTTCTGCCAGAGGCATATTGAATGTTAATTCTACCCTGTCTGCCGTTAAATAACTCTGGTTGACAATCTCACCTCTTTTCTCGATACAAAGCGTCATTACGGCACCTACGAAATCAGATTTGGTAATAATAGATGCTTTAATGTAAGGCTCTTCCACTCTGTCTAAAAGATTCGGGTCAATCATTTCAGATGGGTTGTTGATCAAAATTGTGGTGTCAGGCTCTCTTTTTGAATATCCGTGGTATGAAACGTTGGGCACCGTGGTAATAACATTCATATTAAACTCCCTGTCAAGACGTTCCTGCACAATTTCCATGTGAAGCATTCCCAGGAATCCGCAACGGAACCCAAAACCGAGGGCAGCAGAACTTTCCGGCTCAAAAACAAGGGAAGCATCATTTAGCCTCAGCTTTTCCAGAGAGAACCTCAGCTCTTCGAAATCTTCAGAATCAATCGGGTAAATCCCGGCGAAAACCATCGGCTTCACTTCTTCAAATCCGTCAATTGCTTCGGTAGCTGGGTTTTCAAATGAAGTAATGGTATCTCCTACTTTTACTTCTCTCGCATCCTTAATCCCGGAAATAATGTAGCCTACATCTCCGCATTCAATCTTCTTTTTCGGAACCTGCTTTAATTTAAGCGTACCTACTTCATCTGCCCCGTATTCTTTTCCTGTTGCGAAGAATTTAATCTTTTCGTTTTTAGAAATACTTCCGTTTACCACTTTAAAATAAGCTTCAATTCCTCTGAAAGGGTTATAGACCGAGTCAAAGATCAGAGCCTGTAACGGACCGTCGGGATTTCCTACCGGAGCCGGAATCCTGTTTACAATCTGCTCTAACAGATCATGAACGCCCTCTCCTGTTTTACCGGAAACCCTGAGCACATCTTCCGGTTTGCATCCTAAAAGACCAACGATTTCGTCGGTAACTTCTTCCGGATTTGCAGAAGGAAGATCGATTTTATTAAGAATCGGAATAATTTCCAGATCGTTTTCCAATGCCAGATATAAATTACTGATGGTTTGCGCCTGAATGCTCTGTGCCGCATCTACAATAAGAAGCGCGCCTTCACAGGCTGCAATGGAACGGGAAACCTCGTAAGAGAAATCTACGTGTCCCGGGGTATCAATCAGGTTTAGGATATATTTTTCTCCTTTGTATTCATAATCCATCTGGATCGCATGGGATTTGATGGTAATCCCGCGTTCTTTTTCCAGATCCATATCATCCAGTGTCTGAGACTGCAGTTCTCTTTGGGTTACCGTATTGGTATATTCCAACAGGCGGTCTGCCAAAGTACTTTTACCGTGGTCAATATGGGCGATTATGCAAAAATTTCGTATGTTTTTCATTTAAGAACCTTGTAATTGGCAAAGATAAGAAAATGCAAGAGAATTTCTGATTCTTATTTTATCGGGTAAAAATTAAATTCAGAAGCTGTTTCCCGCTATCCACTTTTACGCCTCGCGCCGGAGCTTAACCCATCCTTGCTGTGGGGTAACCGTTTCTATTGCGGCCAGGGGTGCGGCAGTACAAAGTGAATTGTGAGTTTTATATAATTGACAATTGATTATTCACTTGCGAAGCAAAATTCACTTGTTAAAACCACCCCGTCAAAAATTCTAAAGAATTTTCTCCAGAGGAGGGGAATTCTTATTGTTAAAGTTATTCAGAATGACAGATTGTATATTTTGGGAAATCAAAGTACACTTCTATTCTAAATAAAATTTTTAACTTTTCACATTGAAAAACTTTACAGAAAGCCAAAATCTACTTTTACGTATGAAAAAAGTTCTTTTACTCCTTCTAATCATATCACTGACTCACCTGAAGTCGCAGTGGGTGGAAAAAGCACCGGAAAATCCTGAAGAATTTGTCAACCCGTTAATCGGTACCCTTTCGAAGCCTTCCCTCTCCAATGGGAATACATATCCTGCCGTTGCGGTTCCTCACGGGATGAATCTCTGGACACCACAAACCGGAAAGAACGGAAACGGTTGGCAATATACGTATGATACCGATAAAATCCGCGGGATCAAACAAACGCACCAGCCTTCTCCCTGGATGAATGATTACGGCATGTTTTCCATTATGCCGGTAACAGGAAAAATGCGGTTCAGTGAAGATGAACGGGCAAGCTGGTTTTCCCATAAATCCGAGGTTTCAAAACCTTATTATTATAGTGTTTACCTGGCCGACCATAATATAACAGCGGAAATTACCCCGACTGAAAGAGCGGCCCAGATGCGCCTGACCTATCCTGATTCTCCTGATTCCTGGTTTGTTGTTGATGCATTTGATAAAGGTTCGGGCATTACCATTATCCCGTCCCAGAATAAAATCACGGGCTATTCAACAAAATATTCCCGTGGAAAGCTGGTGGGCTTTAAGAATTATTTTGTGATTTATGCTGATAAGCCTTTCAAGAAATATTCCACCTGGAAAGACAAAGACTTTGTGAAAGATGCGTTGGAAATTACCGGAGATCACTGCGGGGCTGTTGTCGGCTTTGCCACTGAGAAAGGTGAAAAAGTGAATTTAAGAATTGCTTCTTCTTTCATCAGCCCGGAACAGGCAGAATTAAATTTACAGCGGGAACTGAATAAAGATTCATTTGATGATACATTTAAAAAAGCAAAAGCAGCATGGAATGAAAAATTAAAACGGGTTGAAGTGGCAGGCGGCACCATTGACCAGATGCGGACTTTTTATTCCTGCCTGTACAGAATGCTTTGCTTCCCGCATAAAATGTATGAGATAAACAAAACCGGAGAAGTCGTCCATTACAGCCCGTATTCAGGTAAAACAGAGGCGGGATACCGCTTTGCAGGAACCGGTTTCTGGGATACGTTCAGGGCGCTCTATCCTTTCCTTAACTTGGTTTATCCGGACATCAATGTCGAAATGCAGAAAGGCTTAATCAATGATTACAAAGAAGGTGGCTGGCTGCCGGAATGGTCAAGCCCCTCCTATTCTGATATTATGATCGGAAACAATTCTGCTTCTGTAGTAGCCGATGCCTATCTTAAGGGCCTGCGGGGCTATGATATTGAAACACTGTACCAGGCATTGCTTCACGGAGCCAATAATGAAGGCCCTCAGGCAACGGGACGGCTGGGAATTGAATATTATAAAAAGCTGGGTTACGTTCCTTATGATGTGAAAATCAATGAAAATGCTGCGCGCACATTGGAATATGCTTACGATGATTTCGCGATTGCCCAATTGGGGAAAGCACTCGGAAAACCCGAATCTGAATGGAAAGAATATTACAGACGTTCCCAAAATTTCCAGAAAGTTATTGATCCGGAAGCAAAATTAGCCCGTGGAAGAAATCAGGACGGGAGTTTTCAGGCACCATTCAATCCTTTTAAATGGGGCGATGCATTTACGGAAGGAAATTCCTGGCATTATACATGGTCGGTTTTCCAGGATATTGAAGGCTTGGCAAAGCTCATGGGCGGAAGAAAAGAGTTTTCAAAAAAACTGGATCAGATTTTTGAACTGCCTCCTGTTTTTGATAACAGCTATTACGGCTCCACCATTCATGAAATCCAGGAAATGGTGAATGCAGACATGGGACAGTACGCGCACGGAAACCAGCCGGCACAGCATATCATTTATCTGTACAATTATTCGGGAGAACCATGGAAAACGCAGTATTGGGTCCGCGAAACGATGAACCGCCTGTATCAGCCTACTCCGGACGGATATTGTGGTGATGAAGACAACGGGCAGACTTCTGCATGGTATATTTTTTCTGCACTGGGTTTTTACCCGGTTACGCCGGCAACAGACCAGTATGTTCTGGGAGCACCTTTGTTTAAAAAAGCAATCCTTCATCTGGAAAACGGTAAAAAAATTGAGATTAAAGCTGAGAATAACAGCAGCGAAAACCGTTATGTAAAAGCACTGAAGCTGAACGGAAAAGCCTACTCTAAAAACTGGTTGAGCCATTCTGAATTAATGAAAGGAGGAATCTTAAAATTTGATATGGATAATAAGCCTGATAAAAACCGGAGAACTGATGAAAAGGATTTTCCTTATTCCTATTCTACGGATAAAAAATAAAATACAAGAGAGACAAAAATGTCTCTCTTGTATTTTCTATCATTCAGATTACTACAATTCCGGAATATGTTAAAATAGTAAATTATGATCTGATTTTAAAAAGTATATTCTCCTGTAAGCGGATCAATATAAATATTAGACAGTTCAGCATTGGAACTTCTTCTGGCGGATCCTGAAGAATCAATAGCGGCACCGATAAGTGCACCAACCATTCCTCCCATCATCGCTCCGATCATTACTCCATTGTTGTTTTGCGGCGGGAATAATTCTAATCTTGAAGACACCACATAATATCCTTTTCCGTCTTTTTCCATCTCCAGAAATCCTGCCGGTGTCAGGCGATATGCTTTTCCGTCTTCTACATATCCGAATATTTCTTCTCCTGAAACCATAAGGTTCTCCCTGTTCTTAATACCTGTCACCCTGCCTTTCTTATTTTTATCTACATAATATCCTTCCTGAGGTTTCTGTAAAGAAAACGACCTGAAGTCCGTATAAACTCCTGCAGTAAGTTCGGCTGCATTCAGATATTTAATATTTTTACTTACAATGGGTTCATAATTAGCAAGTTCAGCTTCAGGTACCGGCGTACTTAAAGCAATATGGGAATAGGAATCATTGATTAAAGTAGAAAAAATGGCTGAAACTGTAGAAGAAACGGCTTTGGGAATATTAGGCGTAACCTTGGAATTGAAATCCAGTGTATTGTTGTACCGGTTAATAAAATAATATTTCCCGTTCCTGTTGATAAAACTGCTGATCTTTACTTTCGCTTTTACCATCCCTGTCTCTTTGAAATCATTAATGGTAATTTCTTCCAGCAATAAGGCAATGTCATTATTTCCCCTGGTTTTATTATCCGCTGCAAACCAGGATTCGATATAATTTTTTACATCTTCATTGGTAAATTTTATCTGGACAGGCTCTTCTTTATAGGTTACTGTCCCCAGATTTTTGTCTGTCCTGTTATCAATTACCGTAAGCGATTTCGTCCGTGAGAATTTATCTTTGATATTCTGGTTCAACTTGATAAGCTCCACTTTCTGTGCAGCCATTGATGCTGAAAGCAGTAAAAAGAAAATAATTTTTTTCATTAATAATTTTTAAATTTTATAAAACTCTGAATTTATTTCTCAAAAACGTATGCTCCCGATAAAGCATCAATGTAAATGTTCATTTCTGTCGGAGACCTGTAGCCGAATCCGTTTACGTTGCCTTTATTAAGTTCAGAATGAATTATTCCTCCTACCAGAGCTCCGATACCACCCGCTGCAATGGCTCCGATAATAATGCCGTCAGAAGTATTGCTGTTGCTTAACAGTTTTTTCCTGGAAGAAACAATGTAGAATCCTTTTGCATCTTTATGCATTTCAGCAAAGCCTGAAGGTGTAACCCTGTATGCTTTTCCGCTGTCAACATAACAATACATATCAGATAATGCTGCAGACTGCCCTTCTGTATTTTTTATTCCCGTTACATTCCCTTTTTTATCTTTATCTGCAAAGTAGCCTGTATCGGGTTCCTGATAATAAAAATGCCTGAAGCTTTTATAAACACCATCCTTCAGCTCCAAGTTGAATGCACTGTAATTCTTTTTAAGATAGTTATCATAATTGCGGATTTCATTTTCAGGAATAGAATTACCGGAAACAGAAGATAAATAAGAAGTCTTAATGAACTCAGTAATAATATCCGAGATCTGCAGGGCAAGATAATTGGGTGCACTCACAGTCCTTTTAGGATCAGAAACGATTACATTATCAAAACGGTTGATAAAATAGTACCGGTCGTTTCTTTTAATAAAGCTGGAAATTTTCAATCTGGCTTTCGCATAAGGATGTTTCTCCCCTTCATCCTGTTCATTGTATATCTTTAAGTCTTCAAGCATCAGGACAATATCGTTGCTCCCCCTGTCTTTATTATCCCTGTTAAACCAGTTTTCAATATGATCCTTTAAATTTTCATTGGCCAGTTTCACTTCTATCGGTTGCCCTTTTGGTGAAAGGATGCCAATTTCCCCGGTTTCCCTGGTATCGATTAAAGTCAGCGATTTTGTGAGTCCCCTTTTATCTTTAATGTTCTGGTCTAAATTAATATAATCTACCTTCTGTGCAACCAGCGAAAGCGAAAACATTAAAAAGAAAATAATATTTCTCATCGTTAAAATTTCCCGCAAAATTAAGCATTAGTTTTAAATTAGGAGACTGCCAGAAACGCCCGGCCTTAACAATTATCTGGATTTGCTGAAACCTTCAGGTAAAATATACTCGCCGGTAAGCGCGTCGATTCCTATCCGGTAATATTTTGCATTCTGTCTGCGGATTTTTGCTGCGGTAATATCTATCACGGCTGCCACCAGGCCTCCGATTGCACCTGCATTTGATGTACCTGCAATGAGAAGTGTATTGTCAGGAGGAAAAATCTCTTCTGCTGATGCTGTTATAAAATACCCTTCATTGTCCTTTTCAAGTTCTATCAGGGTTGTCGGGGTCCTTTTATAGGCAATCCCATTATCCACTACGGCGAAAATGTCTCTTTTAAAATTATCATAACCGTCAGTTCTTTTTACCCCTTTAATCCTGCCTTCTGTATTCTTTCTTACCACAAGTTCTTTATCCGGTTTCTGTTCTGCAAATGATTTGTAATCTGTATAAACACCATCTGTAAAAGACCCGCTGTAAGCCGGCAGCCTTTCTGATATTATTTTTTCATAGTTTTCAAGCTCTGTTTCAGAAATGGGAACATTCAGCCCTTTTTCGTCATAAGAATCCTTAACTATGTTGGCAATCTGCGCTGAGATTCCTGCAGCCATTACTCTGGTGACGTAAGCATGGTTTTTCGGCTCATAATCTTTTGAAACCTTTGATTTTTTTAAAAAATAATATTTATTGTTTCTCTTTAAAAAAGTAGCCATCTTCATTTCCAGATGTGCCATAACTGTTCTTTCGGTCGGGATATCAATCGCTTTTAAATCTTCCAGCATAAGAAAATATTCAGTGCTCCCCTGCTCTTTATTATCTGCTGAAAACCATTCTGCAAATAATTTTCCGAGATCCTCACTTTCAAATTTCAGTTCATACGGTTCTTTTCTGTGAGAGACTGTTCCTATATTTTTATCTTCTCTCAAATCAATTAATGTAAGGGATTTAGCCAGATGGTTTCTGTCTTTTATACTGTTTCTAAGTTCTATGAGCTGAGTTTTCTGTGCAGATGCAAAAGCTGAAAATAAAACCAGGAAGAAGATCTTTTTCATATCTTTTAATTTCCTCAAAACTAAGCATTAGTTTTAAAATTAAACGACCCTTACAAATAAATTGTAAGGGTCGTCCAACATTAAAAAAATAAACTATTATGGGTTTTGCCTCTGTTTCGCAGCGTTATCATTTCCGCGGGGTTTTCTTTCATTCATTTTCTCTCTCATCATCCCCTCAGACTGAAACAGCTTCAAGACCTTCTGGCAAGGAATAATCTGCTGCATCTTATCAGCATATTTTTTTCTATTATCTAACAGCTTCTGCCCTACTTCAAAACTCTGCTGCAGCTTGGCTTTCGCCTCTTCATCAGACATTGTTTCCGCATCGAAATTGGAGTTAAACTGGCTTTTAATCTGCTTCTGGCTTTCCAGATATTCATTATAGATATCCGTAAATTCCTTTTTATCGCTCGGATCTAAATTCAGATTGTCCATCACCATATTATTCCTGAACTCGTTAAGAAGTGCTTTCCTTTCTTCGGGAGAAAGATTATTAATCACTTCCTTTCTCTGTTTAGGATTCATTTTCTTCCAGTCATAATCCGTTTTCTGGGCATTCAGACCAAAAGCATACATTATAAAAAGCGTAAATAATATCTTTTTCATCATCCTATTAATTATATAAATCCAAATAAACATCCTGTGTGGAATTACTTGCCAATTCTGAAATTTCAGAATTTGTGAAGGAATCCAGGAAGGCATTCATCTGAGCTTCATTTTCTTTTGACACAGGCTTTGCCGTCCGGGCTTTTGTACCTGTTGAGGCCTTTTCTGTTTTATTTTCTTTTGCTAAAGACCTTTTACTCTGTCCGCTTTCATTTGTTTGATTATTACTTTCTACAGAAGTTAAATCAGATTTCAATGTTTCGTAAGCGATCTGGCTTTCTGTTTTCTTTTCCGTATTATCGGCAACATAAGCGGTTTTGGTGCCTTTAGAACCTTCTGATGTTTCATTATAGGAATTGAAAACAAAAGTCGCTCCAAAAATCAATGCCAGTGATGCCGCTGCGGCATATGCCCAGTTCAGTTTGATTATCGGCGCTTTTTTATTGGCCTTCACATCATTCATTACTTTCTCCTGAATGTTTTCAAACATATAATCAGGCATCCGGTAAATGTTTTTGCGCTCCAGTTTTTCTATATCAAAATCTTTCATTTCCTTTTTTTCAAAAATTACCTTTCGAAATTTTCTTTAATATGTTCTTCTATTTTTTGTTTGGCATAATGATAATTTGTCTTCAGGGTGCCTACAGACATATCTACAATTTTAGATATTTCTTCATAAGGCAGGTCATCATAATACCGCATCATAAATACCAGTTTCTGCTTTTCCGGCAGGCTTTGTATGGCGTTCTGTAGTAAGATCTGTATCTCTTCTGCATCTCCTTCCGTGTTATCCGCGACCAGGTTCTGCATGTAATATTCCGGGTCTTCATCTGTTTTCTGCATCCTTTTCAGCTTATTGATCTGCTGTAATGCCTCGTTGGTTGCAATCCTGTACAGCCAGGTGTACAGCTGACTGTCATTCTTAAACTGATGAAAATTCTGATAAGCTTTAATGAAGGTTTCCTGCAAAGTATCCTGAGCAAGATCCCCATCCACAATAATCCGTCTTATGTGCCAATACAATCTGCTTTGATAAGCATCCATCAGAGCGCGGACTCCTTTTTCCTGAGTCCGTGGGTTTTGCATCAACGAAATAATTTCCGCGTCCTTAATCTTCATAAGATGCTTTCATTGTTTTGGATTACAAAAATTATTGAAAGTTAAATGAGATATTCAACTTTTAGTCCAATAGATGAGCTAAATATAAGAAATATCCTGTTCTTCCTCACATTACTCCACTCAAAATAACTAAAAATAAATCACCGGATTAGGTTCATTACCGGCATTTGCTTAAAAATCAAAGCTTAACCCATATTGAATTAAGATAAAAACCATAATTTAAATTTCTTCTTTTTATTAGGTTAGAAATTATATACTGCCATACACCTATCATCTCAGACAAACAACTTTCATATTCTGCTTCGTTAACTTCTTTCTGAAACTGAAGCGAAAACCTTATCTTTGTTCCATGCAAACTGTAATCATCGGTTCCGGAAATGTCGCATATCATCTGGCTAAAGCTTTTGTACTCAACGCTGTTCCTGTAGCCCAGATTTTCGGCAGGAATGAACAGGAACTGGAAAAAATTTCCGGGGAACTGCGGATCCCTTGTTCAACTAAAAAACTCAGTGACGCAGACTTATATATTATCTGCGTCAGTGATCATTCCGTGAGAGATGTTTCCCGGCTCATTACTAAAAAAAACTGTCTTGTGGCACACACTTCAGGTTCTCTCCCAACAGATATTTTAGCAGGGGAGTACAGGAAATCGAGCCTGTATCCGTTACAGACTTTTTCAAAATTAAAAAAGCTGGATTACCAGCATATTCCATTTTTTATTGAGGCTGAAAACAGAGAGGATATGAAGATTTTATCTGATCTTGCTTCTGCAATTTCTGAAAATGTGATGGAAAGTACGTATGAAAAAAGAAAATACATCCATCTGACTGCAGTTTTTGCCTGTAATTTTGTGAACCACCTTTTCTCAAGGGCAAAAGAAATTTCAGATTCCCAGGAGATCCCGTTTGATTATTTTTTACCGCTGATTGGTGAAACCGTCCGGAAAATTTATGAAATTGAACCGAAATCTGCACAAACCGGTCCAGCCGTAAGAAACGATAAAAGGATTCTGGAAATGCATGAGCAGTTACTGAAGGATGAAAGCCTAGAGATTTATAAAACAATGAATCATTCTATTCAAAAAATGTATGAGCTATAAAGAGAAACTAAAAAATATAAAAGCATTTGTATTTGATGTAGACGGTGTTTTTACCGACGGAAGCGTTTACCTTCTTCCCGGAGGAAATATGTGCCGGGTAATGAATGTGCTGGATGGCTATGCTGTAGTGAAGGCTTTGAAAAACAATTACCTGATCGGGGTTATTACCGGAGGAAATGATGACATGGTAAAACACAGGATCAATTATCTGGGAATTGAGGACTATTATCCTAAATCTCCTGATAAGATGATTGATTTCGAAGATTTTAAAGCGAAATACAATCTTGCCAATGAAGAGATTTTAACGATGGGCGATGATATTCCGGATCTTCATATCATGAAACATTCTGCAGTTGCAGCCTGCCCGGAAAATGCCGTTCCTGAAATCAAGGAAATTGCCACCTATATTTCACCAAAAAAGGGGGGAAGCGGGGCCGTACGCGATGTTATCGAACAGGTGATGAAAGTGCAGGGAAACTGGCATGATGACAATACACAATCAGTATAATTATTTGAAAATGAAATTATTGTTAGCCTCACAGTCTCCCAGGAGAAAAGAGCTGTTATCCAGTTTAGGGTTTGAGTTTGAAGTGGTGAAAATTGATTGTGAAGAGATTGTTCCCGCGCATATTACAGCAGGGGAGTCTGCAGCTTATCTCTCTGAATTGAAATCAAAAGCCTTCCGGGAACTGGAAGGAGACGAAGTCCTGTTAACGGCAGATACCGTGGTAGCGATTGATAATCAATTTCTCGGGAAACCGAAGGATGAAGAGGATGCCAGGAACATACTGAAGCTGCTTTCCGGAAAAACCCATCAGGTCTATACGGGGATTACCATTAAAACATTAAATCACAGCATTACGCAGACTGATGTGGCGGATGTAGAATTCAGCACCATTACAGATGATGAAATTCAATATTACATCGAGCATTACCGGCCTTTTGATAAGGCGGGAAGCTACGGGATCCAGGAATGGCTCGGAATGGCAAAAATCAGTAAAATAAACGGAAGTTTTTATACCATTATGGGGCTTCCGACCCATTTGGTTTACAAAATTCTGAAAGAAATATAATCAGTTTCCCTGTAAAATTTTATTATTTTTACAAAATCATCAAACTGCTTATAATAAAAAGTATATTAGCGAGTTATATTAAATAATGAAAAAGAATATCTTATTCCTTCTGATACTCTGTATTGTTGCTTCCTGTTCTACCAGAACCAAGAAGCCGGAGCAGCGATCTAAGTTCATGAAAGGGTTTACTACATACTACAATACTTTATTTAATGCCAAAGATGCATTGAATAATGAATTTGAAACCCGGGACAAAGCACATAAGGACAATTTTTATGCGCCTTTTATCCCTATTCTTACCTATGAAGACCAGCCTTTGGGAAGTGACCTGGGACAGTCTTCAGCTTTTGCAGAAAACTCCATGAAAATGGCGGAAGTCAACAGGCCGCAGCAAAGCAGCAACGGCAGAGGCGGGATGCCCGGAATGCCTTCAGGAATGCCCGGAAACCCAGCCATGTCCGGTGGCCTGGGCGGCGGTACAGGAACAGACCCGAACCAAATGGACCAGAAAGGAGCTACAACCCTGGAAATCGCAGAAGCAAAAGCATTAAAGGCTATCAATAAATATTCTGTGATCAAACACGGTGAAGAACGGAACAAACAAATTTTTGATGCGTACATGATCCTTGCGCAGGCCAGGATTTACAGAGGCAAGTCTCTGGAGGCCTTGGATGCCCTGAACTATGTCTTTACCCATATGAAGGATGACAAAAGAATCCCTCTGGCAAAAATTTATCAGGGTTTAGCCTATGCCCAGATTAAAAATTACCATAAAGCACATGAAGTTTTTTCGAAATTAAAAAGCGAAAAAATCAGCAAACAATATGAAAAGCTGTTGAGCATCTATTATTCTGAATCCCTTCTGGATGCAGGAAAGAAAGAAGAGGCCGTACGGGAGCTGGATAATGCTTTTGAACTCAACAGCAACAGAAAGCTGAAAAGCCGGATTGCTTACCTGAGAGGGCAGGTTTTGGAAAACCTCAACCAAAATGAGAAAGCAAGGGAAAGCTTTATGGCTGCCTACAAATATGCCAATGATTTTGAATTTGAGGTAAAATCCCAGATTGAAATTGCCAAAACGTTCAACGGAAACGGAGATTACAGCGGAGCACGGAAATACCTTGAAGACATCAGTACCAAGGGGACATACGGTTCCAGAAAGAATGAATTTTATTATGCGTTAGGACTTATGGCCAATAAAGCCGGTAAAAAGGACGAAGCCCAGGAATATTTCAGGAAATCCCTGGCAGAAAAAGTTTCAGACGGACAGATCCGCGGACTGGCATATTATGAAATCGGGAAAGGATATTTAGATAAAAATGATTATATCGGAGCGGGAGCATATTATGATTCTGCTTTAGCGGTGATGACTTATGAACCTTCAAAGGTTCTTTTGGCAGACCAGTCCGTTTATATTAAAAAGATCTCTAAAAATTATTACATGATCAAGAAAAATGACAGTATTCTGAATCTGGCTAAAATGTCGCCGGAACAGAAAACCGATTTTTTCTCAAAATATATTGCTAAAATAAAAGTAAAGGAAGAGAAAGAAGAACTGGAAAGAAGACGAGCGGAACGAAGCAAAGGATTTGACGGGGGAGATTACAATGCCGCTTCAATTTTCGCCAACAGTTCAAATGCTTTCGAAGATTTCGGAGTCTCCAACAGAGGGTTTTATTTTTCCAATACAGGAACGGTTTCAAAAGGGTCGCAGACCTTTAAACAGACCTGGGGAGAAAGGGCCCTGGTTGATAACTGGCGTTCATCAAAGAAAATGGCTACGATTGAGGATATGAAAAATGATGCTCTGGGAACTACGGCAGCACCGAACCCAAGACGTTTCGAGCCTGCTTTCTATATTGAACAGATCCCGACGGATCTTGCCAAGCTGGACCAGTTGAAAAAGGATAGGGATACTGCTTCATTAGGATTAGGGGTGATGTATCAGAATTATTTCACGAATACGCCTTTAGCCACAAAGACCCTGTATGACCTGGTGGATGTAAAGCCTGAAGAAAAAGTAATGCTGCAGGCACTGTATGAAATTTTTGCCATGAATTACCTTAAAAATCCCCAGGTTGCCGAAAGAGCCAAGCAGATTTTACTGAAAGACTATCCTTATACTTCCTACGCAGAATTTGCAAGAAACCCGAAGAGTAGTACGTTTGTAAAATCTTCAGAAGACGTAGAAACACAGTATAAACAGGCATTTTCCTTGTATGAATCCGAGAAATTCGGGGAGAGCAAAGACATTATTGAACAGACCATTCAGAAATATCCGAAAGATGCACTGGTTCCGAAGCTGTATTTGTTGAATGCGTTCAATTCCGGAAAATCGAGTGGGAAAGAAGTGATGATCCTTCAGCTGGAACAGATTGCTTTAAATTATTCCAAAACTCCTGAAGGAGAAAAAGCTAAGGAAATGCTGAATTACCTGAAAACGGACCTCTCATTTCAGGCAACAGACAATAAAGGAAATTCATTACCCAAGAACCCCGGAGCCATGAGCAGTAATGTTCCGGGTCAGCAGTTCAATGCTACAGGAGTTCCCCAAAACCAGGGAAATATGCAGATGAGCAATCCTCAAACAATCCAGCCTACAGATGGAAACAATAATACACAGAGAAGGAGACAAAACAAGAATCAGCAAATGCAGCCTGCAGATATGAATTCGGTTCCTGCAAAACCACAATAAACAAAAAGCGAAGAATTAAATTCTTCGCTTTTTTTATGATATCAATTCAATTGCTTATCTATTTTATTATGTCAGATCCTGGGATTTCTTTTTCTTTACACCGTGAAAATCCTTGAGGTAAAACGGTTCAAAATAGGCGATATCTTCAAATGCTTTGTCCCTGATTTTCTCCATGGTTTTTTTGACCAGATACTGTGCGGAAGGGTAGATGCCTGCATTAAATTCAGCATTTGGGAGCTGCAGGATTTCTTTTGCTTTCAGGGCGCCGTCTCCTACAAATATGATCTTTCTGTCTTTAAATTCAGTGAAAGAGGTTTCATCTAAAATTTTTGCTTCCGTACCAGAAACGTCATCACCTGTTTTTCCGTCATAAATGGCGGTATAAACCTCCATTCTCCTGGCATCGATCAAAGGGATAATTAAATCATAGTTCTGCCCTAAAAAAGGCTCTATCATGCTTTCCAGTGAATTTACTGCAATTAAAGGAACTTTCAGTCCGTAACAGAAGCCTTTTGCTGATGATGAACCGATCCTTAAACCTGTATAGGAACCTGGACCTTTTCCTAAAGAGACTGCTTCAATATCCTGTATTGAAATTCCGGCACCTTCAAGGGCCCATTCTACAAAAGTATGGAGGCTTTCCGACTGTTTATAGTTTTCAGAAACTTCTTCGGTAAGGCACAGCAGCTTTTCATCATCAGAAATGGCTACCGAACAGTTTTTTGAAGAGGTTTCAAGATATAATATTTTCATTTTTTAATGTAAAATTTAACTGTACTGCAATTTATCAATAAATAAAATGATGAGTTATGCTGCAAATTTAAGCCATTATTTTGAGACTACTTCCTGTAAATGGTCCTCGGCTCTGCCTGTGCAGTAGGGTAGATGGTCATATCAGAAATGCAGACATGCTTCGGTGCATTGATACAGTAAGCTATTGAATCTGCAATATCTTCCGCTTTTAAAGGCTCATAGCCTGCGTAGACCGTTGCCGCCCTTTCTGTATCTCCTTTGAATCTTACTACGGAAAAGTCGGTTTCCACAGCACCGGGCTGGATATTGGTTACCTTAACTCCGAATTCGGTAAGCTCAAGTCTCATGCCTTCAGATATAACATCAACTGCTTTTTTAGTTGCACAGTACACCACGCCGTTTGCATAGGTCTGCCTTGCTGCTACGGAACTGATGTTGATAATATGTCCCGAATTTCTTTCCTTCATTCCCGGAATAACCATTTTAGAAACGTACAGCAGCCCTTTGACATTACCGTCAATCATCGAATCCCAATCATCTGTTTTACCGGCAGAAAGAGGATCCAGGCCGTGGGCATTCCCTGCATTGTTAATCAGCACATCAATATCCTTCCATTCCTGAGGAAGAGAACTGAAGGCTGCTTCCACCTCATCCAGGTTCCTTACATCGAATTTCAAACTAAATATTTCGGTATTTAAGGAAAGTTCTGCCTTTAATGATTCCAGAACTTCATCTCTTCTTCCGCAAATAATCATTCTGTTTCCCTGTTTTACCAGAAGCTGAGCGGTAGATTTTCCTATTCCGGATGTAGCACCGGTAATTACTATTGTTTTCATAAAATTTTAATGTTTAAATATACCACCTGATAGGTAATCAGTAAAACAGCCATTGGTAACTGTTAAACTGATGTATTGTTATTGTTACCTCATTTTAGTTGGCATCGAATGCTTCAAAAGCACCAACAATATGTTCAATGACTAGTTTTTTTCTCTCATCGGGAAGAACGGTAATTACATCAAACCTTACTTCCTGATGTTTATTAAACTCTTCCATATAATAATTAGCTGCCGATACAATTGATCTGATCTTTGTTTTGGTCACTGCTTCCTGTGGCAGCATAAAGGCATCTGTGGACCGTGCTTTTACTTCCACAATAATGATCTGGTTATCTGCTTCAGCAATGATGTCTATTTCCGCTTTCTGAAACCGGAAGTTTCTGACCAGGATTTTATAGCCTTTTTTCTGTAAAAATTCTACCGCCAAATCTTCTGCTTTTTTGCCGAAATCGTTGTGTGTGGCCATACTTGAATTTAAGTTATAGGATTAATCTTCCTGTTTAATTAAAGTATTGTGAGTTCATCAATCCAATCTATTCTTCGTCAGAAAGAGTTTTATCTGGCTTTTTATAATAGAAGATTTCAAATTTAAAATCAAAATTTTCATAAATGCAAATGTCAACACTTCTGAGTACCCCTGTTATTGAAGGAGAATAGCTGTATTCTACTAGAACATTTTCCATTTTAAAATTCAATTTCTACCATATCGTCAATCTTTATCTTGATATGGCTTCCGATAATCAAAGGCCGGTTATCTTTAATATGTCCGTTTGGAAACCCGAAAATTACAGGGAAATCATACTTTAAAATTCTTTCTGAGATTAATTGATATGCGAATTCATCAAAACTTTCGTTATATTGGTTATTCTCTTTTTCATCGCCCATATTGGTCATTCCACCGACAATCAAGCCTGAAATTTTATGAAAAACGCCTGCCAGTTCCAGGCTCATGATCATTCGGTCAAGCGCATAAAAACTCTCGCCGATATCTTCAATAAATAAAATTCTGTTTTTAAATTTAAATGAATATTCTGTCCCGAGAAGGGCATAAATCAGGGCTAAATTTCCGCCGGTAAGCTGTCCTTCAACGGTGCCTGCCCTGTTTAACTGATGTGATGCAAAACTGTATTCCGGTTTTTTTCCTTCCAGAATATCGAAAATCAGATCATAGCTTTCATCAGTTACTCCAAAACTTGAAGTTTTAACAGTCTGTCCATGAACGGAAGCAAACCCTTTTTTCAATAAATAACTCTGGACAACCGTATTATCGGAATATCCGATGTACCATTTCGGACGGTCTTTAAAATCACTGAGTTCTATATGTTTAATCAGATGCTGACAGCCGTAACCGCCTCTGGAAGCCCAGACTGCAGAAATTTCACTGTCATTTAAAGCCCAGTTAAGGTCTTTTATTCTTTCCTGTTCAGTTCCTGCGTAATTGTATCCGTTAGAGAATTTTGTGTACACATGCTCTCCTAAAACAGGTTCATAGCCTTTATTTTTAATCATGGCAATCCCTTCCTCCAGCTGGGATGCCTCTACAGCTCCTGCGGGAGAAATAACGGCTATTTTATCGCCTTTTTTAAGGGATTCCGGAAAGATTATTTTTTTCATTTCTGCTTTTGGTATTTTACTTCTGTTTTTTCTGCTTCTTCCAAACGCTTATCAAACTGATTGAACTTTTTAAAGCTCTGTAAAAAGATAAAGAAACTGAAGCCGATAAGAATTCCGCCGACAATCTTCCTGATCCTGTTCGCCAATGTCTGGGTCAGCCGGTCATGAAACTGTTTGGCCAGAAAAATTTTAATAAGGTCTATGAAAAGGTAAGTGCCGATGACAATGCCGATGTATAAAATAAAATTGCCGGTATTCGGATACTGATTCCTTACGGAAATTACCGTTACCAGCCAGAAAAGAATGACCCCCACATTTAAAAGATTAAAGAAAAAGCCATTAATGAATGTTTTAAAATAGTTCTGACTGATGATTTTTTCTTCACCGGACATATGCATCTTGGTTTTGGTAAGCATCATTATAATACCGTAGGCAAAAATGAGTATTGCCGTAATCCTGTAAAAACCGGGATGCTTGTCAATTAAAGTTACAATATCTGCACTCGCGTAATAAGCTGCCAGAATACACAGCAAATCTGCAGAAATCACCCCGATATCCAGAGCCAAAGCATGTTTCGGGCCCCGGGAAAAGCTGGTTTCGATGAGAAGGAAAAAAATAGGTCCTATAAAAACCAGGCTCAGCATAAATCCTAATACGATGGCAGATAATATAAGTTCAAACATTGATTATGGGTTTCAGAGCCAAATTTAAAGATTATATTTTTATCTGGGTTTAAAAACGTTGTTGTTTTAATTTTCAAAGAATGCTTTCTTATCGATTATCATGCTTTCAGCCTCATTAAAGGAAACCAATTCTGTACTACTTATAATCTGCAAACGATGATAATCAGCTATAAAAACAAAAAAGACCACAAATTGTGATCTTCAGTATATTAAATGGATTTCGTTCTTTCAGAACCTATAGATTAATTATTCAACAATCTTAAAGTCCAGCTGCTTTTGGATTAAGTTTGCTTTTACCACTTTGATCTTCACCTGGTCTCCCAGCTGATACCGGTTGCCGGTTCTTGAACCGTAAACGGCATGGGTAGCTTTATCATAGGTGTAAGAATCATCCATCAGGTCTCTTAATTTAATCAGGCCTTCTGCACCGTTTTCAGGGATTTCAACCCAGAATCCGAATTCTGCCACACCGGAAATTACCCCTGTGAAAGTTTCTCCCAGATGTTTTTCCATGAATTTCACCTGCATATATTTAATGGAATCCCTTTCTGCATCTGCCGCCAGCCTTTCCATGGAGCTGCAGTGTTTTGCTTTTTCTTCAAGTTCTGCTTTGTTCGGGGATTTCCCTCCGTCCAGATAATGCTGCAATAACCGGTGGGCAAGCAAATCGGGATATCGACGGATAGGAGAGGTAAAGTGGCTGTAATAATCAAATCCGAGTCCATAGTGACCGATTGGTTCCGTAGAATATACAGCCTTGCTCATGCTTCGCATCGCCAGTGTTTCAATCATATTTTCTTCACCCTTGCCTTTTACATCCTGTAACAATCTGTTTAAAGACTCAGCTACTTTTTTGGTATTGGCCAGGTCCATTTTATATCCGAATGTAGAAACAAAATCCCTTAGCGATTTTAGTTTTGCCGGATCCGGATCATCATGCACCCTGTAAATAAAGGTATTCTGACTTAAATCTCCTCTTTTGTTCAGGGAAACAAATTCTGACACTTTTTTATTGGCCAGCAACATAAATTCCTCAATCAGGTGGTTTGAATCTTTACTGATTTTAAAATATACCCCGATAGGACTATTGTTTTCATCTAAATTAAACCTGACTTCACTTCTATCAAAAGTAATCGCTCCGTCCTTAATCCTTTTCTGACGCATGATTTTTGCCAGCCTGTCCATGACCAGGATCTCTTCTTTGAAATCACCTTCCTGTCCTTCAATTCTTTCCTGGGCTTCTTCGTAAGTAAACCTTCTGTCTGAATGGATAACCGTTCTTCCAAACCATTGGTTATGAATTTTTGCATCATCATCCAGCTCAAAAACAGCAGAAAATGTAAATTTATCTTCATGCGGGCGGAGTGAGCAGACATCATTACTTAAAACCTCCGGAAGCATCGGCACTACACGGTCTACAAGGTATACTGAGGTAGCTCTCTGATAGGCTTCATCATCCAGCATGGTCCCCGGAACCACATAATGGGAAACATCTGCAATATGGACACCGATTTCCCAGTTCCCGTTTTCTAATTTTCTGATAGACAATGCATCATCAAAGTCTTTGGCATCTTTAGGGTCAATGGTAAAGGTAGTAATCCCACGCATATCCCGGCGTTTTGCCACTTCATCATCATTAATGCTCCTGTCTATTTTATCGGCATCTTTTTCCACTTCTTCAGGGAATTCATACGGAAGCCCGTATTCTGCCAGGATAGAATGGATTTCGGTTTCATGTTCTCCCGGTGCGCCGAGCACCTGGGTGATTTCACCTTCCGGATTTTTATCTCCCGGTCTCCATTCCGTCATTTTTACAATTACCTTATCGCCGTCTGCAGCGCCTCCGAATTTTCCTTTCGGAATAAAAATATCTGTATTGATCGTTTTTTTGTCACACACTACAAATCCGAAATCTTTATGGGTAACCATCTGCAGTGTCCCAACAAATTCCGTTCTGGATCTTTCCAGAACTTCCAGTACCGAACCTTCCAGTTTCTTTCCTTTATAGGTATAGGTTACAATGAGTACTTTATCACCCTGCAATGCATCTTTTACATTTTTGGAATGGATGAAGACATCATCTTCAAGTCCTTCAACGGTAACATAAGCATTCCCCGACTGGTTAAAATCAATTATTCCGGTTAAGGTTCCTTTAATATCAAGGTTGATGATATATTTTCCTTTTTCAGGCTCTTTAATGCGGTCAGCAGCCTGCAGCTTGTGTAAAGCCTGGATAACAAGCTCGCGTTGTCTTGGATTTCTATGGTCAATTCCGTCTGAGATCTGTTTGTAATTGTAGATCTTCGTAGAATTTTCATTCATGAAACGCAGGATCAGCCTTCCGATTTCCTGGAGCTTATGGTCATTTTTCTGACTTATATATTTTCCTTTTTTTGGCATTTTATTATTATTAATGGGTTATAGTTTTAATGATATTAAAACCATTTAAATTTACCGTTTATAATCAACAGCATCAATTTTCCTACCAGTCTTTCGACAGCAGGGAGCTTTTAGTTTCTATAAATTTAATACAAATATGGAGAAGAGAAGAGGAAAACCTTCTTTTAAATATCTTTTAAAATGATAGAGGCAGTGCAGGAATATTCGGCGTATCCTATTCCTTATATGCTGCAAATATACAGAATAAAAAATAAATAAGGCTTACCGATTGATTGATAAGCCTTTATATTTAGCAAAATGCAATTTTATCTACTCTGTTCTGATGCCTTCCGCCTTCAAAGTCTGTTGAAAGGAATTTATCTGCAATTTCAATCGCCAGTTCCTTAGATATGAACCTTGCCGGGATGGAAATCATATTGGCATCATTATGCTGTCTGGCCAGTGATGCAATCTCCGGCATCCAGCAAAGCGCGCAACGGATCTTCTGGTGTTTGTTTGCTGTGATCTGAACTCCGTTTCCGCTTCCGCATATTAAAATACCGAGTTCATTTTCTCCGTTTTCAACGGAAGCTGCAGCCGGGTGCACAAAGTCAGGATAATCCACACTGTCTGTGGAAAACGTTCCAAAATCCTGAACCTCAAAGTTTTCTGATAAATAGTTCTTAACAATCTCTTTATATTCAAACCCTGCATGGTCTGCGGCAATAGCGATTTTTCTTTTCATAATACCTGTATTAAACTTTTTTAGATGTATTTCCGGACAAAGGTAAGAATAATAACAAAGTCTGTTAGTCGTTCGGGAGTAAATTGTGAACAGCAATGTGAATAACTGTGGATAACTCCGGTAAAATAAATGTTTCGTAACATTATAAAAATGTGTAATGGAAAGGACGCCCAAAAATTCCGGGACAAACTTCGCAAAACTTTCCTGCACGAACTCACCGGTTTTTCCGGAAATCAGTTATCCATAATCGAAATTGGGGAAAAGTTACTAATATTTGTTAGTAAGTACCTGAAAAATCAGATTTCCAGCAGATTATAATGTAAATAAATTGTGAATTGATCAGAAATTTCATGTTATAAAGATTTTATACAAAAGTTATCCCCTAAACTCACAACACACAACAACAATAGCGTATTCTTTTTTTATATAAAGAAAAAATTGTTGGTTAATGGATGTTGGGCTTGCGGAGAACATTCTTAAAAACTTTTCTGAAAACTTTTAATGGGCTGGCGCATTTCCAAATTTTTAAAATCTTACATTTGTGAAAAGAAAATTCTGGGTTATTTATGAAAACAATCAATGATTTCAATTTTAATGGTAAGAAGGCTCTGGTAAGAGTAGATTTCAATGTTCCGCAGGACGACCAGCTGAAAGTTGCAGACAATACGAGAATTGCAGCGGTAAAGCCTACGGTAGATAAAATTCTTAAAGACGGAGGTTCCGTTATCCTGATGGCGCATTTGGGAAGACCTAAGGGCGAGGTAAAGGACGAGTTCTCTCTTAAGCATATTACAGACGAGGTTTCCAAAGTTTTAGGGACGGAAGTAAAATTTGTTGAAGACTGTATCGGGGAGAAAGCTGAACAGGCAGCTGCTGATCTTAAGCCGGGCGAAATTTTATTGCTGGAGAATCTGCGTTTTCATAATGAAGAGGAAAAAGGTGACCGTGATTTTGCTGAAAAGCTTTCACAACTCGCTGATACTTATGTGAATGATGCCTTTGGAACAGCGCACAGGGCACATGCCTCAACCGCTGTGATTGCTGAATTCTTTACTTCGACTAAATTTTTCGGTTTACTGATGGCTGATGAATTAGAAGCCATTGATAAAGTTCTGAAAAGCGGCGAAAAGCCTGTAACGGCTATTTTAGGTGGATCTAAGGTTTCAACTAAAATTACCATTATAGAAAATATACTTCCGGCTGTAGATAATTTAATCATCGGCGGAGGAATGGCTTTCACTTTCATCAAGGCACTGGGCGGAAAAATCGGGACTTCACTGGTGGAAGAAGATAAATTATCCCTGGCTCTTGAGATTTTAGGAAAAGCAAAAGAAAACAACGTAAAGGTATATCTGCCTTCTGATGTCATCATCGCTGAGAGCTTCAGTAATGACGCGGAAAGAAAAGAATCAGATATTTATACAATCCCTGAAGGATGGATGGGTATGGATGCAGGCCCGAAGTCCAGAGATCAGTTCAACGATATCCTTTTAAACTCAAGAACTATTTTATGGAACGGTCCGATTGGAGTTTTTGAAATGTCGAATTTTGCTGCAGGAACTGTTGCACTTGGAGACAGCATTGCTGAAGCTACAAAACTGGGTGCTTTCTCTTTAGTAGGAGGGGGAGACAGTGTGGCCTTCGTAAAGCAGTTCGGTTACGATGATAAAGTAAGTTATGTTTCTACCGGTGGGGGAGCAATGCTTGAAAGTCTGGAAGGTCTGGAGCTGCCCGGCGTTGCCGCAATTAATAAATAATAAATTTCATATACAATTTTTAAAGTCCACTGCATTAGAGTGGACTTTTATTTTTAGCAACCTAACCTGTTAAATAATTAATATTTTCTAAAATTATTTAAAACACTTAAATTATTTTAAGCTTTCCTAAATTCTGTCATTAAATTCCACTTTAGAAAAAATTAAAAATTTTCAAAACTCAGTGTCCTTCTATAAAGTGATAACAGCTTCCTTAATAAAAGTTAAGCATGTGCAATTTCAAATAGGCAGTAAAATAATTATACTATTTTATTTTTAATAGACTGTATTCTGAATTTAAAATTAAAAGTATAAATAGTTTCGTTATCAGAATCTCAACAATAACATCAGATTTAAATATTCCAGAATTTATAAATTTTACCTGTCTTGAATACTAAGAGGGTAGGGGAGGAGCTGACTATGCTATAAAATAGGAACCTTTATTCTGACTGGTTTAAATTTAAATAAAAAACCTCAGAAAAATTTTCCGAGGTTCTGATTTTTAATCTTAATACGTGAAAATTGACACTCATAAATGGGCCAAAAACAGCGTTTCTACTTTTTTTCGATAACGTATATCAAACTTGAAAATTCGTTTGAAAAAAGGGCATTTATGTTAGAAATTGTTCCGTAAACCACCGCTTTTATCCAAAAAAGAGATGATTTTTTATATTTTTCGCTCAACATGGAGATGTAATAGGAATCTAAAACCAAAGGTTTGATTTTTCTCATTTTCCAATTCGGTTTTTTGGAAATTAAGTTTTCCATTCCTTTTTTTGAAAAATGATAGACATGCCGGGGAACATCGTATGCTGCCCAATATTCCCTGTAATGTTTAGCATCGTAGGAAGTAGGATTTGGTACTGCAATAATCAACAGTCCTTTATCTTTTAATTTTCTGTTAAATATTTCAAGCATTTCATCCTGGTTTTCAATATGCTCAAAAACATGCCATAAGGTTATGGCATCCAGACTCTTATCCTGAATGAGATTAATATCATCTAAAATAGCTGCTTTTGAAATTTTATGCTGTGCTGCTTTTCTTGCGTCGGCATCCGGTTCAAACCCAAATGTTTCAAAATCATTTTCAATGTATCTTACAAATTCTCCAGCGCCACAGCCGTAATCTAAAACTTTCGCTCCTTTTTTTATTCTGTCTAAGAGAATGGTCTTTTTATACTGCAGATTGAAAGACTGCAGAAATTTATACAGTTTTTCTTTCAGGCTGCCTGAATCCTGATGATGAGAAATATAATCTTCACTTTCATAATATCTGGAAATATTGGATGGAATAGGGGAGGTCTTAAAAACCCCCTGAGTTTCGGTTTCTTTAATTTCAAATATTTCCTGGGAAAGAAAATGATCTTTAATTTTCATTGTATGTTATTATTTAAAATAAAATTTGAAGCTTTTGTAAGCCCCAAATTTTAATTAATTTTTCAAAAATATTTTTTATGTTTCACGTGAAACATATTCTTAATTATCTTCCAAGATACACTAATAAAACATTAATGTCGGCAGGAGAAACACCGCTGATTCTTCCGGCCTGTGCAATGGTCTTTGGTTTCACATTGGCCATTTTCTGTCTGGCTTCTGCAGAAAGACTGGAAATTTTAGCATATTCAAAATCCTCCGGAATCTTAATATTTTCAAGACGGTTCAGTTTGGCCACATTTTCCTTTTCCTTTTCTATGTATCCTTTATACTTGATATTGATTTCAGCCTGTTCTCTCACTTCATTACTGTATTGAGACGCTTTTTCTTTAATAGCTTCAATATTTTCCAGTTTTTCAATCGTCATATTAGGTCTGGTAAGAATCTGTGCTGCTCTGTACGCCTGGTCTACAGGATTACTTTCAATACTTTCCAATATCGGATTAATCATTCCCGGCTTTAAAGAAGTTTCCCGGAGAAAGCTTTCAAGTTCTTCACCTTGAGCTACTTTTTCTTCCACCTTTTTCAGTCGTTCTTCTTTAGCGAGACCTAAGTCAAAAGACTTTTTGGTTAACCTGATATCTGCATTATCCTGTCTCAGAAGAAGCCTGTATTCTGCCCTTGAAGTAAACATGCGGTACGGTTCTTCCGTTCCTTTTGTGATCAGATCATCAATAAGAACCCCGATATAGGCTTCATCCCTGTTCAGGATAAATTCATCTTTCTGATGTACTTTATTGTGGGCATTGATCCCTGCCATTAATCCCTGTCCTGCCGCTTCTTCATAACCGGTTGTCCCGTTGATCTGCCCTGCAAAATATAAATTTTCAATCAGCTTTGTTTCTAAAGTATGTTTTAGCTGGGTAGGGGGGAAGTAGTCATATTCAATAGCATAGCCCGGACGGAATACTTTCACGTTTTCAAATCCGGGAATGTGTTTCATGGCTTTCACCTGTACATCCTCCGGTAATGAAGAACTGAATCCGTTGACGTAGATCTCAACTGTTTTCCAGCCTTCGGGTTCTACGAATAACTGATGCCTGTTACGCTCTGCAAAACGGTTGATTTTATCTTCAATGCTAGGGCAGTATCTCGGTCCTAAACTTTGAATCGTACCATTGAACATCGGGCTCCTGTCAAAACCTTCACGCAGAATATCGTGTACCGTTTCGTTGGTATAAACGATGTGGCAACTTAATTGTTTGGTTAATTTAGGCGTATCTAAGTAACTGAATTTTTGAGGATTTTCATCACCCTTCTGTTTTTCCATTTTAGAATAATCCAGGCTTCTTCCGTCTACTCTCGGCGGCGTACCGGTTTTCATTCTGCCCGCTTCAAAACCTAGAGAAACCAACTGCTCTGTAATTCCGAAAGCTCTTGGTTCACCCATTCTTCCGCCTCCCAATTGTTTATCTCCTACATGGATCAATCCGTTCAGGAAAGTACCGTTGGTCAGAACTACGGAATGTGCTTTTATCTCGATACCTAAAGAAGTAATAACGCCTGCTACTTTATTGTTTTCAATAATAAGCTGCTTCACCATATCCTGAAAGAAATCAAGATTGGGTGTATTTTCTAATGCAAGACGCCACTCTTCTGCAAAAAGCATCCTGTCATTCTGTGTCCTCGGAGACCACATAGCCGGACCTTTGGAAAGGTTGAGCATCTTAAACTGGATGGCAGATTTGTCGGCAATAATTCCTGAGTATCCTCCTATTGCATCAATCTCCCGTACAATCTGTCCTTTTGCAATTCCTCCCATTGCGGGGTTGCAGCTCATCTGTCCGATGGTCTGCATATTCATGGTAACCAGAAGTGTTTTAGAACCCAGGTTGGCTGCTGCGGCTGCGGCTTCACATCCTGCATGTCCGGCTCCCACCACTATCACATCATATGTTTCTGAAATCATTTTTACGCTTGTTTTAAGCCTTATATTTTAATTTTTTCTTATTAATGTTTCACGTGAAACATTCTACCGGAATACGTGATTGAATCGTCTGTATTGCGGTTCTTTTAGCCCCGATTGCAGCATTTGTCTGAGCTCATTTTCTTTTTGTAAGAAAAGAAAATAGCGAGTGCGGAAAGCGGGATTAAGCTCCTTAATAATTTAAGTACACTACTTAAATTACCTAATGCTCATACTTTGCTAAATAAAAATCTTCTTTACTTCGCATTACCGTTTCTTCTTCCTCTGTTTTATCTTTATATCCGCAAAGATGAAGAATTCCGTGAGCCAAAACCCTTCTGAGTTCTTCTTCATATTCTTTGGATAGGGTAGAAGCGTTGTCTGAAATGCGCTGCAAAGATACAAAAATCTCTCCGCTTATCGTTCTGCCTTTTACATAGTCGAAGGTAATGATGTCTGTATAATAATCATGCTGTAAATAGTCCTGGTTTACCTTCAGTAAATATTCGTCGTCACAGAATATATAATTGATATCCCCGGACTTTTTTCCTTCAGAAATAATAATATCTTCCAGCCATGCTGTGTACCCTGTACTTACAGATTCCGGTACATTTTCGTAAAAAAATTGTATCATGATGTAATTAAAACCAATGTCCTAGAATGACACTGAATATGCCTTTTTGGTTATTTTTAAGTGAGTGGCTAAAGTTGATCTTGATCTGCCCAAACGGAGATTTATAGCCTGCCGTTAATCCGATTGAGCTGTAATTCAGTTTTACGGCATCTTCAAAACTTATATCATCAGACAGATTGGCTAAAGAAAAGTTTCCGCTTATAAAATAATTTTTGTTGAATTTAAACTGCACATCATTTGAAACCAGAATCACATTATTGGTGCTGAGCTGCCCGAAATAAAATCCGGAGAAGCTTCTGAAATTAACCAGGTTCTGTTCAAAGATTCCTCCCAAACGGTATTGGTAAAACTGAGGAAGATTTTCTCCTATGGTAATTCCGCCGTACAGATTAAGACGGTAGGCAAACTGTTTGGTAACGGGGAAATTAATTCTGATATCCGCTTTTACCTGTACGAGCCTTTTATCGACTTCAGACTTTAAAAGATCGATTACTTTTCCTTCAGCATTAATATAGATTCCGCGGGTAGGGAAGTCCTTATCATCCTGCGTATCGCTTTTCAGAAAAACGTAAGGGTTTAAAAAACGGTTATACCGCTTATTGGTTCCGTTGGCTTCCGCTTCAAAGTAGTCATTGCTGATTCCGCCGCCTACAGCAAACTTATCTTTCCAGATAGACTGGATATAGACTTCATTCCTCAGCCACATCCAATTTTCTGTATTGTTATTATCGGCATCCCGCAGGTCAAAACTCATTCCGGAAGAATAGATTCCAAAGCCGGGAATGTAGCCGTTGTCGATGAAATAATTTAAGTAATATCTTGGTTTATCTCCTACAATAACATCCAGGGAAAGATTGGAATTTCTAAAAAGAAGCCTTTTGGCTGAATAGTTCAGCAGCAGTCCGGTTTTAAAGATTTCGTCATAGTGCAGCCCGAATTTCACAAAATGCCTGGAATTATCTTCGGTGACATACAGCTTAAGGTAATTGGCATTATTCTCCGTAACGATGTCGTAATTAATGAATTTATAATTATTGGTGGCAACAAGCTTATCTATTTTTTTATTGATGCTTCCGTAGGTCTGAAGAGAGGGGAGACGCAATCCCATTTTTCCGAGGACGTAGTTTTCGCCGTAAATCCGGCTGCCTTCTACGGAAACACTGTCTATCTTATAGACGTTGGAATAGATCGGATTTATATGCTGCCTGAGGCGGTCAAAAGGGCGTTTCGGAAGTTCATTCAGGATCTCTGAATATTTAAGGCCTTCAGCATATCCGCTGTCGAGAATTTTTTTCTTGTCATCATAGCTTGTAGCGGTCATCCCTTTCAGATCAGGCTTGATATTGATGTCCGTGTATTTGTACTGCCTGCGGGTATCTTTTTTAATGCCGAAATCAATAACCTGATTTAATATAGCCACAATGCTGTTCAGGTCTTCCCGTTTTGAAAGATCCTGGTTAAGATCCACACCGATGACAATATCAATGCCTTTATCTTTTAATGGTTTTGAAGGATAATTTACCGTCATGGCGCCGTCGATATAAATACTGTCCCCAATCTTTACAGGATCCATCAGCGATGGAAAAGCAGAGCTTGCCATGATAGACTGCACCAGATCTCCTTTCTCAAAAATTTCCATATTCCCGCTTTCGAGATTGGTGGCTACACACATGAAAGGAATCGGCAGCTTTGAGAAGTCATTGATATTGGAAACATTCTTAAAAAGCTCTTTCAGTAAGTAAACATTTTTCTGCCCGGTACTGATGGAAGAGGGAAGGGTAATCTTACCGTTTTTAAGAGGGATTGATAAAAGGTATTTGTCTACAGACTTATTAAAAAATGTGGTTTCCTGACGGGTAGCTTTGGGATCCAGGATCAACGAATAGAAATCCGTATCCATAACAATCTTTTCAATTTCTTTCCCGGAATATCCTGAAGCATACAGGCCGCCGACAATAGCACCCATACTGGTACCGGAAATATAATCTACTTTTACGCCTAAAGAATCCAGCACTTTAAGTACACCTACGTGGGAAAACCCTTTAGCTCCGCCACCGGCAAGCGAAAGTCCGATCCTTGGGTTATTGGGAATCTTCAGGCCGTTCTTCACCTGAGAATGAATCAAAAGCATTTGAAATGCAAATACAAGGATCAGGAACTTTTTCATAAGTTAATCTTTTATATAAATCCGTTTCACCCTCGGCGAAATGGAGGTTAATACTTCGTATGTGATGGTTTTGCAGTAGGCCGCAAATTCTTTCAGGCTCGGTTTTGCGTTAAATATGGTAACCGGGTCACCTTCCTTTACATGCGGAATATGGTCAATATTGATCATCATCATATCCATGCAGATACTTCCTACGATGGGTGCCAGCATTTTATTGATTCCTACGCTTCCTGTCTGATTTCCGATGAGCCTCGGGATCCCGTCTGCATATCCTACAGGGATGGTCGCAATCTTTGTTGTATGCTCTGCTTTAAACCGTCTGCTGTATCCAACCGATTCTCCCTTTTCCACTGTTGAGATCTTAGAAATAACCGTTTTGAAACTTACCACGGAATGCAGCTGTTTCTGTATCTTATCATTCGGCGATTCTCCCAGCATCCCGATGCCTATCCTCACCATATCATACTGATGATCGGTATAACCGGTAATTCCTGAAGAATTCAGAATATGTCGCATAGGAGCATAGCTCAGTTTTTTTATTAAATACGACGAATTTTTCTCGAATATTTTCAGCTGTCCCAAAGTGAATTCTTTTTCATCCGGTAGATCTGAAGACGAAAGATGGCTGAAAATACTTTGAACCTGAAGATTCCTGTGATTTAAAATTTCACTCAGCCCGTCTAATTCACCACCTTTAAACCCCAGGCGGTTCATCCCGGTCTCCAGTTTGATATGGACAGGGTATTTTGAATCATAACCCGATTTCTGAACTGCTTCATAAAACAGTTCCAGAACCCGGAAACTGTAAATTTCAGGTTCCAGGTTATACCGGATTACGGTTTCATAGCTATGCTGTTCAGGATTCATCACAATGATAGGGACGGTAATTCCTTTCTTGCGGAGTTCTACCCCTTCATCTACGAAAGCTACCCCGAGGTAATCTATATGATGGTGCTGCAGGAACTCTGAAATTTCATAGCTGCCCAATCCGTAGGCATTGGCTTTTACCATTGCCATCATTTTGGTAGCAGGCTTCAGCAGCGATTTATGGAAATTGATATTATGAAGAATTGCATTCAGATTAATTTCCAGTACCGTATCATGCTTTCTGAGTTCAAGGATTTCTTTAAGCCGTTCAATTTCAAATTTTCTGGCTCCCTTTAAAAGGATTATCTGGTTTTCTATTTCATTAAGATGCTTGCTTTCAATCAGTTCCTGCGTATCAGTAAAAGTAAAAGTTTCAGCTTTAAATAATTCACTGAAATTTGATATTTCATTACCGATAAGAAATACATGATCGAATTTCTGCTCATTCACCAGTTCGGACACTTCTTCATACAGTTGGTGATGGTTTTCATTCACGCCGATCATATCCGTTAATACCAGAGATCTTTTCTGCTTATTGTATTCATTTAAGAACTGCAGCGCGGTTTTCAGGGAATCCAGATCCAGATTGAAATAATCATTAATAATGATATTGTTTCTTACACCTTCCACGGCCTCAAGACGCATTTCCACGGCCTTTAATGAATTGATCTTCTCAATAATGTTCCGGTTTTCAATATTCAGTTCTTTCAAAACGGCAATCAGGGCCAGCGCATTCGTCAGAGTAGCTTCATCCCTCTGATGTACCGGAAAACTGATCTCTTCCTCAAAATAAAGAACCACGGCATTATCATTTTTAGAAACATCCGCCTTAAAGCGTACCTGGTTGTTTTCTTTAAGGCCGTAAGCAATTAATTTTTTACCTGAATACAGTGCTTTTATCTTTTTGTCAACCAACAGATTGTCTCCATTGTAAATAATCACTTCAGAGGTTTTAAAAAGCTTTATTTTTTCATTGATTAATGCTTCTTCATTTTCAAAATTCGCCAGATGGGCAGTGCCTATATGGGTAAGCAAACCGATCTGCGGATGGAAGATTGATTCCAATATTTCCATTTCATGAGGCTTCGAGATTCCAACCTCAAAAATCCCCAGTTCATGGGCTGGATTGATCTGAAGCAGAGAAAGCGGAAGGCCAATCTGGGAATTGAAACTTTTAGGGCTTTTTACCGTAGAAAATTCATTCCAGAGGCATTGATAGAGCCATTCTTTTAAAATGGTTTTCCCGTTGCTTCCGGTAATGCCTATAGACTTAAGCTGATTGTTTTTGAAATGACAGCGGGCCAGGGCCTGAAGAAAAGCAATGGAATCTTCAACAATAATCCAGGTAATATTCTCGAACTGAGGATACCGGTGTTGTGAAATAATCACGGTAATTCCCCGGGCAATGGCAGATTCAATAAACTTTTCCCCGGAGTTTTTCTGGGTATTGATGGCAATAAATGCCGTATCCCGGGTAGAATAGATAATCCTGCTGTCAAAAGCGATATTTCTGATCACTAATGTATCATCTCCAATAACCTGCGCATTGGTGATCTCTGCAATCTGTTGTATTGTATAGTTCATTGGTACCTGTCTGCTGTATTGCTTTCTTTGTCGGACCGTTTCAAAGATCCTGAGAATTATATTATGTGTTTATAAGCTGAAAATTAAGTATTTCAATAAGATCTGCTATACATTTATTGAAATAAAGTCCGTTCTTTAAGACCTACGTATAAAGTATCTACCTTTAAACATATTCTGATGTGACAGTTAAATTACGCTTTAACCTTAGCTAATTTAATTATTTTTTCTTTTCAAAAGCACTTCATCAATGAAAACACGGCGGCTTACTGCTTCATAGCTTTCCGTTTCACCCAGTTCCACCAGATTATTGCCCTGAGAAATCCTCATGGAATAGTTGGCCAGGTTTCCGGTCCTTTTGCAGATGGCGTGTACTTTCGTCACATACTCTGCAGTGGCCATAAGATTCGGCATCGGTCCGAAAGGCCGGCCGAGGAAGTCCATATCCAGGCCTGCAACCACTACTCTTATTCCGCTGTTGGCCAGTTCATTGGCTACATACACAATGCTCTCGTCAAAAAACTGCGCTTCATCAATTCCTACCACGTCACAATTGGAAGCCAGCAAAAGAATTTCATTTGGGTTTTCCACCGGTGTACTGCGGATCTTGTTCTGGTTATGGGAAATTACATCCTCTTCGGAATAGCGCGTATCCAGTTTCGGTTTAAAAATTTCCACATTCTGGCCTGCCATTTCTGCCCTTCTGAGCCTCCGGATCAACTCTTCGGTTTTTCCGGAAAACATTGAGCCACAAATAACTTCCATCCAACCGCTTTGTTTGGAATGATTAATTGTATTTTCTAAAAACATTTGTTAAATTAGCCGTATATTTTTAAGATCAAAAGTAAGCAATTTTAATAAGATTCTTAATATGCACAACATCCAAGATTTAAAGGAAAAGATTTTTTTTGAATCCAAGAATATCATCCGTATTCTGGACAGAATAAACCACGTTGATGAGTTAATTTCCAGGAAAGATCTTGTGGATGAGCTTGCCGAAAAGATGACATTTTTAAGTTTGCTTGAAAAAAATCTGCAATATGCCGGAGATGGAAAATTTTCACCGGTTCCTGAAAATAAAGAGGGCTTCCCATTAATAAATACCTTTGCTGAGGAACAGAATCAAAACTATGAGGTTACCGAAGAAGAGGCAATCTTTAATAACAGGCTGAACGAAATTGATGAAAACAGGCAGGAAGCTTTCTCGATGGGCGTTACAGAAGAGGAGGCTATTTTCAATAATCAGCTGAATGAAATTGTTGAAGGCGAACTTCATGAGACGCTGGTAAATCTTGCTGAAGAAAATGCGGAAAGAGAAATTACTGAAACCTCAGGAGAGAGAAACCTGAATGAGATAACGGAAGAGGAAGCAGTTTTTAATAATCAGCTGAATGAAATTGATGAAAATGAAAATTCATCGTCCAGCGGAAGCACATTCAATTTTATAGATGAAGAAAGAATTCTTGCAGATTCCGAGCCTGAGGATGACGGGGATATGGATGAAGGAATGTTTGACGAAAAAACAACCCGGGAAGAAGCCGTTTTTAACCATCAGCTGAATGAGATTGATGAGTTTGAAAATGAAATTTCCGAAGATGAGGGCAATGTAACTGAATTTAATGAAGAAGAAAAAATTCAGGATCAATTTGAATCCCATATAAAAAATGAACAGAAGGCTACGGAAACAGCCCATCACATCCCAAGCATGTTTGATATGGAGCCACTGGAAGAGGAAGATATGCTGATCGAAGAAAATGAAGAACAGTTCAATCTGCCGCATATCCTGATAGAGCAGGGTGAAATACCGACAGAAACTTCTGATCCTGAAAACATAGTTAATGAAATCAAGAATGAATCGGTGGCTGAAGAAAAGCAGGAACCTTCAATTTTAGCAGAAATTAACGACAGGAGAAAAATTGTTGAAATTAACAGGCAGGCCTCTGAAATAACCAGAGATACCCCTGCTTCTGATGAAAATTTTGAAAGTCAGGAAACATATCAGGAAAAAAAGATAAAACTGGCCAATATAAAAGGCTTAAAAGCGGTCCAGTCGCTTTTCGGAGATGACCATTTAGAAATAAAGTGGCCTGAAGAAAAGCAGGATCCCGTACATAAAGAAGAAAACACCGGAAGTATTTTAAAGACCAATATCCCGACCGGCTTTATGGAAGCGGAAAAGAAAAAGCCTGAGTTTAAACTGGATCTGAACGATAAAATTGCCTTTTCAAAAACACTGTTCGGGGGAAGCCAGTCTGAGCTTAATGAAGTGATAACAAGGCTTAACAGTTTCAGAAC
The DNA here is from genome assembly GCF_001421435.1 of Chryseobacterium sp. Leaf201. Lineage (GTDB taxonomy): Bacteria > Bacteroidota > Bacteroidia > Flavobacteriales > Weeksellaceae > Chryseobacterium. The sequence goes on from NZ_LMKA01000001.1 coordinate 62,698, forward strand.
ACTGGAAGAGGCAAAAGAGTACCTGAGTGACCTTTACTATTCCAGAAAATGGAACAAGGTAGATGAATATGCCCAGCGTCTCTGGATACTGGTGGAAAATAAATTCTTATAAATTACATTTTGAGCGGAATCCTATATTTTGTTCCCACACCGATCGGGAACTTGGAAGACATGACCTTCAGGGCAGTAAACGTGCTGAAAGAAGCAGATTATATTTTATGCGAAGACACCAGGACTTCCGGAGTCCTTCTGAAGCATTTCGAGATTTCCAAGCCTTTGAAATCTTACCATCTGCATAATGAGCACCAAACCACGGAAAAGATTATAACAGACCTTAAAAGCGGTCAGAATATCGCCATTATTACCGATGCCGGAACTCCCGGTATTTCAGATCCGGGCTATCTTCTGGCAAAAGCCGGTGCAGACAGCCATATAGAAATGATCTGCCTGCCGGGTGCAACAGCTTTTGTTCCGGCACTGGTGGTATCCGGGCTGCCGAATAATGAATTCCTGTTTGCCGGTTTTTTGCCTCAGAAAAAAGGGAGGCAGACCAAACTCAAGCAGCTTGCTGAAGAGAAGAAAACCATTGTTCTGTATGAAAGTCCGCATAAGATCAATACAACGCTGGAGCAGATTAAAGAATTCTTCGGAGAGGAAACCAAAGTGAGCCTGAGCCGTGAAATTTCCAAAAAATTTGAAGAAACCAAACGGGGAACCATTATCGAGCTCATTGAATTCTCAAAAAGTAAAACCTTAAAAGGGGAAATCGTCCTTATTATCAATAACTCAATCTAGAGCCTGCTTAAATTTATTTCTCAAATAACTTCTCGTTGAATATTCAGATCACACAGATTTTTTATGTGCATTAATCTGCTGAATTCAAAAATCAGGAATGATAGAGTTAGAATTCTGATTCTAAAATTTATAAAGTTTCAAGGCTGATGAAACCGGTCCTTAGCTGGCAATTTGTAGAGGTTAATCCTCTGGCTTTGTCAGGCAAATGAATAATATATTCCTTAATAAAATTAGGGAGCATAATTAATCGCGGCCGATTGCTTTTTTCAGTATAAAACGATAATTTTCTATAGAAGAAGCTATAATTTTGCAGATAATAACAATACAGCGCAGTTTTTATGACAGAAAGCATTATAAAATTATGCTAAAAAAATGATTTCAAATGCATTGAATAACATTTTATAATATCTTTGCGCCTGATTGTTGTAATAAATTAAATACTGTATATTAGCCCGTTTTACAAAACGGCTGGTCATGGTCAGGTTATAAAGAAATAATTGTCTTATATATGAAACTATTAGAAGGAAAAGTAGCATTAATAACGGGAGCTACAAGAGGAATCGGTAAGGGTATTGCTGAAATGTATGCACAGCAGGGAGCAAAAATAGCTTTCACTTACGCCGGATCTGTAGATAAAGCAAAGGAATTAGAAGCAACTTTAAGTTCTGTAACTCAAATTAAAGGTTACCAATCTGATGCATCTGACTTTGATGCGGCTCAAATTTTAGTTGATGAAGTAATGGCAGAATTCGGACAGATTGATATTCTGATCAACAATGCCGGAATTACCAAAGATAATCTGCTCTTGAGAATGTCTAAAGATGATTGGGATAAAGTATTGAGAGTTAACCTGGATTCTGTATTTAATCTTACCAAAGCGGTGATCAAACCGATGATGAAGGCAAAATCAGGATCTATTATCAACATGACTTCCGTAGTAGGGATCAGCGGGAATGCAGGACAGGCCAATTATGCAGCTTCAAAAGCAGGAGTAATCGGGTTTACTAAATCCGTTGCTCTGGAACTGGGTTCAAGAAATATCCGTTGTAATGCAATTGCCCCTGGATTTATTGAGACTGAAATGACAGCTGCACTGGATGAAAAAGCCACTCAGAAATGGGCAGAGGCCATTCCGATGAAAAAACTGGGGAAAACCTCAGATATTGCCAATGCGTGTGTGTTTTTAGGAAGCGATATGGCGTCTTATATCAACGGGCAGACCCTGAATGTTGACGGTGGACTGCTGACATAAAAAATAACATGAAATCCGTACAGAATATTGTATTGTTTTTGTCGGTTTTACTATATATCGGTCTGATTTACATTTCTTTTTTTAATGTATATCAGACCGATGATTATATATTCACGTACAGTACAAAAAGACTTGGATTATCAGGGAATATCCGGGATTTCTATATGAACTGGGGAGGAAGGTATTTCGGCTATACCATTAATATGTTCAACCCTCTTTCTCATGATCCGGAAAATACCGTTCCGAAAATTTACCCTGTCGTTTTACTTTCTTCTTTTATTGTGGTTGTTGCCTTAAATTTTAAGCAATATTTCAGGTACCCACTTGCAGAATCTTTCAGAAAAAGCCTTTTGCTGTTCTTTTTTTATACGGTTATGCTGGTAAGCCTTCCCGAACATTATTATTGGTTTACAGGTTCAAATGTTTATTTTCTCTCCGCCATTCTAGGTGGGCTTTTACTTTTGTTTTACGGAAAATTCCAGGATTCAGGAAAAAAAGGCTGGCTGGCTTTATGTATTGTATTGACTATTATAATAATGGGCTCCAATGAAATACTGGCATTGATTCTGTTAGGAATTCTGGGCGTTTTATACAGCAGAAACCGGTCAAAAGCAACCGGTATCTTATTGTTGGCAGGAAGTATAGGACTTCTGATCAGTTTTATGGCACCCGGAAATTTCAGGAGAATGGGGGATTCTGCTGATGTATTTTATATAAAGTGGCTGAAGCGGATTGCTTTCTTTGGCTTGAACAATATTTATATTGCACCTAAGGTAATTTTAATTGTACCGCTTTTCATAGCTGTTTTTGGAAAAGAACTTGATATAATCAGAAAAAAAATCGATTTTAAAAATGCCGTCATCATCTGGAGTATTTCTGTTTTGCCGTTGCTTCTCTTAGGGTATATCATCAACAGCATCGGACGGCAGTTTGAAAGTATTCTTTTCTTCTATCTGGTTACATTGTCAGTTGTGGTAACCTACAGATTCAGGAATATCCGGAAATTCTGGTGGGCAGGTATAATTATCGTATTCTTACCGGAAACAAATATTTTACCGAAAAAATATGCGAATTTTAATATTGATTATAATGTCAACAATATCATTAAAGATGTCGTTTTTACAGATCTTAAGGCTTATGACAGGGAAATAGAACAGGATTTATACAATTCAACACGCAAAAGAAGATTCTTTAGTGCTGGATAAAATAAAAACGGTGCCCAAAGCCCTGTATTTCGATGAACTTTCTTCTGTACACGAAGAAAAAAAGTATGTAAATGATCAGTTACAGAAATATTTCAATAAAAGGTATATTGGTATAAAATAGTAATCAGGCAGCAGATTATCTTCATAAGTTTTCTTTCAGGTAATTGTCCCGCTGGCAATTTCGGTTTCCTTTAATTTTCTGCGGGACAATCTGTATTGGATTATTAAACAGTTAATCCTTAAAGATCTGGTTTTCCTGTTCCTGCACCCTGATGAAAGTCGTTCTTTTTGATAATTGTTTTAATGTTGAGGCTCCGACATACGTACATGTTGAACGGACGCCGCCCAGAATATCCTTTACCGTTTCTGAAACCGGACCTTTGTAAGCCACTTTTACTGTTTTTCCTTCAGAAGCCCTGTATTCCGCAACTCCTCCTGAATGCTTATCCATAGCAGTTTTAGAACTCATTCCGTAAAACAGCCGGAATTTTTTCCCGTTTTCCTCAATGATTTCACCACCGCTTTCATCATGTCCCGCAAACATTCCGCCCAGCATCACAAAATCTGCACCGCCGCCGAAAGCTTTTGCTACATCACCGGGCACCTTACATCCGCCGTCTGCAATGATATGACCGCCTAAACCGTGTGCAGCATCCGCACATTCGATAACAGCAGAAAGCTGGGGATACCCTACACCGGTCTTTATACGGGTAGTACATACAGAACCGGGCCCGATCCCGACTTTAATAATATCTGCACCTACCAGAAGCAGTTCCTCAACCATTTCGCCTGTTACCACATTACCCGCAATAATGATCTTATCCGGAAAATTAGCCCTTGCGCGCTTCACAAAGTCTACAAAATGTTCAGAATAACCGTTGGCTACATCAATGCAGAGAAATTCAATTTTTGGATGCTTTTCGAGTATTGTTCTTATCTTTTCCTCATCTGAAGTTCCGGTCCCCGTACTTAAAGCAATATACTGATGAATATCTCCCGGCTGGGAATTTAAAAAGTCAGACCATTCTTCCGGAGTATAATGTTTGTGAACGGCTGTAATTATCTTATCCTTAGCCAGCTCTAAAGCCATTTCAAAAGTGCCTACCGTATCCATATTAGCTGCTATAATCGGGGTTCCTTTCCATTTCTTCTTCGTATGCCTGAATGTGAATTCCCTCTCCAGATCAACTTCCGAACGGGATTTCAGTGTAGAACGTTTCGGACGAAACATTACATCTTTAAAACCCAGTTTTATATCATATTCTATTCTCATAACTGAAACTATTTTACTTAAAATTAGGAAAAAGATTTGACGGAATATTCAAAATAGAGGATTTTATATCTAAGAGGTCATTTAAACTTTTCTATAAAAAAGGCTTGCTTATTTTTGTGTTGCGAGACATAAAAAKATAAAGCAAGCCTATGATGTACCAAGTACTTGACAAAGATATAATAGAAAATGAGATAGTACCAAATCTTCATAAAGCAAGCCTATGATGTACCAAGTACTTGACAAAGATATAATAGAAAATGAGATAGTACCAAATCTTCCGACTCCAAAACGAGGATTTTCACCAAGAGCTCCTTTGTCCGAGATCGTTAACTGTATCTTATACAAACTTAAAACAGGAGTGCAATGGGCGTATTTACCTGTAAAAAGTCTTTTTGGGGATCAAGTTTTGAGCTATCAAAGCGTTTTTTATCATTATCGTAAATGGTGCATAAGTAATGTTTGGGAAGATTGCTGGATACAATTATTATCCAAAAACAAATCAAAGCTGGATTTATCAAGCGGAGRTTTAGACGGCAGCCATACCTCGGCTTTACGAGGAGGGGAAGAGGTAGCTTATCAARGTCGAAAAAAGAGAAAGACAAGTACTGCACTTTATTTTACGGACAGACAAGGGTTGCCTCTGGCAATGTCTGATCCTATTTCAGGAAATCATAATGACCTTTACCATGTTGAGTCTTATTTTAATCAAATAATTCAAACATTGGAAAAAGCAAATATCGCTGTAGAAGGATTATTTATTAATGCGGATGCTGGTTTTGATTCCGTGAGTTTCATAAAATACTGTGAAAGCAAGGATATTATACCTAATATTATTTTAAATAAACGKAATGGAACAGATAGAGAAGATTATTATTTTGATGAAATTTTATACAGAGAAAGATATGCTATAGAAAGAACAAATGCCTGGCTGGATAGCTTTAGATCATTGCTNGGAACAGATAGAGAAGATTATTATTTTGATGAAATTTTATACAGAGAAAGATATGCTATAGAAAGAACAAATGCCTGGCTGGATAGCTTTAGATCATTGCTYAACCGTTTTGATACAACAGTATCRAGTTGGAAATCTTTCAATTACATAGCTTTTATAGTAATAGCTCTGAAGAAATTTTATAAAACTAAAAAAGTTTAAATGACTTCNTGATACAACAGTATCGAGTTGGAAATCTTTCAATTACATAGCTTTTATAGTAATAGCTCTGAAGAAATTTTATAAAACTAAAAAAGTTTAAATGACTTCTAATTTAAGAAACTTTGACCATCAACATCTCTACATGTCTGACTCTAAGAAATATTAGATATTTGAAGGATATTATTTTCCCGTATTACAAAAAAATAACCCTATTTTTGAATTCATGGATTTCCCTGTTACTTTTCAGATTTTCGGTAAGACGGTTCTTGCCCACCCTGTTTTTGAAACTTTAGGGATATTTATCGGGATGCGGTATTATTTTTATCTAAAAAGAAAATCAGCAGAAAAAGTATCGTTCAATACATCGGCAGCGGTCTTGATCGGGGCTACAGCAGGGGCTTTAATCGGATCCAAATTAATCGGTAATCTGGAAAACCCGTACAGGCTTTTTGAGCATTTTACGGCAAAAAGGTTCTGGACAAACAATACCATTGTGGGTGGACTGGCCTTCGGGTTGGCTGGCGTAGAGCTGGCGAAAAAAATAGTCGGCCACAAAACAAGTACCGGAGACCTGATGGTTTACCCTTTGATGCTGGCCATGATCATCGGAAGGATCGGCTGTTTCCTGACAGGCGTTCATGAAGAAACCTATGGAATTCCTACCGATTCGGTTTTCGGGATGTATCTGGGAGACCAGTACCTGAGGCATCCGGTTGCGCTGTATGAAATTGCTTTTCTGGTCGTTCTCTGGATCTGCTTAAAAACCGTTCAGGCGAGAAAGAAATTTCCGTCAGGTTTTATATTCCAGCTCTTTATGCTCAGTTATTTTACATTCAGATTCATGTTGGATTTCATCAAGCCCAGAATAGAACTGTTAGGAAATTTAGGCACTATCCAGATGGTGTGTATATGTGTAATTATTTATTACATTTATAAGCTTAAAAAAGAGCCCCGTTTATCTGTTATTAAAAACACCAAGAAAATATGAAAATGCTAACGCTTTTGGAAGTCGGAGGCCTGGAAGGATTGGTTGCCATGATCATTCTGATCATTCTCGGTATTTCTTTATTTGTCTCACTGATTATTACTGTTTTTGTCAAACTTATCTATGAAAGCAAAGACAGCCGTAAATTTTCAACCAAACAGTTCCTGCTGACCATGCTGATCTCGTTATTAATTTGCGGACTGATCAGTGGATTTGTCTGCGGAGGAATGTAAAAACCCGAACTATGCCTGTAAGAAATTATACCTATTACGATTATACCATCAGTCTTTGTCCGGAATGCCTCAAAAGGGTAGGTGCTAAGATTATTATTGAAGATGAAGCCGTTTTTATGACCAAAAGATGTCCGGATCATGGATTTTTTAAGACGAAAATTGCCTCAGATGTTCATTACTACAAAAACATCAGAAACTACAACAAAGCCTCTGAAATGCCGGTCCATTTCGGGACTGATGTTGAATATGGCTGCCCGTATGACTGCGGCCTGTGTGTTGACCATGAGCAGCACAGCTGTCTTTCAATCGTTGAGGTGACAGACCGCTGCAATCTTACGTGCCCGACCTGTTATGCCATGTCTTCGCCACATTACGGAAGCCACAGGACCCTGGCGGAAATCGAAGCCATGTTTGATATTATTGTTAAAAATGAAGGCGAACCGGACGTAGTACAGATCAGCGGAGGCGAACCGACGATCCATCCTGAGTTTTTTAAAATCATGGATATTGCCAAATCAAAACCGATCAAGCATCTGATGCTGAATACCAATGGGGTGCGGATTGCCAATGACCCGGGTTTTGCAGAAAAGCTGGCTGCCTATGCGCCGGAGTTTGAAGTTTATCTTCAGTTTGACTCTTTCAAGCCGGAAGTGCTGCAGGATTTCAGAGGAAAAGACCTTACCGATATACGGATGAAGGCTCTGGAAAAGCTCAATGCCCTGAACCTTTCTACCACGCTGGTAATTGTTCTCCAGAAAGATAAAAATATCGATGAGATCGGGAAAATTATTGAGTTTGCCTTAAAGCAGAAATGTGTCCGCGGCATTACTTTCCAGCCTGTGGAAATTGCCGGCAGGAACCGCGATGACTCTGCACACGAAAAAATTACATTGACGGAAGTAAGACAGGAAATCCTGAACCAGTTCCCGCTTCTCAACGGAGATGATATTATTCCGGTTCCGTGCAATCCTGATTCGCTGGCAATGGGATATATTCTGAAGCTGGAAGGCGAGACCATTCCTTTAACACGGTATATCAATCCGGCTGATCTTCTGAACAACGAAACCAAGAATACGATTGTATACGAACAGGATAGCGGCCTTCAGATGAAGCTTCTGGATATTTTCAGTACAGGAATTTCTGTGGACAGGGTACAGCCTAAAGTCAACCAGTTGCTCTGCTGCCTGCCGGACGTGTCGGCTCCGAATCTGGATTATGACAATCTGTTCAGGATTATTATCATGAATTTTATGGATGCCCATGATTTTGATGTGCGTGCCGTGAAAAAATCATGCGTTCACATTGTCAATAAAGATTTAAAACTCATTCCTTTTGAAACCATGAACCTTTTTTACCGGGACGATAAGATCAAATACCTGGAAGAACTGCGAAGAGAAGATAAAGTACTGTTTTAGAATAAGTTTCTGATTCTTGACTACAGATTTCACAATTATAAGGATCTTTCTGCGTATTTAAAACGACATTAAAAAAATGAGGCGTAAATAATCTTACGCCTCACTATATTTAATCAAAATTCATTACTTCTTCCAGCGTTTTCATATACTCATACGCTGTTAAATCAAACTTTACGGGAACAATAGAGATGTATCCATTAGCCAGAGCCGTTTCATCAGCATCTTCAGATTCATCCATATTATTGAAATATCCGGTAAGCCAGTAGTATTTTTTACCGTGCGGGTTTATTCTTTCATCAAAACTTTCTTCCCATTTCGCTTTAGCCTGCTTGCAGACTTTTACGCCTTTTATTTCTTCCTTCGTAAGTTTCGGGATGTTTACATTTAAGACAATCCCTTTGGGCATAGGCTGTTCCAGGGTTCTTCTGACGATATTCTGGATATGTTCCTTCGCCTGCGTAAAATCTGCTTCCCAGCTGAAATCCAGCAATGAAAATCCGATGGCAGGAAGGTTTTCTACACCAGCCTCTACTGCGGCAGACATAGTGCCGGAATAGATCACATTAATGGAAGAATTGGCTCCGTGGTTAATTCCTGAAACCACAATATCCGGCCTCCTCGGTAAAATTTTATCAAGGGCCATTTTTACACAGTCTACAGGTGTCCCGCTGCATGAAAAATCTGTCTGCGGGCCTTCAAGCTGTACTTCTTCATAACTCAGGGTAGAATTGATGGTAATGGCGTGGCCTTTACCGCTTTGTGGAGAGTTGGGTGCTACCACTACAACGTCTCCGATTTCGTTCATAAAACTGACAAGATTTCTGATACCAGGTGCTGTGATTCCATCATCATTCGTAACCAGAATAAGAGGTCTTTCCATATTAAATTTTAATTTTAACAAATATACGATGTAATATAAATACTCAATGATAATTTTACCTGAACTAAGCAGGTGGTGATACATCAATCAATAATAATCCCAAAGGCAGTATTATTTTTCTGTTATGATTCTGAAACGGCAAAATATTTTACCTGTTCCGGCGTTTTCCTGGTGCGGTAATACATTATTAAATCGTATTATTGCGGGTCATTTGCCGGGAGAACATTTTTTTATGATCTGCCGCTGATTCTATGATATTCATATTTTTACAGGTGACTTTAAATTTATTATAAGCGATACGACAATAAAAAATAAAACCATGCAGACATTCCTTTTAAAGGCAGCCACTTCCGCAGCAGCAATCTGTTTCAGTACCGCTGTTTTTGCACAGCAGTATTCGGTAAGCGGCACGGTAAAAGACAAGAAAAACGGCGAATTGCTGATCGGAGTTACCGTAAGGGTTGCTGAAGATCCTTCCATTTCAGTAGTTGCCAATGAATACGGCTTTTACTCGCTTTCCCTTCCGAAAGGAACCTACCGCCTGATGGTTTCCAATCCCGGATTTAAAGATTTTCAGCAGAGCATTACCGTTGAAGACAACATCAAGCAGGATTTGCAGCTGGATTCCGGAGAAGAAGAGGAAGAAGAAAGAACAGGGAAGATTGATGAGGTGGTGATTTCCGGAATTAAAAAAGACAGGAACCTGACTTCCGCGCAGATGGGAACGGAAACGTTAAGCATTAAAAACATCGAGAAGCTTCCGGTCTTATTCGGTGAAAAAGATGTGATGAAAACCATCCAGCTTTTACCCGGAATCAAGAGCAACGGTGAAGGAAGCAGCGGTTTCAGCGTGAGAGGCGGGGCAACCGACCAGAATCTTATCTTATTGGATGAAGCTGCGGTATACAATGCGTCCCACCTTCTCGGCTTTTTCAGTACCTTTAACAGTGATGCCCTTAAAGATGCCAGCATCATTAAAGGAAACAGCCCGGCCCAGTACGGCGGAAGGCTTTCTTCGGTTCTGGATGTCAAGATGAAGGATGGAAACAATAAAGATTACAATATCAACGGAGGAATCGGGCTGATCAGCAGCAGGCTGAGCGTTGAGGGCCCTATCCAGAAGGAAAAGTCTTCATTCATCGTTTCAGGAAGAAGAACCTATGCTGATGTTTTTCTGAAAGCAACGGATGATTTTAAAGACAGCAAACTGTATTTCTATGATTTAAACCTGAAGGCAAATTACCAGATCAATGAAAATAACCGTCTTTATTTATCAGGATATTTCGGAAGGGATGTTCTGGGACTGGGAGATACTTTTTCTACAGACTGGGGAAATACAACGGCCACTTTACGGTGGAACAGTATCATCAGCAGTAAACTGTTCTCCAATACATCACTGATTTACAGCAACTACAATTACAATGTAAGCTTAAGCAGTAACAACAATACGTTCGGATTGGATTCCGTGATTGACGACTGGAACCTGAAACAGGATTTTACCTGGTTTGCAGGGAACAGGCATTCTGTCCGTTTTGGTTTACAGTCTATTTATCATACCATTACGCCAAGCAGTGCTTCCGGAACAAGTGTAAGCAGCTTTCCGAGAAACTCAAGATATTCCTGGGAAAATGCATTCTATATGAATGATGATTTCAAGGCAACCGAAAAGCTGACCATCAATTACGGGGCAAGGCTTTCGCTGTTCAGCGTTTTAGGCGGTGATACTTTTAACACCTATGAAAACGGTGTTTTAACTGATTCTGAATTTCTGGAAAAAGGAAAATTCGGGAAAACGTATGTTAATCTTGAACCGAGGATTACCGCGAATTACAGGATCAATGAAGTGAGCAGCATAAAAGGAGGCTATTCCCGGAATACCCAGAACCTGCATCTGCTGAGCAACAGCGGAAGCGGAAACCCTACCGATCAGTGGATCGGGAGCAGCTATACCGTAAAACCTGAAATTGCAGATCAGGTAAGTGCCGGCTACAGCCGGAATTTCAACAACAATAATTACGAGCTGAATGCTGAGGTGTATTATAAATCCATGCAGAACCAGATAGATTATAAAAATGGGGCACAAATCTCGTTTGATACTGCAGCCGATGTAGAAAGCGAACTGCTTTTCGGGAAAGGAAGAGCTTACGGTCTTGAAATCATTGCCAAAAAGAAAAGCGGGAAGCTGACCGGCTGGATTTCCTATACCTTATCCAAAACAGAAAGGAAGATAAACGGGATCAATGACAACGAATGGTATGATGCAAGAGTGGATAAAACCCACGACCTTTCGGTGGTAGCAACCTATGAGCTGAACAAAAAATGGTCTTTTTCAGGATTATTCCTTTACAGTACCGGAAATGCCGTAACATTCCCTACCGGAAAGTATGAGCTGAACGGTCAGACAATCTTCCAGTACAGCAGCCGGAATGCCGACAGGATGCCCGCTTATCACCGGATGGACCTGAATGCTACCTATGAGCCGGGAGGCAATAGACGGTTTAAAGGCTCCTGGTCATTCGGTATTTACAACATCTACGGACGTGAAAATGCCTACACCATTACTTTTGAAGATAACCCGGACAAACCCGGAACCACGCGCGCAGTACAGACTTCGCTGTTCAAATGGGTACCCAATATCACGTATAATTTCAAATTTTAACTGATGAAAAATATAGTTTTAATCATACTCACCTTATTTTTGGTCACAGCCTGTGAAAAAGAAATCGATCTTGACCTGGAAAACCAGAGCGGGAAAATCGTAATCGAAGGAAATATAACAGATCAGGCCGGCCCTTATTTTGTGAAAATAACAAAATCGGTAGCTTTTACAGAAACCAACCAGTATCCGGCTGTTGCGGGCGCCCAGGTTGTTTTAAGCGATAATGCGGGGCAAACGGAGACCATGCAGTATGTAGGCGACGGAATTTATCAGACGTCCACATTTACAGGGCAGCCCGGGAGAGTTTACACGCTGAAAATCAATGCCGGAGGACAGCAGTATACTGCACAGAGCACGATGCCCCAACCGGTAGATTTTGAGGGGCTTGAGCAGGATTCTTTTATGGTAGGAGGCGAAACAAGCTATACTCTTTTACCTGTTTTTACAGATCCTCCCGCTTTGGGAAACCGTTATCTTTTCGTTTTTACAGTGAATAATAATCCTAAGAAATTCTTCTCGGAATTTTCTGATAATGTAAACAACGGCCTTCCGAACCAGAGACCTCTGCTGTTGCCGAACGATGATGAAGAAGCAGATGATATTAAGGTGGTGGCAGGAGATGTGATCCATGTAGAGATGCAGTCTATTGACAACAATGTCTATACTTTTTATTCCGCTCTTCTGCAGCTTTCAGGAGGAGGCCCGGGAGGAGGCATCACACCGGCCAATCCGCCCGGCAATATCAGCAACGGAGCACTGGGTTATTTTTCTGCCCATACCGTCAGGACAAAAAGCATCGTAATTCAGCAATAACTTTTAAAACTTTATCCTTAAATTCAATAACGTCACTTCTAAGCGGCGTTATTTCAGTTAATTAAACAAAGGTTTAAGATAAGGCTGTATCAGATGGCATGTATTTTAACAAAAAACCTTAAAACTGCCTGATATTTATAAATAAGGTATTAAATTTGATAGTTCGTAACAATAAATTAAAAATTACTACTTATTACAATACTTTTTAAAAAAAATTATTAAAATACATTACAGATTTATGTGGAAAAATTTTAAACTGAATAAATTTTTACTCCTGATTCCATTAACAAGTCTAATGTTTTGTTTCAACTCGCCAAAGAATGATGACGAAAAGATGCAGACGATAATGGTGAGCGTAAAAAATACCCTTTCTTATTTGCATTACAGCCCGAAACCGATCAATGATGCTTATTCCAAAGATGTTTACAAGCATTATTTTGAATTGGTGGATCCGGGTAAAAGATATTTCGTTCAGTCGGATATGGATGAATTCGGAAAGCACGAGACCAAACTTGATGATTATATCAATCAGGGAGACCTTACGTTTTATAAACTGACCATCGACAGGTTATACCAGAGAGTAGACGAGATTGATAAAATTACGCAGGATATCTTCAGCAAGCCCATCAACCTTGAAGAAGATGAAACCCTGATGCTTGAGCCAAAGGTTAAAAAAGTACCTGCCAACAAGCAGGAACAGTATAACGAATGGAAAAAGTTCATCAAATACAATATCCTTCAGGAAATTGAATCCATGAACAGCAAGGAAGAAGCACAGAAAGAGAAAAAAGACTCTGTTCAGAAGTATAACCTTAAAGACACCATCAAATACCAGCCGCTTGCTGCAGACCAGAAGCTTAAAAAAGCTACTGATGAGGTAAAAGACCTGGTAAAAGAAACCTTTACGAGATTCAAAAAGAGAAAGAAAATGGATTGGTTCACCGTATACATGAATGCGTATACTGAAGTGTTCGATCCGCATACCAACTATTACTCTCCGAAAGACAAAGAAGATTTCGATACCAATTTTACAGGAAAAGTAATCGGGATCGGGGCGATCATCCAGGAGAAAAAAGGGAACCTGTACCTGGGAGCCTTAACCATAGGAGCCCCTGCCTGGAAATCTAAACAGCTTTCTGAGGGCGATAAGATTCTGAAGGTAAAATCAAAACCGAAAGATGATGCCGTGAATGTAGTGGGAATGCTCTCTGATGAAGCCGTACGTTTGATCAGAGGAGAGAAAGGGACTCCGGTAACGCTGACGGTTCAGAAAAAAGACGGAAGCATTAAAGATGTTACCATGATCCGTGAAGAAGTAGCCATTGAAGATACCTTTGCAAGAAGTGTCGTAGTCAATTCACCAAACGGAAAAAAATACGGTTTTATCAATCTGCCGAGCTTTAACGCTGATTTTGAAAACCCGAACGGAAGAAATGCTTCAGATGATATCAAAAATGAGATCATAAAACTGAAAGCCCAGAATATTGAAGGTATTGTTTTAGACCTAAGAAATAACGGAGGCGGTTCATTAACTGAAGTAGGGGATATTATGGGTCTTTTCATGCAGGCCGGGCCTTATGTACAGGTAAAAGACGGAAACGGGAAAATCCAGACCTTAAAGAATAAAAACGAGACTCCGATCTGGACAGGTCCTTTGGTGATCATGCAGAACGAACTTTCTGCTTCGGCTTCTGAAATCTTAGCCGGTGTTATGCAGGATTATGGCAGAGCAATGATCATAGGTTCGCCGCAGTCTTTCGGGAAAGGAACCGTTCAGACATTTGTTGACCTGAACAGATTCCTGAATACAGAAGATGATTTCGGGTCTTTAAAACTGACGATCCAGAAATTCTACAGGATAACAGGAGAATCTACCCAGAGAAAAGGGATTGTTTCTGATATCCAAATGAAGGATTTCTTTACGTATGCTGAAATCGGGGAAAGATATGATGACTTTGCTTTAGCATGGGATAAAATTCCGGCTACTAATTTTAAGAAGTTAAACTATTTCGATGTCAAAGCCCTTGAAGCGAAGAGTGCCGGAAGAATGGCTAAAAACAGCAATTACCAGTTATTACTGGAGTCTGCGCAGTGGAGAGAACAGCTGGATAAAGAGGAGAGCATTACTCTGAATATCAATAAATTCAATGAAGTGATGAAGCAGAGAAAAGCGCAGATAGAGAAATTCAAAGTACTGACGAAATTCGATAACGGACTGAAATTCATGATGTATCCTGCCGAAATCGAAAGAGAGAAAAAAGATGAAGCATTCAAGAAAAAGTCTGAAATGTGGATTAAAAATATGAGAAAAGATACCTACCTTCAGGAAGCAATGAATATCATTGCAGACATGAGTGTAAAATCATAACCTCATCCCTAATGAAAATAAAAGAACCGCTGGTGAAAATCAGCGGTTATTTTTTATTATAAAAGTATGTTTACATTTTAATTTAAAAATTTTGAAGTTTAATTTCTGACTCTGTCCTCACTGATTTTTAAATTTATCACATAGAATCTGCGGGAACGTTTTTGTTGAATAACTAACCGGAATCTGAGTTTATTTAATTTCTACGCAGCCCACCCGTCCTCCGGCATTTCCCGTAGGCTGGGTATGGAAGTCATCTGCCGCAGCATGGATGATCAGGCCTTTCCCGATGATATTTTTAGATTCATCGGTACATCCGAGGCACCATTTATCCGTCTTGAATGTCAGCATGGCATTGCCGCTCTGATCAGCTGTCAGGTTACCGATATCGCCCATATGGAAATGTTCGGCACCCCATTTACCGTGGTCGTTTTTAGAAGGGTTCCAGTGGCCGCCTGTTGAAGTTCCGTCTGCCGCTGAGCAGTCGCCTTTTTCATGGATGTGTACCGCATGGATCCCCGGAGTCAGGTTGGTGACATCCAGTTTCATGACCACTTCATTTCCTTTTTGGGTAAACTTTGCCGTTCCGCCGGTCTGTGTATTGCTTTTAGACATCACCTGATAGGTATTGGTGGTACCGCAGGAAACAGCAAACAAAGCAGATGCCGCTAATAATACTAATGTGTTACTTTTCATTTTGAATGATTTAAGTGATTGATTATACGTTAAATTTAGAAAAGATTTTTCAAACCTCTTACAATTGTTTTGTTTTTTAAACAATCAGCAATAAAAGACAAATCGTTTTCATCCGATCCTGATACCTTTGCAGGAAATTAACTGCAGCAAAGTGGAAGAACATAAAAAAAGAATTGTTAATGCCATCCGGTATATTGATGATCATCCGGACGCAGAGCTTACACTGGAAACCGTTTCAGAGGCGGCTGCCTATTCACCGTTTCATTTCCACCGGATTTTCAGGCTGATTACCGGAGAAACCGTGCAGAGCTATATCATCCGGAGAAGGATTGAACGGTGTGCTTTCTATCTGGCTTCACGCAAGACTATGCCGGTAAAAGAGGTATATCTTCAGTTCGGATTTTCCAGCCATTCCTCTTTCAACAAAGCCTTTAAAAAACATTATGGGTTATCTCCTTCTGCTTTCAGAAAGTCGGCGCCTGAAAGCTTTCACAGGATTTCTGCAGAACACAGCAAGAATGGACAAACCAATGCCGTTTTCAGCCAGTACATTTGCCATATCGAAAACCTTTTAAACTGGACTGAAATGAATTTAAACATTAAAGTAACGGATCTTCCGGAAATGAACCTGGCAGCAGTAATGAGTCTTGGTATTGCCCATGTAGAACCCTCTTTTAACATCCTGATCGATTGGGCAAAAGCAAAGAAATTATTTACTGCGGAAAATGTAAAAATGCTTTCCGTGTATCACGACAGCTTCAAAGTAACGCCGCCTGATAAAGTAAGAATTCATGCATGCATGCTTCTGGATGAGCCTTTGCAGCGGCAGGAAGGCGAAGTTTTCCCTGAAACCGCAGAAGCCGGAAAATTTATCGTCGGGAGCGGGGAAGTCACCCTGGCCGATTTCGAACAATGCTGGGTTTCCCTGTTTTTATGGATGAATGAAAACAGGTATTCCATGCGGAAAGCCTTTCCTTTTGAGATCTATCACACCAATTTCAAGGAACATCCCGAAGGGAAAATGACCGTGGATTTCTGTATCCCGATTAATCAGTAAGAACTTATTGTAATAACAGTCTATTGTACAATGATTGTTTATGGTTTGCCATAAAATTCCCCTCCCACGGAAGGTGGCAAAAATTCAAAGGATTTTTGACGGGGTGGTTTAATATATCTGCATTAAAAATAAAACCGACACAGGAAAACAGGCAGCATATTCTTAAAAAACACTTCCATTGCTTCTCAAAAAAACAAAACCAACGGTTCAGATTCCAAATTCTACTACTCGGTAACAAAAATAAAGCAGCAGCAGAATTTCGCCATACTTTTGAATCGAAATCATCACTATGAAAACAAGAATACTATTGTTAATTTCTTTTTTATCCCTTACTTTAAGCTTTGCCCAGGTAAAAATTTCAGGTAAAGTAACCTATAAAAATAAGGGCGTGGGAGAGGTTAATGTTACTTTAAAAAATACCTATGACGGAGCAACAACCGATGCAGACGGAAATTTCTCTTTTGAAACTTCGGAAAAAGGAACCAGAACGCTGACCTTCACCCATCCGAAATACGATGATGTTGAAAGGCCGGTTACCCTTGAGAGTCCGGAAGTTTCCGTAACCGCAGAACTGAAAGAACAGATCAATGAAATTGATGCAGTGGTGGTTTCCGCAGGATCTATCGAAGCCAGTGACAAGAAAAGGGCAACGGCACTCCTGACACCGATTGATATTTATACGACAGCCGGAGCGAACGGGCAGATTTCCTCAGCCCTTACTTATCTTCCCGGGGTGCAGAAAGTAGGAGAAACGGAAGGCCTTTTTATCAGAGGCGGGACCGGTACCGAATCTAAGATTTTTATGGACGGAAGCCTGATCAACAATTATTTTTCCAACTCGGTGCCTGGAATTGCGGGCAGGGACCGTTTCAATACCTCACTTTTCAAAGGGAACATTTTTTCAAGCGGAGGGTATTCTGCCTTATATGGACAGGCTTTATCCGGTGCCCTGATGCTGGAAAGCGTGGATCTCCCAGACCAGAGTTCCTATAATATCGGGATCTCACCCATCTTCCTGAATGCAGGATTCCAGAAACTCAGTGATAACGGCAGCTATTCTTACGGGGCAACCCTGGGATATTCCAACCTGAAGCTGATGCAGGAAGCCCTTAATTTTAACACCAGTTTCACAGATGCGCCTGAAGGTCTCAACAGCGATTTTAATTTCAGGATCAAAACGAAATCAGGAGGGTTTTTTAAATATTACGGAATGTACAGCGCCAACAGTCTGGGGGTAAAAACGGCAAGCCTGGAACCTGAGAATGATTTTTCATTGGTGAACCTGAAAGGAAAAAATACATATCACAATCTTTCATTCAGGCAAAAATTCGGGAAATACCTGCTGAATACAGGAGCTTCATACTCTTTTAACCGTTCAGACCTGGATTTTTCAACAGAAAAGAATGATACGGAAACAGGAAATACGAATCTCTTGACAGATGGAAATTATATCAACTTTAAAGCGGTCCTGGAAAGAAAAATCAACAAGATCAGTGCGTTGCGTGGAGGGTTTGAACTGAACAGGACCGATGAAAAAATGAGTTTCGGGGATTTTGCAGAGAAGGACTATAAAGATTTAATTTCTTCCGCTTTTATGGAAACGGATCTCGGTTTCAGCAACCGGTTTTCAGCAAAGATCGGGGTGAGGGCAGAGCATTCCTCGTATCTGGGAAAAAGCAATATTGCTCCCCGTTTAGCCTTGGCTTACCGTCTGGCTAAAGACTGGACTGCTTCTTTCGCGTACGGGCTTTTCTACCAGAACCCGGAAAGTAAATATATCAACGGGCCGGCAAACCTGGATTTTCAGAAATCACAGCATTATATTTTCCAGTTCCAGCGGGCTGCAGATGGAAGGAGCTTGAGATTTGAAGCATTTTACAAAAAATATGATGATCTTCTGAAAGTGAAGAACTTACCTTTTAAAGATAGTCAGAACCAATATGTCCAGACTGCCGATAATAACAATGGTTACGGTTATGCGAAAGGGCTGGAGCTGTTCTGGAGGGATAAGAAAACATTTAAAAATATAGATTACTGGCTCAGCTATTCTTTCCTGGATTCCAAAAGGGATTTTATGAATTACCCTTTCAGCCTGAAACCCAATTTCGCTTCGGAACATACCTTGTCTGCTGTAGCCAAAAAGTTTGTGACCAACTGGAAAACTGGTTTTAACCTCTCTTATACGTATGCAAAAGGACGCCCGTATTATGATATTGCTTCTAAAAATGTTAACGGCGAACCTGAATATTATATCAGGCATGAAGGCCGCCTGAAGAGTTTCAATGCCCTGAACTTCAGCCTGAATTACCTCCCGAACCTGGGTAAAAAAGATGCGAAGGCATTTACCATATTGGTGCTGAGTGTCTCCAATATCCTAGGATCTAAAAATGTGTACGGCTATAACTTTTCAAATTCAGACGGCGGAGCAAGAAGATCAGCGGTTGTCCCGCCTGTAAACACCTTTGTTTTCGTAGGGGTTTTCATCAGCTTCGGAGTGGATAAGACAGAAGATGCCATTAACAATAATTTATAAAAAGAAGGATAAACGACAGTTATGGTCATTTAAGTATATAAATTAATACATATCTTTGAATAATATATAAAATCTAACCTTTAAAAATTAAAAAAAATGAAGAAATATCTATTAAGCTTTGCTTTAGCTTTTGTAAGCTTAACAGCTTTCGCTCAGTCTGATTATGAAAAAGCAATGAAAGAAAATATTGCTAAAATTGAAACCTCAAAAACCCCTGAAGAATTCACGGCATTATCCAATAATTTCCATAGGATTGCAGGGAAAGATGAGAACAACTGGCTGCCGTTTTACTATGCGGCTTTAACCAATATCCAGAAAGGAAGGATGCTGATGCAGCAGGGGAAAACCCAGGATCTTGATTTTATAGCAGGCGTAGCCGGAAAATACATTGAGGCCGCTTCTCACGTAGCGCCTACGGATAATGCAGAGATCCATCTGTTGAGCAAAATGGTTTATTCTCTGAAAATGATGGTCAACCCTCAGCAGAGATTTATGACAGACGGGACAAAAGCAACCGAAGAGCTTAAAAAAGCTGAAAAGCTGGACCCTAATAATCCGAGGATTGCTTTGATTAAGGCAGAAGATACTTACTTCACGCCTGAGCAGTACGGAGGAAGCAAAGCAAAGGGAATGGAACAGTTTAAGGATGCACTGGCAAAATTTAATTCCTATACTCCGAAATCTGCATTAGAACCGAACTGGGGCAAAGCAGAAGCCGAATATTTTATCAAAGGAGCTAAAAAATAACAGTAGAAATAGATACAATAACCTTCCGGCTGCGGAAGGTTTTTTTATGCCGTTCAGTGGCGGAAAATAACAGCTCAGCAAAAAATAGTTGGCCATACCTGTAATATCCGTTAATTTTGACTCAGGAAAATCAATCATGAAACGCAAGAACCTTATTACTTTATGCTGGATATCACTGGGGACTTCCATGCTTTTTTTCTTTGGCTTTACCGATGAAAAGAACCTGGAAAACTTTGTGCTTACCGTTGCCGTCTGCCTGATGTACTCATTTGTATTAGGGATGGGAAACGGGCTGATCAATGATTTTCTGAATAAAAAGTTCCCCTGGTCCGAAGCAACCACCAAAAGAGCCGTCATAAGTATTGTTTCGATCTTAATTGCCAATATCATCCTGGTGTACTTCTGTAATTATGTGAACTTTGTTATTTTTCAGAAAAACGCAACTACGGAAGAATATTTCTCGGGGAAATACAATTTCATCAATTGGTTTACCATCAATGTGGCACTCCTGATTTCTGCTTTTCTCCATGCCCGGGGCTTTATGGAAGAACTGAAAAAGACATCCCGAAAAGAAGTGGTAGAGCAGAAACTGATTGCAAAATCGGCAAACGCCCAGTTTGAAAGCTTAAAAAACCAGCTGGATCCTCATTTCTTATTCAATTCCTTAAATGTATTAAGCTCATTAATTGACGAGAATCCGCGACAGGCCCAGAAGTTCACCGCTTCCATGTCAAAGATTTACCGGTACGTTTTGGAGCAGAAAGACAAAGAACTGGTAACGATGGAAGATGAGCTGGAATTTGCAAAAACCTACTGTGATTTACTGAAGACAAGGTTTGAAGACAGCGTGGGTTTTGAATTTAACGTCCGGAAAGAAGATTACCGAAGGTTTGTGGTTCCCCTGTCCCTGCAGTTGCTTCTGGAAAACTGTATCAAACATAATTTTGCCACTTCCGGAAAACCGCTGATTATTAAAATATTTTCAGAAAATGATACACTCTGTATTGAAAACAACCTGCAGGTAAGAGAACAGATGAAGGAAAGTTCAGGAATCGGATTACCGAATATTGTACAGAGATACGCCCTGCTTACCAAGCGGAATGTATTCATTGAAAAATCCGGGGATTATTTTAAAGTAAAACTTCCGGTGTTGGTATCTAAACCCAGTGAAATCAAGATTAAACCTGAGGATAACAATAAAGCCTACGAAAGAGCCCAGAAACGGGTCAAGGAAATCAAAGGTTTTTACGGGAACCTTATTTCATACTGTATCGTGATTCCGGTCTTAATCATTATCAACTTAACCACCAGTCCGGATGACATCTGGTTTTATTTTCCTATGCTGGGATGGGGGATCGGGATTGCTGCACACGGGATGAATGTTTTCGCCGTCGGTAAAAACTGGGAAGAAAAGAAAATCAGAAAAATACTCGAAAATCAGAATAAATATTAAAAAACAGCTCATGAAAAATATAGACCAGGACGACTTCAGGTATAAAGAAGCAGAAAGAAGGGTTAAAAAGATTAAGAATTTTTACGTCTTTGCCTTTGTTTACGCAGCCGTAAATATTTTCCTTTTATCAGTGAATTACAAAGCATTAAAGCCCCATGAAAGCATCTGGCAGTTTAAATATTTCAGCCTTCCGGTATTCTGGGGAATCGGCCTTGCTGTTTATGCGCTGCGTGTATTCGTTCCCGGGTTCATCTTCGGAAACAACTGGGAAGAAAAGAAGATTAAAGAACTGATGGAAAAAGAAAAGCAGCTGTAAAATATTAAGGCTACAGGCATTTCTGATAAATAAAACATAATGAATATAGTACAGATCATATTTACGGCTTCCATGGTTGCCTGGTTTCTGAGCGAATTTCTTTACAAAAAGATGCTGAAATCCGGAGAAGGGGACCGGAAAGATAAGGATCATTCAACACTGAATTTTCTCTGGATTGCCATTCCTTTTTCAATAGCAGGTGCGGTTATATCCTCCAACTATACAGAATTTCCGATTTCTGATGAGGTTTGGACAGTATATACGGGCGTGTTTTTTATTCTGACCGGGATTATTGTACGGTTTATCATCATCAGGTCTCTCGGGAAGTATTTTACGGTAGATGTAACCATAAGACAGGATCATAAAATCATGAAACAGGGATTCTACCGGTATGTAAGGCATCCTTCTTATGCATTTTCTTTACTGACTTCCCTGGGGCTCGGATTGTATTTAAATAACTGGCTTTCATTGATTTTCGCAATTGTCCCTCCTTTCATCGCTTTCAGTTACAGGATCAGGATTGAAGAAAAAGCTCTGATTGAGCAGTTTGGTGAAGAATACATCGAATACAGACGGAAAACAAAAAAACTGATTCCGTTTATTTATTAGAAAATCAGAAATATTTTTTGTCCTGAGCTCAGGGTATTTAAACCGGTCCCTTTAATCTAAACCGGCAAACAGTACAGCAGATAAAATCCCGATTCTCCGTTGAGTCGGGATTTTTACCGTTCGGTTGCCATTTCCTGCCGTTCGGTCATATAAAATTGATTTGAAGTGTTATCCTGACCTACATTTGTCTCAACAAAAACAAACAGTTTAACTTAAAAATAAAAATTATGGAAACATTATTCAACCAGGAGAACGCAGCTTACGAAAGAGCCTCAAAAAGAGTGAAAGAATTAAAAGGATTCTACGGGAACCTTACTTCTTACTGCCTGATCATCCCGTTTCTTATTGTTCTGAACCTTATAACTTCCAAGGAATACCTTTGGTTCTTCTGGCCGATGTTAGGGTGGGGAATAGGCATTGCCGCACACGGAATCAATACGTTCGGCATCGGGAAGAGCTGGGAAGAGAAAAAAATCAGGGAACTCATGAAAAAGGAACCGAAAATATAAAAACAATTCAATCTGTACTGTCAACCTTAAAAATTAAATCAAAATGAACTACAATCAGGCACAACAAAGAGTAAGCGACTTGAAAAAATTCTATAAGAACCTTTTATGGTTCGGAATTGTATCCTTTATCATCCTCTTTAATGATATTGTTGAAAAGGGAATTTTTAATTTCTCTATGTGGAACGGCTCTGTCATCCTTCTGATCTGGGGCATTATCCTGACGGTAAAAGCGGTAAGGCTGTTTATCCTGGATGCTGAATGGGAAAGAGGAGTTATGGAAAAAGAGCTTAATAAAACAAAGAAGCCGATTCAGTTTTAAGATCTGCCTTATTTTAAGTATTTTTATTCGGAATTTTAAATCGGAAAAAGAAACCCAATGATCAAAACAGTCATTATTGAAGATGAAAAACCGGCTTCAAGGAAATTGGAAAGAATGCTTAATGAATTTCCTGAAATAGAAGTGGTTGCCAAAATAGAATCGGTAGAGGAAGGCGTTGAATGGTTTTCTGAACATGAACATCCGCAGCTTATTTTTTCCGATATTGTTTTAGGAGACGGCTTATCATTCGATATTTTTGAAAAGATCCCGACGAAAGCCTTCATCATCTATACGACAGCATTTGATCAGTATACCCTGAAAGCGTTCAAATTAAACAGCATTGATTATCTTTTGAAACCGATCCTGGATGAAGACCTATCCGGCGCTGTTGAAAAATTCAAATCTTTTCTCCCGTCAGACCATTCTGTCAGTTCGCAGGAGATTAAGCAGCTGATTAAAACAGAAAAAACCACGCTTTCCAGGATTCTGGTTAAAATAGGGTACAATCTGAAAATAGTGCAGACCCAGGAAATCAGCTGTTTTTACAGTGAAAATAAAATTGTTTACCTGCAGACCCGGGAAAGGGCCTATCCGTCAGATTTCACTCTGGATGAGCTGGAAGAAGTACTGGATGAAAAGAAGTTCTTCAGGGTAAACCGTCAGTTTGTCATTAATTCAGAATACATTAAAAATATCCATACTTCCCCCAATTATAAAGTGGAGATGGAGTTCCAGCCGCAGGAAGAAATTACGGTAAGCCGGGACCGCGTGAAGGATTTTAAAGACTGGCTGGTTGGCTGATTGCAGGCTTCATTACATCGGAATTCCAATCTGACTCTATAAGAGCTAATTATCTGTAATCTATACGGTTAGAATCGGTGTCTTCAAGCTGCTGTACAATAGCTGCAGGGATTTCTTCGCTGTCAATCGGGTAGCTGACGGAATCGGGGATAAACGTTTTCCGGTCTGCCTTCTGGAAGATTTCGAAAAGGGCAATCGGCTCATGGTTAAAACTTATACACGTACTTATAAAATGCAGTTCATGGAGCTTATATTCAGGATTTTTCAGCTTTTCCTTGATGTCTTTTATTCTTGAAATAAAATGGCGCTGGCGGAGGAATGTATTGCTGTTCATGATGATGAAGACATAATCTGAATAGGCCGTTACCTTCCCGAAATACTTATGGCGGTCGCCGCCGCTTCTTTCAATGAAATATTCACCCGAAGTTTCAGACTTGTAAATTTCTGTTGCCGAACGCCAGATCCGGTCTTCTTTTGCCTGTATGGGATTCTCCGGAAGGTTCCTGTTGTAAGAATACCAGCACCCGACGAGCCTGTCAAGCAATTCTGTATTCTGCTTAACATGAGCCATATCAATTCTCAGGTCATTAAAATTAAAGGCTTCCGTATTGGAATTGATAAATTCGATATAATTTGAATATCCTAAAACCTTAACCATCAGGCTTAACTTGGCCAGGTTCGGTTTGCTTAAAACCGCATTGTTATTCTGTTGGTATTTCTTCAGTTTATTGATAATGAGATGCTCATACAAATAGTTCAGACCTAAAAGATCAGGCTTCTTCTTAATGTTTTTCTCTGTATTTTCACTGATGATCAGGTCATTGAGCTCTGCAACAATATAAGACCATTCGGTTTTTGAAACACTTTCCCAATGATTTTTCTTTAAAAAATGGCGGCTTAAAAAGTTCATTAATTTTTCCAGATGCAGAATATCTTCTTTATTCATCGGTCTATTGGTTTTTATAAGACCAATTTAAGATTTTTTTAAAACCAAAAAAGATTATTGTGAGACTTTTATATTTTTATTTCAATGCAAATTTGAGTAAACCTTAAAAGTTAAACCAATGGAAACAAAAATCATTGTACAGGACAGAAACCTATGGAACAGGATCCGGGAGTTTTCACCAGATGCTCCCGGTGCAGACCTCCCTTTTTCAAAGAAATTGGCATTGGAGGAAAACTGGACGGAAAGCTTTACCCGAAAGGCTGTTGAAGAGTATAAAAAATTCGTTTATCTCTGCTGTATTGTACCGGGCGGGGCCTCTCCGAGCCGGGTGATTGATAAAGTCTGGCATATGCATCTGATCTACACCCGGAATTACTGGGAAGAATTCTGCCCAAATGTCCTGCAGCAGAAACTCCATCACCATCCTTCCAACGGAGGCCGTAATGAAAAAGCAAAACATGAAACCTGGTTTTCTGAAACATTAAAAAATTACGGGGAAGTTTTTCATCAGCAGGCTCCGGAAGACATCTGGACAGATAAAAAGGAACAGAAGAAATATAAAAAACCGGGGTTGCAAAACATTAAAATGGTCTCATTACTGTCTGTGATTTTTATGCTGAGTTCCTGTTCAGATGTTGTGTACTCTATATCGGCCCTGTTCATAGTCATCCCCGTACTATTTATTGCCGGTGCTTTCCTCAACAGAAATAATAACCCTAAAGACCGGAACAACAACGGGGGAGGAAGCAGCTGCGGAAATGGCGGAGATGCCGGCTCATCAGGATGCAGCAATTCGTGTGGAAACAGTTGCGGCAGCGGGTGCGGAGGCTGTGGAGGAGGAGGTGATTAATATAAAAAGAGTAGTATGAAAAAAATAATCATCCATACTGTTCCGGTTCTGATAAGCTTGCTGTGGCTTATTTTTGTCAATCACACTTTAAATCCGGTTTCTCTAAAAGGAACTTACTTTCTCAGGTTTTATTTAATCCTGCTGTCCGGATTTTATGTTTCAGTTCTCCTTCTGAAATTATTTATAGAACACATTTCCCGGAGTACTTTTTATTTCACAATGGCAATTTTGATTCTGGGAATTATTAAGCTGATCAGGGGAATGTATCTGGGAAAGCCTGTGGGATATTTACTGATTATTTTAACGGTAGAAATCATTATGATGGTTTATATTAGAATACATCAGTTAAAGAATTAAATAAAGTAACCGCATAACAATACCATTCGTATTCAAACAAAAACCCGAAACAGAATGCTCCGGGCTTATGTATCAGGTAAATTATATTTTATCTTTTATCTTTTTGTTCGGGTTTAATCCCGTATTTATTGATCAGGGCGTACGTCAGTACCATCAGGATAATGCTTAAGGTAAGCTGTGACTTCTCCGGATGCATGATTTCCTGGTACAGGTGATATCCGAAAAATGATGATACAACAGCAATAATAATCTGATGGAATGATGAATAACTGTTTTCTAAAATGGCTTTCATAATGATATTTTTTATTGTTATTTACAGAGTAAGTATAACAACCCAAAATATGTTACAGAAGAATCCGGTTTTTATTTACGATATAACACCGCTTCCCAGAAGCTCTTCATCAATATACCATGCCGCAAACTGTCCTTCTGCAATGGCAGACTGTATTTCTTCAAATTCAATATAAAAGGCATCTTCAAACTGGTACACCGTCGCTTTCTGTAATGACTGCCTGTAGCGGAATCTTGCCATTACTTCCATAGATTCGCCATTTTTTAACTTTAAATCTTCACGTACCCAATGGAGTTCAGCATTATCTATTTTCAGAGCTTTCTTCAGCAGTCCCGGAAACTGGTGTCCTTCACCCACGAAGATAATATTGTTTTCCATATCTCTGGAGATAATAAAACAGCTTTCTTTATGTCCGCCGATTCCTAATCCTTTGCTTTGTCCGATGGTGAAAAACTGGGCTCCCTGATGCTTTCCGATCACTTTTCCATCGGATTTTTTATAACTGATTTTACGGCTTAAAAATTCCAGTTCTTCCTGTTTTGAAGAAAATTCAGGGATTTCCTGAGAAAATAAGGCTGAATCTTTGAAAATTTCCACAATTTCACCTTCTTTCGGAACCAGCTGCTGCTGTAAAAACTGTGGAAGGCTTACTTTCCCGATAAAACATAATCCCTGAGAATCTTTTTTATCGGCGGTTACCAACCCGATTTCCCTGGCAATCTCCCGTACTTCAGGTTTCGTCAGTTCCCCGATCGGAAACAATGCTTTAGACAATTGATCCTGAGATAATTGGCACAAAAAATAAGACTGGTCTTTGTTATTGTCCTGTCCGGCCAGTAAATGGAAAATTTCTTTTCCGTTCTCATCGACTGTTGAGTCTACTCTTGCATAATGTCCGGTGGCTACTTTATCCGCTCCCAGAGACATCGCTGTTTTCATGAAAACATCAAATTTTACTTCTCTGTTGCACAGAATATCAGGATTCGGGGTTCTTCCTTTCTGGTATTCATCGAACATGTAATCAACGATTCTTTCCTTGTACAGCTCACTCATATCGATCACCTGGAAAGGGATACCTAATTTCCGGGCGACCATCAGCGCATCATTGCTGTCCTCAATCCACGGGCATTCATCTTCCAGTGTTACCGAAGCGTCGTTCCAGTTCCTCATAAATAAAGCCACTACTTCATGGCCCTGCTGCTGCAATAAATATGCTGTGACGCTGGAGTCTACACCTCCGGATAATCCTACTACTACTTTCATTTTATTTCAATTTTACGAAACTCTTAACGGGAGTTCTTAGTTTGACGCCGCAAAAATACAACTAAAAAAATTCGTAAAAAAAGCATAATTTTAAACATCGATAAAAACAATGCTATGAAAAAACTGATAGTTCCTTTATTTTTTCTTATTTCAGGGTCTGTATTTTCCCAGGTTGCAGCAGATTCATTATCCGCAAACCGTAACCGCTGGACATTTGGCGGCGGAATCGGCGTGGGTTTCGGAAGCCAGAGTACTTTTTATTTATCAGCTTCGCCGAGAGTCGGGTACAGGCTTATGGATGATCTTGAAGGCGGACTGGCGGGAAGCGTTTCCTGGCAGACTTCAGATTTTTACCGTTCCACCATGTTTGGTATCGGGCCTTTCGTCAATTATTATATTGCTGACATGTTTTACCTGAGTGTCAATTACCAGCATTATTTTATCAATTATAAGGATAAGTTTTATGATTATAAAATGAATAACCAGGAAGATGCCCTGTATCTCGGCGGCGGTTATATGCAGCGAATCGGCAACAATTCTTTTATGCAGATCGGGCTGATGTACAATGTGCTCTGGAAGGAAAACTCAAGCATATTTTCTACAGGACTGGTTCCGAATATCGGTTTTGTGGTTGGACTTTAATATTATTGATTTCAGATTCAGTTTATACCTGATCTTAATAACAAAAAGCACCGGAAACTCCGGTGCTTTCTATTTGTATTGAATTAATTTTTAAAATTAAGAAGATTTTTCAGCCGCAGATTTCTTCGGTTTTGAAGTTTTCCCGGTTAAAGCATCTTTTGCTTCATTTACATCAAGAATTACAGTCTCACCTTCGTTTAACTGCTTGTTTACCAACATTTCGGCCAACAGGTCTTCGATGTATTTCTGGATTGCCCTTTTCAGCGGTCTTGCCCCGAAATCTTTATCCCATCCTTTTTCAGAGATAAATTCTCTCGCTTCATCGGTAAGGTCCACTTTATAGTTTAATTTCTCCAGTCTGCTGTACAGTTTGTTCAGCTCCAGGTCAATGATTTTCTTAATGTCTTCTTTTTCAAGAGAATTAAAGATCACAATATCATCTATCCTGTTTAAGAACTCCGGAGAGAATGCTTTTTTAAGTGCATTTTCAATGGTACTTCTCGCTCTTGAATCTGTACCCGTTTTCTTGGCAGCAGTCCCGAATCCTACACCGTCCCCGAAATCCTTAAGATCCCTTGTTCCGATGTTTGACGTAAGGATAATAATGGTATTCCTGAAGTCAATTTTTCTTCCCAGACTGTCGGTAACATGACCCTCATCCAGAATCTGCAGTAAGATATTGAATACATCAGGATGGGCTTTTTCAATCTCATCCAGAAGAACCACAGCATAAGGTTTTCTTCTCACCGCTTCCGTTAACTGTCCGCCTTCTTCATATCCAACATATCCCGGAGGCGCACCCACCAATCTTGAAACGGCAAATTTCTCCATGTATTCACTCATATCAATCCTGATCAGTGACTCATCAGATTCGAAAAGCTCCCTTGCCATTACTTTCGCCAGCTCGGTTTTACCGACACCGGTTGTCCCTAAGAAAATAAATGTACCGATTGGACGGTTCGGGTCTTTAAGCCCGGCCCTGTTTCTCTGGATGGCTTTTACCACCTTCTTCACAGCATCTTCCTGACCGATTACTTTTCCGTTCAGATGATTATCCATTCCGGCTAACTTATCAAGTTCGTTTTTACCAACTTTAGTTACAGGAACGCCGCTCATCATCGAAACCACTTCGGCAACATTTTCTTCCGTTACGGTTTCTTTTTTCTCTTTTACATCTTTATCCCATTTATCCTGGGCAGAATTCAGTTCCATCTGAAGCCTTTCCTCTTCATCTTTCAGTTTTCTAGCTTCAAGATAGTCCTGCGCTTTTACCGCCTTCTGCTTAAGTTCCTTGATCTCTTCAATTTTCTTTTCAAAATCAATGATTTCAGTCGGAACCTTCATGTTTTTAATATAAACACGGGATCCGGCTTCATCCATGGCATCAATAGCCTTGTCCGGAAGGAAACGGTCTGTAATATATCTTGAGGTCAGATTGACACACGCCAGAATTGCTTCAGGAGTATAAATCACATTATGATGCTCTTCATACTTATCTTTAATCTGATTCAGGATCTGAATGGTTTCGTCAATAGAAGTAGGCTCCACCATTACTTTCTGGAATCTTCTTTCCAGAGCACCGTCCTTCTCAATATACTGGCGGTATTCATCCAGCGTGGTAGCTCCTATGCATTGGATTTCTCCTCTTGCCAAAGCCGGTTTGAACATATTGGAGGCATCTAAGCTTCCTGTAGAGCTTCCTGCACCTACAATCGTATGAAGCTCATCAATGAATAAGATGACATCCCTGTTTTTTTCCAGTTCCGTCATAATAGCCTTCATTCTTTCTTCAAACTGCCCACGGTATTTGGTTCCGGCTACTAAACTTGCCAGATCCAGTGTGATCACACGTTTTCCGTAAAGAACCCGGGATACTTTTTTCTGCTGGATTCTTAAAGCCAGACCTTCCGCAATGGCAGATTTACCAACGCCCGGCTCCCCGATAAGAAGCGGGTTGTTTTTCTTTCTGCGGGATAAAATCTGGGAAACCCTTTCAATTTCTTTTTCACGGCCGATGACAGGATCTAATTTTCCGTCTCTTGCCAGAGAAGTAAGGTCTCTTCCGAAGTTATCAAGGGTAGGGGTTTTGCTTTTAGAACCGCCCAGGTTACCCGTAGGTTTCCTCATCTGTTCAAAATCCTCTCTTTCGTCATCGTCATCATAGGCACTCATCTGCGGTGCCTGCCCGGAATTTTTCAGCATCGTCTGATATTCCTTTGAAACGCCTTCATAATCAATATCATAAGCGCCTAAAACATTAGAAGTAGGATCCTCATATTTATACAGAATGCCTAAAAGCAGGTGAACGGTATTGATTTCATTGCTTTTATACTGTCTGCATTCCAGCTCTGCACGTTTAATGGCATGGTCTGCCATCTTCGTGAAAGAGATATTGGTTACTTCTTCAGAAATAGGATTAAGACTTGATGTATTTAGAGTTTCAATTTTTCTTCTGATCTGTGTTAAATCCGCATTAAGGTTCTGAAGGATTTCTTTTGCAGAGTTTTCTGTTTTTATAATACCTAAAAGTAGATGTTCTGTATTAAGAAATTCACTATTCAGCCTCTTCGCTTCGCTTTTGCTTTGTTTGAACACCTGGCTCAAACCTTGTGAAAACTTATAATCCATAATGTATCTCATTAGAATAAAGGCAACATTACCGTTTATCCATTATCTAAATTACAAATATTTTACCAAAAACCAATAAATGACTTTATGGCAGAAAAAATTTTATTATCTTACTGAAAATGATTAAGTTTGTGACCTTCTAAACTTTTTTCATGAATTCCGAAACTGCTGCCTATATAGGATATTCCGCATCGCTTTTTATCGTACTGAGTTTTATACTGAAGGATATAAGAAAGATCAGGATCGTCAATATGATCGGCTATATATGCTTTGTAATTTACGGTATTTTCAGCGGGCTGCTCTGGCCGGTTATCATCCCGAATGCGCTCATCTGTTTCATACAGGTGTATCATCTTTTATCAGACCGGAATAAATAATGCAACGGAAAAAGATCATTACTTCTGCATTCAGCAACTTATACACGGATCAGCGTATAGAAAAGGTCTGCCATACCTTGTATGAAAGCGGCTATACAATTGAACTTATCGGAAATGACTGGAACGGGGCAGAAGAAATGGTCCGGCCTTATTCTTTTTCAAGAATCCACCTAATGTCCAAAAGCTTAAAAACCGCGTATTTTGAATTCAACTGGAAACTGTATCATCAATTAAAGAAAAAAGCGGATAGGAATACCATTCTCCACGCAAATGACCTGGATGCCCTTCTTCCGAATTACCTTATTGCTAAAAAGTTAAATATACCGCTTGTTTTTGACAGCCATGAGATCTTTTCAGAAATGCCGGCGGTTCAGGGCAAAATGTCACAAAAACTGTGGCGGTACCTTGAAAAATCTGTCATTCCTGATATCAGGCTGATGATAACGGCAAGCGAAAGCTATGCAGCCTGGTTCAGAAACAAGTACGGAATTGATGCCACTGTTGTCCAGAATGCACCGAAAAAAATAGATAACATTCCTGATATTCCTGAAAATTACCCGAAAATCCTTTTATACCAGGGAGTCATCAATCCGTTCCGCGGTATTGATAAGGCAATTCTGGCCATGCATCATCTGGAGGGTGTAATTTTTAAAATTGCAGGCGACGGCCCGAAGAAGAAAGAATATGAAGAGCTTGTGATCCGGGAAAACCTTCAGGGAAAAGTTCAGTTTTTAGGGAAGCTACTGCCGCAGGATTTAAGAAAAATAACATTAACAGCCGATTGCGGAATGAGTATTGAAGAAAACGGCGGAGAAAGCTATTATTATTCTTTGCCCAATAAAGTATTGGACTGTATCCAGGCGCGTGTACCGCTAATTCTTTCCGGGCTCCCTGAAATGCAGAATATTAAGCAGCAGTTTGATATCGGAGAAATCATTATGGATCATCAGCCTGAACATATTGCGCAGGCTGTTAAGACCGTTATCTCTAAGGGCAGGAAAAATTATCAGCCTGAGCTTGAAAAAGCAGCTGCTGCCCTGTGCTGGGAAAACGAGGAAATTAAGCTCCTGCAGGTTTTTGAAAGAGCATCAGAGACACTGTAGCGTCAGCAATTAAGATCAGAAGGCTGTTCATATTATTACATTTCGCCGTACCCTATTGCTTCATGCCTAAGGCATAATTTAGTATCTTTGCCTAAAGAAATCAATTAAAATGACCATTAAAGAAAAACAGCAGGAAATCATCGACGAATTTGCGTTTCTCGAAGACTGGGAGCAGAAATATGAATATATTATTGATCTCGGGAAAGAGCTTAAAGGGCTTCCTGATGACAGAAAAAGCGATGACAACCTGATTAAAGGCTGCCAGAGCAAGGTATGGATCGATGCGGAGTTCACAGACGGGAAACTGTTTTTTGATGCGGATTCTGACGGTATTTTACCGAAAGGAATCGTATCCCTTCTGGTAAGCATCTACAGCGGCCATTCTACCCAGGAAATTTTAGATTCTGATTTTGATTTTATTTCTAAAATCGGATTGCAGGAGTTCCTTTCCCCTTCCAGAGCCAACGGATTGATGGCCATGACTAAACAGATTAAATTTTACGCAGTAGCCTATCAGTTGAAATCATAGTTGTGACCAGAATTTTAGCATACCGCTTTTCCGCATTTGGCGATGTTGCCATGACCGTGCCTGTGTTCCGGGAATTTCTGGAGCAGAACCCTGATGTGGAAATTATTATGGTGTCCCGGAAGAATTTCGGGAGCCTGTTTGCAGGAGTTCCGAATGTTATCTTCAAAGGCATCAATCTGGATGAGTATAAAGGTTTTTTCGGCCTGAGAAAACTGGCCAATGAATTAATCAATGAATTCCATCCCGATCTGGTTGCGAACCTCCATGACGTGATCAGGACAAAAATTTTAGATAAAATTTACCGCCGCAAAGGCCTGAAGGTTTTTAAGATCAATAAAGGAAAGGAGGAAAAGGAACAGCTTACTGACATCTGGAACCTGAACAAGAAGCAGTTAAGGAGAACCGTGGAACGTTATGCTGATGTATTCCGCGAAATGGGCTTTAAGGTGGAACTGTCACATCAGTTAAGGCCGGCAGCGATCCATAAGTCGGGGATTGGTTTTGCGCCTTTTGCACAGCATCGGGGAAAAATGCTCCCGCTGGAAAAATCTTATGAATTAGCCAGGGTTCTGTCTCAAAAAAATACCGTTTATTTCTTCGGAGGCGGGGAAAAGGAAACGGAAGTCCTGCAGAGATGGGAACAGGAAATCCCCAATACCTTCAGCCTCGCAGGAAAGCTGAACCTTACCGAAGAGCTTAATAAAATCGCCCAGCTGGAACTGATGATCTCCATGGATTCTGCAAATATGCACCTGGCCAGCCTGGTGGGCACACGGTGTGTCTCTGTCTGGGGGCAGACCCATCCGTACGCCGGATTCTTAGGTTTCGGGCAGAGTGAAAATGATATCGTGCAGGTTAAGGACCTTACCTGCAGGCCGTGTTCGGTTTTCGGGGACAGGGAATGTTTCCGTGGCGACTGGGCCTGTCTGGAGGAGCTTAATATTCAGAAGATTGTTGAGAAAGTATAAAGTATATTCTTCAGGGAATAGTCTGGCTACCTTAAAATGTTATGTTTCTTCAACACTTCTGCCAGGCTTAATTTATTTTTACTGTAAATAAGTTTTATTCCTTTTATCTGAAAACCGTTATCTGTATCTCTCCATAAAAAGCTGTTTTCTAAATCATTTGGAATGAATACATGATCTAAATTATCAGATAAAATTTTTAACAGTGTATTTAATTCTTTTTCTTCAAAATGTGTTTTAATCTCATTTGAGTTTTTATTAAAAAATTTAAATGCCGCCAATACTGATTTATTGATAAATCCTTCAGATCTTGCTTCAGCGGTAACAGGCGAAACGGTAAATATGAATACCTTAAATTTACCTCTTTCCTGAGACCGGAAAATTAGTATATCGTCAATAGAATCAAATGACATTATCTCTCTTACAAAAGAGTTTTCTATAACAAGATTGCTGTTGTTATGATAAACCGTAAAAAAATCCATTGTAAATTATCTGATTAATGAGAGTTTATTTTCACCGTTTTTACGGTGAAAAAGGGCAAGTTCTGTAATAATCATTCCTTCACTGTTTTCAAAAACAAAACCGCACGGCTGATCATGAGTTTTTATTCCCACCACCTGGTTTTTGTTACCATAAAAATGTAATGAATACTCAGAAAAATCAATTTTCCCGACATTCTGTTTCGAGGAATTCAGGATTGTTTTCTTTCTTGCTTCCTTTTCTTCTTTACTGAGATAAAATGCTGTTGTTATTTCTTCAAATCGTTGACTGTTTAAAGCATTGTACCGGTCAGTTTCCCTGTTTTGTATGATTGTGTGGAAAGTTTCATAATAGATTTCGAGTTCCTTTAAAATACCTTCTTTTACAGGATTATTGCCGTTAATGTAATCTGAGAAATCAAAAGAATTTTTCCAGCCTTCCAAAACATAGGGAACTTCTGCTTCAAAAAAGTCTCCGGATGTATACATCTGTGTATCTTTATCTTCAAAAGAAATTGGGAAGTGCTGCTTTATAACCTGTTTTGGAAAAGAGAAATCAAAGGCATCTCTTACGGTAATTTTAAGGTCAACCGACGCTTGCCTGCTGATCCGTCCTTCATTTTCAAAACAGTTGGCTTTAATAGTGAAAAACTGTTTCCCCGATTTTAAAATATATGAATTGATGGGCCAATCCACTGCCATACCGCCTTCTTTAGAATGTTCAAAACAGGGGATGTCATTAATCAGTAATTCAGCCTGACAGTTTCTTACCTGCAATTCTGCAAGATAGAAAGGGTTTTTCATATTAATTATTTTTTGGTGTATTTTTTTAAACAGATATCTTCGCCTACAAAAACCTGTTCCAAAGGAAATGTGTCGCAGCTGAAATTTTTGTTCACAACAGAAATATTGTAAATATGGTCTCCTTCAAAAGATGAGTAGGTAAAGTGGATAATTTTATCTGGAGCCTCCCAACGGTAAACTGCAGGATCTTTGTATAACTGATTAATATTTACCCTGTTTTTTTTAAACTGATCATCAATATTCTGGATAATCTTGTCTCTCATATTTTCTTTGGAGACAAATGATGTAGAAATACCGATGATTTTGTTGTCCTTACTTATTTTAAAATCATATTTATACGTACTAAGATCAATATTTCCCAGTGAAATTCTGATGTTCTGATTTTCTTTTTTACTTACAATATAATTAAAGGCAATATCATAAGCATTACTGTCTTTTATGGAAGTTTTATAATATTTATTTTTCCCGAAAAGCGTAGTGATATCTTCTTTAAAAGAAATTTTTTCAATATCAAAGTTAGTACTTCCCAATGTCTTCGGATTTTCTTTTTTCTGTGATTTGCAGCTGTAAACGCACAAAACAAAAATTATGGCGAATAAAAACTTACTTCTTTTCATTAATATATATTTTTCCTGAGTCATAGATAGGATCTTTTGGTTCTTCAATTATAGTGAAAACTCGTTGATGGGTGGGTTTAAAATCAATTCTTCTGTTACTGATCAGTTCACTGACTACAATCGTCATTTTTGCCCCTTTGAAATTTACGGTTGATTTTTCATAATATTTTCCCTGTCCTATATCAAATCCCCATTCTTTTTCAAAGGTCAAAGATGTTGCCACATTTCCTTCCACTTTCCATTTTTCCACTTCTGTGTTTCCCGTACCACCGCTGGCAGTAGTTGTGGGGATGAGGACTACTTCATTGCTTTTACATCCTGCACGAAGGGTAACACCGGGCTCCACCCACATTTTTTGTTTTCCGCGGTTGGCAAATCCGTCAATCCGGTTATAAGATAAACTCAAATCTGCTTTTACAGGCAATGAGACTTCAAAAGTGATATAAAGATCTGATTTTGAAAGCCATTCAATAAATTGGATGATCCAGCCTATTACTCTTCCGATCGGGCCTAAAAATCTGACTAAAGGAACAAGATCGACAGCTATGGTTAACCCGATTAAAGGGTCGGCTCTCAGGCCTCCTGTGTAAATCGGAACGATCTCATTTGTACTTGCTTTCCCGAATTTCCAGCCCAGTGCAAAACCTATATTGGGCGGATCGATCGCAAAATCGATTTCAATTACCCGTCTGGATTGTGCTAAACTGGGCGTTCCGTCGCTATGGCTCGGATTAAACACGTCAAGATATTGTCTTGTCATGTTAAAAGCTCCGACGGCAGTATCAACAACTTTTTTTATGCTTTCAATACCGATCTCGTGTTCTTTGCCATTTTCAACAGCTTTTGCTTTTAAAACCCAGCCTAAATTGGAAGTCTGTGTACCTTCAATATTAAGTTCACTCCTTAAATATCTGAAATTATAATTTTGATGGTGGCCATTCAGCCTTTCTCTTGAATATTTTATTTTTCCTGAATAACCCCGGCCGATGGTTACTAAAAAAGCAACTTCCCATTCTATATCAGGATATACTTTGATTTTGGCAATCTGGTTTGGGTACCTGCAGGTGCTGATAGGAACAAAATAGCTTTGGGCAAGATCATCAGAAAGAATGAAATAATTAAAAAGCCACATTATATTGGCAACCTGAGCCGGATATTTATTTATTCTGCCTTCTAAAAATGTTTTATTATAAACATATTTTGGCATTAATATCATCTTGTTGTCACCTTCAAATTTATAATCTGTTCCGAATTGCCATTGCTGAATCTGTGCAGGATTGTAGGATTTGTCGGATTTTATGACATCTCTGTCCGTTCTGTTTTCGTTGGTCGTTGCAACACCTGCATTTTTTTGTTGCTGATTATGTGTGGAGTCTTCCTGTGTAGAGAAGCCTTCGGAAGTCCTTACGGCTGCATTTACTTTTTCTACCTGAAAGACGTTGGTCTGTACCGTATGTTTTTGGCCTTCATCCAATAACAGGCCCTGGCAAAAAACATCCTTTGTCGTGAGCTTATCTAGTGTGATAGAAATTTTTTTTCTCGAGTCTCCGGCTGTAATGCCAAAAACCTGCGAAGTCCTGTCAATGTTCGCATCATCTTCATTAAAAATCACTAAAGGGGTTCTGTCACCGTCATTTTCATCTTTGATCGTGATTTTTGAATACCCACAGGGGTCATATTCTCTTTTGGTATAGCGAATGTCCCCGATGTACTGGATCTGGTTATTTTTCTGAACCTCAAACTGCCCCATCATAGAGCTCATGGTGTCGTAAGGAACCAGTAATTCCCTGGACGTATCATAGACCCATTTGCCATGTTCAAGCCTTGACCAGTCTGAAGTTGCCCGTTCAGAATCATATTCCCCCGTAGTTCGCTGTGCATCAGCAGAGATAAGAACGGGAGCAGTAAATCCTATAATACCGCTTAATCTCAGGTAAAATTTTTCATCCTGCTTTTCACTGTTATGGTTTTTCTGCCATTCAGGGTCCAGGAAAAAGCGTACGGATTTTCTCCCGTTATAAACAAACTGTCCCGGATTTGTAATTTCCACATCTTTCTGGAAGGCAACCACTTTTCCTTTGTTAATTAACTCTACATTAAAAACAAATTTGTCCAGCCTGTTGTTGAAATCCGGCAGAAGGTGGGTGTATATTTCTGCCTGTACAGTCTGTCCGTAAGCGGCTTTCTTTTCTGTGTTCTGTAAGGGAAGATAACCGCCTGAAGGAAATTTAAAATGGCAATATAGAACCTGGGGCCGGTCTAATGCCACAACCCTTAACGCATTTACGCCATCCAGTTCAGGATAAACGCTGAAAGGGATCAACAGATGTATAACGCCGACATTTCCGTTAGAAGTTTTAATGTCTCCAATATTTATTTCTTTATTGTTTCCCTCAAAAGTCTTATGATCCTGGGTCTGAGTCTTTAAGGTTTCAAAAAAATCATTCGGTCCCAGTGTAGGATAAAGAGCTTTGTAGGCCTGCCAGATATGCTCTCTCACCAGAAACCATTTTACGCTGTTGATGGTATTGTCGGGATTCTGAGTTCCTGCTCCCAGGCAGCTCCTGTCTATATAAGCGGTAAAAGCGTTTTGGGAATGCCCCAGTTCTACGATAAATCCAGTTCCGTATTGCTTTACATTCTGTTTAGGCTCTTTAATTAAAGCTTTTTTTATGCCGGCTGTTCCCATTAAAATCCGAATTTATAGGCGTCATTGGTCTGGTAATTCCTCATATCAATAACAGGATTGACATGGGACTGGAGGTCTTCATCAGCATTTTTTATATTGTTCTGAGAAGGCTCGCCCATCTGTCCGGTTTTGATGATGCTGATGCAGTCTTTTCC
Source organism: Chryseobacterium sp. Leaf201 (assembly GCF_001421435.1). GTDB lineage: Bacteria > Bacteroidota > Bacteroidia > Flavobacteriales > Weeksellaceae > Chryseobacterium. Next base: position 101,462 of record NZ_LMKA01000001.1, read on the forward strand.
ACCGATAGGGCAGGTGGCTTTGCTGTCCTGAAGCAGGATATAGCCGTCCGGCGGCGAATATTTCTCCTTTTCGTAATATCCGCTCCATTCGGTGACGATGGCATTACAGGGTTTGTTATTCTGTTTTTTGCAGGGTCCGAACGTGTTTTTCTCAAAAGTGGTGCCTATATCTTTGTGGGTGGCAGCCAGTTTTGAGCTTCCGTTTAAGTCGTTTACGAAATATTTTTTTTGAGTAAGTACTTTTAATTTGTCCGGAGTAGTACCAAACTGACATTGGCATAGGGCTCCCTGTACTACTTTTTCTTTTAAAGACATATTAATTGATTTGTGTGGTGTGTAAAATTAGTGTTTTTTTATTTTACCAGTCGTTTTCATATTTATTTTTGTAAAATCCCCATTTATTAGGCTCCGAAACCACGAGTCCGCCCGTGATGAAAGGACTGCCCGGACTTAGTTTCATAAATCTGAACCCGTCAGTATTCTGCTGAAACTGGGTGTATTTTATCTTTTTGATTAAATTCCTGTTTCCGGTGAGATCTTTTGAGAACACTTCAAAGTCTGCACGGATATGCATCGGAAAATGATGATAGACATCCAGGTCGAAAATGACCTTTAATGTCATAAAACAATTTGAATGCACCGCATTTTTAGGAATAAAATAGGGGTGGGCCGGCTCTTCTTTACTTTCAAATTCTATGATGAAAGAATGGTAATCCGTGGGAATTTTATTAATTGTCTGGATTCCCTGGAACCTCAATGGAAACTGATAGGGAATAACCGGTAAAAACAAGGCTGTTTCTGTTTTTCTTGCTTCTCCATAATTGATAAATTTCGGATGGAAAAATAAATTCCAGAACCAGTCAAACTGCAGGCTTTGTTCCAATCCGGATCTGTTGCTGATTTTTTTATCAGCTGCGAGCAAGAAATCGTTCAGAGGGCCGCTGCTGTATTTTTCAAGGATGCGTGCTTTTTCTTTTTCCCAACGTTGTTTTATATCTTCGTGGTTGAGGATTTCATTTGTGGTTAATCCCTTTTCGTTAAGATGGGTCTGGATAGGATAGAATGCCCTGGAAATGGCGTTTCCTAAAATTTCATTCACTCCGTCTGGTTCATGTTGGTTATAAAAAATATGATCCTTATGAATGGTCAGAATACCTCTGTGGTGTTCAAGCTCAAGATCGACAGCGATTTCGTAATCAATTCTCTTGTCAGGAATAGGTTCGTTACCGGAAAAATATTTTACAGAAACGCCATATTTCCTTTGTGATAAACCGTCCGGTTGTATTCTGAGACTGTTGAGCCTTCTGAGGATCTCTTTTTTTGACATCAGTATGTCCATGGAAATTATTTTTCTTTCTACATTACACTTGGCCCATCAAATGTAAAGAAATAGTCGTTAAATAAAAAGTGATGATGGATTTAAAGATAAAAACAAAAAAAATCTCCCAGTTTCCTGAGAGATTTTGTGGGCCCTGAGGGATTCGAACCCCCGACCCTCTGGGTGTAAACCAGATGCTCTGAACCAACTGAGCTAAGAGCCCTGAAATTTTTTAAAAGGCTTCAGTATCCTTTTTAGTGGGCCCTGAGGGATTCGAACCCCCGACCCTCTGGGTGTAAACCAGATGCTCTGAACCAACTGAGCTAAGAGCCCCACTATCTTGTTTCCTCGATTAGAGTGGTGCAAATATACGACTTATTCAGAAATCTCCAAATTTTTTTCTAAAAATTCTCCGACTACAAAATTACTTCCGCCGATAAAAATCATTTCTTCATTTGTACATTGTTCTTTTGCAGACAGATATGCTTCCTGCACGGAATTGAAAATTTTATAAGAAATTTTTGCCTCCCGAAGCAGATTCTCATAATCTTCAGGATGCCGACCCCTGAAAATAGAAGGTTTCGCAAAATAGAAATCAGAATTTTCCGGTAAGATTTTCATTACGTCATCAATCTTTTTATCATTAACGAAGCCCAGGATAACATGTTTATGCCTGTTTATGGAATTCAGCTGATCAAAAACATATTCCAGGCCCGCCTGGTTGTGCCCTGTATCGCAGATCGTGAGCGGACTCTTTGAAAATTCAAACCAGCGGCCTATAAATCCCGTATTTCTATGGACGTTTAAAAGTCCGTTTTCAATATTCTGATCAGAAATGGCATAATCCATTTTTTTCAGTTCATGAATTAATGCCAGAACCACTTTGATGTTTTTTTTCTGGTAATTTCCTTCCAGGTCAGATTTAAAATCCGTTTTTAATATGGCCGCATCAATAAAAGGAGCCTTTTCTTTTTCTGCCTTTTCTTTAAGAATAGCTTTCACTGTTCCGTTTTCTTCCCCGGAAACCACAGGGATCCCCTGTTTGATAATCCCGGCTTTTTCTCCGGCAATTTCCTCAAGCGTATCTCCCAGAATGTTCTGGTGGTCCAGCTGAACATTGGTAATGGCAGCAATCAGCGGATGGATGATGTTGGTTGAGTCCAGCCTTCCGCCAAGTCCGACTTCGATAATTGCGAAATCTACCTGCTGCTGACAGAAATATTCAAAAGCCATGATGGTGGTAAATTCAAAAAATGAAGGCTGGATATCATCCGGCAGGTTTTTCAGCTTCTGAATAAAATGATATACAAATTCTTTATCGCAGTTTCTGCCGTTTATTTTGATCCGCTCTGTGAAATCAATAAGATGGGGTGAGTTGTATAAACCCGTTTTATATCCCTGTTCCTGAAGCACGGAAGCCAGCATGTTGCTTGAAGAGCCTTTTCCGTTGGTGCCGCCGATATGGATGCATTTTATTTTTTCCTGGGGATTCCCGAAAAATGCACACAGTCTTATAATGTTATCCAATCCGGGCTTATAGGCTTTTTGCCCGTCCGTCTGGTAATTCGGAGCCTGTACGAAAAGCCATTCCACAGCTTCCTGATATTGTTCGGTTGTCATGGTACAAAATTCTCAAAACTTTCATACATATGAAACAATAATTTCCTGAAACTGTAACTTTTTTATATTTGGTTCGTCTAATTATAAAAAAGCGTAACATGAAAAGAGTTTTGGCTGTTGTTTTGGGATTGTCTTGCCTGGCTGTGAATGCCCAGAAGAAATGGTCTTTGAGAGAATGTGTAGACTATGCCACCACGCATAACCTGCAGGTGATCCAAAATGAATATTCAAAACAGATACAGGATCTTAACCTCAACATCGCAAAGAGGAACTATCTGCCGTCCGTTTCCGGAAATTTCGGGAACAGCGTAAGTTTTGGACAGGCTTCTTTAGGGACGGGAAGTATCCGGAATGACAGGTACAGCAACAATGCCAATCTTAGCGCTGATATGTTGTTATACAACAACGGAAGGCTTGAAAAAACCATCAGGAAAACGGAATTTGATGTGGAAGCCAGCCAGTATGATATTGAAACCATTAAAAATGATATCTCTCTTCAGATTGCCCATCAGTATTTAACTACCCTTTTAAACAAGGAAATTGTAAAGATTTCCCAGTCGGCTGTAGAAAATGCCCAGAAGCAGTATGACCGGGCGAAAATAACCACTACCGTAGGCACAACGGCACAAACCATTCTTGCAGAAGCAGAATCAGGACTGGCGAGAGAAAAGCAAAACCTTAAAACTGCGGAAATCAATGTAGGCAGAAGCTTATTTGCTTTGGCCCAGCTGCTGCAGCTTCAGGAATACAAAGATTTTGATGTTGAAGATGTAAATGTTCCGGATCAGCTTGCGCCTCAGCTCAAATCTGTAGATGAGGTATTGACGACCGCTTATGAAAACCAGCCGCAGATTAAAGCGGCAGAAAGCAGGATAAGATCGGCAGAAGCACAGACGGAAGTTACAAAAACAGCTTTCTGGCCAACGTTAACGGCAAGTGTCGGTATCGGGACCTTCTACAATAACCTGTTAAATACAAATAATGTAGGAAGCCCGCTTTTTTACATCCAGGAAGGCGGATTTTTCCCGCAGTATAAAGAAAATTTCGGTCAGCAGGGTGGTGTGAGCTTAAATATCCCGATTTTTAATAAGGGAATTACCAAACTCCAGGTAGAGCAGTCAAGATTGAATGAGAGTATTGCCAAAGTCACCATGCAGCAGCAGAGACAGGTGGTACGGGAGAATGTTCAGAAAGCCCAGTTTGATGTTGATGCCAATTATGAAATTTATTTATCTGCCGTTCAGACTGAAAAAAGCACAAAGCTGGCGCTGGATTTTGCAGATAAAAGTTATGCGGCAGGGAGATCTACGATTTACGATGTAAATATAGCGCGAAACAACTATGCCAATGCGCAGGGATCTGTAGCCCAGTCTAAATTTAATTATCTGTTCAGTCTTAAACTGCTGAACTTCTATGCAGGAATTCCACTAAGTTTGTAGCATGTCTATCGGGTCTTTAGAAAAATATTTACCACAAAATACGCTTCAATATTTAAAAGTCTGGTTTGCAGATTACTATATTCATATCAAAGTCACACGGAACAGGAACTCCAAATTGGGGGATTACCGGAAACTCCCGGACCGTTCTCATGAGATTACCATCAATTCCACCCTGGCACCGCAGCTTTTTTTCTTTGTGCTGACCCATGAACTGGCACACCTTATTGCCTTTGAAAGATACGGCAGGAAAATAGCTCCCCACGGAAACGAATGGAAAGAAACTTTCAGACAGATGCTGTTGCAAAGCCTTGATGTTTATGAAGAAGACTTACGGCCCGTTATTGTGAAATTTTCAAAATCTCCCAAAGCCAATTTCATGGCAAGCCCGGATCTGGTAAAATATTTTCATATTGAAAATCAGGATGATAATCTTGTATTTATTGAAACACTAACCAAAGGAGACCTTTTTATGTACCGGAATGAAAAGTATTTATTGGAAGGTCTTATTAAAAAAAACTATCTTTGTAAACACCTGGCTACAGGAAGGAAGTATTCTTTCAAGCCTTTGGCAAGGGTAGAAAAATGCACTTAAGAATGTCAAAATCAAATAGATATTGCGTGATTATGGCGGGAGGGATCGGCAGCAGATTCTGGCCTATGAGTACGCAGAAATTTCCGAAACAGTTTCAGGATATTTTAGGAGTAGGCCGTACCATGATTCAGCAGACCTATGACAGGATCAGCAAAATCATTCCTGATGAAAACATATTCGTTATTACCAATAAAGAATATGTAGAGCTTACCCATCAGCAGCTTCCCGAAATTGCTCAGGAAAATATAGTGGGCGAACCTTTGCTTAAAAATACGGCACCCTGTAATCTTTACATGGTCAATAAAATCGCAGAGATTGATCCGGATGCCACCATGATCGTTCTGCCCGCAGACCATCTGATCCTGAAAGAAGATGTTTTTTTAGAGAAAGCACTGCTTGCTTTTGATATCGCGGCTGAGCATGAATACCTTGTTACGTTGGGAATTACCCCTACAAGGCCTGACACGGGCTATGGGTACATTCAGTTTGTAGATAAACATGATTCTTCTTACTATAAAGTAAAGACCTTTACAGAAAAACCGATCCTGGAAATCGCAAAAAGCTTTTTAGAAAGTGGTGATTTCCTTTGGAATGCCGGGATTTTTATCTGGAATGTAAAAAGTATCCATCATGCATTTGAGACGTACCTTCCGGAAATGACCCAGCATTTTATGGACTGTGAGTACAATACCGACAGTGAAAAAAGCTGTATTGAGATCATTTATCCTAAAGTTCAGAAAGTCTCTATTGATAACGGTATTTTAGAAAAAGCGAAAAATGTTTACGTGATCCCTGCTGACCTGGGATGGAGTGACCTGGGAACCTGGACTTCAGTATATGAAAATGCGGATAAGGATGATAACCAAAACGCAGTACGAACTAAGCAGCCTATTCTTATCTACAATTCAACAGGAAATGTGATACGGCTGAAAAATACCAATAAAGCCGTAATTATTGACGGACTGGAAAATTATATTATTGTGGATACGGATAAAGCATTGTTGATCTGTCCCCTGGATAATGACCAGCTGATCAAGGATTATGTCCTGGACCTGAAAAGCTTTAAGAAAGGAGATAAATTCATGTAAAATAATCGGGGGCTTTCCGCGTTCTTGAAGTATGGTAAAATTTATATGCAAATTCAGTGTGTGCATGCTCAGCTTACTAAGCGTGTCTTTCTATTCACAGGAAAAAAAACAATTTTACGATGTTGCAAGCGTGCTCCAGAATATGATTCCGGACGGTAAACCTAGTTCATGGGGTCTGATTCATCAGAGTTCCGGAAAAGATGCTGTTTTAAAATCATCATCAGCTGATAAAACCTATACTTCACAGTCGTCAGGATTCAATATCGGGATAGCTGAAGAAGGCGAATTTTACTATATTGTATATTCTGCGGGTGGAAAAACCGAGTACATTACTGATCTGGCCGGACTTAAGAAGTTTGCCGGAAAGGTTGACAATATTCACGATGCTGCTGTTTTTGCAGCGTCAGAAGGATATATTATTGATGAGAATTTCAGGGATGTGGCAGGAAATTATTATGAGGATGCGTCTGATTATTACCTGGATCTTGGGAAGCTGACCTCAACAGAATGTCCCTATCAGAAAAAATACTTCACTTTAAGGGTCAGTAAATCAACAGGGAATATTTCTGTCGTAAAAGACAACGGGCCTTATATCGAGCTGTATAATAAAAAGTGTACGAACAATCCGAGGCTTTTAAAACTTGAAAAGAAAGAAGAACCGAAAGATGAGCCTAAAAAACCAGCCAGATCAACAAAACGCAGATAAATTTTACGAGACGGAAAGATTGATTATCCGTCCGATGTCCGTGGAAGACGGAGCGTTTATCCTTGACCTTTACAACAGGCCGAAATTTATCAAATACATCGGAGACCGGAATCTGAAAACAGTTTCCGATGCGGAAAACTATATCAGGAACAGGTTTCTCCCGCAGTTTGAAAAGCTCGGATTTGGCAATTACTTGATGATTACCAAAGAAGGGCGTCACAAAATAGGCGGAGTTGGGATCTTTGAAAGAGAAGGCCTGGACATTGTTGACATCGGCTTTTCTCTCCTCGATGAATTTGAAGGGAAAGGGTATGCATATGAAGCGGCAGTAAAAGTAAAATCCATCGGGATGGATGACTTCGGGTTACAAAAGATTTCCGCCATTACCACAAAAGACAATTTTTCTTCGCAGAAACTGATCGGAAAGCTAGGATTGAAATTTCATAAGTTTGTTCATATTCCCGGTGATCCGGAAGAACTGATGTACTATGAAACAGAATAATAATGATCAATAATTGATTAAATAAGTCACCACTTTTGCCGTTCCGGAAGGATTCCAACAATACAAAATTGCTCATACTTCCGGAATGGCAAAGGTCAGACCTGAAATTTCAATGCTTAACAATCATAAGAATTAAAATTACCCTTCTAAAATCTGTTCAGCAGCGGTTTTTGAAGTTACTTTTTCAATAACTCTCGTACAGATTCCAGCTTCATCAAAAATAAAAGTAGTCCGTACAATTCCCATGTATGTTTTTCCGAATGTTTTTTTCTCCTGCCAAACACCGAACTTCTCAATAATATCACGGCTTTCATCAGCAATTAAATCATAGGGAAAGGCAAATTTGCTGTGGAAATTTTTCTGCTTTTTAACAGAATCCCTGCTTACGCCCAACAGCTGGAATCCTGCTTTTTCAAGCTGGGTATAGTTGTTGCTTAAATTACATGCTTCCACCGTACAGGTAGGCGTGCTGGCCTGCGGATAGAAGAAAATAACTGATTTTTTTCCGATCAGGTTTTCAGACTGTATCGTTTCTCCATCCTGGTTTATTCCTTGAAATGTTGGTAATTTGTCTCCTACTTTCAGCATAATAATTTAATTTTGTTCAAATTTAACGGTTATATGACAAAAAAGCAAAGAGCTGCGCTTGTTCAGCAGGAATTAGAGAAACTGTATCCGGAAGTTCTTATTCCGCTGGACCATACCAATCCTTTTACTTTAATGGTGGCGGTGGCACTTTCTGCCCAGACCACAGATAAAAAAGTAAACCAGGTAACGCCGGGTCTTTTTAAAGTAGCCGGAACACCTGAAGAGATGGCTGAACTGGAAGTGGAGGAAATCAGGGAGCTGATTAAAGAAATCGGGTTATCCAATACCAAAGCCAGAAACCTGAAAAGAATGGCTGAACTTTTACTGGAAAGACACAATGGAGTAGTCCCGCAGACTTATGAAGAGCTGGAAGCGCTGCCCGGCGTCGGACATAAAACAGCTTCCGTGGTGATGAGCCAGGGCTTTGGATTTCCTGCTTTTCCCGTTGATACACACATTCACAGACTGATGACCCTGTGGAAACTGACATCCGGGAAAAATGTGATAGAAACAGAGAAAGATGCAAAGTCCATCTGGCCCGAAAGCGTATGGAACAAGCTCCACCTGCAGATCATTTATTACGGAAGGGAATATTCTCCGGCAAGAGGAAGAGGTGAAAAAGATTTTATTACGAAAATGCTGTTTGAAAAATAAAGTTCAGCTAACAGGCATGAAATTTTTCTCTTTTATTGAGGTTGCTAAAATTTAAAGAATTATAGGGTGATTAAGGAGTAGAACTTAAAAATTAATCCACATCCAGCAATCTTCTGTTGTAATTGATTTGTCCCAAATGGTAATTCAGATGTCCGAACAGGTGGATAAGAAAATATTCGGTTGTCATTGCATACCCTAACGGTTCGTCAGGATAGTCTTTTTTAAGATCTTCTTCCGTTAACTTATCAAGTGAGAAATGGATCATGTCAATCGTTTTTTCTATTTTTTCAAGAAGTTCTGGCCTTGGTATATTTTTTAAGGAAAATTCTAGATCCCGCTGTCTTACATATCCTGAGTTTCCAAGCTGGGCTCCGATATAAGTGTTGAGGTTCCCCACCAAATGAAGGCACAGGTTCCCCGCAGAATTTGAAATGTCTTTATCTGTTTTCCAGAGCATCTCTTCGTTTTGATAGGCTTCGATTTCTGTTCTTAATTTATTTAAATCCCTTATGTACAGGGATTTCAGGCTTTCTGTGATCATTTTATTACTGTTTTAAAATATCCTCTAAAATCTTTTGTAAAAGAATCGACTTTAGTTTTGTAATTTATAAAGCCGTAAATACTGTCATTCTTTTGAAATTTAGCTTTGTTTAAGGTTAATTTCTGATGAAAAGGGTTCGTTTTAATAAACTTAATTTCAGCATGCAATGTTTTGGGATCAACATCTTTTATCAGAAAATGATTGTCAAAAACACTGATCAGAACTCCGTTTCCAAAATAGCTGTTGTTGTTATTTATCCATATCTGTAGTGTATCCATTTTCATTACAGCATTACATTTATAATTATCCATAAGATCAATACCGACATTCTGAATTACATAAGCAGTTCTTGTTTTACTTGACCGTTTTTCTTTGGGAAACAATCTTAACTCGGGAAATTTTGATAAAAGCCTGATGGTGTCGTTTTGCGACAGGCTTTTATCTATAGAAAATCTCTCAGAATTTGCTTCTGTTTCTTTCTTTTCCATGCAGGCCAATATTATCCACGCAAAAAATAACATTACATAAAAAGCTTTCATCTTAGTTCAATGTAAAACATAAATCTAAACAGGAAGCCACAAATTAATTTGTGACTTCTATATTTCAATGAGGAATTTGTCTGATAAACATATTTTTGTATTCCAAATGGCTTATTTCTGCTTCTTCGCCCAAAGCTCCATTTTCCTGTTCAGCACATCCAACGGAAGGCAGCCCTGGCTCAGCACTTCGTCATGGAACTTAGCCAGACTGAACTTTTTCCCCAGTTCCTTCTGGTATTTTTCCCGTAGCTCACGGATTCTGAGGGAACCGATTTTGTAGCCTAAAGCCTGTCCCGGCATCGCCATATAGCGTTCCACTTCCGCGGTTGCACCGGCTTCATCATAAGAAATATTGCTCAGGAAATATTTAATGGCTTCCTCTCTTTTCATGGTTCCGGTGTGCAGGCCGGTATCCACCACCAATCGTACCGCTCTCAGCATCTGGTCGCTCAGATAACCCATTTTCTGATAAGGATCGGTGTATAAGCCGAATTCAGGGCCTAATGTTTCGCAATAATGTGCCCAGCCCTCCCCGTAAGCACCGAACCATCCGAATCTCATGAATTTCGGAAGTTTTGTATTTTCCTGCTGAAGGGAAACCTGGTAGTGATGCCCAGGAATGGCTTCATGTAAGAACAGGGATTCCATTCCTGATGTGACGTTGAATTTCGCAGGATCGGGAAGCGGGACATAAAAAATACCCGGTCTTTTCCCGTCAGGGGTTCCCTGGATATATTCTGCGCTGGCACTGGCCTCCCTGAATTTTTCAGTCTGGCGTATCTCAAATTTTGTTTTCGGAGTGACGGAGAACATAGTTTTCAGCTTTGGGGTAATTTTCGCCAGGATTCCGTTGAATGCGCCCATCACCTCTTCTGAGGAGGTGTAAGGCATCGCTTTCGGATCCGTTTTTACAAAGCTGATAAATTCTTCCAGCGTTCCGGTAAAGCCGACCTGCTGTTTTACTTTTTCCATTTCTGCGCGTAGCATGGCAACCTGCTGCTGTCCGGTTTTATTGATGGCTTGGGGAGACTGGTTGGTGGTTGTCCAGCTTTTTACATAAAACTGATAGATTTCTTTTCCGTTCGGCAGACTGTTATAACCGTCTGTATCCCGAGCCTTCGGCAGGTATTCTTTTTCCAGGAAATCACCCATTTGGGTGTAGGCCGGAATGATTTTTTTGGTAATCACCTCTTTATAAGATGCCGAAAGCCTTTCTTTCTGCTCTTTGGTAAAATCTTTCGGGAAGTTGTTAATCGGTCCGTAGAAAATATTTTTATCAGGATCGGCAGATGTAATTTCTTCCGCCCTCATCTGCGGGATCATTTTAACCACCAGTTTCTTTGGGAGAACCACTTTGCTGTTTATTCCTTCACGGAAATTATCAGTTGCCGCATTCATCCATTCCGGGAATTTTTCCATTCTCTTCAGCCAGTCGCTGTAATCTTTTTCTGTTTTGAACGGCTGGCTTCCCTCGCCGCTTCCATACAGCGGAAAAGTAAGCGGGAGACCGCCAAACTGCGTAAACGGAATGTATTCCGGATGATAGGCATAGGCTTCAATTTTATCTTTTAAGGTGTAGTCCAAAACATCGTAAACCACTTTTTTTTCATCCGAAAGGCTTTTATAATCAACATTCTCAAGCTGTTTCTGTACGGAATGGTAAAAGGCCACCTCCCCGGAAATAAAATCTTTGTCGATGGTAATCGGAAGCTGGTCATTGTATCTTAAATCGCCCTGTGAAGTTGCTTCCAGCGGATAGAGCTTCAGATACTGCTCATAATAATTGGCTGCTATGGAATCCAGGTTGGAAGGGGTTACTTTCGTTAAAGGGGAATCTGATTTTTTGCAGGAAATAAGGCTTGCTATTAAACTTAGGCCCAGAATACTTTTCGATACAATGTTTTTCATTTTTCAGAATATTTGTGAGGCAAATGTAAATATTAAAACGATAAAAAGGCAAAGATTATTTTTTAGCCATAATTTTCTCAGCGCTGCAAAGAATTCCGGATTTAAAGTGATGAAATTTTTTTGATGCTATGGATTTGAAGTGAATGTTCCGGGTTTAATTTATATACGGTCTACCTTTTAGCCCGGATAGAAACGGTTACCCCACAGCAGGAGAGGCAAGCGGCTGCGCGAGGAGTAAGAGTGGATAGCGGGAAACAGCTTCTGAAAAAAATCAAAAGATCCCGGTTTTAATCTTTAAAATATACTTTTCCTAACCCGGTTACTGTAAATTATCACTCATTTTTTAAAAATAATTTTCAAAAAATTTTTCACATTCAATCTATTGTTTATCTTTGTTGAAAACGTTTAACAATCATAGTATTACAGCTCTTTTTTAAGAAATAATGAAAGGGATTTTAAAAATTTACCATCCGGACGAAACGCTAAAGTACAATATCAGAAACACTTATTGTAAAGCGGTTTACAGCAACCAGCAGCATTTATTAGAGGTTGAAATAATTACGGATGACGGCTTGGATCATGTAGATGATGATTCTCTGCAGTACAACTTTCCGCAACTTTCACTTGAAGTTTTTGATTTTCCCCTGGAGTCAGGCGAAATAGAAGGGAAAACCATCAGGATCAATGATTCTGACGAAGATACTTTTACAGAAGTGGATTTGTTTGATGATGAAGATGCTTTTATTTATGATAATGAGCTGCAGTTTGAAAAAAACGAAGAGGATGTGCTCCAGGTGATCTGGAAAGGGACTATTGATGATTTCTATACCGGATCAGGAATCCCGATTCCTTTCAGGCTGAAATGTGAATTCAAGCAGGATGATATTGTGGTAGACGAGGATTAGAAAATCTTTCTCCAACTAATTTATATAAGTAATTTCTTTTCAAAAACGGTTTGAAAAGAAATTTGCTGTTTGGGAAATAAGAGATTTTAAGTGGTTTTTAAGCAATTTTTAAGAGAACATTTCATAATATTCCATTACATTTGTCGTTACAACTTTTATAAAAATACATATTAATGCTGTTAACGGAACTTACTCAGATTTTATTCGCACAGGTTACCACATCTGCAGTGGCAGAGGCTCCCAAGAACGTATTTTCATTTTGGGAAATTATGTTTCACGGAGGAATATTCGCAAAAATAGTAATGGTTACGGTATTGTTACTGGGGATATTCTCTGTCTATCTTTTCTTTGAGCGGTTTTTCTTTATCAAAAGGGTCACCTCAAAAACCGATGCCGATTTCATGAATAACATTGAAGATTTTATCAAGGAAGGGAAGATTGAATCTGCAGCAGATTATTGCAAAAGGCAGAATTCGCCGGAAGGAAGAATCCTGGAGAAAGGAATTTCAAGACTGGGGCGCCCGGTTTCTGATATTGTCAGCGCCATGGAATCCCAGGCGCAGATTGAGGTAGCCAATATGGAAAAAAACCTGAACCTTCTGGCCGTAGTACCCAGTATTGCTCCGATGCTCGGGCTTTTGGGAACGGTAATCGGGATGATTATTGCATTCTTTGATTTATCCAATATGGAAGGGGCTTTTTCCCCGAAAACACTTTCTGAAGGTATTTACACGGCGCTAGGGCAGACGGCAGTCGGTCTTGCAGTAGCCATTCCGGCCAACTTTTTTTACAATATTCTTTTGACGAGGATTGATAAATTTGTACTGAAAGCGCAGAATATGTCCGGTGAGTTCTTAGATTTAATCAACAAACCTTTATAATATTTCAATGAAGATTCAGAGAAAAAATAAAGCCCGTCCGGAATTCAGTTTAGCCGCGATGACAGACGTTATCCTGCTGATGCTGATCTTCTTTATGATCACTTCCTCTGCCGCCAACCAGAGCGCGATTGATGTGAAGCTGCCGAAGACAGGGGCCGTTGATGACAATATCCCGAATCCGCTTACCGTAAGCATTAAGCCGGACGGATCTTATTTTGTGGATGACAGCCCTGTGAACAAAGGAGACCTGGAGCAGATGGTTGTGAATAAACTTGCCGGGCAGAGCAATAAATCCTTTACCATAAGAGCAGATGAAAATACCATGCATAAAGACGTGGTTTTTGCGATGGAAATTGCTGAAAAACATAAATTTAACATTGCCATTGCAACCGTTAAAGATAAATAGCCAATCAATCCGGAAGATCCGGTAAGATCATGTAAAGATGAGAAGCGATATTATAGATAAAAATGAACAGAACAGAGACCGGATAAAAAGCGCGCTGCTTTCTGTCCTGATATGGTCTGCCATCCTGCTGTTTGTTTTTTTATATAAATTAAAACCGAAACTTCAGGAACCACAGCAGGAAGTAATCACAACCATGCTGGTGAACTTTGGAGACAACAGGAACGGGAACGGAGTGGAAGAGCCTGCCGACCAGCCGGGAAGCCTGGCAGCACCGTCAGAAATTACTACTGACCCTTTAGAAGCAGCTGTTCCTGAAACAAAAACGGTGATTGAACCCCAGCCTCAGCCTGAAACTAAAAAATCCGAGGCGAAAGAGAAAATCATCACTGGAAATAATGCTAAGGTTATGGTTCCTAAAAAAGAAGAATCCAAAGAGAATAAAAAATCAACAGCCAGCACAAGTGCTTCCAAAACAGCAAAAAAATCCGGTGCGGCAACGGCCAATTCAAAAATCGGCAGCGGTGACGGAAAAGGGACTGCGGCAATCGGCAACCTGATCAGGGGTAGAGGCTCCAAAGCCGGAAGCCAGGGTGACGGAGACGGAATCGGGAATGCCGGAGATCCGTTAGGCGGTGACGGGAATGGCGACAGCAAAGTAGGAATCGACCGTAAGCTGGTAGGGTTTATTCCCGGAACAATGGGCCGAGGCGGCTCTCAGCCTCCAAACAGCTGTACGGCAAGCGGAACTATTACGGTAGCTTATACGGTAGATAAAGCAGGAAATGTGGTTTCCGCAAGAAGATCAGGTGGAACAGCCGATCCCTGTATCACATCAAACGCCGTATCGTGGGTGAAAAAATATGTGAAAGCAGAAAGATCCAGCGTTTCTTCTACCGGAACATATAAAATTACCTTCTAAAAATTTAAAAGCACTTTACTATGATTCAAGTGCTTTTTTTATTTCATTGATCCTGTTGATCACCGGGAGCGCAAAAATTCCGCTGGTCTGCAGGTACAGTTCATAGCATGTTTTTGATTTGTCTAACCAGTCTTTGTTATTGTTCTGCCTGCCGGTAAAATAGAAAAGGTTTCCCAGCATTTCATAATAATCCTTATGGTCCCTTTCCTGTCTTTCATTAACAATTGCAATCAGTTCTTCTTTTGATTTTGAAGAAATTTCCGTGAAATCCATTTTAAAAATATCCTTCATTAAGGAATCGAAATCCAGTTCTTTCTGCATCAGGCTTTCTTCAGGCTTATCAAGGATCAGTTTTTCCAGGGCCTGGGTCAGCTGGCGGATCAGGCGTAACGTAAATTCTTTATCAGTAATCATATCTATTTATGTTGAATTAAAAGTTCAGGTAATCTTCTGTACGGGTTAGTTCGCTCCATCTTGCGGAAAGGAATTTTGCGTAATGAGCCTGCGAGATTCCGTAAGTCCCCAATGAATGCCCGTCATTCACTTCTACCAAAACGGTTTCATCATTTCCGGTAACACCGAAATCCAAAGCATACGAATTGGGCTGAGAGGTAAACCGCTCAATGGCACCTTCTACCGTTTTTACGTCCAATTTCGTGCCCCAACCGCCTTTGTATCTTCTTATATCCAGAATTTCTTTATACCGGATAAAACAACGCCATTCCGTTTTAAAATCGATACGTTCGGAGCACCAGATTTCTGTATCTTTTTCCTGATCAATCAATCCCAGGAAATCCATTTCATGGCTGATGACCTTTCCGGCAAACAGTTTGGTCTCGGTTTTAGGTTTAATGAAGATGTCCCGGCTGCTTTTATCCTTAAATATTGTATTGATTGTGGATTCCCAGACCTTTCTTTTTAAAAACGGCTTTAGCTCTTCAGGATAATCTATCTCTTTATCAGGGCGGTTTATATTCAGGTTTTTAAGCCTTTTTCTTACATTTCCAATGCCACCGACGACAATATGTTCAGGGTTACAGTCTGAAATCTCATCGGCATCCGTAAATTTTTCAGTTTCAAAGCCAAAATTCCTGAAACCTTCATACGCTATAAATGCATTGACGTTATAGAATTCCCCGCTTTTATCAGTCTGGATATAGGCTTTCATCATATCATCATTGATAATTATGCAAAAAACAAATAAGCCAAAGCAATCGCCGTAATAACGCCTACCAAATCCGCCAGAAGCATGGCAACCACGGTATATCTTGTATTCTTTACGGCTACAGCACCAAAATACACGGCGATCACATAAAAGGTCGTATCTGAGCTTCCCTGAAGGACGGCAGCCAGTTTACCCTGGAAACTGTCGGCTCCGAAAGTAGACATCGTATCCACCATCATTCCCCGTGCTCCGGAACCGGATAACGGTTTGATTAAGGCGGTCGGAAGCCCGTCCACAAATCTTGCATCCAGGTTTGCCGTATAAGCTACCCATTTCATGCCATCGATAAGTACATCAAAAACTCCGGAAGTCCTTAACAGCGAAATGGCAATTAACATCCCGACCAGATAAGGAATAATCTTCACACAGGTCCAGAACCCTTCTTTTGCCCCTTCAATAAAAGCATCAAAAACATTGATTTTCTTATAAACCGCACCCAGGACAATCGCCAGAAAGATAAAGAGAATCAATCCGTTGCTCAGTACTTTGCTGAAAGTATCCAGTTCATCCTTATTTAATTGTACCAGATATAAAACCAGAAGTGCAATCATTGCGGAGATTCCGCCCACATAGGCAATAACAATCGGTTTTAATAAATTGATTTTCTGATATAGTGACACGATGATCATGGCGGCTAAAGTCGCGGCAAATGTCGCAATCATGCAGGGAAGAAAAATATCGGTCGGTGTTTTTGAACCCATGGAGGCGCGGATGGCGATAATCGAAACGGGAATCAGGGTCATTCCTCCGGCATGAAGGCAGAGAAACATAATCTGGGAATTGCTCGCGGTATCTTTATTGGGGTTCAGAGACTGCAGGCTTTCCATCGCTTTCAATCCGAATGGTGTGGCTGCATTGTCCAGTCCCAGGAGATTGGCACTGAAATTCATCAGCATATGCCCGAAAGCTGGATGGTTTTTGGGAATATCAGGAAATAACCGGGAGAAAAAGGGCTGGATCAGCCTGCTTAAAAGATTGATGCCGCCTGCTTTTTCAGCAATACTCATAAATCCCATGAACAGCGTCATAATGCCAATGAGGCCGATGCAGATCTTTACTGCCGTTTCGGAAGTCCCGATAACGCCGTCTGCTTCCTGTACCCGGTACACTTTCACGTCCTGTTTCAGGGAATCGGTCTTATAATGGATCCGGCTGTCTGCAAAATCTGGCTTCTTCATCAGGCTGTCCCGCACTACAGGGGACAGTGCCCTTATATTCTGTGTGGAAATCTGTACGGTATCGCCGCCTTTTCCTACCACCATATCATTGAAAATAGTTTGGTAATGGCTTGATGAAATGTACTTTATACCGGCAATGGCAATGGCAATAATGATAAATGCCGACCAGATTCTGCTGAGGACCATAGATTAAATTAGATGGGTTAAACTTATCAAAAAAACTTCAGATTACAAAGCAGGCAGGTGTATTTAAGGATTTCCGGATGATCAGGTATGTACAATGTTCAGCATCAGGCTTTACAGGAATGTATTTACTGGGAGCTTGTTCCGGCTATCCACTTTTACTCCTCGCGCAGCAGCTGTTCCCGCGCCTGCTGTGGGGTAACCGTTTCTATCCGGGCTAGGGGTGTGGCAGGAGATCTCAGGTTTTTGTTTACAGAAAAGGGCAGGTTGTGGTTGCTTCTGTATGTTAGGAGACTGTAACTAATTTAATTACAGCTGTTTAACAGGTTTTTGTTTAAAATTTTTGATAATGTACGGTGACAATTAAGAAATATTATTTCTCATCCAGATACACCAGAAACCCTTCAAAATCATCATCTGTACTCTTCAGTACTTTGGCATCTTTCATTTTTTTCTCCAGCCCGTTTATGAAAAAGCTCTTTTCAAAAAACTGGCGGTGGACGCCTTCCAGCATTTCCATGAAATAATCCATCCCGATTTTATTGTTGTGAAGATCCATTTTGGTTTCTAACGGTTTGTTGGGGAAGAGTTCTTCATGCAGATCCGTGATTCTTCTGCAGAAATCCAGGGCTTTTTCAGGGGAAGAAACCTTGCTGCAGTACATCAGGATAAAACAGCACCACAGGGCGTGCCTGAAGGAGTTTCCGATGCCGTTGGTAGAGGCAGTATCCGGGAATTTCTTCTGGGCAATGCTGTACGCTTTAAGGGTAGCGTAAAAACTCAACAAAGCAAAAACAGGATGGGGGAGAACAAGCGATAAAAGGCGCATGATCTTCTTAAAGCTCATGCTCCGGATGGTACTGAAAAATATTCTGAAAGTTCTCATCAATAAAAATCTCTCCCTAATCAATCAGGGAGAGAATATTTCTGTTATAATTTTTTAGGCTTTTACCGTCAGTAAATTGATTGTTTTAGCAACAGTATCCTTAATTTCCGTTCTTTTTACAATAAAATCCACAAATCCTTTTTCCTGAAGGAATTCAGAAGTCTGGAACCCTTCCGGAAGGTCTCTTCCGATGGTTTCACGGATTACCCTTGGCCCTGCAAAACCGATCAGCGCCTTAGGCTCGGCCATAATAATATCGGCGGTCATGGCAAAAGAAGCTGTAATTCCTCCGAACGTCGGGTCGCACAGATAGGCAATATATAAAAGCCCTGCTTCTGAAAGCTGTGCCAGCTTTGCCTGAACCTTGGCCAACTGCATCAGTGAATAGGTAGCTTCCTGCATTCTTGCACCTCCTGACTGACAGATAATCATGTAAGGAAGCTTCTTTTCTATACAGTAGTCGATTGCTCTTCTTATTTTTTCTCCCATAACAGAACCCAAAGAACCTCCGATGAAAGCGAAATCCATACAGGAAACCACCATTTCGGTTCCTTTTACGGTTCCTACTGCATTTCTGATGGAATCGGTAAGTTTCGTCTTCGCTCTTACTTCTTTCAGACGGTCTGCATAAGGTTTGGTATCCTTAAAATTCAGGATGTCGATACTTTCAACATTGGCATCCAGCTCAGTGAATTTACCTTCATCAAAAAGGATGTCAAAAAATTCGGCACTTCCTATTCTTACATGAAAGCCGTCTTCAGGAGAAACGTAGTTGTTTCTCTTTAATTCGTCATGCTCAACAATTTTACCCGAAGGAGTCTGATGCCAAAGACCTTTGGGAACGTCTTTTTTCTCATCAGTAGAGGTCGTAATATTTTGTGCTTTTCTTTTAAACCACTCGAATGCCATAGTGTCTGTATTAGTGTACAATGTAAAAAAAGTACAATGTATAAAGCAGGATGTAGTCTAATTACATATTACTCTGTACATTGTACTTTTACAAAATTATTTTAAAGTATTTATGTTATTTAAATCTTCAAATGCGCGAACCAGCCTTTTGGAGAATGTTTCCTCGCCTTTTCTTACCCATACCCTCGGGTCATAGAATTTTTTGTTAGGCTTCTCTTCTCCGTCCGGGTTCCCGATCTGAGCTCTTAAATAATCAATATTGTCAACCATATAATCTCTTACACCTTCCGTGTAAGCAAACTGTAGATCGGTATCAATATTCATTTTGATAACTCCGTAGTCAATCGCTTCCCTGATTTCTTCCAGTGTAGATCCTGAACCGCCGTGGAATACAAAATTCACCGGTTTTTCAGCAGTCCCGAATTTCTCCTGAACATATTTCTGGGAATTGTCAAGGATTTTCGGGGTAAGCACTACGTTTCCTGGCTTATATACTCCATGTACATTACCGAAAGCAGCTGCAATGGTAAAGTTTTCTGAGATGGCCTTCAGCTTTTCATACGTGTAGGCTACATCTTCCGGCTGGGTATACAGTTTGGAATTGTCAACATCTGAATTGTCAACACCATCTTCTTCACCGCCTGTAACACCGATTTCCACCTCCAGGGTCATCTGCATTTTAGCCATTCTTTCAAAATATCTTGCAGATGTTTCAAGGTTTTCTTCCAAAGATTCCTCAGAAAGGTCAAGCATATGGGAAGAGTACAGTGATTTTCCGGTCTGTCTGAAGAATTCTTCGCTGGCATCCATTAACCCGTCGATCCAAGGCAATAACTTCTTTGCGCAGTGGTCCGTATGAAGGATTACAGTAGCTCCGTAAGCTTCTGCCAGGGTATGGATATGTTTTGCTCCGGCTACACCTCCAAGAATGGCTGCTTTCTGTCCTTCATTGCTTAATCCTTTTCCTGCATTGTAGGCAGCACCTCCATTAGAGAACTGGATAATAACAGGCGAGTTCAGCTTTGCTGCAGTTTCCATCACTGCGTTTACGTTGCTGGAACCAATTACGTTAACTGCGGGTAATGCAAATTTGTTTTCTTTAGCATGCTGAAAAATATCGGTAACTAATTGACCTGTGGCAACTCCTGCCGGGAAAATTCTGCTCATGTTTTACTTTTTAATATAAATTATTCGGATTGTAAAATTCCTGTAAAGGTAATCATTTTTGCTTAATTGCTAATTTCTTTTGTCCCGCCCCCAAAGTAGCTTTTGGCGGATGGTTTCATAAAAACTCAGGTTATTGGGCTGCACCAGAAGGATCTGAAAGTTTGCTTTTCTGATGATAATTTCCTTGTCTGTTTCTATGTGGATCAGTCGTGAGTCCAGGGAAAGGGAGTATTGTGATACCCGGCTTTCCACTTTAAATTTAATTTCAACCCGGTCGTTTACCACCAGCGGTCTTACATTAAGATTGTGAGGGGCAATAGGGGTAATGACAAAATTTTCGTTGTTCGGGGAAATAATCGGCCCGCCGCAGCTTAATGAATAAGCAGTAGAACCTGTAGGCGTGGAAACGATAACCCCGTCTCCCCAGAATACATTCAGAAACTCATTATTGATATAAGAATCTACCGTTACCATCGAAGTGGTTTCTTTTCTGGATAAGGTAACGTCGTTCAGTGCATATGGAAAAAAGCCTTCCAGTTCAGGGGAAACCACCTGGATTACAGAGCGCCGGCTGGTTTTTACATCGCCTTTTAAAATAGAGTCCAGTTCATTAAAGGCTTCTTCTTTGGTAAAACTCGCCAGGAAACCTAATCTGCCGGTATTCACCCCTACAATAGGGATTTCAAGATCCTCTATAAATGTCAGGGAATTTACAATGGTGCCATCTCCGCCGAAGGTAAAGAACAGGCTTACTTCCTTGTCCAGAAGATCCTGTTTGCAGTTAAAGGTTTCAAAAATTTTTGAAAACTGAAGCGCTTCAGCCATCTCATCATATAAAACGGACTTTATCCCTCTGTTTTCAAGCTCGGAAATAAATTTGCTTAAATATAAAAAAGTATCAAGATCTTTTTTCTGGGAATATATGGCTGCCTTCATTGGTGTTTATATTTCTATGAATTTCTGGAAAAAACCGAACCTGTCCTGAAACAGATCAGATTTGTCATCAGAATAATATTTCTGTACAATTCTGTAATCGTAACGGTCAAATGTTTCATCAATGGAGCTCAGGTTTTCATTGCTGATCTTGATGGTCACATGAATTGCTTCATCTGACATAAAACTGATAAAAGCCCCGTAAAATTTAGAGTTATTGCTTTCAACGATGTTGGCAATCTCCGTCATCGAATATTTTCTGGCAGGTGTTTCCACTGTAAGAATCGCCCCTGATTCTGAAAACAGCGGATACTTTGAAAGATCCTGGAAAATATCTTCACAGCTGATGTACCCGAGGTATTTTTCGTTCTTGTTGATCACCGGGACCACGTTGGCATTGAATGTATGAAACAACCGGATGCTGTCCATGATATTATTGTCATCAAGAATGGCGAAGCGTTCGATCTGATGTTCAAGATCCTTCAGTGTGCCTTCTTCTTCATAAAGAAAATCTTCGGCAATGGCACCGTAAAAATGACTGGATTTTTTGATGAAAACATGAGAATATCCAAATGCATCTATCATGTCTCTTGCTGATTCTATCGAGTCAGTCAGATTAAAACACGGAAAATCTTTTGAGATATAGTCTTTGATAAACATTGTGCTAATTTATAAAAAATTAAATGAAACTTTTTCTGAAACGCGAACTTTTTTTCGTTAAAAATAAAAAAAATGATTTTAAAATTTGCCCGTGACAAAAAAATGGGTATCTTTGTCGCCTTTCATTTTTACTTTTTATTAGATTTATTTCAAACTGCACTGTCTATTAGGCATTTGCAGTTTTTTTATTGCCATACTTTGGCAAATTCCCACATTACAATTCCTCCGCAAACACTCACATTTAAAGAATGCTTGGTTCCCAATTGCGGAATTTCAATAAAAGAATCGATATGGTTCAGTGCTTCATCACTGATTCCTTCCACTTCATTTCCCAGAACCACCGCATATTTTTTAGAAGGATCAATAGAAAAATCCGTGATCATCCGGCTGTTGGTGGTCTGCTCGATACCTATAACTTCAAAACCCTCCGACTTCAGATGACGGATGGCCGTATTGATATCCGGTTCATGGCTCCAGTCTACGCTTTCCGTAGCACCCAGCGCGGCTTTGTGGATTTCACGGTGGGGCGGCTGAGGCGTAATTCCGCAGAGGATAATTTCCTGAACCAGAAAGGCATCCGCTGTCCTGAATGTCGCGCCTACATTATGCATGCTCCTGATGTTATCCAGCACCACGACCAAAGGAATCTTTTTAACAGTTTTAAAAGTTTCAACATCAATCCGGTTAAGTTCTTCCAGTTTTAGTTTATGTACCAATTGTCTGTATTTAATGTAGTTATCAATATTATTTACGATCTTTTACGGAATAAAGATTTTATTTGGGTAAGCCCATGATCTGGTGAACGCTTTTTTCAATATTCTGGGCGATCGCTTCCATGGGGATATCATTTTCATCATTGCTGAACGGGTCTTCAATTTCTTCGGCAATCATTTCAAGGCTCATCAAAACATAATACACAAAAACCGTCAGCGGAATCATGAATAGTCCGATAGAAATGACATATGCTACCGGTAGAGCTAGTACATACAGAATGATGAATTTTTTTACAAATGAAGAATAGGAATAGGGGATCGGCGTGTTTTTAATCCTCTCACAACCTCCGCAAACATCCAGGAACCCAGAAAGCTGGGTATCCAGATACAGCATTTCCATATCTGAAATTTTCCCCTGTTTTTTAAGCTGGTGCAGTTTATGGGTTAAAAGAATAATAATTTCGCTGGGCCCGTGATGTTTGATGTAGTCTTCAATTTCAGAATAATCCTCATCCAGTGCCAGTCTTGTGGATTCTTTGGAAAGATGCTGGGCCAGAAAATGCGGAAAGTATTTTAAGTACCGTGCAATCTGTTCCAGGTCCTGCCGGTCATTTTCAAGGATAGATTTGATTTTAATTGCAAAGTTCCGGGAATCATTTACCAGCTTTCCCCAGAGCTTCCTGCCTTCCCACCACCGGTCATAAGCGGTATTGGTCCTGAAAACCAACAACAGGGACAGCACAAAACCCAGTAATGAATGAATCATGCTGACATTGCTGATGGGTGATTTGGAAGAAAGATGAAGGTATTTCACTTCCAGGTATTCAATCCCCCAGGAATATAATCCAACCAGAATCATCGTCGGAAAAAGGATTTTCATCGTATCGCTTTTATGCAGGCTGAAAAGGATTTTCAGAAAATGTTTGGTATTGTAAACTCTCATAAGCGGGATTGCTGGTGCAAAGATAAAATTTTCATTTTTACCACAGCTTTACACAGGAATATATAATTATGATCTGATCATCCTTTATTAAATAGATATCCTTTGGATGAAACGGGTGTTACTGACGGAAAATGATCATCCATATTTAATTTAAAATTTTCCTGAAATTCAAAAAAAGCAGTATTTTTATTTCGCATTTAAATAGCAGACCAGATGATTCTCAAAACCGTAGATGTTGTCACAGATATCAGTAAAGAAGATTTTCAGAAAAAATATTTTAAAAAGCGGAAGCCTCTCCTGATTAAAAATTTTGCAAGCCGCTGGGAAGCATTTGATCAATGGAACTTTGATTTTATCCGGGAAAAAGCAGGAGACCAGGAAGTCCCCCTGTATGATAACAAGCCTGCCGATGCTTCGAAAAGTTCAGATGCTCCCGTTACCCGTATGAAAATGAAGGATTATATTGATGTTATTAAAACTAAGCCTTCAGACCTGCGCATTTTCTTCTACATCATTACAGACCGGCTGCCGGAATTGCTGAAAAATTTTACATATCCCGATTTGAGAATCAAATTTTTCAAAAGGCTTCCGACTTTGTTTTTCGGTGGAAGCGAAGCCCATGTGCTGATGCATTATGATGTGGATCTCGGGGATTTTATCCATATTCATTTTGAAGGAAAAAAAAGAATTCTGCTATTTGATCAAAAGCAGTCTGCATTTTTATATAAAGTGCCGTTGTCCGTTCATACCATCTATGAAGTAGACTATGAAAACCCAGATTATGAAAAATTTCCGGCGCTGAAATATGCTAAGGGTTTTGAAATTTTTATGGAACATGGAGATGCGTTGTTTATTCCGGGTGCATTCTGGCATTTTAACCGATACCTTGAAGCGGGATTTTCCATGTCACTCCGTGCCCTTCCGAATAAACCCAATGTCTTTGCAGGTATGCTGTACCATGTTTTTATTATGCGGTATACCGATAAATTAATGCGGAAAATATTTAAAGCGAAATGGGTAAATTATAAGCAGGAATGGGCATATAAAAAGAGCACTAAAGCTGTGGAGAAATTTAAGACAAAGCAAAAACGCTCATAAAAGTTTAAAATGACCTGAGATTTATAAAAATAATGGATAAGAATCTGAGTTTTCAAAAACATATTCTGATTGTTGGAAAAACAGAAATGGAAAGACGAAAAAGGCTGGCATATATCCTGGGAAACTGTGATATTGAATATGTTGTTTTCCCCAAATCAATGAGTTCATTTTCTGATTATTTGAATGTAATTCGATCTGAAAAGCTCTTTTTCCCATTTTACGAATCAAAAGGAAAATATAATTTAAATCAGATTTTAGATTTTCATATCGATTGGATTTCTGATAACAACTGTGTTTTCGTTTTTGAAGATTTTCATAAGGTTGAAGATAAATTCAGTTTGGAAATAATGAGACTTATGATTAATAATTTAGAAACCAACCGTAAATCAGCGGTTAAGATCATAATCACTTTAGAAGATGAAACAGAATTAATTAATAATCTTAATGGCATTGTAAACGAAACTAAATACAAAACCAAAACCCAGGTAGTAGAAAGTAATTTACAAATTATAGTATTATAATTTTTATTTAGATGATATTTTTGAAAGCCTGTAGAGAATTGATGGCAAAATAAAATCAGTACTTTACTCCTTCTGTTTTATTTCCTATTTTTACCATCCTAATTTTAAGATAGATTTTAATGGCAAAGGCAACGAAGAAAGAAACTCCTTTAATGACACAGTACAATACCATCAAGGCTAAGTACCCTGATGCGCTTTTACTATTTCGGGTAGGGGATTTTTACGAAACTTTCGGCCAGGATGCCGTTAAAACCTCCCAGATTTTAGGGATTGTCCTTACCAAAAGGGCGAATGGGGACGGGCATATTGAACTCGCTGGATTTCCGCACCATTCCGTGGATTCCTATCTTCCGAAACTGGTAAGAGCCGGAATGAGGGTAGCCATCTGCGATCAGCTGGAAGATCCTAAAACCGTAAAAGGAATTGTAAAAAGGGGTGTGACGGAACTGGTAACTCCCGGCGTTACATTCAATGACCAGGTTTTAAATTCAAAAAAGAATAATTTCCTGCTTTCCCTTCATAAGGAAAAAGAAAGGTTCGGGATTGCCCTGGTGGATATTTCCACAGGAGAATTCCTGGTAAGCGAAGGCAGCCTTGAAAAACTGCTTCATATCGTCAATACTTTTGATCCCAGTGAAATCATCTACCAGCGCAGTGTACAGATCCCGGAACAGTTTAAAAGTAAAAATGCCTTTAAGCTTGAAGACTGGGCTTTTCAGTACAATTTTGCCTATGAAAAACTGACGAATCATTTCAAAACCAATTCTTTAAAGGGATTCGGTGTTGAAAACCAGCCATTGGCAATCACTGCCGCAGGAGCTATTTTTGCCTATCTCGTAGAAGATACGCATCATAATTTACTGGCTCATATCACCAAAATTCAGATTATTCCGCAGGAGGATTTCCTGATGATGGATCATTTTACCTTAAGAAACCTGGAGATCGTCTGCCCAAGCAACCCGCAGGGGAAATCTTTGCTGGATATTATTGATAAGACCTCCACTCCGATGGGCGGAAGGCTGCTGAGAAGAAGGATAATTCTGCCGCTGAAATCGGTGAGTGAAATCGGGAGGCGGCTTTCTTTAATTGATTTTTTAAACGAAAATGATTCCCTCAAATATGAAATTTCCCAGTTGTTAAAGTCGATTTCCGACCTGGACCGTCTGATGGGGAAGCTGGCCGCAGAGAAAATTTCACCTAAAGAATTAGGGTATCTCCGGCAGAGCCTGATCAATATCCATAAAATTAAATCTTTGCTTCATCCGCATGCCGATGTCCTGGCGTGGCTGGATCCTCTCTATGATCAGGATGAGTTGATTAAATGTCTTCAGAACCATCTCAACGATGAACTCCCGGTGAATCTGGCGAAGGGGAATGTGATTAAGGAAGGGATTTCGGAGGAACTGGACCGGTTAAGAGGGCTTCAAAGCAAAGGACGCGGGTTTCTGGATGAAATGTGCCACAGGGAAGTTCAAAGGACGGGAATTTCAAGCCTTAAGATTGATTTTAATAATGTTTTCGGATATTATATTGAGGTCAGGAATACCCATAAAGATAAAGTTCCATCGGATTGGATCAGGAAACAGACCCTGGTGAATGCCGAGCGTTATATCACGGAAGAACTGAAGGAATATGAAAGCCAGATTCTCGGGGCCGAAGAAAAAATCGGGGTTCTGGAAAATGAGCTGTACCGGAATATCTGTAATGAAACCATGATCTATATTGACCGGATTCAGGAAAATTCAAACATCATCGCACAGCTTGATGTTGCGGTGGGTTTATCGGAGCTGGCCGTTTCCGAAAGCTATACCAAGCCGGTTTTAACGGAGACTTTTTCAATTGATTTGAAAGAAGCCCGTCACCCGATCATTGAAAATGCGCTTCCGCTGGGTGAAAAATATATTCCGAATGATATTTTCCTGGATAAAGATTCCCAGCAGATCATTATGGTCACCGGCCCGAACATGGCAGGTAAATCGGCCATTCTCCGTCAGACGGCTATTGTATGCCTCATGGCACAGATCGGAAGCTTTGTCCCGGCAAAACATGCCGAAATCGGGATTCTGGATAAAATTTTTACCCGGGTAGGGGCATCAGATAATATCTCTGCCGGTGAATCCACCTTTATGGTTGAGATGAATGAAGCCGCCAATATCCTGAATAATATTTCAGAAAGAAGCTTAATTCTGCTGGATGAAATTGGGCGCGGAACGTCTACCTACGATGGGGTTTCCATAGCCTGGGCCATTGCAGAATACCTTCATCAGCATCCTACGCAGGCAAAAACATTATTCGCCACGCATTACCATGAGCTGAATGAAATGACCGTAAACTTTGAAAGGGTAAAGAATTTCCATGTTTCTATCCAGGAGAATAAAGGCAATATTATTTTCCTGAGAAAACTGATTCCCGGAGGAAGCGAGCACAGTTTCGGGATCCATGTCGCCAAACTGGCGGGAATGCCTTCAAAAGTAGTGAACAGAGCCAATGAAATCCTGAAAACACTGGAGGCAAGCCGTACGCAGGGCACATCGTCTGAAGGCATAAAAAGGGTGACCGAAGAAAATATGCAGCTCTCTTTTTTCCAGCTCGATGATCCGGTTCTGGAAAACATCCGTGAAGAACTGACAAAAATTGATATCAATACGCTGACCCCGATTGAAGCGTTAATGAAGCTTAATTCGATAAAAAAAATGATTGGAAAATAAATCCAATCATTTTTGTGTATCAAAATGCATTGTCATTGGAATTCTAAATTTGTAGCGGACTTTTTCACCGTTTCTTTCCGCCGGAATCCATTTGCCTTTAATTTTTGAAATGGCTCTTAAGGCTTCCTGATTAAATTGTTCATTATCTCCGATCGCTCTTATATCTGTCATGGATCCATCCGTAGCAATGATGAAAACAATTTCGCAGGTTTCTTTTTTTCCTGAATAAGCAATTTTTTTCTCCCGGAAATTTTGATAAAGCATCTTTTGGAAAACTTCATTCCCTTTTGAGAACTGAGCGGGCTTTTCTGCATCAATTGTTGCTCTGCCATTTTTCTCTCTTATCACCAGTTCGTTCAGTTCCGTTGTTGCAATCGTCTGTTCCTGGGCCGTGATAAAACCGCTATATGCCAGACAAAGGATTATTATGATCTTCATAAGTAAAGTGTATGCAAAAATAAGCCTTAGCCGCAAAATATCAATACTTTTTTAAAGTCAGAGGAAAAGTATACAGGTAACGGACCGGTTCACCGTTGATGGTTGCAGGCTTCCACCTTACAAACAGCCTTCTTACCGCTACTTCTGCAGCCTGGCCGTGCTGCTTGTTGTTGCTTACGGCCGTTACATATCTTACATATCCGGTTTTCTCTACAATAAAATAAATACGGGTATTGATCTGCTTGGATTTTACATCAATAACATCCATCTTTTCGGCAAACTGTTTTTTGAAAGTCTCCATGCCGCCGGGAAATTCGGCGGGGGTATCTGCTTTGGTAACCGCATCATCGAGTTTCATTTTTGTTTTCAGAACCGCGTAATCCGGAAGCTGGGATACAGAAGCGTACTCCTGTGCCGCGATTGAAACGCTGAAATATAAAGCTAAAAAAAATAGGATCTTTTTCATAATATGCAAAAATAAAATATGTTTTCAGGACAGCAAAAAAAGCACCGAAGCCATCTTCAGCTTATGCCTCAGATGGAGTAACCATCCATTTTACCAGTAAAAACAGCAGGGTGAGTATAGAAAATACCGTAAAGCCTGAGAAAATTCTTAATAAATGGGTTTTAATTTTTTTGTCGGGCTGCTTTATCTTTAATTTAGCAAGTGCAATAAAGCCTGCATAATACATGCATAACAGGACCGG
The DNA here is from genome assembly GCF_001421435.1 of Chryseobacterium sp. Leaf201. GTDB lineage: Bacteria > Bacteroidota > Bacteroidia > Flavobacteriales > Weeksellaceae > Chryseobacterium. The sequence goes on from NZ_LMKA01000001.1 coordinate 130,337, forward strand.
AGGAATAAAAATTAAAAATATAAAATCTGCCATATCGATAATGATTAATTTAACAGCATTCAGGCTATAATATACATTCAGATGATCAAAATAAAATTCAGTACAACCTATTTTCTGCTTACCCTTCTGCTTTTTATCACGGAGGTATTAATTGCCACAAAGTTAAAGGATATTTTCTTTGTAAGGGCCTATCTCGGGGATGTTATTGTCGTGATGCTGCTGTATACTTTCATCAAAAGTTTCCTTGTCATTAACCGTAATGATCAGCTTATTGCAGGAATTTTTGTTTTTTCCTGTTTCATAGAACTTGCGCAGTACTTCAATATAGCTGAACGTTTAGGGTTCCGGCCCGGCAGCCTTATGTATATTGTCATCGGGAATTCTTTTTCCTGGATTGATATTTTGTGTTATGCCGCCGGATGCCTGCTGATGTTTTTATTTTTAAAAGTAAAAAGTAAAAAAATACATTGATTATCTCCCGAAGCTGTCGTATTTATCCTCAGCATATTTGATGAAGCGGTTGAGCAGGGCTACATTTTCTTTTTCCATTGCTGAAAGGTCATTGTCTACATTATTTGAAATGGGGATATACCAATCTGTCTGCTCAAAGAAATTTCTGTAGGTAGCTTTTTTAAACGAGTAGCCATGTCTGGCAAAAACCGAGTTTTTAATGATTTCCATATCTAATTTCCGTAGATTTTTAAGGTCTTTTTCGGTCAGCTTCTGTTTGGAAGCATTGATTTTAAATACCGCATCAGAAGCAATCCTGTTTTTGGAGGCTGTATAACTTTCCGTCTTCCCGGTTTCTTCATCCGTATATTTCTCAACAAAATTTTTCGGATTTTCCCAGTCGATCAGGTCATTATCCGGGCTCAGCATAAAGTTCGGGTTGTAAGCAAACTCCTTTCTTACCAGTCTCACCAGCTTTGAAGGTGCTTTTACCGCAGATTTATTAAATGCATTCCAGTTTCCCGTAAGGCTGTCATTGTTTAATGTAACCTCGAACCTTCCGTCCGTTTTATCATTGCCCGGCTCATCCAGCACAAAAGATTTTGTTGTTTCATTAAAGATCCCTCGGAAGGGCCTCTGGTTTCCGTCTACGATGCTTTGTCCGTAAACACTGTCTCTGGTAATCCTGTTGATTTTCAAAGAAATTTTCTTGAATACTTCACCTTCATATTCTTCACCTATTTCAGGGATGATGATCTCTTTTCCGGCAAAATCGCCCATGTAAATGCCGTAGTATTCCTTGTAAATTTCAGGAGCCACCACAGAGTCTTTTTTTGCTGAAAGGCTTTTTGAAGAGGTATCTGCCGGTGAATCTTTTTTGCAGCTTATTACGCTGGCCGTCAGTAATCCGGCTAATGCTAATGGTACAATTTTCATATCTGTTTTTTTGTGATTAAGTATTCAATTAATAATATATTCGGAATCCAGCCCAGCCATGCAATAATCTGATAAACATCCATCGGATTCGGATGGAATAAATATACAATAATTACCTTCCACATTCTTAGGGTGATTGCAGATAATGTAAGGGCAAAGCTCCGCCACATCCACTGTTTATGTTCCTTAAACTTTTTCTGCTTTGCAAGCTGATAGGCTTTAAAGGTTGAAAACCACCACATACATCCCAGAATAACGAAAGAAATTTTCGATAAGATTCCGCCATTGGCGAAAATCCCCATGTAAATTCCGGATGGTGCTGCAAGAATTAAGATGAGAAAAATATAAATTTTCCCTGCGTTTTTATGGAAATTTTTTAATCCGAAATTTTTTCTGAGCATGGCTGAAAATCCGCACAGCAAAACAAAAATACTGGTATAAACGTGAGTGTAGAAAAAATAAAGATACTCCGGCCGCTGCCCGATTTCTGTCTGTTTGATCATTAAAAAGCTTACATCCGTTTTTAAAGGAATATATTCTAATGTGATTTTCAGCATCAGCCAAAAGAAATATCCGAACCCGATGATTAAAAGGGTTTTAAGTGTGTTTGGAATATTTTTTTTAGCTAAAAGCATTTTAACTGTTTGTATTCATTACCATAAATTTACATCGGGTTTGTCATTTCTGATGAAGCAAGAATCTAAGTTGTAATAATTAAGATTTTTACTCCATTTGTTTCGTTCTGAATGACCGGTTTATAAATTATTTAAATTCTGCGCAATCAGCCATGCCTCACTCCAACACGCCTGGAAATTAAAGCCGCCCGTAACCGCATCAATATTTAAAACTTCCCCGGCAACGTAAAAATCAGGTAAAATTTTTGAAGCCATGTTTTTAAAGTTAATTTCCTTTAAATCAATGCCTCCGGCGGTTACAAACTCATCTTTAAAAGTCGATTTCCCGGTTACCCGGAATTTCTTTCTGCATACGTTTTCAAGAATAGTCTGCATTTCCTTTCCTGAAAGCTGTGCCACCTGTTTATTCAAATCAACCTTTGAAACTTCCAGAATCCTTTGCCAAAAACGGTTTGTGATATCAAATATTTTTGACTGCCCGATGGTTTTTTTCGGATTCGACTGCCTGAAATGCTGGAATAATTCTTCCGCATCATCCATATCTTTGGAAATAAAATTGACTTCAATTTCAAAGTTATATTTTGCTTTCGCCAGGTTGATCGCTTCCCATGCCGAAATTTTCAGAATCGCGGGACCTGAAAGTCCCCAATGTGTAATTAACAGCGGTCCGCTTTCTTCCGTTTTTAAGGCCGGAATGGATGTTTCCGCCATTTCAAAGCTTGTTCCGGCAAGATCATTCAGCAAGTCATCTTTAATATTGAAGGTGAAAAGTGACGGAACCAGATCAATGATTTTATGGCCTAAATTTTCAATCATTTTCAGTGATTTCGGGGAACTTCCGGTTGCATAGATCACAAAATCAGCCTCAAAATCGCCCAGGCTGGTTTTAATGATATATTTCCCGGCTGATTTTTCAATTTCCTTAACGGAGCACTTCGTCTTTACCTCAACATTTTTCTGTTGGATTTCCTGCAATAAAGTATTGATAATGGTCTGTGAAGAATTGCTTTCAGGGAAAACCCGGTTGTCATTTTCTATTTTCAAAGGCACGTTGCGCTGCTCAAACCAATCCATGGTATCACCCGGCTGGAATTTGGTAAAAACACTTAACAGTTCCTTGTTTCCACGGGGATAGAACTGAACCAGTTCCCGCGGATCAAAGCAGGCATGGGTTACATTGCAGCGGCCTCCCCCGGAAATTTTAACTTTCTGAAGGACATCCGAATTCTGTTCGAGAATCGTAATTTTATATTTTGTTTCGTCAAGGTTGGCTGCACAGAAAAAGCCTGATGCACCGCCCCCGATAATGATAATTTGCTTCATAGTCTTTTAATCTTATGCTCAAGATTATTTTTGCAAAACTACAATTTTTATAAACCATCTTATTTGAGTAATTTTGAAGAATATAATTTAATGATACTAAACAGATTTCTAAATGATATTTTACCATAAATTCGAAGTACGCTGGAGCGATCTTGATGCCAACAAACATTTGGCAAATTCATCGTATGTACAATATTGCGCACAGACCAGAATGGCTTTTATGAAGCAGGAAAAAATGGGTGTTACCCAGATGAGCCGATGGGGAATAGGTCCGGTGATCATGCATGAAAGATTTTCTTTTTTCAAGGAAATATTTGCAGATCAGACCGTTATTGTAAGCCTGGAAATTGATGGCTGTGCGGAAGACTGTTCCGTTTATCGTTTCGTGCACAAATTTTATACGCCTGAAGGGGAGCATTGTGCCACCGCAGAAGCAACGGGAGTATGGATTGATACGATGCTGAGAAAGATGACCACGCCGCCGGAAGATGTGGTAGAAGCAATGAATAAATATAAATCCCCGGAAACCGTAGTTTTAACAAGGGAGGATTTCAAAAAACTTCCTTTCCGCCCGGAAAATATTGATCCGGCAAAACTTAACTAATTATGATAGGAGATAAATGACTTATAATAAACTTTTAAAATCATTTGTCGCCGATCAATCATTACTTATAATTAAAAGATATGTTTGAAGATAAAGAACCGGAATTAACACCGATTTCAAAATTAGGGGAATTCGGACTGATAAAACATCTGACAGAGCATTTTCCGTTAGCCAACGGATCTTCTGAGCTTGGGGTGGGAGACGATGCAGCTGTTATCAATCCTGGAAATAAAAAAGTAATCCTTACCACCGATGTTTTGGCAGAAGGGGTACATTTCAATTTAGGTTACGTGCCGTTGAAACACCTGGGGTATAAAGCTGTTGTGGTGAACCTGAGTGATATTGCAGCAATGAATGCAACGCCGACACAGATTTTAGTTTCCCTGGCGGTTTCCAACCGTTTTCCGGTGGAAGCGATGGAAGAGATCTATGCCGGAATCCAGACGGCCTGCAAAAGGTATAAGGTTGACTTAATTGGTGGAGATACAACGAGTTCCAATGCCGGACTGGTGATGAGCATTACTGCTATCGGACTTGAAAATGACGAAAATATTGTGAAAAGAAGTACCGCAAAACCAAATGACCTTCTTGTGGTAACCGGGGATTTAGGCGGAGCATATATGGGACTTCAGATCTTAGAAAGGGAGCACGCGGTGTTCTTGGCCGATCCGAATATGCAGCCTGAAATGGAAGGCTACGATTATATTCTGGAAAGACAGTTGAAGCCGGAAGCAAGAACCGATGTAAAAGCAATTTTAGAACAACTTGATATTAAACCGACTTCGATGATTGATGTTTCAGACGGACTTGCTTCGGAAATCCTGCATCTTTCTGACCAGTCACAGGTTGGATTCAGGCTGTATGAAGAGAAAGTTCCGATGGATAATCTGACGATTACAACGGCAGATGAATTTAATTTAAATCCGGTAATGGCCGCTTTAAGCGGAGGTGAAGATTATGAACTGCTGTTCACCATTTCTCCGAATGATTTCGATAAAATGAAAAACCACCCTGATTTTACGATTATCGGCCACGCCGTTGAGAAAGAAGAAGGAAACTTTATGGTAGCCAGGGGCTCTAATCAATTGGTTGCTTTAACCGCGCAAGGCTGGGATGCTTTTCTTGGAAATCAGCAAGGATAGAATAAATAAATAAGTAAGGATTATAAAGAAATAAACCCCTGTCAGCGATTAAATTCTGACAGGGGTTATTATTTAGTAAGGCTGCTGATCAGTACATCTTGGATCTCCGGGAGGGCAATTTCCACCTCCGCCACCACCCGGGCCGCCGCCTACAGCAACACAGGATCCTGGATTTCCGTCATCATTCATTTCGCATGCTTTTCCATAAGCACATTCACAGTCTGTCCAGCAATAAGCAGAATCCCCGTTGCTGTGACAGCTATCTATTCCGCCGAGAATGGTGGATAAATCTTTTCTGAAAAGTTTTTTGATATTTTTCATGAGTTAAAATTTTGTGGTTTGCATTGTTGAATATAATAAAATTATCAATAGAATAACTATATTAGTGGGAATAATTTATATATTGAGTGGGATTCATGAAAAAAGCCTGGCAGATACCGGGCTTTTCTATATATGATACGTTAATTTTATAATGAATAGGTTATCATTATTTTTTAACAATATTAATAATCACCTCAACGGCTTTCTCCATGCTTTCCAGTGCTACATATTCATACGGTCCGTGGAAATTCATGCCGCCGGCAAAAATATTCGGGCAAGGTAATCCCATATAGGATAATTGCGCTCCGTCTGTTCCTCCTCTGATTGCTTTGATTTTAGGCTCGATTCCTGCTTCTTTCATGGCTTCTGCGGCAATATCAATGATGTGCATTTTGCCTTCAAACTGCTGCTTCATGTTTCTGTACTGCTCTTTAATCTCCACTTCGGCCGTTCCTTTGCCGTGTTTTTGATTAAACTCCGCTACTTTTTCTTCCATGAATTTTTTTCTTGCTTCAAATTTATCAGCATCGTGGTCACGGATGATGTACTGAAGTTTAGCCTCGGAAATATCAGCATTTAGGTCCATTAAATGATAAAATCCGTCAAAACCTTTCGTGGTAGCCGGCGTTTCATCAGCCGGAAGCATCTGGGCAAATTCTGAAGCTAAAAGAGCTGCATTTACCATTTTTCCGTAAGCATAACCCGGATGAACACTCAAACCATGGATTTTCACAACAGCGCCTGCCGCGTTGAAGTTTTCATATTCCAGTTCTCCCACTTCACTTCCGTCCATGGTATAGGCAAATTCTGCCCCGAATTTGGCAACATCGAATTTATGTGCACCTCTTCCGATTTCTTCATCGGGCGTAAATCCTACAGCAATTCTTCCATGCTTGATTTCCGGGTGGGCAATCAGGTATTCTGCGGCCGTTACAATTTCTGCGCAGCCGGCTTTATCATCAGCGCCGAGAAGCGTGTTTCCGTCTGTTGTAATTAATGTCTGGCCGGTATATTGTTTTAAACTTTCAAATTTTGAAGGCGATAAAGTAAATCCTGTAGCCTGATTCAGAAGCAGGTCATTCCCGTCATAATTTTCCCAAACCTGAGGCCTGACATTTTCCCCGCTGAAATCCGGCGAAGTATCATAATGCGAAATAAATCCAATTGTAGGCCGGTCATTATTTTCAAGGTTTGAAGGGACGTAGCCCATGATATAACCGTTATCATCAATTGAAACATCCTCCAGGCCGATGGTTCTTAATTCTTCAAACATATGTTTTGCGATGTCCCACTGTCTTTCTGTAGAAGGGGTTGCTTCACTTTCTGCATCGCTGGTCGAATATATTTTTACGTAAGTAAGAAAACGGTTCAGTAACTTTTCTTTCCATAGTTGGTTAAATTCTATTGCGCTCATTATTCTTATAAATTTTATGCAAATATACAATGTAATTTTCATAAGCGATGGGATCGCCGAAGGGTGTTCTTATTTCCGGTGATCTGGCTATTATGTTTCAGGCATCAAAAGAATTATAAATTGTGGTGATCAAATTCTGAAGCCAGATCATCAGTTCTATTTTATTGTCTGATATTATTTCAGAACGTGCTTATATTCCTCACCCGGTATAAAGTATCCGGCATCTTGATATCCGGCATTGAATTTTTAAATCGGATATAAAAGATTGAGAATCAAAATAATGTTACCTTTGTTCAGTGCATAAACTAAATTGTTTAGTTTTATTATATTTGAAAAAATCAAAAAGTAAAAATGTTTCTTACTGAATGTCCACGAGATGCCATGCAGGGTTGGGGAGAATTTATCCCCACAAATCAAAAAATAGACTACATCAATTCTTTAATGGATGTGGGTTTTGATGTCCTGGATTGCCTGAGCTTCGTATCTCCCAAAGCAATTCCCCAGATGGCTGATTCTGCTGAAGTAGCCGAAAATATAGATAAATCGCGTTCTAACACGAAAGTTTCCGCCATTGTAGCCAATTACAGAGGGGCGGAGAAAGCGCTGAAACATCAGTCGGTGGATGTGATCGGGTTCCCGTTTTCCATTTCCGAAACCTTCCAGCACAGGAATACCAACAAAAGCCAGGAAGAGGCTTTTGGTGAGACGGTTAAAATGCTGGAGCTTGTGAAACAGGAAGGGCGGCAGCTGAATATTTACTTTTCCATGGCATTCGGAAATCCGTACGGTGAAATGTGGAAATGGGAAGATGTGGATTTCTGGGCACAGCGGTTTTCAGAAATAGGCGTTAAAGATGTTTTACTGTCTGATACCACAGGAGTTGCCACACCGGAAAGCATTGCTCTGCTGTTTGAAAAAATACCTTCAAAATATCCTGATATCAATTTCGGGGGACATTTCCATAACCGTTATGAAGATTCCTATTCAAAATTAAAGGCGGCGTATGACCAGGGCTGTACAAGATTCGACAGTGCCATTAAAGGGATCGGAGGCTGCCCGATGGCAAAAGACGACCTGGTTGGCAATATGCCTACGGAACAGGTGATTAATTTTATGAGCGTAGAAAAAGCGGAACACAAATTGAATCTGTTAAACTTTGAAAGTTCTTACAATAAAGCAAAAGATATCTTTCATTTTTAAAAAACAGGTCTTTTTTTAAACTTAAATATTATGACATCAAAAATAACATACATCGGCGGACTGAGGTGTTCAGCAGAACATTTACAGTCCGGAACCGTCATTGAAAGTGATGCGCCGACAGACAATCACGGGAAAGGAGAAAAATTCTCACCTACAGATTTATGTGCAACCTCTCTGGCAGAATGTGCACTGACTACAGTTGCTATTCTGGGTAAAGACAGAAATATAAATATCGACGGCGCGTACTGCACGCTGCAGAAAATTATGAAAACCGAACCGAGAAGAATTGGCGAGATCGTTTGTAATTTTGTGTTTCCGGGTACTTTTTCAGACGCACAAAAGGCATTTATTGAAGAAACCGTTCACAATTGCCCGGTTTCAAGGAGCCTTCATCCGGATCTGGTACAGACCATGATTTTTATATACCAATAGAAAAACCGCAGAAATCTCTGCGGTTTTTTATTTTTAAAATCTGAATTTAAAGCATTCCCAGCTCAAATTTCGCCTCTTCACTCATCATGTCTTTGTTCCAGGTTGGTTCGAAAGTAAGTTCCAGATCTACTTCTTTCACATTTTCCACTTCTTTCACTTTGTCCTTAACCTCCTGCGGAAGACTCTCTGCAACGGGACAGTTAGGGCTCGTTAAGGTCATTATGATTTTAACATCCGCATCTTCGGAGATCTGAACATCATAAACCAGTCCCAGTTCGTAAATATCTACCGGAATTTCAGGGTCATACACGGTTTTCATGACTTTGATGATTTCTTCACCAATGTCAGCAATCTGATCGTCTGTAAATTTCATTTTTTAATCTAAATTGATATACCTTTTCAACAAATCTTCCTGACGCATGCGCCGGAAAATGTTTGCCAAAGTTAACACATCTTTTTCACAATAGTCAACAATTCGCTGCAAGTCTTTCTCTATGTAGTAGATTGATGAAACCATTGATCCGTCAATATCATCTTTAGGTGTAGGAATCCCGAAAAGATGGGCCAGGAGTTCAAGCGATACAAAGCTTTTGTAATCCCCGAATTTCCACAGTTCCATGGTATCCAGATGAGGAATTTCCCATGGCTTTTTTCCAAACATCTGAAACGGTACGGGAGGCATTGTCCCGTTGATTAAAAACCGCCTTGCGATCCACGGGAAATCAAATTCTTTTCCGTTGTGGGCACAGAGGATCACGTCCCGGAGCCGCGGACTGTTGAAAATCTCTCCGAATTCAAGCAAGAGCTTTTTCTCATCATCACCGGCAAAGCTTTTTATTTTTAAGGTGTCGTTTTTTTCAATCATCCCGATCGTGATGCAGATGATCTTACCGAATTCAGCCATGATACCGGCTTTTTCCGAATAAAATTCCTCTGCCGTGCCTTCATCTTTTCTCTGGAACCTGGTTTTTTTATCCCAGAGCATCTGTTCTGTTTCTGATAAATGTTCCCAGGCCCCGAAGCCCGGAACCGTTTCAATATCAAGGAATAAGATTCTTTCTAAAGGGATATTCTGTATCATTGGTTTTTAATTTTTGATGAGTTGAGCTGACAAATGATGAGGTAAATTTGTATGTCAGATTGAAATTAACCGACCGGCATTCCGTTTTTTGCGGGCAGGGAAGGGGTAAGAAGGGTAACTTCTGTTTTATCTTCACCGTAAACCCCTAGCACCAGGCATTCACTGAAAAAGTTGGCAATCTGTTTCTCAGGGAAATTAACAACAGCCAGGATCTGTTTTCCCATCAGGTCTTCTTTTCTGTACAATGAAGTAATCTGTGCGGAAGATTTTTTAATACCTAATTCTCCGAAGTCTATTTCCAGCTGATAAGAAGGGTTTCTGGCTTTTTCAAAATCATTTACAGAAATAACAGTGCCGCATCTGATGTCTATCTTTTCAAAATCTGCCCATGAGATTTCAGGTTTTATAGTCATGATATTGATGGATTAATTATATATTTGATTTTAGTACTGATTGATATTGCAGGCATCTGAACCCGCTATAGACAAATGTATTAAATTAATGAAATCTACAGTAATTTTCAAGCCGGAAATTCCGGACGGGCCATAAACATTATCAAAGTGTACTCAGGATTTTTGAAGATCCGCTACTTTTTAATCCACCACTGGCTGTCTTTTCTGTCAGATCTTTTTACACCGTTATCCAGCAGATAGGAAAACCCGACCCCCAGTGTCTGTTTCAGCTGTGTCCTTTTAATCTGGTTATGGTCATACATAAGGTCAACCGTAATATTGGAAGAGATAAATTTATTCACTTTCAGGTTTAAAATCATTCCGTATGACAGTACCAGTCTTTCGGGATGGTTAAGATAATTGGAAAAAACAGAAGCGGTATTGGTAATATGGATGTTTTCCATCAACTTGAATTTATACAGAGCTGTTCCCAGAAAACCGAACTGCAGCAAAGAGTTATCGCCGTCAGCTTTTAAGCCGTATGTTCCCGCGGTCTGCAGTTCTTTGTCTAAAACCAGAGTCCATCTCGCGTTGCTGGGGCGCAGCGTAACATTTACATTGTCGCTGGGCCTGTAGGTGATCCCCATCCCGAGGTTCAGGTAGCCGGGGGCCATAAAATTGGAGATTTTCTTGGCTTCAGGATTATTGCCGTCCTCATATCCTACAGTAAACTGAGACTGCACGCCTGCTCCTACGGAAAGATACCAGCTGTCTGAAACCTTCCTGCCGTAATTGGTGGAAACATTAATGACATCCTGGGTTTTTCTGATTCCCAGTCCTTTGGTATCATTCTGACCGTAATTTAAAAGAATAAGATTTTCCCACAGGTCCTTGTCTTTTTCATAGGTAATGTTGTAATCAACCCCCAGAAGCCAGCCTACGTTATTTGCTCCTCCGCCAACCCAGTTTGAAAAGGCCGCCTGGTTGATCATTAAAGACTGTTTTCCTAAAACCGACCAGCTTTTTACCGTATCGGTAACCATAGAATCTTTTTTTATTTCTTCCTGTGCGCTGGCAAAAAAACCAGAAGAAAAAGTAAGCAGTAATAAAAACTTCTTCATTATTAATGATTTCATTTCACAAAAACTCTGCACAAAAGTATTAAATATAAATTTGACGCCTTAGGGTTAAACGCTTCAGCATTTTCCATGATATAGCATTATTCACTGTTAATTTTACTTGATTTTGAATATTTCAATGACAAAACAGTACAGGAAAAGCGAAAAGAAGTGAAAATCATTACTTTTTGGCTGAAACAGTTTAAAGACAAAATAATTCATCGACAATTTTTCCGAAATTTATCATTGGCTTTTCATTTGACGTAAAAACGGTATGTTAAAAAACAATGTAATTTCCAAAAAGGCAATCGTCAATCCTTTGCTGATGCTCATGGCCATGTGGTCTGGCTATTTCCTGCAGCTGCACGGCTTTTTTGGAAGTTGCTTCGGCGCTATTATCCCATTGCTGCCGGAAGGCCTGCTGGGGATTTTAACCGCTCCGCTCCTGCATGGGAATATAGATCATATTATAGGAAATTCTATCCCGATTGCGGCGCTGATGTTCCTGTTGTATCAGTTTTACCCTTTGGTGGCAAATAAGGTTTTCGTTATAGGATGGCTGGCCACTGGGCTGCTGGTCTGGCTCCTTCCCCCGATTGATATCATGACGGGACATTACCTTTATACCTGTACCATCGGGGCGAGCGGCGTAGTCTATGTACTGGCTTTTTTCCTGTTTTTCAGCGGCATTTTCAAATGGAATATGACGCTGCTTACCATTTCCTTACTGGTCGTTCTGTATTACGGAAGCCTGATTTGGGGGATGCTGCCGGAGGAACTGTTCAGCAATCTTGAAGAGCCCAGTAAAATTTCCTGGCAGGCCCACCTTGCTGGAGCCGTGGTAGGGGTTACCCTGGCCTTTATGTTTAGAAGGGTAGGGGATAAAAAGAAAAGATACATCTGGGAATTCCCGAATTACTACAGCGAAAAAGATGATAAGCTCTGGCAGGAATACAAAGAAAGCCACCCTGATGATTTCCTTGAGATGCCCTACAAGAAAAAAGATGACATCTGGGACCGCCTGGATGAATTGAGAGGAAAATAAAAGAGAATTTCCTACATTTGTGAAAACAGCACAAATGTACTCTGAAGAACATCTTTATGCCATTGCTTTACGCCAATGCGCCTTTATCGGTGATATTAATTTTTACAAACTGGTCCGTACTTTCGGGGGTGCCAGACAGGCCTGGGAACAGACAAAGAACGAATATAAAAAACTCGATGGTTTCGGGAAGAAAATGATTGCCGATATCGGAAATCCCGAACATCTGAAATTCGCCGAAGAAGAACTTAAATTCTGTGAACAGAACAGCATCAAAATTAATCTCAGGCACCTTAACGGGCTTCCGCAGCTTTTAAACGAATGCGATGATGCCCCGGCGATTCTCTACCAGAAAGGGAATTTGGATGACCGTAAAGAAAAAGTGAGTATTGTCGGTACCCGGAACATGACTTCTTACGGAAGCCATTTTATTCAGGATTTTTTTGAAGAAACACAATCCTGCCGTTACAGTTCAGTGAGCGGCCTGGCTTTAGGTGTTGATAAAGAGGTTCATGAGCAGTCTATCCTGCGAAGTATCCCTACTGTCGCAGTGCTGGCTCACGGCTTTCACCTGTTATATCCTGCAAAAAACAGGAAGCTGTCTGAAAAGATCCTGCAGGAAGGTGGTGCCTTACTGACTGAGTTCAATTCGTCCCGGAAACCGGATCGGGAAAACTTTATTCAGAGAAACAGGATTGTTGCCGGGATTTCACCTTCCACCATTGTTGTGGAAACTGCATTCGGGGGCGGATCAATCAGTACCGCCACATTTGCCAACCAGTATAACCGGGAAGTTTTTGCACTTCCGGGAAAGATCACCGACAAACAGAGCCAGGGGTGCAACCATCTGATTTATCAGAATAAGGCCGCGGCAATTTCTACCGTTAAAGATCTTGTAGATAACCTTGGATTTAATAAAGCTGAAGCGAAAACCGGAGACCTGTTTCCCAAAAGCGAAGTGATGGTCCAGTTAACTGAGATCCAGAAATTAATATTATCTGTTATTTCAGACCATCCCAAGATTTCCCTGGATGATATGATTGAGAAAATCAGTCTCTCTTCCCATAAAATTTTACCGGTAATTTTAGAATTGGAACTTTTAGGGAAAGTAAAATCACTTTCGGGGAGGCAATTTATAGCCATATGACAATTAATGATTTCTTAATATTGCATTGTTTTACAGATAATATTTACTTTTTAATAATATTAACGGGTAAATTATTGATTTAATAATATTAAGTATTTATTTTATTAAACTTTAAACAATCATCAATTAAGGTGTTGTGAATCTTGAAAAAAAAATTAAATTTGTTGACAATAATATTCAACCCTAATATATGGAACAATATAATATTGACCAGAAAATCCAAGAATTTATAGCAAAAATTGAGGCCAAAAACCCTAATGAGCCCGAGTTTTTACAAGCCGTAAAAGAAGTTGCTGTTACCGTAATTCCGTTTATTATGACGAAAAAGGAATATACGGGAATGAAACTTCTTGAAAGAATGGCGGAAGCTGAAAGAATCATCATCTTCAGAGTTCCATGGGTTGATGATAAAGGCGAGATCCAGGTAAACAGAGGTTTCAGAATTCAGATGAACTCTGCCATCGGACCTTACAAAGGGGGAATCCGTTTCCATCCTACCGTGAACCTTTCGGTACTGAAGTTCCTTGCTTTTGAACAGGTATTTAAAAATTCCTTAACCACACTTCCGATGGGAGGCGGAAAAGGAGGTTCAGACTTTGATCCACAGGGGAAATCTGATATGGAAGTAATGCGTTTCTGCCAGGCTTTCATGACGGAGCTCTGCAAGCACATCGGTCCGGAGACTGACGTTCCTGCGGGAGACATCGGTGTAGGAGCAAGAGAGATCGGCTATTTATTCGGCCAGTACAAGAAAATCAGAAATGAATTTACGGGCGTTCTTACCGGGAAAGGCCTTGCTTATGGAGGTTCACTGATCCGTCCTGAAGCTACAGGTTACGGAGTGGTATATTTCGCTGAGCAGATGCTTAAGACTATCGGGCAGACTTTCAAAGATAAGACAGTAACAGTATCAGGTTTCGGAAACGTGGCCTGGGGTGTGATCAAAAAAATATCTGAACTTGGAGGAAAAGTAGTAACGATTTCCGGACCGGACGGCTATATCTATGATAAAGACGGTATCGACGGAGAAAAAATCGATTACTTACTTGAACTGAGATCTTCAGGAAACAACAGAGCGGAGGATTATGCTAAAAAATATCCTTCTGCAGTATTTTATGCAGGGAAACGCCCTTGGGAAGTAAAATGTGATGTAGCCATCCCTTCTGCTACCCAGAATGAACTGGATCTTGAAGATGCCAAATTACTGGTAGAAAACGGATGTCTTTGTGTAACTGAGGCAGCCAATATGCCTTCAACATTAGACGCGATCAATTATTTCCTGGATAACAAAGTATTATTCTCTCCGGGGAAAGCTTCCAACGCCGGCGGTGTTGCCACCTCAGGATTGGAAATGACGCAAAACTCCATCCGTCTGAACTGGACTTCTGAAGAAGTGGATGCAAGGCTGAAAGAAATCATGATCGGGATCCACAAAGCATGCAGAGACTACGGAAAAGAGGAAGATGGTTATGTAAACTACGTAAAAGGCGCCAATATCGCCGGATTCGTAAAAGTTGCAGAAGCCATGTTAGCTCAGGGAGTCGTATAAAACATAAATAAAGGTTGGGGAATCCCGGCCTTTTTTGATATAACCCTGTTCCCGGGAATATAAATGGGAAAAAAGTAAAAAGTGAAAGGAGAAAGCGTTGAATATTCAACGCTTTTTTTATTGGCAGTAAATTTGAAAATAAAAAATCCTGAAATTAATTTCAGGATTGGTATCATTTATATTCTATCTTGTTTTTTTCTTCGTTTTTCTGGTGTCTCTGTCCGTCGAACGTGTCGTGTCATTTTTCGATCTGTCCCAATCGCTGCTCTGGTTCATTGTTCCTGTTGTACCGTTAGTTGATCCGTTATTCAGGGTACCAGTATCTCCACTGTTCAATGTTCCGTTGTTCATGGTTCCGGTAGTCCCGTTGGTTCTGGTACCATTATTCAGCGTCCCATTGTTCATTGTTCCTGTAGTCCCATTGGTTCCGTTAGTTCCATTATTCATCGTCCCGTTGGTTCCATTGTTGAGGTTACCATTATTCAGCGTTCCGTTGCTGTTTCTGGTCCCCTGGTTTGAACTGTTGGTTGTTGAACCTGAAGTTGACGTATCGGTTCTCGTCGTCTGTGCAGTGGCTGTAATCATACCGCCTAATACAAATGCTGCTGTTAAAATTAAATTTTTCATAATACTGATATTTTGGTGTATTATGTTAAATACAATTATCGTACAAAGTGGTATGCCTAAAAATTCTTTTTAACGTGATTTATAAATTTTTAAGAAAATTTACATTATAAGTTACCACAAAAAATCCTGAAATAAGATATTTCAGGACTTCATTCTACTTTGAATATTTATAACTACTTCGATTTCTTACTCTTAGATTTACTTTTTACAGTCTTGTCTTTAGGTTTTGTAGCGTCTGCATTCTGATCCGGTGATGCCGTTACTGCAGTATCATCTACAGCGGTGGTCAATTTGGAGGTATCCGCTACCGTAGCTGCCGATGCTTCCTTTCCCGGAACTTCTGTTGCGGTCGTAACCCCGGAACCGGAGTTGGCCTGGGTGTTCTGTTTTGCCGGCGCAGCCTGGCTGCTCGTACTTTGCGGTGTTGTTGTCTGGGCTGATGCTGCACCTAATCCGATTAGGGTAAATGCTGCGGTTAAAACTAATTTTTTCATATTATTTTTAAATGGTTTGTTTACATGAAACGATGGGAATTCGCTCAATCGTATAACAGGATTCTTTATTTAACGTAGTTTATTATTCTTTAAGATTAATTGGCAGTGCGGTTATTTTTCTGAATTTTTTATCATCCGTTCTACAAATTCATACGCTGCAGGGCATATAACGGTGTTTTTGATCATCAGGTCATTGATCTGATAAATCTTTTTCCGGTCGGTATGAGGGTACTCCCTGCATGCTTTCGGGCGCACATCATAAATTGAACAGGTATTGTCTTCATTTAAAAAAAAGCAGGGAAGGTTCTGTAAAACTTTATCATTATCTTCATCCGTCCTCAGGAACTTCGACTCAAAATCAGCAGGTTTCATCCGGAGATGCCTGGCAATCCTTTCAATGTCTTTTTCCGTATACAGGGGCCCTGTGGTTCTGCAGCAGTTGGCGCACTGAAGGCAGTCCACCTTTTCAAAGACTTCATCATGCGTTTCCTGAACAATATAATCGAGGTTCTTAGGCGGCTTCTTTTTCAGCCCGTCCAGAAATTTTTTATGTTCTTTCTGCTTCTGTAAAGCCTGTTTTCTGTAAAGTTCTACATTCATTATCATTATTCTTTCTTACTTCAGCGCAGGAAGATCTGCTTTCTGATAGTGGTTGATTTTATCCAGATCAAGAACTGTGGAGAGGTTACGGCTGTCAGGATAATACATCGGGACAAATTTAGCACCGTAGATAATTTCGCCGGAAATATAGGAAGACCTCTGGACTACTGTGTTTGAAAAAACTTCATCAAAAGCGCGCACATGGATGATAATCTCAATATCCGTATTTCTGAAATCTTCTTCACCAAAACCGTAAAACGGTGAATCTTCATCTATAATATGCACAACCGTCCAGTTAAGTGCCAGACTGTTAATCTTGCTCAGTTGGGTTTTCAAGGTGTAAAAATGACTTTTCGGAATGTCTTTTTCCATTACTTCTATAGCCGCAGAGACAATTACCTCGGCATCTGTTAATGCATTGTTTTTATAAGGTGCAAGCCTGAACATTAAGGCCGCCTGTTCCTTAAAAGGAGCCACCAGTGCAATATCCGAAAATTTCAGGTAGGCTCTCGGCCTGGAAAACCTTCCGTAGAAAAGTCCGGTTGCAATGGCAAAGGTAAGCAATCCCAGGAAAGCCTCAAACGTAGCCACCATACTTGCCATGAAGCCTACCGGGGCAATCCTGCCGTAGCCAACCGTGGTAAAAGTCTGGGAACTGAAAAAAAATACATCAATAAACTCATTCATCGGATCGCTTTTGTCAATCCCGGTCAGGTGTTCCACACCGATGAGATAATAGATCAGGGCAAAGAAAATATTAACAAGAATGTAGGCAATAACCAGATAGGATAGAAACCTGAACGTCGAAAGTTCAAGCATCGTGTGGTACCAGCTGAACCGTGTAAGAACGTTAACCCCTTTCCGGTTAACATTCGGGAGTCCGTTTTTATTAATAAACCGTCCCGGAGCATGCTCGCCGAAACCACTGTTTTCCGTATTTTTCTGGTTGATTTTTTCCCTGAATCCTTTTGCCATTTATCTCATTTGTTTTATCTGTTTTGTCTTGAGCTTATCGCAAGCTGTTTAATTTTCAGCATACAGAACCGGATCAATTTTATTTCCGTGCTCCGCTTTTAATTTTGTGCAAAGATAAAATATTGTTTTCATGAAATTTATCAAAAGCTTTTGATAAAGTCTGTGAACATTTGTAGACTAAATACGAGCGCAAATCAAAATAATAGAATCTAATTATTAAGTCAGTTTTACCGCACATTTCCAAATGCGAATACACTGTATTCGCATTTGAGCTGGAGCTAGTATAAAATTCTTATAAGACTGGACAATCAGGATAAAATAGAGTTCTATATTGCAGAAACAATAAAGAATAATTGGACAGTCCGTCAATTGGAAAGACAAATTTATAGTAGTTTATACGAGCGACTTTTAATAGGTAATAATAAAGAAGGTGTATAAGCAGTGGCAAGAAATGAGAAGCAGCCCTCTGAGGCTAAAGAAATCATCAAAGATCCTATGATTTTGGAATTTCTAGGATTAAAGAGGGAGAATTCTTATTATGAAAAAGATTTGGAAAGTGCTATCATTACACATTTACAAGATTTTGTTGGAGTTAGGAAATGGCTTTTCATTCGTAGCAAGACAAAAAAGATACATCTTGCAGGAGATGAATTTTTTGTAGATCTGGTGTTCTCCTTTGGCATGATTGCAATAAAATTAATTATCCTGCCAGAAATCTACAGACTTCCTATTGTAAAAGAAAATCAATCAACCTTATCCGGATAAAGTGATTTTATCACTTGCTGGCGGTTAGACAACCCAAAATCAATCAGTGTGTTCAACACTGTCCAGATTTCCTGAGCGTGCTCGGTTAAGGCATAATAGGTGATATCTTGAGTGGGCGTGTACTCAATATTCTTTTGTATTAATCGATGCACCTCCAGTAAAGAAAGTTCAGAACTTAAAACTTTAGGCGATATTCCTTTCAAAACTTCAAAAAAATCTTTAAATCTCAGTTTTTCGTGATAGTGTAATTCCAGTAAAATAGAAAAACGCCATTTTACGCTAAAAAGATCCAAAGTGTCACGTAAAGCTATAAATCTTTGTTTAAGTATCTGTTCATTTTCTATACAGGGTTTTATCTTCTTTTCCATCATACTTTCCTAAAGGTTATCAAATACAAATATACTAAACGGAGAAAGTAAATTTGCTCAAAAGAATTTTATAAATGAAAAAAATATTGGTAGCTGGAGCTACAGGAAAACAAGGCAGCGCCACAGTGTATGAATTATTACAAAACGGTTTTGAAGTATTTGCACTTACCAGAAATCCGCTGTCTCCGGAAGCAGAGCAATTGAAAGAGGCCGGAGCTCAATTAGTAAAAGGGGATTTGGAAGAGGTAGAGATTTTAAGAGAAACATTAAGCAAAGTGGATGGTCTATATTTGGTTTTACCTGGTGTATGGGTCTCTAATGTAGAAACAGATGAAGCTGAAGCTGCATTGGGAATCCAGACTTTGAAATTGGCTGAAGAACAGAATATTCAATTTGTGTTGTATTCTTTAGTCATGGCTTCTGACAAGCAGGATTCGTTTCGTCCGAAATTTAAATTTACCATAGAAAAATATCTACTTGAAAGCCAATTGAAAGGTGCCGTGATAAGGCCTGCTTCTTTTATGGAAAATCTTATTTTACCAAGTTTTGGATTAGGGGAAGGAAAGTTTATCAATCCGTTACCGGAGAAAACTGCTATATCGTGGGTGGCTACAAAAGATATTGGAACTTTTGCCCGTATTATATTTCAGAATTACACAGATTTTAATGGAAAAATAATTGATTTTGGGGGAGAACTGCTTACTCCGAAACAAGTTTTGAAGTTACTGGAGGACAAATTGAATCAAAAAATTGAATTTATTCAGGTTCCTGTCGAAATGCTGTATCAGCAGAGTGAAACGTTTGCAAAATTAGTAGAGATGATTGCCCAAGAAGGTTATGACCCAGTCAATTACGAATTAATCGCATCATGGATGCCGAAATTGACAAGTTTTGATGAATGGCTGGATTCTGAGGGCATAGATAAAATCAAGGAACTACAATCCGCAGCTAATTAAATCCGGCGGAATTTAATTTTTAAAATAGAATCCTCATCATGTAAAATTAATAACGCATGTCTACTATTGGCCGGATGTGCGTTATTAATGAAGCGATCAGTTATGCACCACCCTAACGATCATAATAAATTTATCATAGTAACATAAATAACTGTACGAAAGTTATATAAATCAGATTGACGCAATGCGTAAATTTGAAAGTTATGTGCAACCTATGCAAATCAAACGCTTAATTATAGCTAGTTCATCAAGAAGCCTTTCCAAAAAAAGCCTGTTTAGAATTAGGTCATATACTTTGGCTGACAAGTTTTATAAAACTAACAATGGGGACATGATTACAAATAAATTATATAGCAGTACATTACACAAACTGTGTAAAAAACCAAACATTGTAAGTGTTTTTTAAAATAATATTATCCTGATACATTGTTCTGTTTTTTACTACGCCAAATACAATCTTGAGCAACTTTTTGCACAGCACAGTAATTCCTTCTACCTAATAGGCTTGACATACCGGTATAATTATGGATTTATTAAATAATTTGAAAAAAATTTGAAAAACTTGGTTTTGAAAATGCACAAATAAAATTAACCAGTCCATTGGCAGTATGTTTAACAATTACTGTATATGAAGAATTAGTAAATAGCGATGCCTGATCTGATAGGAGTTATAGTTTAATATCTAGCCTAGTCAGTTTAAATGTCGATATTCGCTCGGGGAGTAGCCTGTTTTACTTTTAAATAATCTTGAAAAATGAGAGGGGTGCTCGTATCCCAGTTTGTACGCAATTTCGCTAACAGACTGATTCGAACCCCATAGTAGTGACTTTGCTATATCAAGAACCTGCAAATGGATATGCTCAAGAGCCGTCTTTCCAGTGAATCGGTGTAGAAGATCGGATAGGTAATTTGGAGACAGATTCATTTCTGAAGCTAGATAGGTGACGGACGGTGGCCCTGAACTGATTAATGTTTCTTCCAGAAAATAAGCGCCCAATAATTTTTCAAACTTTTGTATTGCATCATTGTATACCTTTTCGCGTGTGTAAAACTGCTTGTCGTAGAACCTAGTGCAATAGCTGAGTAATAATTCCAAATTATTCTGGATCAACCTGTTGGTATGTTTGTCAACATTCTTTAAATATTCCGATCGGATATTTTTTACGCAAAGTACAACCGTGGCTTGCTCTTCATCTGATAGGTGCAGTGCCTCATTGATCTCATAATGAAAAAAGCTGTAATCCCTTATCTGGGATCCCAAGGTACCGGTGTTAACAAGGTCTGGATGAAAAAATAAAGCCCAGCCCTTTTCCTTTGAAAGGTCATTGCTTGATGACATGACCTGACCGGGCGCGGCAAACATTAATGATCCTTCGCTAAAATCATAATGGGACTGGCCGTATTTGAAAGCGCCGCTTGATTTTTTGCAAAATATGGTATAAAGCCCCAAGCGATAGCCTACCGCCTTATGCCTATCGATCCTGCTGGTCTCCTCATCAATAACTGTAATTAAGGGGTGCTTCGCTTTGCCAGCCCCATACAGTTCATGAAGCTGGCTAATCGAATTTATGTCTACAATAGTTTCGTGCATAATCTAAATTAGTTAAATAATTCGAGTTGCCAGGTAATGCATCTGCTTAATTGTAGTCCAAAAACCTAACCGGGCCGTCTTATCAGATCGTTATTAGCGGACTGCGTATACAGCTCTTGAAAATTGCTTTCAGATATCGCTAATTTTAACGGATGCTCCCTGTCTGGTAATGGCCGCTTGAGTTAGCAGATGGGCCAGCACTTGGATTATCATTGAACTTGTGCTAACTTAAATTTCCCCTATATTACCTCGTAAAAATATCGTGCATAAAAGCTGTAAACTCCTGTTCGCTTAACTGATGTTTCTTTTCGATGTAAAATTGGCCATCGGCACCTACGGAATAGCGCAGGCGACTTTGCCCATCGGTAGCGGCTTCATAGATAGTGCTGGCAATGTCTTCTGCAGTTGCTTTAGCTAAATTCGCTGTCGCAGCTCCTAAGCGTAACGGAAAGGTTGATAAAAGCTCATCATAAGCAGATATTTCATTCTTAACCATCGCCATAGATTTGCTGAAGTTTGTAGATCGCACGCTGCCGGGCTCGATGATTTTAACAAAAATATTTAATGGATCAAGTTCGTAGTAGAGTGACTCTGAAATTCCCTCGACAGCAAATTTGCTGCTGTTGTAGAGTGATCCTATCGGCATTCCAACTTGGCCGCCGAATGAAGCTACGTTGATAATGGTGCCACTGCCCTGTTTACGCATGTAAGGCAATGTGCTGCGCGTTACGTCAGCCATTCCAAATACATTTATAGCGTACTGTTTTTGCCAGTCTTCATGAGTAAACGATTCAAAAATACCGATGATGCCGTAACCAGCATTATTGACAAGAACATCAATGCTGCCGAATTGCTGATTTGCTTTTTCAAGGGCTTCGGTAATGGATTCCTGATCTTCGACATCTAGGCGGGTAACGAGCACGTTGGGCAGCTGGTTCAATTCCTGTTCTTTTTCAGGCGAGCGCATGGTAGCAACCACATTCCAACCTTCTTTCTGAAATAATTTAGCAGTCTGGTGTCCAAAGCCAGAGGAAGCTCCCGTAATTAAAACTGTTTTTTTCATTGTTAGATAAATTTATTTTTTAAGTATCTTTATTTAAACAAATATCTCGAAAATCATGACGACTGCACGTAACACAATCTACGCAATTCTTACCACTTTCACGGTTTTTGACTAATGATTACCTATCTTATCTCGACAAGAGGTTTACTATCAAATCTCAGATTTATATATACATCTCTAAATTTCAGAATCACTATAATGCTTACCTTGCTTATACAGAAATTACTGTCTGCAGTCTAACAAAGTACTAAAGGTTATCTAGGGCTTGGGATTATGCCGTAAACAGCTGAATGACATAATAGGAATAGCGGCAATGGGAAGACAACAGAAAATACAATGATCTATTCCGACAGAAGATATATGGTTTGGAATTGGCAAAATAAATAATTAATAGATTATTTTGCGAGTTTTACCGTATTGAAGAGATTGGGAAAACCTTATGAAATTGCCCAAATCGTTTTATTTCTTGCTTCCAATGCAACAAGTTTCATTAGCGGAACCTAAACTATCTCTGACGGTGGTTGTTTAAAGTATGCAACTAAATACATTTTATAATAATTCAAAAAAAGGAGCGACGATTGTAGCTCCTTTTTTAGTTTAAAAAAAATTCTTGCAGATGGGTTTATTGTCATTATTATTCTGTTCGAAATATCTTTTTTAAAGCATCATGGAAGCAAATTCATAACAAAAATGTTGGGAATTTTTTCTTTTTTTTATACTATGATATATCGTTGATAATTTTATTTAAGAGATTCATTTTTACATCTGATACCTTTTTAGTGTAATAAAGTAACCTATATTAAAAAGAAAAAAACAAGTATATATATTAGTTTAAAGCTGTTTCTAACTTCAACTTATAACTACTGTACAACTGGAAAAAGTCCACCATCAACATAATAATTAGAACCTGTCACATAACTCGCAGCGTCTGATACAAGAAAAGAAACTACATTTGCTACTTCTTTAGTTGTGGCCATTCTTCCTATTGGTATACCACCTGCTGACTCGATAAATTCCTGTGTTGATTGCTCTACTGAAACTTTGTTATCTGCAGCTTTTTTTTCAATAAACAGTTCTGTCATTTCTGTGTTGATTATTCCCGGAGATACCAGATTTACACGAATACCATTCTGCCCTAGTTCATTTGCCAGACCTTTACTGTATGTGTTTAATGCAGATTTTACAGTAGCATACGTCAGGTTGAATTGATAAAATGGTTTATAAGCAGATACCGTTGTAACGTGAATTACCACACCACTCCTCTGTGCAACCATACTTGGAACAAAAGCTCGGTATACACGAATGCTTGATAATAAATTAAAATTAAATTCAGCTATCCATTGCTCATCCGTTGGAATTTGGTAACCTCCTCCAGGTCCAGTTAGACCTCCCGCATTGTTGATCAGTATATCAATTTTACCATATTTACTTAGTATCTTTTCTGCTAAAGCATTGACTGAATCTGCATTGGTGACATCGCTTGCCATGAATTCCTGTTTCGGTAATTTGTCAGGTTCATTTCTGGCAGACACTATAACGATAGCTCCCTGCTCAGTAAGCTGATCTGCGATAGCTTTACCAATACCTTTTGTTCCGCCGGTAACGAGTGCAATTTTACCAAGCAATGTTTGATTTGACATATAATTACGATTTTAAAATGATTGTTTCAGAATATATAAAAAAATTAGTTTATACTGGTTGAGAATTTGTCAATGGGCAGACGAACTTTTTTCAATTCAATGTTCCAATCATTCTCTACATCTCTGTAGCCCAATCCTAATAATAATACACTATTTAAACTTATTTCGTTTAGGCCAAGTGCCTTATCTACGATTTCGGGATCAAAACCTTCCATTGGAGTAGCATCAACTTTTAACTCTGCTGCAGCAATCAGTGCAGTCCCGAGACCTATATAAGCTTGTTTTGATGCCCACACAGCACTTTCCTCTTGACTTTTATTGAGATGATAGAATTCCAATGCTGTTCTGTAGTCTTCCAATTCGGAAAGCGGAATATCCCTTACCTTGGCATTCAGATTCATAAATTCACTAATATATTCTTTAGTCATTTTGTGATATGACGCAAAAACGATAAGATGAGAAGCATCTTCTATTTGGGCATTAAATGAATCTCCTTTTAATTTTTGTTGGAGTTCCTTATTTTGAATAACAAATATTCTGTAAGGTTGTAGTCCACCTGAAGAAGCTGATAGATTGATAGCCTCCACAATTTTATCTATCTTTTCCTTACTTACTTTCTGGTTACTGAACTTTTTAACGGTATAACGCCAGTTCAAATTTTCTAATAATTTCATAATTGTAACTTTAATATATGTATTTTAAAACGATTGTTTCAGATTTAAAAAAAATTAAAACAGTGTTTTGATTAAAAAATCACCCATTTTTAGAATTTGATCTTTGTTTTTGTTTAAGATATACATTTCATACCAGCCCGTAAAACTGTTGACGATGTAATGCGCGGTAGATTCTGTATCAAACATATAGTTCAGTTCACCAGCAATTACAGCTTTTTCCAACAATCCTTTTACTTGCATATAAGAAAAGTGAGCATCTCTTTTTAAAATGGAATGAATCTGCGGATCATTTTCTGCCATCTCAAAAGAAGTCTTAATAGCCATACAGGCTGCAGGTGTCTTTTCGATGCTTTCAATCACTACCTTAATTAAATATTTTAATTGGTCTAATGGAGATGATTGCCCTTGTGTCAATTGCAGAAATTTTTGCCTCCGTTGTTCTGTATAAGTATCCAAGCACTTGATGAATAATGTGCGTTTATCTCCAATGGTATTGTATAAACTACTGCTGTTAATCTTCATAGCATCCGTTAAATCTCGCATCGAAGTGGCAGTATAGCCATTCTTCCAGAAAACTTCCATTGCTTTCTCGACAGCCCGCTCTTCGTTAAATTCTAAATTTCTTGCCATAACTACTACAAAGGTAAGCTAAATTCTGAAATGATTGTTTTAGAATGTGGATCTTTTTTGGATATTTAATAATGTACTAATTTTTTGGAGAGAATCTTTGCGATCATTTGGGTTGACATAGTTTCTAATAACATCAACAATATCCAAAAAAAGCGATTGGAGTTGTGTTTCGTAATACTATATTTTAATCTTTAATAATCTTTTTCCGATATTCTGTTCCCCAATCTGATAAACTCCAAATTATTGATATTAATTTTTGCCGTAAGTAGTAAGTTAGTACAAAACACTTACAGGATGGGTATTGAGAACAGTTCTTTAAGCGAGCTTATTAATCTCTAATTCTTTCATTTTTTACTTAGCATCTTATTGGGCATTTCGCGAACACCATTCAGCAAATCGGTGAAGTTGTTTTCAACTTCCAACTTGATGTAGATATTTAGAAGGAAAGTATAAAAACCAATTACTGCACATTTGATGAATTACGGCACGCAACAAATTGTAAAGTAAATATTATATATACTTTCATAATAACGACTTCTTTAAAATTGGCATTGTAATTACTAATAACGAAGTTTATCATCAGGACACAAGCTTTTACATAAAAGAAAAAAGATGCCAATGTCGTTTGGTAAGTTGGGGAAAGCAAACCTCCGCTAACAGCGGTTTCACGCAATGGCTGGTTTATATTTTCTTAGTCGAAAATTACTCAGGCGGAAATTTTCATATCTTTACAACAAAGCGAAAAGTTCTCGCCACTGCGCGAAGCCGCGGAATTTATAAGTACTATTTAAATCTCATAAAACGATCATCTGTAATTAAGTAAGCAAAATGAGAAATAATCTATTAATATTAATTTTAACTGCAACAACAGGCGTTTTTTCGTGTAAACAGTCTACTAAATCAAAGAAGGATCAAGTAAGAATAGAAACTTCGGATTCTTTAAAAAATATTCGGAATGAAGAGACATTTGATAATAAAGACATTTACAGCAAATTTGAATATTTTGATTTAAAAAAGAAAAAAATAATCATACAAAACGGCTTTCCAAAAGGTGGTATGAAATACGCTGACGCAAAAGGTAATGAATATAACTATGTTGTATTTTGGACACAAATAATCAACGAAACAGATGATTCAATTGAATTGAATTTGAAAATTCCGTCTGATATATTTGAAGTTCCATCCTTGCCAGGCCAATATTATGAAGTGTTAACGCCTACGGATACCATGACACTTAAAAAATTTCCTATGTTTTTATATGGTCTGAAAAATCTTAAATCTTTTTTAGATAGCAGCATTCATAAATCATCATCGTTAAAAAGAACGATCAAGGCAAAAGAATCGGATGCCTTTTATTTTGTAATACTTTGTTTGACTGAAGGAGCTCACGGAACTATGCGAACAGGTCTAAGTCTAAAAGGAGAAAATTTCTTTTATAAAATAAAAATTGATGGTTCAAACAGTAATAATAAGTCGATTGAAAAAGAAATTAATGTTGGAAACATTAATTTAAAAACTCTGAGATTAAAATAATATATAAATAATAGGTTTACAACACTGTCTTGTCAAATTTGTGCTTCGCTTGCCCAATCTTTAATCTTCAAAACATTAATAAGAGGTATGAATAAGTCTCAAAAAACGATTGTTTTTTCTACCATCATTGAGATCTTTCAATAAAATTATAGAATAGTGATACTTATCAATCAATCCTTTAAAAACATCCTTATACTTAATTTATTTAAATATGCCTTTACCTAAAAGACTTCTAAAACATCAGGCTTTAATTAATTTTCCTGTAAATTTGAGTTATGAAAAAGTTGGAATCACGCGAAGATATTGAGCATCTTATCAATTCATTTTATGCTAAAGTGGTTAAGGATGAAGTGATTGGGTTTTTCTTTAATGATGTAGCCAAAGTTGATTGGGATAAACACCTGCCGAAAATGTATGCCTTCTGGGAGTCCGTGCTCTTCGGGCAGATGACGTATAAAGGAAACCCGATGGGTGCCCATTTTCCCATCAATGAAATTCAGGCGATAGAGCAGAAGCACTTCGACCGCTGGCTGCACCTCTGGACAACCACGATTGAAGAAAACTTTAAAGGGGAAAATGCAGACACCGCCATTTACAAAGCTGAGAATATTGCCAGACTGATGGCATTTAAAATGGATCTGGCAAGAAGGCTGTAAAATTCACTTATATTTATTTTAAAACCAGGGCTTTAAGGAACAATGACTGTAAAAATATAGGCAGCCAGGTTAACCAGCAATACTGTGCCGTACAGGATATTGGTTTTCCCGCGGCTCAGAGAAAGCATCACAATAAATACCGACAGGGAAAGAAGGATAATGTCTTTTTTATCCAGACCCAGTACTAGTGGAATATCATACATGATACAGACTAAGGAAACAGCGGGAATTGTCAGTCCGATACTTGCCAGGGCAGAGCCTAGCGCCAGATTTAAACTGGATTGGATCTGATTGCTCCGTGCCGCCCTGATGGCAGCCAGGCCTTCCGGAAGCAGGACAACCGCTGCGATAATTACACCAACCAAAGATTTCGGTGCCCCGAAACTCTGTACCATATCCTCAATGGTTGAAGAAAGTCCTTTTGAAATCATGACAACAATCGCCAGGCAGATCACCAGGAAAATGAAGCTGATGACGGTTTTTTTCATGGAAGGGATATAAAGCTCTTCAGGATGCTCATCGGGAGGGATAAAGTAATTTCTGTGTCTGATGGTCTGAACCATCAGGAAAACCCCATAGATCACAAGGCAGGCAATAGAAACAAAGATAAGCTGTGCTTTATTGTAGAAAGGTCCGTTAACACTTGAGGTGAAATTCGGGAGTACCAGTGTTAAAATAAGGATGGAAACAATGCTTACCAGATAGGTTGTGGCAGAAGTCCTGGCAAAAAACTGTTCATAATATTTTACGCCTCCTACCAAGATACAGATCCCGATGATCCCGTTCAGGATAAGCATTACTGCGGCAAACACCGTATCTCTTGCCAGTGTTATGGCCTGTTCCCCGCCGGCGACCATGAGCGAAATAATCAGGGCTACTTCCAGGATTGTGATACATAAGGCTAAGATAATTGTTCCGAAGGGTTCACCTACCTTATGCGCCACCACTTCTGCATGATGAACCGCCGAGATTACACTTCCGGTCAAAAGAATTCCGGCAATTACATCAAAAATAATACCCGTACCCATCAGTCCGGAAAAATAATAACCTACTGCCAGAAGAGGGAAAATGTACGTATAATGTAAAAAGTCATTTATTCTCATAGTGTCTACAAAATACAAAAAATCTATGATGTTTGGAATATCAAAAGAAATTATTAATAATATGCTGATCTGAATTCTGTTCCAATTTCTGAATAAAGATCTTATGAGCTTAAGTCCGGTTTTATCCGGTTAATGGTTCCAGAGATAAAAATCCTGGAGGTCCGTCAGCATATGCAACAGCAGTCCGATAGCGATGATCCTGACATTTCCTTTAAAAAAAAGCATCAAAAAATACACCGCAATGGCATAATAAGAATGTAAAAAGTGAAATCCCACACTGGCCCGGTCCGGATCGAAAATAGGGTCTGCAAACAGATGGTCCAGGTCTACCAGCATGGTGGCAAGTAAAATCAGGTATGCTTTTTTCCAGTTGTTACGATAAAAAACCAGCGCAATAAAAACCGGAAATACAAAATGTAAAAAATAGTGTATGAAGGTTTTCAGCAATCCGGTGTCTAAAAATTCCATTGATAATCTGTATTAAAATGTATTTACCACCTCAGGATTAAAGGGAGTTCCTTTTTTTTAAATTTCAGACTCAAATAATAGTACTGATCATTGTTTCCGTAGAAGATATAATCTAAGCCTGAAATTATTTTCTTTTCGGCAGCCGTTAAAGAGTTAAAAGAAGAAGATAACAAAGCATTGTTTCTGATAAAAATAAAATTTTCTTTTAACGATGGAGATAAAGATAGCGGTCTTCCGGTTGATTTTATTTCAAAGCCAGCTTCAGTCCGGGTCATTATATTCGGCTGGAACGGAATTGCCGTAAGCTGGTTCCGGGCATTCATCCATTTTTCATTCTGAAAATAAAGCTGTGTTTTTTCTGAATTTGAACTTTGAAGCGCAATCACATAATCAGGCTGAATAATTTTCTGAACCGTTTTTTTTTCAGTTTCATTAAAATTATCATCGTAGCCATAGGTAATGATGGTGTCATTTACCTGCTTTAGTGTTGCCGCAGTTCTGAAATGACTCACCTGAGAAGAATCTGCAAAGTTTTTATTAAAGAAAGAAGTGAATTTTCTGATGTTTTCTTTATCCAGCTCAGCTTCCAGGAAGAACTTGTTTTGCTGCAGCTTCGAAATAACCCTGGAAAAATCTTTTACATCCGGCTTGTTTTTAATCTCAATGGCATCTGAAAGCAGGTCAATAGAAAAATTTCGGATTTGCCTGCCTGAAATGAATGAAATGCTTCCTGAGCTGCCGTCCAGAAAAGAACCGGCATGATAAGGCTTCTTTCCTGAAAATTGAAAAATCCCGGTATTTGAATTTAAATCAGAAGTTGAGAGAATGCATTTTTCACCGTTAATTTTAATGTACATCTGGTCTTTCTGGAAGACCTCTTTTCCTTTGCTGATAAATTGCTCCTGCTTTAAATATCTTAAAAACTGCTGTTTATCGGTAAGCTCAACAATGCTGTACCATTGGGAATACCGGGTGTTTTTAAGATGGAATACCTGAAAAAAATCGGGAATTTTCACTCCCGATTTTAGTATAGAAATTGTATTTTTTTTATTGCTTTTGCCGTCAAACCATTGAGCAGGATGCATGGCAAGACTTGAGATATACTGCCTCGTAAGGTTTTTTACATCCACCAGAACCACCACATCTGCATTTTCCGGAATATATTCCAGCGTTTTATCTTTATGGTAAAACACAAAATACATGGTGGCTGCGAACAGAATAAATGCTAAAACAACAAGCTTTTTCTTCATTATAAGACCGGTGTTTTCTTTTCAGATTCTTTGATTTTATAAATTTCATCTACCAAATCGAAGAAATACATTAAGCTGTTTTCCGAAGAACTCTTGATGCCATAATCCATTTCCGTCTCTATCCGGTCACCTTTTGCTTCAGTCTTAAAATATACTTCCCCTACGTTTTTCTTAAAGACATCCATGATTTTTCTTTCAGAAGTACTCTTGAATTCCGTTTCCAGGCCAATCAGAAGCCTCTGGATATCAAATCTTCCGGACAATGCATATTTTGAAGCATCTTTCGCCCATCTTTTAGAAACCTCAGACTGGTTTTTAGGCAGGATATTATCTTTAGAAGTTGTTACGTAAACCACGCCGTCTTTTACCGTAAAAAAGAACTGATCCAGGTATCCGCCTGATTTTTCTTCTTTAAATTCATAAAAGTCCCCTTTTTTAGAGAAGTTTTTGGCTGTATTTTTATTGCTTGCCAAAACATTAAAGATGCGGTTCCAGTATCCCTCATTTTCTGTAGCAAAGGCAAAAGTGAAATCCGGTACCATCACTTCCTTCGTTTTCTTTACTTCTTTTTCATTGTAATCATCATCGTAATCATAATCCGTATATTCTACCGTTTTGGATTTTAATTCATTCAGTACAAAAATACCGTTTCCGGGTGCAATTTTGGTAATGGCCTCTTCATCCAGAACAATCTTCATCGTTTCCATCATCAGTTCCATTTCCTTCCGGTATCCGCCTTCACCTGAGTTTTTAAGCAGGCTGTACATCAGGTCAAAATACCTGCTTCCGTCAACATTCATGGCATAATATCCCATGCTTTTATCGTTGATTAAAGCCATCAGCTTTTTATTTTTCCTGCCTTTGTAAACTGCCGAAATCTGTTTCTGAACTTCCGGATCTTTGTGCTGGTAACTGTTGACCAGCCTCACTTTATCATTGTCGAAATACAGGTTGTATGAAGAATTTGAATTGTAAAAATTACTGAAGAACTGCCCGAATTCATACTGTTTAGACATTCTGCCGTAAATTCCCTCGTTCACGATCCTGCCATAATCGGCATACACAAAAACATCGGAATTAGGGTCACGGGCTGAAAGTGTTTCTTTAGAAACTTCAATTTCAAAGTTCGAACTGAAATAAGTATTGAAATCATTTTCTGCCAGCATTTTCACCATTTTGAATTTTTCAATTCTCAAAGAGTCAAATTCCTTTTCATAAGCCAGGTCGCCTGCATTTTCAGTTTCCATGTCTTCCATATCTTCGTGCTCGTCCTGAACCGGTGGTGGTAATACTTCAACAGAATCTTCAGAATAATTTTTATCTGTAGACCCTTTCTTTTCTTTCGGATATTCGTGATGTTTTTCAAGATATTTGATGTCTTTCTGCATTTTTGCGATTTCCGCATTATGCTGTTTGATATCTTCTTTTAAATATTTAATATCATCTTTCAGAATCCGGATTTCATCTTTGTAATTAAAAGGCTGTTCCGGTTCTTCGGCGTAAACACTGTCTATACTCACTATTTCAGTACTGTC
The DNA here is from genome assembly GCF_001421435.1 of Chryseobacterium sp. Leaf201. GTDB lineage: Bacteria > Bacteroidota > Bacteroidia > Flavobacteriales > Weeksellaceae > Chryseobacterium. The sequence goes on from NZ_LMKA01000001.1 coordinate 162,051, forward strand.
TACAGTTGCTACAACGCTGTCTGTTATAACAGTATCATCTTCCATATCATATCTGTATGGTTTGCTGTAGCTTAGCATTTTTAAGACTGCACGGTTTCCGTTCCAGGCAACAAAAATATCATCATCCAGGTTAACGTAGGAATAATTGTTTTTCTGGGTAACCTCCAATCCTTTTTTCTTGGTTGAATTGATAAATTCCTGAAATTTTTCTTTATTGTCTACAATAAAATGAGCGGTATAGGCTTTTACAGAATCATTGAACGTCGCATAGTGATACTGTGTAGCATCATATTTTATCCCTGTTTTGGAATAATCATTCCAGGAAGGTTTCTCTTTGCCTTCTTTAGCCACATCCAATAAAAAAGGATTCAGCTTCTGCCAGTTGATTTTTTTGTCGAGTTGCTTACCGTTGATTTCCATATAGAAAATGGCATCATGCGGAAGCTTCATTTTCTGCTGCGCGAAGGTGAGCACTGATAAAAACAGGAGAAAGGTCAGGTTTATTTTTTGTAAAATAGCTTTCATGGTTTCAGTAAATTATTGGAATAGGATATTATTTTGAATTTGTTTTTTCTGAAGGATAAAATCCAGCACTTTGGCTTCCAGTTTTACGGCTTTCCGGTTTGGGGAAAGCAGGTAAGCACTGTTGGTCTGGGACTTTATCGTGTTTTCGAACTGCAGGACAGAGGTGTATTTGGCATCATTAAAGATTTCTTTATCTGCCTTGCTCATTTTGTCGTACTCGTTTTTAAATGTATTAATTTTGTTTCTGGTAAACGTTTTCTTAGCTAAATTCTGGCTGTAAATCTGAGTCGGGATCATTTTGCCCAAAATATTTTTAGCTTTTAACTGTTCCAGACCGGCGTTGATGTTTTCAATTCTTTTGAAGTTACAGCTCAGCCTGATGATGTAGTTGTCAAAATCCATCGACGTTTTTACATTGGAAATTCCGGGGGTTGCTTTAAAGATCCTTGCCGCTTCATTAATTTTGGCTTCAATCTCAGGCTTTTTAGGAACTTTTTTACCGTTAACTGTTTCCATTTTGGAAATGGAGGCCAGCCGGGTTTTGCTTTTGCTGGCATTGAGGATAAGGGTATACTCACCGCTGCCATCTGCTTTTACACTGGCTTTGTCTACAATATCAAAACAGCTTGTGAGTAATAATAAAGGGATAAATAGGAGAACCTGTCTGAAAAAAAACTTCATAATCTGGCTTTAAAGAACAAAAATACAATCTTATTTTCTAAATCCTGCCTTTTAAATAATCCTGCCGCACTTTGTCATCCAGTTTTTCAATGGCATATCGCAGGCAGGTTCTCGGCATTTCCCGGTAGTGCTGATTAAGGTAGGTAATAAGTTCAGCTTCGTTTTTATTTCCCATCTCCCGCAGCATCCAGCCGTTGGCTTTGTGCATCAGGTCATGCAGATGATGTAAATTCTTTGTGACAAGTTCTTTCGTGAGGTTAAATGATCCTTTCCTGATATAGTACAGTGTTCCGACAACCGCAATTCTTTTGTGCCACATCTCATCAGAAGCAGAAAGTTCCATTAACAGGTCTTCTCTCTGATTTTCAAAAGCATACCGGCCTAAAATCTTGTAACAGCTTGTGTCCACCAGATCCCAGTTGTTGATATAGGGCAGGTGGTTTAAATAAAAACTAATGATCTCATCTTTTATGGCTTGATCTTTTGTTTTTTCAAATTTTAAAATCAAGATCAGTAAAGCGGTTAACCGGTGCTCATGGTATTCTGAAGAAAGAAGTTGACTCAATTCATCCAAAGAAATTTTAGCATAATAATCTTTCGCTACCGCCCTCTGGTCGGGTACAGTGATGCCCAGAAAAAGGTCTCCTTCGCCATATTCGCCATTTCCGGTTTTAAAAAACTTCGGGAAAAATGCCGCTTTTTCAGGAATTGACAAGACGGCTAAAGCTTCCTGGATTTCTTTGATCATCATCTTAATCCAATCTCATTCCTCCGACTAATTTTACAAAGATTTGTTTGCTTCCCATGGAATACATGGTAAGCATACTTCCGTCAGGGAGTATTTTTATTTCCTGCTTAAAATCTCTTACCGTACCATATCCTCTTAAGTCATCTATTCTTTTAATGACATCTCCTGCCCAGATGACACAGATCGGGGAATCTGCAGAATTACCGGTTCCGCTGTTTTTTACTGTGTTTTCAATTGCATGGTATTGGCGGTCAGACAATTCAGATTTAGTTTTATCATCCAAAGCATTGTAAATGTTAGAAAGGCCTCTCAGGATTTCTTTATCTAATGGATATCTTGCATAGGTTTCTTCTGCTTTTGAAACAATTTTCTGCGCCTTGCTTTTGGAAATGCTTCTTTTGGATGCAGGGGTCCAGATTTCTTTGGACTGATTGCTGTAAACGGATAAATTATAATCCAGCTTAACAAACCGGCTTCCGTAATACAGTTGGTTCATTTCTTCTTGGGTGAGCTTTGAGGGATCTTTTTTGAACATTTCAAGATAATCGTAAAAATATTTCTGAGGATTTTCTGTAGCGTTCTTCTTTATTTCCTCCACATTGATCTGAGAGAAAAACAGCAGCGAATGTAGCAACAGCAGTAAAGCAGATATTTTTTTCAAGGTAAATACGTTTATGTAGTGTATAAATAATTATTGTTCTTCTTTTAAAGCAACGGTTTCCAGAATCTCTTCTTCTTTCGCAATCTTGTTTGGGTTGGCTACCTTTCCAATGGTAAGCCCCTGAACGATAATTGAGAATACAACGACACAGTAGGTAATACTTAAAATGATTTCACTGTACTCGCTTTTCGGGATAGACATCGCCAGCGCAATAGAAACACCGCCCCGGATTCCTCCCCAGATCAGAACTTTTACAGTCTGCGGACTGAAGGTTCTTTTCATAAACTTGGTAGGGCCCCAGATGGAAATTACCCTGGCCAGTAAAACAATAACAATGGCCGCCAATCCCGGAATAATAAAATGCCTTAAATCTTTGATCATTAATAACTCAAAACCGATGAACAGGAACAGAACCGCATTCAGGATTTCATCAATAAGTTCCCAGAATTTGATCAGGTAATCCTGTGTGATGGATTTCATTTTGAATTTAACATTAAAATTCCCCATAAACAATCCTGCTGCAACCATGGTAAGAGGTCCTGAAATGTGCATCTGTCTTGCAATCAGATAGCCTCCCATAACCACAGAAAGGGTTACCAGAACAGAAATTATGTAGTCATCCACCTCACGCATCAGCCTGGAAGTAATCCATCCAAGTACAATCCCCAGCAGCAAGCCTCCGCCCGCTTCTTTCAGCAGCAGCAGACCAATGCTTTCAAGCCCAAGGTCTACTTTTTCTCCGATGGCCAGCTGTAAAACAACGGAAAATACCACAACCGCCATACCGTCGTTAAAAAGAGATTCTCCCGCCACTTTCGTTTCCAGTGATTTTGAGACATTGGCCTGCTTCAGAATACTTAAAACGGCCACAGGATCGGTAGGTGAGATCAGGGCTCCGAAAAGGAGACAGTAGATAAAAGGCAGGTGGATCCCTAAAAAAGGCAGTAGATAAAACATCCCGAATCCCACTACAAAAGTGGAGATAACCACTCCCAGTGTCGAAAAAATAAGCACGGGACGGAACTGTTCTTTGAGATCGTCTAAATTGATATGGATACCTCCCGCAAAGAGAAGGAAATTAAGCATGGCTCCCATCAGGACTTCCGTAAAATCAATGCTGCTCATCAGGCTGTGAAGGTGCCCGAATGTCCGGGGTAAAACCGTTTCCCCAAAGGAAACCAGAAAAATAGAAACTACAATGGCGATCACCATAATCCCGATGGTGCTCGGAAGTTTAAGGAATCTGTAATTAAGATATGCGAATATGGATGCTAAAACAATTAAGGCTGAAAATGAATAATATAATTCCAAAGGTGTTTTTAAATTTATTTGAGTTGATTAATAATCGATATACAGTACTTTGATGTATATCTTGGTATTGTCTTTCTCCCAGATATCCAGGACTCCGTCTTTCATGGATTTGGATCCGCGGGTATACTCCTTGCCAATGTTCAGGATATTTAACAGGATATATTCGTCACCCACAGAATTGACCAGGAAAGGGGTTTTATCAGATTTTCCGTCTCCGGAACCTTTTAAGGCATCGGTCAGTACCCGGAACTGGTCAAAATGATGGATGAAGTTTTTCCCGTCTTTTTTTGAGTCGTATGCTTTCAGCAAGATCAGGAGAATGTCGAGGTTTGTCGGATCTCTGTTATATAAAATTTCCCCCTGTCTGATGCATTCATCAAAATCACCTTTTTTAAAAGCTTCTGCCAGGGTTTTAAAGTCATCATCTGTCGTTGAAACCAGATCTTTTCTGAAATTCCTTCCGTAGTAGAGATGCTGTGCTTCCAGCGTATCCAGAGATTTCGGATAGGCTTTATACTTAAAAATCAGTTTCTCGTAATGGTACGGAGACTTATCACTTTTAAGTTCTTTTTCGATGGCTTTAAAGCTGATTTTAGGCTGCTGTGCAAAACCGAAAACCGAAACCAGAAGCAGGAAGAGGAAAAAGTTATATTTCATTAATCTCTCTTGTGTTCTTCGTCGTCATTATCGAAATATTCGAAAAGGAAATCATTGTATGGGAATCTTGAAATATGGATTTTCATTACCTCATCATAGATCATCTTTTTCATATCCGGGAAGTTTTCTTTTGTTAAAGCTGAAATGAAAACCGTAGGATATTTGGATTTGGCCATCCAGGTATTTTTCCATTCTTCCAGGGAAATATTCTTTTTGGTAGACGGAGTCAGATCATCTTCATCCTTTTTATCATAACTGAAATCATCTATTTTGTTGAAAACCATGATCATCGGTTTCTGATGTGCATTGATTTCCATAAGGATCTGATTTACGGAGTCAATATGATCTTCAAAACTTTCATGGGAAATATCCACAACATGAATCAGAAGATCTGCTTCACGCACTTCATCCAAGGTGGATTTGAAGGATTCAACGAGTTGAGTCGGCAATTTCCGAATGAATCCTACCGTATCCGTGAGCAGGAAAGGCAGGTTCCCGATTACCACTTTTCTTACCGTCGTATCCAGTGTGGCAAACAGCTTGTTCTCCGCAAAAACTTCAGATTTTGAAAGGGCATTCATCAGGGTGGATTTTCCTACATTGGTATAGCCTACCAGCGCGGCACGTACTACTTTCCCTCTGTTGTTTCTTTGGGTAGCCATTTGTTTATCAATGGTCTTCAGCTTGTCTTTCAGCAATGAAATCCGGTCACGGATGATACGCCTGTCGGTTTCAATCTCCGTTTCTCCGGGGCCTCTCATCCCAATTCCCCCTTTCTGGCGTTCCAGGTGGGTCCACATTCTGGTCAGTCGGGGAAGAAGGTATTGGTACTGGGCCAGTTCTACCTGTGTCCTGGCGTAGGAAGTCTGGGCTCTCTGGGCAAAAATATCAAGGATCAGGTTGGTACGGTCCAGGATTTTTATCTCCATTTCCTTTTCCAGGTTTTTAAGCTGGGAGGGAGATAATTCATCATCAAAGATTACCGTTCCTATTTCGTTTTCTTTTACGTATTCTTTTATTTCCTGTGCCTTTCCGCTTCCTATGAAGGTTTTGGAATCCGGCTGTGTCAGTTTCTGGGTAAAACGCCTGTCTACGGTAGCTCCGGCTGTAAAGGCCAAAAACTCCAGCTCATCCATATATTCAATCAGCTTTTCCTCATCCTGGTTCTGTGTAATGACACCTACCAAAACAGCTTTCTCGTAATTATGTTCTTTCTTGTCTAGCATTAGGTTCTATCTATATTGTGTGAGATTTACAAGATAGCATTTTTACTGAAAAAAACCAAGGTGAAATTTCAGGTTTACGGTATTTATTATGAATTCAGGGACAGAATATTGATTTTTAGCTTAATAAAGAGCTAATCCCAGTCTGCCGCTACAAATTTCATGGTCTTTCCCTGATCATCCTTTACGGTTAGAAAATGTCCTTCCACGGAGTACGATGTCATATTTTTAAAGCTTTTTGAAAAATCATCTTCCAGTTTCATATCCGGGCAGGCCATCATTGTTGAACCCAGGCCTGAAATTTTCAGTTGACCGTTGTTTTTAAACTCAGAAGAAAAAAACATCCGGTTGCACCCCATAAAAGCACTTCCTTTGATTTTCCCGTTTTCAGCAGGTGCTGTAAGATTAATTCCCGCTTTGTATTTTATTAAATCCGGCTTTGCATACTCCTCAAAAGAAACCAGCATCCATTCTCTCTGGATCTGCGGATTTTTCATCGGAACTGAGGAACAATTCAGGATAAATCCAAGGCATAAAACAGCTAAAACGCTAAGCATTATTTTGTTCATAACACGCTCAGATCCATTTTCATACCATCACGGGCATGAATCCGTAAAAAAATTAGTAAATTAGCGACACAAAAATTATTTTATAAAATGAAAAGAATACTTCTACTATTCACTTTCCTTTTAAGTTTTGTCCAGATGAGGGCTGACGAGGGAATGTGGCTGTTAATGCTCGTGAAAAGACTTAATGGTGTAGATATGCAAAAAGAAGGCTTGCATCTTACACCTGAAGAAATTTACTCAGTTAATAACTCAAGCTTAAAAGACGCAATCGTAAGCTTCGGAGGTTTTTGTACGGGAGAAATTGTTTCCGGGCAGGGACTTATTTTTACCAATCACCATTGCGGATACGGTGCTGTGGCTGCGGCTTCAACACCTGAAAAAGATTATCTGAAGAATGGGTTCTGGGCCATGAAGCAGAAAGATGAATTTAATGCAAAAGATCTGTATGTAAGATTTTTGGTAAGAATGGATGATGCTACACAAAGGATCAATTCCAAACTTAACAATAAAATGTCTGCTGCGGAAAGAAGAGCGGTAATTGATGCGGAAACAAAAGCAATACAGTCTGAAAACTCCGAAAACGGAAAATATACCGTGGTGGTAAAAGACTTCTTTAACGGAAACGAGTTCTATTATTTCGTATATCAGGATTACAAAGATATCAGATTGGTAGGGGCACCGCCTTCTTCATTAGGGAAGTTCGGTGGAGATACGGATAACTGGGAATGGCCGAGACATACTGCAGACTTTACGGTTTTCAGAGTGTATGCTGATGCTGCAGGAAACCCTGCGGAGTTTGCTCCGACCAATGTTCCTCTGAAGCCTAAGCATTTCTTACCTGTTTCTCTTAAAGGCGTAAAGCCGGGCGATTTCTCTATGATCTTAGGATATCCGGGAAGAACAAACCGTTATTTAACGTCTTACGGAATCCAGCAGATGGTTAACAAAGACTATCCGGCCTGGGTGGAAGCTTCTAAATTGGCGATGGACGTTATGAAGAAGTATATGGACAAAGACAAAGCAACTCAGCTTAATTATGCTTCTCAGTATGCTTCTGTGGCCAACTACTGGAAAAACAGACAGGGAACCATTGATGCCGTAATTAAAAACGGAACCATTACAGATAAGCAGAAGCTGGAAGAAACATTCAAAGCATGGGCGGTACAGCCTGCCAATGTTATGGAATATGAAACCGTACTGGATGATATTGCCATCTATTACAAACAGACTTCCGACAGGAATGTTGAAAGAAACTATATGTCCCAGCTTTCAAGAAACTCCAAGTATTTTACACTGGCATTACAGGTAGGATCAGTTCTTAAAGCATATGCAGAACAGGATATGAAAGGCAGACTGGCCATGAAGCCTAAAGTAGATGCAGCCCTGAAAACAGCATACGAAAACATCAATACCAAGCTTGAAGGCGAGATGATGAATTCTATGGTAAACCTTTACCAGAAAAAAGTAAACAAAGAGGTAGCGTCTGAAACCATTATGGAACTTGATGCGAATACACTATCCAACGTAGCATATTCTTCCATCTTCGCGAACAAGGCTTCTGCAACCAATTTTGTACTGAATCCTGACCGTTTGAAATTAGACGCAGATCCGCTTTGGAAAATTGCCAATGCAATTATGGCCGATCAGCGGGTTTCAGCAGAAAGGTTCGTAAAAATTGATGACAATTTTGCTAAAAACAGCAGATTATTCTTAGCGGGATTAATGAAGGCAATGCCGGAGAAAAAATTCTATCCGGATGCCAACTCTACCATGAGACTTACCTATGGAACTGTAACTACATTACCGGTAAGAACAGACAGAAACTATTTCGGGATTACCGATAACTACTATACCGATATGACCGGTCTTGTAGGGAAATATAAGAAAGGGGACGAAGAGTTTGACCTTCCTCAAAGAGTGATCGACCTTTATAACCTTAAAGATTTCGGTCAGTATGCCGATGCGAAAGGGTATATGCCAGTCAATTTCCTTTCAGACAATGACATTACGGGAGGTAACTCAGGTTCTCCGGTAATTGATGCAGACGGAAACCTTATCGGGATTGCATTTGACGGAAACAGTGAAGCGTTAAGCGGAGATATCGTTTTTGAACCGGAATGGCAGAAAACCATCAACGTAGACGTTCGTTTTGTTCTTTGGACCATCGACAAATATGCCGGAGCAAGAAGACTGATTGACGAACTACAGTTGGTAAAAGACGAAAATACGCCGGCGGATACCAAAACAAAAATGCCTAAGGCAACGCCTGCAAAAGGAAAGAAAAAATAATCTTACTGATTTATTTTAAAACCGCGAAAGAAAACTTTCGCGGTTTTTTTATGACTAAAAAGTCTGATTTTTGAGGAAATAAAGGTGGATGATTTAAAGTTTAAACCTTTAATTCTGCTTTTAGATATTGTGCGGCTCCTCCGTTGGTTACTGTTATTGAACCATTATTATGAATAACTGTAACACCCAGTTCATTAATAACTTCCTTAAAATAACCTGTTTTAGCCGTATTTGTAGGATCAATATTTCTTTGCCACAAAAACTGGGCAAACTGATTGTTTTTATTTTGAATCATTAAAGTTCCCAATGTACTTCCAAAGCCATAAGGTTCAATATCTACCACTAGGTTTTCATTTGCTACAAACTCTTTAGACAGCAAATCAATTGAGCCGTTTAAATAGGCTTTAGATTTTTTCCCATTTGTCTGCCAGGTATGAGTCATATAATTTGCATGTGTGGTACTGTCTATCTTGCTTGCTGCAATTTGGTGATCTCCGTCTTCAAAATATCTTCCGTGGAAAACCTGTGGTGTAAAAATAATCGGCACATTCCATTCAGGAGAAATATTAGCTCGTTCAACATCAAAATCTCCAATGAATTCAGAAGAACTGCTTACCGGGAGCCCTACTTGTTGAGATGGAGTATACCTCCAGGCATTCCCGTTATAATTGATGTTTTTTTGTGTTGATTGTGACCAATCACTTTTATCTGCATCAATTCTTACAGCATGTAAAGTTCCGAAATAATTTCCTGTGATGGAAATTCCCGCTACTTTATGCATCTTAAGCGCCTGCATGGCTCCTGTGTAAAAAAGGTTACCTGCAATATTGATACCCGCAGCCCATTCATAATTAGAATTTGGGTTTAATAAAATATATGTATCAACATGATTTTCATTATACCCTTCAAAGTAATTCCCTGTAATATTAAGCCCGAAACATCTGTCCAAAACCAATCTTCCGGAAGCATCTTCAAAACTGCATCCTGAAATATTTCCGCCGGTGGTTGTGTTGCTGATTTCCGAAGGAATTCCTGCCCCATGAACCTTTAAATTAGTCAGATTAAAAGCATTTGTGGCATTATAAAATTTAAATGCCTGATAAACTGCTTGGAAGTATACAGAATTAATCTTTGTAAAATAGCAATCCTCTAAATCAAAGCCAAGTTTCATCCCTTCAAAACGACAATCGGTAATTCTTAAATAATGGCTCGATTGGGCTTTAACAAATGTCTGAGCTGCTGTACTGTTACCGGAAATAAAATTTTTAATATAGATGTTATTTTTATTCATGATATTGAAAACCACGATATCCTGCCCATTCTTTGCAGACAGTTCACTGTTTTTACCATCAATGATTAAGTCTCCTCTTTCAATATTTAAAGTAGACTCAATAATTACTTTCTCAAGACCATAAAAAGCAACCTCATTTACTTTTTTACTGTCTTTAATATCTGAAAGCATTTGATTTAGTTTTGAACTTTCGTCTGTACCGTCACCTGCAACGCCCCACCATCTGACATCAGCTACTTCAAAAATCCTTTCATATCTATAGTTTCCTATATTTTTTGTTAAAACGTTGTCTGCTGAACTGTCTGCTGTTCCTATTCGTCTCCAGGAATATTCTAATCCTGTAAATTCATCTGTCAATAAAATAGTTTCGTCTGTTGTACTCATTGTAATATTTTTTAAATTGATTTAATTGTAAGGACAATTTATATGGCCATATATCTGTCATTATTTATTACAAATATGATCCGGCGTGACGACAAAACTTGACGTAATATTTATTAATGATATAAATTAATAATAAAACCCGAATAACAAATGTTACCCGGGCTTTATTAGTCTGAGAATTAAGATACATCAGGCATTCCAGAATTCCCTGTCAAGGCTTCTGTACTGTATGGCTTCCGAAACGTGATTCGATAAAATATTTTCAGATTCTTCAAGGTCTGCAATGGTTCTGGCCACTTTTAAGATCCGGTCATAGGCTCGTGCTGAAAGATTCAGTTTTTCCATAGCCATTTTGATGAGGCTGAAAGAAGTAGCATCCAGATTACAGTATTTTTCAATTTCTTTGGGTCCGATCTGTGCATTATAGCTGATTTTTAAATCTCTATACCGTTCCCGCTGGATTTCACGGGCAATCAGCACCCGCTTTCTGATGTCTTCGCTTTTCTCGCCTTTCCTCCGTTCAGTCAGTTGTTCAAATTCTACTTTCTGGACTTCGATGTGGATGTCGATTCTGTCTAAAAGAGGCCCGGAAAGTTTGCTCATGTACCGCTGCATTTCGTAAGAGGTTGAAGTGTTATTAGGATCATCCGGAAAAAATCCGCTCGGGCTCGGATTCATAGAAGCCACCAGCATGAAACTGGCAGGGTAGTTTACGGTAAACCTTGCTCTAGAGATGGTAACTTCCCGGTCTTCCAGCGGCTGCCTCATCACCTCCAGCACTGTTCTTTTGAATTCCGGCATTTCATCCAGAAATAAAACACCGTTATGCGCTAAAGATATTTCGCCGGGCTGCGGATAACTGCCGCCGCCAACCAAGGCCACATCCGAGATTGTATGGTGCGGACTTCTAAAAGGACGTACAGTCATCAAAGAAGTTTCGGTTCCCATTTTTCCGGCAACAGAATGGATCTTTGTAGTCTCCAGTGCTTCTTTCAATGATAAAGGCGGCAGAATACTCGGAACCCTTTTGGCCAGCATGGTTTTCCCGCTTCCCGGAGGGCCGATTAGGATGATATTGTGGCCTCCTGCCGCAGCCACTTCCATGGCTCTTTTGGCTGTTTCCTGACCCTTGACTTCTGAAAAATCAAACGGGAAATCATTCACTTTCTCCTGAAATTCTTTTCGGGTATCGATCTCCACTTTCTGAAGCGGCTTCCCTTCATTAAAAAAATCGATTACTTCTTTGATGTTTTCTGCAGCAAAGACATCGATATTGTTGACAATGGCTGCTTCACGGGTATTCTGTTTCGGAAGGATGATCCCTTTAAAACCTTCTTCACGGGCCTGAATGGCAATCAGTAATACACCACGGACCGGCTGCAGTGTGCCGTCAAGAGAAAGCTCCCCCATAATGATATAATTCTGTATGTTTTCTGCCAAAATCTGGTCAGATGCCGCCAATATACCTATGGCAATACTCAGGTCATAGGCGGCTCCTTCTTTCCGGAGATCTGCCGGTGCCATATTGATCGTGATCTTTTTCCCGGGAATTTTGTAACCGACATTTTTTAAAGCAGCAGAAATCCTGTAACTGCTTTCTTTAATCGCATTATCGGCAAGGCCTACCAGGTGATAGCCTATTCCTCCGGTGTCTACATTAACTTCGATGGTAATGGTCTGTGCCGCAACTCCGTGAATGGCACTTCCGTAAATTTTAATCAGCATTGATCGGTGTTTACGGTAAAAATAAAAAAATATAAATAACCGGATTTTTATTAAAATTCGCCGTATGGTGAAATTTTTAAAAAGCTTTTCATAAATTATTGAAAATTGATTTAAATGTGTAGTTGAAAAATAAAAGGACAGGTAAAAAATTAACTATCGGGCCAATTTATAAGAGATTTATATTGAAGGTTTTTTTTAGCTGCATCATCATACAAATAAGCATCAGAAAAATATAAAGTGTATTATTTCATCAGGATATTATGGTTCTCAGTACTATTTTCAAATGATAAACTTTAAAAAATATCTTTAACTCTAAGAATTTTTTTTGTTCCCGTCAGACATTTCGCTTTTGATTTTTGCCCTGTGCTGAATTCCCCATCTTGTCATAGCGCCAACCAGTTCTTCCAATGTATGACTGTAGGGTAACAACTGATATTCAATCAGGACAGGATAGCCAACAGAAACCTTTTTAATAATAAAACCGTTAAGTTCCAGTTCCTTTAACTCACTTGATAAAACCCTTGCAGAAATACCCTTAACCTGCCTCTGAAGTTCGCTGAAACGATTGTTTCCTCTTGCCATAGCGATAATGATCATTAATTTCCATTTACCGCCGACTGCGTACAAAGCATCACTTACCGCATCTAAAACCGTGTGGCAGTCATCAGTAAATTCCTTATTAATTTCAGCTGAATTTTTTTCTTCCATGTTGATTGCAATGTTGTTATCTGATAACCTTTTAGTAACTGGTAATAAATTGTAATCAAATATAATATAATTTTACCCATAAGAAAAAGGGAAAATAATCTCAGTAAAGCTTCATTTACTTTTCGAAAAGTCCATGTGATTAACAATTAATTATATACAAAATAATTTTAACAATAAATACAATACATTATGACATTAGAAATGGTACAGACAAAAGAAGATTTAAGAAATTTAGTCGATGACTATGCTTACTTAGGCGATGAGAAAAAGGTTTCTGAAGTAATGGATCTCTTTACACCCGATCTTACTTACAAAGTATATATGAACGGAAACCTGATTTCAAACGTTTCGGGAAGGAAAGAGATGGAACGGAATTTTAATGGGCATGCTGCAGAAGTGAAAACCTACTTTACATTAAATGGTCAGCACACGGTAAAAATTAGCGGTGACACGGCAACCGGGATTTCTTTCGCGACCATGAAAATGGTTAGGGAAACAGAAGGTCAGAATATTTTAACTGATTATAATGTAAAATATGAAGACCATTACCTGAAACAAAATGGGACATGGCTGATAAAAGACCGTATCGGACATTTTATGATCATAGAAGCAAGGCCGCTTAACCATTAATAGGTTACTTACCATTGATTTTTAAATGAGGTGTACTTCATGATTCAATTGTATAACAAAAACGGCCGTTTCATTCCTGAAACAGCCGTTATGTATTTATCAACTATATAGTAATTAAAATTCTATATCAACTTCCAGTTTCTCCGCCAAAAGCTTTGAAATTTTTTCTTTTAACGGTTCGATGTCGATATTCTGCATCGCGTCATTGGCAAAAGCATATAAAAGCAGTGCCTGGGCTTCTTTTTTAGAAATCCCTCTTGCCCTCAGGTAGAATAAGGCATCCTCATTCAACTGGCCTACCGTACAGCCGTGGGAACATTTTACATCATCTGCAAAAATTTCCAGCTGGGGCTTGGTGTCAATAATTGCGCCTTCGCTTAATAAAACATTGTTGTTCTGCTGATAGGCATTGGTTTTCTGGGCCAGTTTATCTACAAATACCTTCCCGTTGAAAACCCCGTGAGATTTCCCGTTGAAAATACCTTTATAATTCTGATAGCTCTCACAGTTCGGAAAATTGTGGTGAACCGCTGTATGGTGGTCTACCAACTGGTCTTTTCCGATGATGGTGATCCCGTTCATGAATGAATTGATATTTGATCCGTTATGGATAAAATCAAGGTTGTTCCTTACCAGTTTGCCTCCGAAAGAAAAGGTGTTTACAGTGGTTAAACTGTCTTTTTCCTGTTTTGCGAAAGTACTGTCGATGAGGTATGACGTATCACTGTCATTCTGTACTTTATGCCAGTCTGCCTTTGCATTGGGATACGTGAAAATTTCTGTCACCGAATTGGTCAGCACGTAGGAACCGTCAAAATTATGGTGGCTTTCGATGATTTCCACTTTGGAACCTTCTTCTGCAATCAATAAATTCCTTGTATTATAGAAGGTGTTTTCTTCCTGATTCTGAGAAATGTAAAAAATGTGGATCGGTTTTTCAATCACTACATTTTTAGGGACTTTCAGAAAGAATCCGTATTTGCAGTACGCCTGGTTCAGGTTTGTGAACGCAGATTTGTCTGAAGCAATTGTATTAAAATATTTATCAAAAACATCTCTGTGCTTTTCATCATTCAAAGCATAATTGAATGAAAGGAACTCAGCGTTTTCTATGGAAACTTTTGACAGCTCTTTACAGAGCCTGCCGTTTACGAAAGTAATCCAGTCGAAATTCTCTTCACCCAGATGAAGCTGGTCCAGCTGCTCTTTGGTGATGTTATGATTTTCTTTCGGGAAAAAGTTGTATTCCTTTTCAGTGATTTCCTTAAGGCTGGTATATCTGTATTCTTCGTCTTTTTTAGTCGGGAAACCCATGTTTTCAAATCTTTGCAGAGCTGCTTTTCTGTCCCCATCCAGAAATCTGTGACGGAGGCTCTCCAAAAACGCATGATGGTTTCCTGTAATCTGTTCTTTTAATGCCATTACTGGTATATGTGTGGTTTGCACCATTTTTTTCTTTTTATTAGGCTGAAATCTGTCATTCCGCGGAATGAATAGCTAGCTGTAAAGCATCAATTAATAAAACATTTCTGTTTTTTAATCTCTGAATCTTTCAATTAATTTAAAAGCCAGTCGTATCCTTTTTCTTCCAGCTCCAGGGCAAGGGATTTGTCACCGGTTTTGATGATTCTTCCGTTGGCCAGAACGTGGACAAAATCAGGCTGAATATAGTTAAGCAGTCTCTGATAGTGGGTAATCAGAAGAACGGCATTTCCTTCGTTTTTAAACGTATTTACGCCGTCTGCAACGATTCTCAAAGCATCAATATCAAGTCCGGAATCCGTTTCGTCAAGAATAGCCAGTTTCGGGTTAAGCATCATCATCTGGAAGATCTCATTTCTTTTCTTTTCACCTCCGGAAAAACCTTCGTTAAGTGATCTTGAAAGGAAATCTTTTTTAATGCCCAGTTGTTCAGATTTCTCACGGATCATGGCCAGCATATCTTTTGCTGACATATCCTCCAGTCCGTTTGCTTTTCTGTTTTCGTTTAATGCCGCTTTAATGAAATTGGTTACGGAAACACCCGGGATTTCCACAGGATACTGGAAAGAAAGGAAAATTCCTTTGTGGGCTCTTTCTTCCGGAGCATCTTCAATGATGTTTTCACCGTCAAAGATAATTTCACCTTCCGTTACTTCGTAATCTTCTTTCCCTGCAATGATGGATGAAAGTGTAGATTTTCCGGCTCCGTTCGGCCCCATGATCGCATGAACTTCGCCCGGCTTTATTTCAAGATTGATTCCTTTTAAAATTTGTGCGCCGTCTTCAATTCTGGCGTGTAAGTTTTTTATCTCTAACATATATTTTAGTTTATCGCAAGGCTAGACTAAGATTTTTTAATCTCCTTTGCTTTTTTAGGATAAACAAAGGCGCTAACGCTTATCAATGAAATACTATTTCTAATTAATTACCCTACAGAACCTTCCAGAGAAATTTCCAGCAGTTTCTGGGCTTCAATGGCAAACTCCATAGGCAGTTTATTTAAAACTTCCTTACTGAAACCGTTTACAATCAGGGCGATGGCTCTTTCCGTGTCAATTCCTCTCTGGTTGCAGTAAAAAATCTGGTCTTCCCCGATTTTTGAAGTCGTGGCTTCGTGCTCCAGCTGGGCGGTCGGATCTTTGATCTCGATGTATGGGAAGGTATGCGCTCCGCATTCGTTACCCATCAGCAGAGAATCACATTGTGAGAAATTTCTCGCTCCTTTGGCTGAAGGCATTACTTTAACCAATCCACGGTAAGAGTTCTGGGATTTTCCTGCAGAGATCCCTTTTGAAATGATGGTTGACTTAGTATTTTTCCCGATGTGGATCATCTTGGTTCCCGTATCTGCATACTGGTGGTTGTTGGTTACCGCGATAGAGTAGAACTCACCGATGGAACCGTCACCTTTCAGGATACATGACGGGTATTTCCAGGTTACCGCAGATCCTGTTTCCACCTGGGTCCAGGAGATTTTTGCTTTTCTTTCGCAAAGCCCTCTCTTGGTTACAAAGTTGAAAACACCTCCTTTTCCTTCTTCATTCCCGGGATACCAGTTCTGAACGGTTGAATATTTAATTTCAGCATTATCCAGTGCAATCAGTTCAACTACGGCTGCGTGAAGCTGGTTTTCATCCCTTGACGGTGCTGTACATCCTTCAAGATAAGAAACGTAGCTTCCTTCATCCGCAATCACAAGCGTTCTTTCAAACTGTCCTGTTCCGGCCTGGTTGATACGGAAGTAGGTAGATAATTCCATAGGGCATCTTACACCTTTCGGGATGTAGCAGAAACTTCCGTCAGAAAAAACGGCGGAATTCAAAGCGGCATAGAAATTATCACCTCTCGGAACTACTTTACCGATATATTTTCTTATCAGATCCGGATGGTTTTTGATAGCCTCGGAAATTGAGCAGAAGATAATTCCCTTTTCTGCCAATGTATCCTGGAAAGTGGTTTTCACGGAAACCGAATCCATTACAATATCCACAGCAACTCCGGAAAGCCTTTTCTGCTCTTCGATATTGATTCCCAATTTTGCGAACGTTGCCAGTAATTCAGGGTCTACTTCATCAAGGCTGTCCAGCTCAGGTTTTGATTTCGGTGCAGCATAATACCGGATGGCCTGAAAATCAGGTTTTGTGTATTTGATATTCGCCCATTCCGGCTCAATCATTTTTTTCCAGATTCTGAAAGATTCCAGACGCCAGTCTGTCATCCATTCCGGCTCTTCTTTTTTAGCAGAAATAGCACGGACAATATCTTCATTCAGGCCGATCGGAAAATCTTCATAATCGATTTTCGTTTCCCAGCCGAACTCATATTTTTTATTTTCTAAATCGACCCTCAGATCGTCTTCAGTATATTTACTCATTTTTGTAGATTATAGAGATCAGCGGCCAGTTTCGCAGTATGCTAACTTATCACCCCTGATTTCCAGTTATAAAGAAAAACTTTCTCCGCATCCGCAGGTCCGGGATGCATTGGGATTATTAAATACAAACCCTTTTCCGTTTAAGCCTCCTGAGTATTCAAGAACGGTCCCTGCCAGATAAAGAATTGATTTTTTATCAATAACAATTTTAACGTTATTGTCTTCAAACATTTGATCTGTGTCTGTCTTTTGGTTGTCAAACTTCAAAACATATTCTAAACCAGAACATCCTCCGCTTTTTACCCCCACTCTTATATAATCTTCAACCGGGTTGAAGCCTTCCTCTGTCATCAGCTGAATGGCTTTTGCCTTTGCTTGGTCTGATACTTTTATCATTGTATTTATTTAGAATGATTTAATGTTACAAAAATACGAACAATAATTAGTATATAAAAATTAGCGATTTTATTTTATCGATTTTTATTATTGATACCTTTAACTTTAGCCGTATTTTAAAATCAAAATAACAAAATCAGCCTTATAATGAAAAAACCCATACTTATTGCTTTCATCCTGATGATGAATACTGTTTTTGCCCAGACCAACAGGTTTGTATATCAGGTTACCGCAAAACCGAATGCCTCTGATAAAAATGAGGTTAAAACTGAAAATGCCTATCTGGATATCTCCCCGGAAAAATCGGTTTTCTATTCTGAGAACAGGATCAAAAGAGACTCTGTTATGCAGGCTAATTTTAAAAGCGGCGGAGCCAGAGGGTTCAAAAGGGAGCAGATGGAAGGTTTAAGGACCAATATCAATTATACCGTTGAAAAAAACAAAGCCGACCAGAAAACATTTTTTAAAGACAGGATCGGAAGAGACATGTATATGTATGAGGAAGACAGGCCGATTAACTGGAAAATCTCTTCTGAAACAAGAAAAATAGGGGAGTACAAAGTACAGAAGGCAGAAACGGATTTCGGAGGCAGAACATGGACTGCCTGGTTTACCACTGACCTGCCTTATCCCGACGGGCCGTATAAGTTTAACGGGCTTCCGGGGCTTATTGTGAAAGTGGAAGATGATAAAGGGGAATATTCTTTTGACCTGATGAAGAATTATAAAATCGCAGATCTTCCTGCACTGAACCAGTTCGGGAATACGGTTAAAGTAAAACGTGCTGATTATACAAAACAGCTGAAGAAATTTCAGGAAGATCCTATGGCCTTTATGGGGCAGGGCGGAGGAGGCCCTCAGATGAGAATGGGAGGCGGCGGAAACCAGAATCCTGCCGATATGAGAAAGCGGATGGAAGAACGGATTAAAGAAGAAGCCAAAAGAAACAGCAATCCTATTGAATTGCCGTAAGAACAAAATAAAACCCTGAAGATCATTTTCTTCAGGGTTATTTTTTATGAGTAAATTGAAATTATTTCAAAAGCTGATTGAAAGTATCACCCTGCGTGATGTCTCCGGTATTGTAGCCTTTCATAAACCATTCTTTACGCTGTGCAGATGATCCGTGGGTAAAGCTTTCCTGGTTCACATATCCCTGGGATCTTTTCTGGATGTTGTCGTCACCTACTGCTTCCGCCGCGCTGATGGCTGCATCAATATCTCCCGGCTCCAGAATTTTTTCTCGGGCATCGGTCTGCTTTGCCCATACGCCGGCATAAAAATCTGCCTGAAGCTCTGTGGCTACGGAAACCCTGTTCATTTCCTCCTCAGAATACCGGCCGCTTCGTCTCAGTTCATCAACCTTTTGGGTCGTGCCTAAAAGTGTCTGGACGTGATGCCCTACTTCATGAGCCAGAACATATGCCACCGTAAATTCCGTTACCTGTGCGCCGAATCTTTGCTGCAGCTCATTAAAGAAACTCATATCCATGTATACGGACTGATCTGCAGGACAGTAAAAAGGTCCCATTGCAGCCTGTGCCGTTCCGCAGCCTGACTCTGTAGTCTGTTCAAAAAGAATAATTTTAGGCGGTGTGTAATTCATGCCGTTCTGCTGGAAAACCTGGTCCCATGTGGTCATATTCCATTTTCCCATCATATCCACCATTTCGCCGATTTTTTTATCTTCCTGCGTCAGCTCCCTTTGTTCGGTTCGTAGAGACCCCGAGCCTGAGCCTGAAGATAAAATAGCTGAAGGATCACCTCCCAGGAAAAAAACAATCGCTGCAATAATCAGTGTTCCCAGTCCGCCACCTACAACGGCCCCGCCGCCTAATCCGCGCCGGTCTTCCACATTACCGCCCCTGTCGTCTGTCCATCTCATAATTTATTATTTATATGTAAATTTAGAATTATTATCATTACGAAATAATTACTTTTGTGAAAAATTATGCCAAAGTGAGAAAAATTAAACAAATCTCTCTATTCGTTCTCTTAGTAAGCCTTGTTTCCTGTAATGAGAAAGAAAACAAAGAAGATGAGGTAAGCAGTGCTGATAAAAAAGCATCCATAGAAACCGTGCTCTCCGTGCAGCATGCAGGGGATTCTGATATCCTGGTGACCAGACATAAGGTTTGGAAAGACCACAAACTTTTAAAGGAAATCGTTAAAAAAGATACGATTCCGGCACTGGGTGATTCTTTGCAAGTGGTGGAAGACGAAAACGGGAATGAGCACAACGCTCTTGTGAAAAAAGATTACGAATTTTATATTACGGTTCAGTAACATGAAAAAATCAGGTTCTATTAAACTGCTTTTCGTGACGGGAATTCTTGTTGCCTGCGCTCAGGAACCGCCCCGCGATCAGTGGAAAAATGAAAAGAAAGTATACATGAGGTCTGATACTACAGCATCGTACTCAAGAACACACGGCTTTATGACAGGACTTTTACTGTATCACGCTTTCAGGCCGTATGGTGCCTACAACAACGGCGGTTATCAGCGGGCCGGCTATTACAGCAATGCCATCAATTCCGGATCAAATATCGGAAGAAGCACCTATAAAGGAAAAGTAGTAAGAGGCGGGCTCGGCAGAAGCGGTTTCAGAGCATCTTCATAAATAATATGAAAAGAATACCATCATCATTACGTAAGAACTGGGAACACAAACTCGAAAGTTTAGGGTTTGGCTACCATTCACTGGAAGGCCTGTATTGGGACGAAAGTCATTACTATGAATTTTCGCCGGATGAAATCAACAGGATTGAAAAAGCAACTGCCGAACTTTGGCAGATGTGCCTGGAAGCTGTAGACTATGTTATTGAAAACAATCTCTGGGACCGCTTCAGTATTCCTGAATATTTCCAGGATTATATTGTAACAAGCTGGGAGGAAGACCATCCTTCAGTTTACGGAAGGTTTGATTTCGGTTTTGACGGTGAAAATCTTAAGCTGCTGGAGTTCAATGCGGACACCCCGACTTCCCTGTATGAAGCTTCCGTAATCCAGTGGTACTGGCTGCAGGAAATGTTTTCGGATAAAGACCAGTTCAATTCAATCCATGAAAAGCTGGTGGACTACTGGACGTATCTCAGAAAGTACATGGATCCGAACCACATTTATTTTGCCTCCCTCACCAATATTGAAGATGTCACCAATATCGAATATATCAGGGACTGCGCCACACAGGCCGGTTTCGATACCGAATTTATTCCCATTCAGGATATCGGCTGGGCAGAGGAGGTTGAAGAGTTTATCTCGGGAGACCAGTCGGTGATGGAATATATCTTTAAATTATACCCTTATGAATGGATTTTAGAAGATGGGTTTGCAGAAAAGCTGATAAGAAACGGATTCCGCTCGCAGTGGATTGAGCCCGCCTGGAAGATCCTTCTTTCCTCCAAAGCCATTCTGCCAATCCTCTGGGAAATATATCCAAACCATCCTTATCTGCTTGAAGCTTATTTTGAGCCTAAGCACCTGAAGGATTTTGCGAAAAAGCCGGTGTATTCCAGGGAAGGAGCCAATGTAGCCCTGCACCGTAATAATATCCCCATTGAAACCAACAAGGGCGACTACGGAAAAGAAGGGTTTATTTACCAGCAGCTGTTTGATCTTCCGGATTTTAACGGAAATCATCCTGTAATCGGGAGCTGGGTAATCGGGCAGGAACCGGCCGGTATCGGCATCAGGGAAAGTATTCACCTGATTACCAATAACGAAAGTCGTTTTGTCCCTCACCTGATCAGCGGTTAAGCTTGTTTTTCTTCAGCCAGAATGATGTTGACTGATAGGCAGAAATTGTTTCTTCAACAAGCTTCTCATTCCGGGCGGTGTTTTTCAGAGGTTTCTCATCAAAATACAGAGTAAACGCAGGGTCCAGTTTGTTTTTTTGCTGAAATAAAGCATATTGCTTTACTTTTCTGACTGGGGAAATTACGGTTAAATGGTTGTCTTTTATCAGCCCCAGATCTTCATAAGTGGCAATATATGCTTTCGGCCGGAATTCTTTACTGAACACGTCCTGGCCTAAAAATTCAGACTGATAGCTGAAATTAAGCAATCCGAAAAGGGTAGGCATCACATCAATCTGTGACATTGTTTCTGTAAATTTCTGAGGCTGAATGAAACCGTCAGAAAAAATCATGGCGGGAATCCTGTATTTCTCTACCGGAAGCTCAACATCTCCTGCACTGGAAGCACAATGATCTGCAATGATAACGAATACGGTATTTTTATACCATTCCTGTTTTTCAGCCATCTTAAAAAACATCCGCAATGCATAATCCGTGTATTTTACGCCGCCCTCGCGTGATTTTGCATCGCCGGGAATATCAATCCTGCCATTCGGGTAAGTAAAAGGACGGTGGTTGGAAACCGTCATCCAGTGATTGAAAAAAGGCTTTCCTGAACGGCTTTCCTGATTCATGGTCTGGATTGCCTTTTTAGCCATATCTTCATCTGCCACACCCCAGACATTGGCAAAGGTAATTTCTTCAGGCTTAAAATTATTGCGGTCCACAATTCCGTAGCCGTTTCCTGCAAAGAAATCCTGCATATTATCAAAATAGCTGTACCCTCCGTACAGAAACTTTACGTCATATCCTTTTGCACTGAAAACACTTCCTGTGGTAAATTTATTCTTATCATTTTCTCTTTTGATGATGCTTTCTCCGGCAGTGGGAGGGATACAGAGCGTCAGTGCTTCCAGGCCGCGGACTGTCCGGTTTCCGGTAGCGTAAAGATTGGTAAACATCAGGGACCGGTCTGCAAGGCTGTCTAAAAACGGGGTAAGCTTCTGGGTATTGCCGTAATGCTCCATAAAATCTGCAGAGAGGCTTTCAATGGAAATCAAAACAACATTTTTCTTTAATTCAGGCTGCCCGGAAATGATATTCCTCTTCAGAACAGGTTCTGAAAACTGACTTAAGAAAATTCTTTCCGCCCGTTGCTGGTTGATCTTCGGATAAAACTGAAAATAATCCAGTTCGTTGTGGGTAAATGCCCAATAAAACTTCGGTAACCCGTTTGCCTGGATTTCTTCCTCAAAAACATTGCAGGCGGTTATTTTTGTCGTAAAATGCAGGCCCAGTAGACTGATGCCTGTCAAAACTAAAAAAGATCCGAGTAATATAAGTTTCTGCTTCAGGTCCGGAAGCGTGAGAAGTTCAGCCTTTGTCTTTTTATAAATAAAAATTGTGACAGATCCGGCAACTGTAAAAATCGCCAGGAACAGGGGAACAACAGGATAACTTTCCATGATATTACCGATTACTTCATTGGTATAAATGAGATAATCTACAGCAATAAAGTTATATCTCAGCCCGAATTCACTGTAAAAGAAATATTCGCTTACGGTGTTAAAAACAATTAACAGAACATACAGAAAAATAGTAATGAAATAAAAAATATTCCTGATTTTAACTCGTCTTTCCGGTAAAAGGAACATCAGTCCGAAGAAGAGTATTTTTAAACCGATAAATATCAGGGCAATTTCAGCAATTGAGCCGCCATATTGCTTAAATATATTATTCGGAATAAGAAGGATATACAGAAAAAGAACGGCCAATAAACCTAAGATAGCCTGACCATATGGCTTCCTGTATTTTGAATCTGATAAAAACAGAAAGTAAAGAGCCAAGAAAGGACAGACTAAAATGAAAACAAAACAGTCATTAATGAAGCCGACCGCGAAAATTTTCAGTATTTCCAAAACCCCGAAATGGGCTGTCGTAATGGGGTCAAGTAAAAATACGGTTCTTAAAAGTAAAGAAACAATAAGGTAAAAGCTGCCTAAATATAAAAAGGGCTTTGTTTTCTGAATGAACATTGCGTTAACGGTATATTAAATTTTCACAAATATACTTTTTCCGGTGAATCATTCAGGATAAAATTTTAAAACAGACGATTTATTTGGAAATTTTATAAATATTTAAAATTTTATTAAAATTATGATAAGTGCGTTTTAGATGTTTGTAATAAAAAAAGAACTATAAAAATATAGTTCTGAATTTTTAATCTGAATGCTGCTGTTACGAATGTCCGAAACCGATATTTCCTTTTTTATCCGAAAGGCTTTTTTTGAAATCGATCATTCTTAAAGCGGTTACGGCTGCTTCAACCCCTTTATTTCCCAGGTCACCGCCGCTTCTTGCAATCGACTGCTCTTTGGTATCATCGGTAAGTACACAGAAGATAGTAGGCGTATCTGTTAAAATATTACAGTCTTTTATTCCCTGTGCCACGGCAGAACAGACATAATCAAAATGAGGTGTTTCTCCGCGGATTACGCATCCGATTGAAATAACGGCATCATACTTCCGCTCTTTGCAAAGCTGCATGCTGGCGTAATTCAGTTCAAAAGCTCCCGGAACCGGAAAGAGTTTAATATTTTCAGGTTTTACCCCTTCTTTTTGAAGGATTTCCAGTGCTGCATCCCGAAGGTTGTAGGTTACAAAATCATTCCACTCAGAAAAAACAATGCCGATAGAAAATTCATCGGCATTGTTTATATGAAGTGGCTTGTAATCAGAAAGATTAACTGTTGCCATTATTTAGTAATATTTAGTCATTTCAATATAAGAATCAGACATCCCGTTGTCATAGTCCTGGTATTTTTCGTCAATGGCAGAAAAATACTTTTTAGCATCTGCTTTTTTGTTTAAGCCTAATGCTAAAATCCCTGCTTTTCTTGTAAAATAATACGTGGTATAAGGATCATCAGAAGCAGAAGCTGCTTTTTCCAATAGCTGTAAAGCATCATCATTTTTGTTAAGGCCTGACTGAGCATCTGCCATGGCACCGAACTTCATAGCCATCATCGTTTTGTTATCAGAAGAAAAATTATCCAGAAGATCATATGCTTCCTGGAATTTACCTTCCTTAAACTTTAAAATCCCTGCATTATAAGCAGAAAGTTTACCGATGTTTGTTGCGGAGTATTCATTATAAGTTCCCAGGAAACCTGGATTAGCAGCAGATTTTCCTCCCAGTGCCTCTTTCTCTTTGCCTTCGGCAAGATTTTTCTGGGCAGCCAGGAAACTTTTTACAGCTTCAGCATTTTTAGGAGCTACAACAAATTGTTTGTAACCGAAAAATCCCAGAACACCTAAAATAAGTAATCCGAAAACAATACCCAGCGGTTTTGAATATTTTTCAAGGAATCTTTCTGTGTTTAAAGCCTCTCTGTCAAGATCTTTAAAAAACTCCACCGTTTCTTTACCTTCTTGCTCGTTCTGAGCATTCTTTGTAAGTTTTGCCATAAATTGTTAAAAATTGAAATGCAAATTTAATTGTTTCTGAATGATTTACAAAATACTTTGCAGGATTATTGATAAAAAAGAAATAAATATACAGGCTGCAATAAGAATTGCTAATGATCAGCTGCAAAAAATGCCTTATAATTTTTTATGAGGCATTTTTTATGATGTTTAAAATTTAATATTCCAGGATATGGTATACCTCTGCATTGAATTTTTTCAGTTTTTCTTCTCCGTTCAGTCCTTTTAAGCCGATCAGGAAACTGAACTGTGCAACGGTAGCGTCCTGCTTTTCCACTAATTTTGCAGCGGCTTCCGTAGTTCCTCCGGTTGCCAGAAGATCGTCATGAACAAGAACACGCTGTCCCGGTTTTATCTGCCCTTCACGGGTTTCAATAATGGCACTTCCGTATTCCAGATCATATTTTTCCGCAATCACCGGCGGCGGAAGCTTTCCTGCTTTCCGGATTAAGATAAAAGGGACTTCAAGGGCTACGGCAATGGCGATCCCGAAAAGATAACCGCGGCTTTCAATCCCGCATACGGCATCTACTTTTCCTTTGCTGAATGAAACAAGATCTGCAATAACGTCTTCATAAAGTTTCGGGTCAAGAAAAATAGGCGAGATGTCTTTAAACTGAATCCCGGGAACCGGAAAATCAGATACATTTTCAATTCTTTCTTCGAGCCTGCTGATGAGTTCCTGTGAAGCCATTTTTTTAAGGATTTATTTTATAGCTGGAAATTTTCCATTCCCCGTTTACGTTTTTAAGTCCGAAAGTCGCTTTTAAAGAAGTGGTCCTTCCGCTTTTATCCGTTACGTCATAGGTCGCATTAACACTTGCTGCGTTGGCATTGGATAAATTTGAGGTAATGTTCTTTACACTTACATTTTTTACGGAACCGAAACCGGAGTTAGGGTTTGAAAACGATTCGTAGCTTCCCCAGTTCGGGTTGCTTGCTGAGCTGTAAGCGGCTTTCAGGTTTTGGGAACTTACGTTATTCAGAAATCCGGATACTACATTCTTAGGATCTGCAGCCGGCTGTTTAGGCGTTGCAGGAACCGTTGCCGGAGTTGTGGCATTGGGATCTGTGGTTGCTCCCGGTACGGTTGCTCCCGGATTATTCGGATCGATTACAGCAGGATCCTGCTCAACGGCCATAGAATCTACGACCTGCGGAACCGGAACTTTCAGTAATGAAGGATTCACATCCAACCCGATCTTGGTCATTTTGAATGTTTTTCCTGTTGTTTTTACAGATACGGTGATGTCAATTTTGTTGTCTACCACTTTAGCTGCCGGAATGGATGAGAATTTTAAATTAAATCCTTTGAAATTATTATCCTGCATCAGGTTTTTCGCGGTAGAAAGCCTCACGCCGTTGCTGTATACTTCAAGTGTTGTTTCAAGGCCAGCTCCTGTAAATGCGATAGGTTTTCCTGAATTGTCAACCAGCCTCGGCACAATCTGGATTGCGGTAGGTGCTCCGAAGCCATCGTCTCCGGTAGGATTTACCAGGATGCTCAGTGAACTGGCTTTTACATCATTCGGGTCGCTTTCTTTTGCTTTATCGTCACCGAAAATGTTCATTTCCCCTAATGACGGCGGCGCTGTGCTTGCCCATTCGATGCCGTTTTTCTGTGCCACCTGGTCTGCCATTGACAGGATTTCAGGAACTTTTTTCCCGTTGATCAGCTGTCCGAGCGCTTTAAGTTCTGCCACATCGCCGTCTGCTTCCACCCCGAAAGTTTTTAAAATGTACAGGGCTTCATTAAACTTGATCTGTTTAATGGTAGGAAGGCTGGCCGTCATATCATTGATGCTGGACTGCAAAGTTTTGGTATTGGTAGCATCTGCATAATCTTTCTTGCATGCCGTAAAAAGCAACAGGCTGAAAATAAGCAGAAAAGAAAACTTTTTCATTTTTAATTCGGTTTGCCACAAATTTAGTAAAACCTTTATTAATAGCAGATTTTATTTTTTGTTTTGTTGTTCTTTCAAACGGTCCTTAAAAAATGAACTGAAAACGGCCTGCATATTCGGGAAGGAAGCGTCCTGCCAGTATTCGGTTTTGTACTGACTGATGTTCTTGTTAAATTTTACTTTGTCGGCAACATCGTTATCATCGGTAAAATCCAATTCTGTAGGATAGAAGTTTCTGTAGACAATTACCTGATTGTAATCGGGCTCGGTTTTATGTTTAAGCTTGATGAAGGCAATTTCATTCGATTCCAGAAAATCTCTCAGGGTTTTATTTGAATCTTTATCGTACGAATGATTAATAATGGTTTTGATATCATATAACCTATAACCGAAAAGGGCCAGTTCTTTTTCCTGCAGTGCACTGCCGCTGATCTCTATTTCATCTTTTTTATTTCCTTTGAGTTCTTTTATGGTTGCCTGTTTACTTTTAAACTCTTCAATATTGCCTGCATTCTTCAGGCCCGGAAGATCCAGGAAGCTGTTGTAGTCCCAAGATCCTGTCTCCTTTCTGTCATTTGATGCATTTTCTAACCTGAAAACACGGTACTGTTCGATATTGGTGCTTTTTACTTTTTTAGTTTTATTATCGAAAACGTAAGTGACAATGCCGTCAACATAACAATTCAGATTATTATTTAAAGTAACATATGCATTGAAATTTCCTTTAACGAAAGCATATTTTGCAGGTTTGTTATTTTTTATAACAACCGGTTCGATATCCTTTACCCTGTCATTTAATTGTACGATCTCTTTATCCAGTTCAGCATAAGAAAATGTTCCCAGCAATACATTGTCATACACCAGCTGAAATTTTTCCTGTGAAGGGTTTAATAACTTCCGTTCTATTTTTCCGTCGATATCAGAATAGGCGATGATGCTTCCGTCTTTCCCGAAAACAGAAACCTTCGGTAATGGCTGCTTTGTTTTTTCTGAAAGGAAAGCCGTGTTTTGTGCGTTAAATAAGTTTAACAGCAGCACAAAGAGAAGAGCGAGCAATTGAGTTTTTTTCATTGTTTATAATTTTTAAGTTTATATCGAATCTACTATAAAGACAGCTCGGATTTAAAAAGGTTGCCTGTAAGCACAAAAAAAAGACTGATTAAATAATCAGTCTTTTAAAATTTATCTTGTTACAAGTCCTTAGAAAGGATACTCATAAATTTCAGATTCATGAAGGTAAGGGTTTCCTGTAGGGATTAATTTAAGCTTAGCTAACGCTGAAAGCACGGTAAACATAAATAATCCTGCTACGAATAGAATTGCTCCTGCAATTAGTAAGAATACCTCAGGTGTTTTCCAGTATGGCCCTACCGTTCCCGGCATTACCATGTTGAAGTAATCCAAAAGGTGTCCGCAGATCACTACGATTGCCATTACCGTTACTACTTTATAGTTCCTTTTGATACTGCTGCTCACCAATACCAATAACGGGATTAAGAAGTTAACAATCAGCATAGGCAAGAAAGTAGGAGAGTAGTGCTGGAACCTTCCGAAGAAGTAATTTACCTCTTCCGGAATGTTGGCATACCAATATAACATAAACTGAGCAAACCAGGTATATGTCCAAAGCATACTTGTTGCGAAAAGAAATACCCCAAGGTCATGCAAATGGTTGTCATTGAACTGAGGAAGGAATCCATTTTTCTTTAAGTAAACGCTTAAAAGGATAATTACCGCGATACCGCTTGAAAGACAGCTTACCATGGAATACCAGATATACATTGTAGAATACCAGTGAGGGTCAATAGACATCAACCAGTCCCAGGCCCATGCAGCTGATGCAAACCCGAAGAATGCAATATATCCTACTGCCCATCTGTAAAGCATCTGATATTCGGTTCTGGATTTCGTTTCATCTACTTTTTTAGACTGTGCCTTCAGTTTCCATGCGAAGAAAGATGCTCCGAATACATAGATCAGCGTTCTTATGGCATAGAAAGGAATATTTAAAAATATTCTTTTTTCAAACAGGAGCACATCAAAATGAGCGGACTCAGGGTCTGTCAATTCCGGATCCATCCAGTGGAACAGGTGCCCGATATGTGTGATATTCAAAATCATTAAGATGATAAGGATTGCACCTCCGTAAGGAATGTAAGAAGCAATAGCTTCCATTACCCTTGTAATAATGATCGGCCATCCTGCGTGTGCAGCATGCTGGATACAATAGAAGAATAATACGCAGCAGCTCACTCCAAAGAAAAATACAGCTACAAAATGTATTGCCGCTAAAGGCTGGTTGTGTACCTGAAGCTCCGTATGCTCAAGGTGAGCAGCATGATCCTGAGGACCCACCATTTCACTGGAATGTGTAGGAGCCGTATGACCGGAAGCATGAACCGCTTCCATCATGTGTTCAATTTTTTCAGTAGTAAGTCCTTTGTTCAGAAAGAAACCTACAGCAAATAGAACTAAACCTACAACAAGAAGGATTATAGAAGTTGATTTTAATTTTGGTGAAAAACTATACATTTCTTTTCTTATTTTTTAGTTGCGGTAGTGGTTTCAGGTTTCGCTTCTGCTGTCGTAGCTGTAGCTGATGCTGCCGGCGTTGCGGTAGCGGCTGCAGGTGCTGCTGCTCCTTTTTTGAAGGCATTCATCACATACATGGCTACTCTCCATCTGTCTCCTGCGTTCAGCTGTCCCGCATAAGATCCCATTGCATTTCTACCGTTTGTTATTACATAATGAACAGATGCTACGGTAAGTTCCCTGTCTGCATAGTTCGGTACACCTGTAAAGGCTCCCGTCTGTACAATCGGGCCCTGTCCGTCTCCGCCTACACCATGACACGCGGCACATGTTTTGTCAAACAGCTGTTTTCCTCTTTCAATATCCTTCGCTGCGTTGGCTGCATTCAAAGGGGAAACGGTCATTGTTTTGGAAGCATCATAGCCTGCATTATATTCATCTACATTTTTAGGAAGTAAGCCTTCTTCAAAAATGCCGTCTTTATTCTGTGATACTGATCCTTCTACCGGGGAAAGACCTGTAGCTCCATTATTTCTAACGAAAGCAGGGATTTCATTTTCATGATCTGAATAGGCATCCTGCGCTTTCATCAACGGGTCGTAAGCTACCGGAAAATACATATCAGGGAAATATACTAATGGTGTATTCTCTTTCGGTCCGCAAGAGTTAAGTAAAACCGCTGTTAAACCTAAAACTGCTGTAATTTTTAGTACATTCTTTTTCATTTTAAGCGTCTTTAACAGTTATTTCTTCAACTCCGGTTTCAATCAGCAACTGTTTTACAGATTCTACATCTTCAGTTACGAATTCCATCATGAATTTGTCATCCGTTGTTCTCGGGTCCGGGTTTTGTGCGGGAGCTCCGGGATACATTTTATTTCTTACCAGGAAAGTCAGAGACATCATGTGAGCGGCACAGAATACCATAAGCTCAAACATTGGCACTACGAATGCCGGCATGTTGTGAGCCCAGTCGAAAGCCGGTTTACCACCGATATTCTGGGGCCAGTCATGGTTCATGGTATACCAGGTTACCGTAGCACCGATTGTAACACCGTAAAGTGCATAAAGGAAAGCAGCATCAGAAATTCTGGTTTTCTTCAATCCTAAAGCTTTGTCAAGTCCGTGAACCGGAAACGGAGTATAGACTTCGTTTATCGCGATTCCTTTATCGTTGAATGCTTTAACGCCGTTCATCAAATCGTCGTCATCAGCATAAAGTCCGTATACAATTTTAGTGGTGCTCATCTCCTTCTTTTGCTTTATAAGTTTCACCTGAGATTTTCAAAATCGATTTTAATTCTGCCTGTGCGATTACAGGGAATGTTCTTGCGTATAACAGGAATAATACGGAGAAGAACCCGATTGTTCCTAAATATACACCCACATCAATAATAGTTGGCTTAAACATCGTCCAAGATCCAGGCAGGTAGTCTCTGGAAAGGTTGATTACGATGATGTCAAAACGCTCGAACCACATTCCGATGTTGATGATCAATGCAATAATAAATGTTGCAATGATGTTGGTTCTGATTCTCTTAAACCAGAATAAGGCAGGGATAATCAAGTTACACGTAATCAATGCCCAGAAAGCCCACCAGTAAGGTCCTACAGCTGCACCCGGAGAAAGATAGGTAAAGTCTTCATATCTTGAACCGGAATACCATCCGATGAAATATTCTGTAGCATAAGCTACCGTTACCATACCACCGGTCAGGATAATTACAATGTTCATGATTTCGATATGGTACATTGTAATATAGTCTTCAAGGTGACATACTTTTCTTGCAATTAACAATAGCGTCTGTACCATCGCGAATCCTGAGAAGATTGCACCTGCAACGAAGTAAGGAGGATAAATGGTAGAGTGCCATCCTTTAATTACCGAAGTTGCGAAGTCAAAAGATACGGTAGTGTGTACTGAGAATACAAGCGGTGTTGCCAAACCTGCGAGAACCAAAGATAATTCTTCAAATCTCTGCCAGTGTTTTGCTTTACCACCCCAGCCGAATGCCAGAAATGTATAAATTTTCTTTGTCCAAGGTGTTTTCGCACGGTCTCTGATCATTGCAAAGTCAGGGATTAATCCCATAAACCAGAATACTGTGGATACCGAGAAATATGTAGAGATTGCAAATACGTCCCAAAGTAGAGGAGAGTTGAAGTTCCCCCAAAGAGAACCGAACTGGTTCGGTAAAGGGAATACCCAATATCCTACCCAGACTCTACCCATGTGAATTACCGGGAAGATAGCCGCCTGTACTACCGCAAAGATCGTCATCGCCTCTGCAGAACGGTTTACAGACATTCTCCAACGCTGTCTAAATAATAATAATACTGCTGAGATTAGGGTTCCGGCGTGACCGATACCTACCCACCATACGAAGTTGGTAATATCCCAACCCCAGTTAATAGTTCTGTTAAGCCCCCATGCTCCAATACCTGTCCCGATGGTATAGGCGATACACCCGAATCCGTAGATGAATAGAACTAAGGCTGCATATAGTGAAATCCACCATAATTTACCTGCTCTTTCTTCGATAGGTCGTGCAATATCTTCCGTGATATCGTGATAAGTTTTGTGACCAATAATTAGAGGTTCCCTTATCGGAGCTTCGTAATGTCCTGACATTTTTTACCTATTTATTATTTAAACTTTATTTTTCTACTCTGTTTCTTACTTTAGTATGATAGAACACGTTTGGTTTGGTTCCGATCTCTTCAAGTAAATAATATCTCCTGTTGTCAGCATATAATTTTCTGACTTCAGATGCTTTGTCATTCATGTCTCCGAACTGGATAGATCCTGTAGTACAAGCTTTTGAACATGCGGTCTGGAATTCTCCGTCTCTTACCACTCTGTTCTCTTTCTTCGCTTCAAGAATCGTAGCCTGGGTCATCTGGATACATAATGAACATTTCTCCATTACCCCTCTCGTTCTTACCACTACATCCGGGTTAAGTACCATTCTTCCTAAATCGTTATTCTGATTGAAATCAAACTTGTCATTTAAGTTATATGTAAACCAGTTGAAACGTCTTACTTTATACGGACAGTTGTTCGCACAGTATCTTGTACCGATACATCTGTTGTAAGCCATGTGGTTCTGCCCCTGCTTACCGTGTGAAGTAGCCGCTACCGGACATACAGTTTCACAAGGTGCATGGTTACAGTGCTGACACATTACCGGCTGGAAGATTACATCAGGATTGTCTGCAGGGTGGTTAAGCGCACCTCCGTCTCCGAAAGCGGTACCGTACAATTCTGGTACAGCCATTCCTTCTTTTAATCCTTCATATACTTCCACCTTCTGTCTTGAAGAGTAGTAACGGTCAATTCTTAACCAGTACATATCTCTGGACATTCTGATCTCTTCTTTACCTACAACCGGAACGTTGTTTTCTGCCTGGCAGGCAATGATACAAGATCCACAGCCAGTACATGAGTTAAGATCCACAGACATGTTGAAGTGAGGCCCGTCCGTATCATCGAAAGCATCCCAAAGGTCAATCTTTCTTGCCGGAAGTGCTCCGCTGATGGTATGATATTCCAAAGGCTTGTTCCATCCTTTATGTTCGTCATCAAAGTCAACGTTTAAGAACTCAGCCAAAGGAACTTCTTTAGCGATCTCATAACGGCCCATTAAGGTATTCTGAAGCTGGATTCCCGCGAATTCGTGGTCTTCTCCGGTTTTTTCTAATTTAACATTGGAAACCGCCAGGTTGGAACCGTCAAATAAAGGATAAGCATTTACGCCTGTATCAGCGGTAGCTCCTGAATTTTTCTTACCGTATCCAAGCGCAAGACCTACTGATCCTTCTGCCTGACCCGGCTGGATGAATACAGGAACATCTTTTACCGTTACTCCGTTTACCGTAAGGTTCACAATAGAACCGTCAAGCTGCATCCTTGCATTAAGATCATTTTCAAGTCCTAATCTTTCTGCATCTTTAGGAGAAATGGTCAGGTAGTTATCCCAAGACATTCTTGTCAACGGATCCGGTAATTCCTGAAGCCAAGGGTTATTGGCCTGGGTACCGTCTCCCATTGCTGTTTTTGTATACAGTACCAACTCCAGATCAGAAGCTTTGAAAGCTCCTAATTCAGCCGTTGCCTGAGCAGCGTTTCCTCCGGCATAAGACAATGTCGTAGCATTTGGAGAAGCATTGATACCGTTGTATAAAGCTTTATTGAAAGAAGTAGCTCCTAAAATAGAAGAAGCATTTGCTTTCAGATAATCGTAATAGTTATTGGCAGCATTGTTTTTACCGTTCTTCCATACCAATAGAGATTCTTCAATCTGTCTTGATTTGTAAATTTTCTGAATGGTAGGCTGCATTAATGAATATACGCCTGTCTGAGGTTCGATATCACCCCATGATTCCAGCCAGTTGGCTACAGGGATTACAGCTTTCGCTGCTCTGTACATTTCATTTTTCTTATCGGCAACCGCAATTACATAAGGAACTTTTGCCAGAGACTTTTTGAAGTCTTCACCTTTATGGTAAGAATAAATAGGGTCTACATTGTTGGTAATCAATACACCAACCTGACCTGCATTTACCCATCCAAGGAATTCCTGAAATCTTGCCTTATCGAAGTCTTTTAAGAAGTTTGCCTTACCTGTGAAAGCAACGGATCCTAATTTCTGGTTAATTAGGTGAGCAAGTACCTGAGCACCTTTAGAGCTGTCTGCAAAAACAACTGCTTTGCTTCCTTTTGCCTGAAGTTCTTTTGCGATTTCCGAAGCCGTTTTATCAGCCGTTCCTCCGCCAACAATTGCATTGTAAACCTCTACCAGTGTTTTATTAACCTGGCTTGGCTTTAACCTAACTCTTGAATCTGCGTTGGCACCTGTTAAAGACATATTGGATTCTACCTGGATATGTCTTAACATGTTTGCTCCCGGTTTTCTTGCTGCTGCATAAGAAGACTCAAGGCTTGCCGCGTTGTAATCTCCCAAGAAATCAGCATGGAACCCAACTACCAATTCTGTTCCTCTAAGGTCATAAACCGGTAAAGCTCTGGTTCCGAAAACTTCCTGTGCTGCATCTAAAGCCGCAGCATAAGGGAAAGCATCATAGGTTACTAATTCTGCTGTAGGATATTTAGCTTTAAATTCAGCGAATAATTTTCTGAAAGTAGGGGAAGCAAAAGAGTGTGATAACAACACGATTCTTTTACCTGCCGCGTTAGCTTCTTCCAGTCCTTTAATGACAAAGCTGTCCACTTTATCGAAAGTTTCGTCTTTACCTTCAAATTTCGGCTGTTTTACTTTATCGTTATCATAAAGAGAAAGTACACTTGCCTGAGCTCTTGCGCTTGTTTTTCCCAAATCTCCGGCAGCCGGGTTCGGTTCAATTTTAATCGGTCTTCCTTCACGGGTCTTTACCAGAACACTTGCAAAGTCAAAGCCGTCGAAATATGTTGAAGCGTAAAAATTCGGGATCCCCGGGATAATATCATGCGGTTTTACCACATAGGGGATTGTTTTAATTACCGGAGCTTCACATGCAGCTAACGTAACTGCAGCCGTAGAGAAACCTAATAATTTTAAGAAATCCCTTCTTGAAGTACCGGACCCGTTCTGTTCAGCATCTCCAAGGAAATCTTCTACCGGAATTTCTTCCTGGAACTCTTTCTGAGCCAGCTTATTATTTAAAGCCGGATCTTTAAGTTCGTGAATACTTCTAAATTGTATTTTGTTTGAAGCCATTTATACTTCTAATTTTTAGTTATTAATAATGACATTTACCACATTCAAGACCTCCAATTGCATCTACAGTAATCTTACCACCATCTTTAGGGTATTGTTTTTTCAATTTGTCATGTAGATTCTTGAAGTATTCTTTATTATAACCGTTGTTCATATCAACTTCAGTAGTTCTGTGGCACTCGATACACCAACCCATTGTAAAGTCATTAGCCATCTGAACAACATTCATTGTATCTATTTTTCCGTGACATGCTTTACAAACAACGTCTATTTTGTTGTCAGGGTTCTTTTTATTGAAAGAATTGATAATTGCCTGTTCACCTGCTACCACGTGCTGTGAGTGGTTAAAGTAAACGAAATCCGGCATGTTGTGAATCCTTGTCCATTCAACCGGCTGGGTTTTCCCTGTGTACTGCTGCTTTTCAGCATTCCATCCCGTAGCGGCATAAATCTTCTGGATTTCCCCGTCATAGAATGCCTTGTCTTTTCCTGGTTCCATGTAGTGCTCTGCATTGTACTCAGAAATTGTTCTGTGGCAGTTCATACAAACGTTCATGGAAGGAATTTCAGATACTTTTCCGTATTTTGCACTGGAGTGACAAAGCTGACAGTCGATCTTCTGTTCTCCTGCGTGAATCTTATGGGAGAAATAAATTGGCTGTTCCGGCTTATATCCTTTGTAAACCCCGATCCACATGATCCAGTTCCAAACTCCGTAAGCTGCCAGAAGTGCAAGGATTGCAATTAACCCTTTACCAACATAATGATATTTCTGATAGATTTCACTGAAAGATCTAACCCTTGATTCATGAAGCCCGGCTAAGTCATCAGACTGGCCCAGCTTAACAAGCTGTCTCAGTTTTATTAAGATCCAGACCAATAAAGCGGCAATAGCCAAAAGTGAAATAATAACTACGTTTGTTGTCGTAGAGCTGTTTGCCGGAGCTGCTGTTGCGCTTGCCGTTTCTGCTGTTGCTTTCTTATCATCAGCGGCCGGTGCAGCAGGAGGATTAGTGGTGTAAGCTAAGATGTCATCAATATCCTTATCGGTAAGATTAGGAAAGACCTGCATCTCAGTCTTGTTGTATTTCTCAAAAATTTCATTGGCGTACTTATCTCCGGAAGCTCTCAGAGATTTGTTATCCTTAATCCACTTATGAAGCCAGTCTGTATCCACACCACCCTCTGTCTTTACCCGTTCTACAACCCCTTTAAGCGGCGGCCCTACAACCTGTTTGTCTAGTGCGTGGCATGCTGTACAATTTGCTTTGAAAAGTTTCTCACCATTGTTCGGATCGCCTTCTTGCCCGTAAATTGAAGCACTGGTTGATAACAATAAGCCTATTGCAACCAACGTTTTTCTATAATGCTTTCTCCAACTAATCATTTAAATTATCTTATGTTAGTAAATATTGAACATTCAATCAATCCCGCAAAAATAATATTTTTAACACCAATTTAACGGTATATGCAAAGGGGAAAATGTCATTTACGTTTAATTTGTATTGATTCTAAATAACTCTGTTTGGTATAATTTTTTAATTTACCTAAATTTGCGGAAACAAGTTTAAATGAAAAAATTTATTAAAATATTTTCGATACTCTTTCTATTTGCATTTTATAGTATTGATGCACAACAGGTTGTAAAAAGAGATACTCTGGCAGGGACCGAACTTACGATTACGATGGATTCTAAGGTGAATGCAACGCTGGAAAGCATTGAAGACAAGTGCTCCAGAACGGCAGTTGCCGTATCATCACGGGATGATGACGATGAGTATGTATCTTCCAGGCCTGCAAAGATTTATGTTCCCAGCAGAGAGCTTACCAATGCTGAAATCTGCAGGAGAAATCCAAGAATCCTGGGGTACAAAATACAGATTACCACGGTAAAAAGTAACGAAGAAGCCAATGAAGTGAAATCCTATTTCAGAAAGAGGTTTCCGAACCTGAAAGTTGAAACCGATGCTTCCCTGAGACCCAATTATAAAATATTAGCAGGAAGTTATTTTACCAAACAGAGTGCATCTTCTGATCTTTCCAGGGTAAGGGAATATTTTAAATCTGCCATTCCGGTACAATACAGGATTTTCTGTGCGGAAGCAAAGTAGAATTTATACCATAAAAACAGAAAGCTGAGAATGAATTTCTCAGCTTTTATTTTGGAAACAGGTCTGAACTTTAAGTTTTCTAACTGAATTGTATGATGTTGCCTGTCATTATTTACCTGAAAAGCCAATTCTAATGGCATTTTTAAAATTAATTCTTTAATAATAATTATTTAAGAACCAGAAAAATTCTGTCATTCTGATATAGTTATTTGTTCCTAAATAAACGAATAAAATACAGATCACTGCCGTCAGTAAGGATAACATTTTAGGCGATTCTCTGTAGGCATAAAATAACCATCCCAGCAGTATCGGATATACAAAAACAAAGTGTCCGCCATAAATATAAGAGGTATGGATGCCGAACCTCATAATGCAGTGGATGATGATATCCACCAGAAAGGAAATCATAATCACCTGCACCATTTTGTTATTAAAGTTTTTATAATAACTCCACAGAATCAGCCCTAAAAGGACTGCTATAAAAATATAGGGGATCCAGGATGAATAGACGTCCATAATGATGCCTTTGTATTCAAAACCTTTCATGTTATGCTTATCACGGATGATAAAATTTGAAAACAGGATATTACCGCCGAAAAAATAAGAAGAAACCATATCCCAGACCGGCGTAGATCTGGCATTCGAGAATTTCTCATACTGTTCAGTTGTTTTGCTGAAAATGTTCTGATATTTAAAATCAATTCGGTTTAAATATAACAGCACAAAGCAGATACAGGTGAGCGCAACTCTGAATGTTGCATTACCAAATTTCTTCAGGTTCTTAAATAACCCTTTTTCAAACAGCACCGGAATAAATACTTTGACAATATTGGTTACCGTTAAGCCTCCGATGGTAACCCCGGAAAAGACCAGTGCGAGAGCTGGAATCTTTTGTTCCTTTTTCAGTTTTATGGCTGAATAATGATTGAATAAAGTGAGTAAAAAGAAGGTGTAGGTAAAGTTTTCCGGGGTAAATGAAAGCAGGATGGTGGTAGAAAAAGACCCGAAAAAAAGGATCAGGATAATATTGATAACCAGAGGCAGCTGAATGATGTTTTTCAGGTATTTAAAAACCTGAAGTATACTGAGGCTTACTGCGATATTGCTGAACCAAGCCAGAGCAAACCTGAAATTTCCATCCATTTTCCCATCTGAAAATAGCAGTGCCAGTTCGCGGATCCAGTTAAAGAAATAATAGGAAAGCGGATGCCTTTCAAAACTTCCGCCGGTCAGTACAATTGATTTGTTATCAAAACTGAAATACGCATCCCAGGGAATCCTGCTGTCAAAAATAATTTTATGATGGATGGCAATATATGAGCCTAAATATCCGTAAGCGACCAGAAAACACAGGAAAACGACCAGCTCAATGCCTGTTGAAGGAAATAAGAGTTTAAAAAAATAGGTAAATTTTATTCTGAACTTTGACACCTCTGATTAGTTTTGTGCAAAAGTAAAATAAAAACAGATTAGAACCGGTGTATTCCATCTTTACTCTGAAAGAAAACTTTAAAATATTAACTTGAGAAATAAAAAACCGCCGTTTATGAAATTAAACGGCGGTTTTTATATTTAATCAGGATTAGATAAGAGTACTAATCTAATTAATGTGTAGGCTGAATAATATAAATGTATTCTAATTCACTTTTAATTGATTGGAATTGCATACAGCTGGTTCTCTGCCCATGTCGCTCCGCCGAAACTGTCAATGGTTCCTGTGTAACCGTTACTGTCTGCCTGACCTACCCAATAATAATAGACTTTTGCACTGGAAGATGTATTATTCAGAATAACAGCACCTGAAAGCAGTCCGAATTTCGATGACGGTCCCCATATACCGCTCATTAATCTTGAACCTAAGATATCAGGACTGAAGTTAAAAGTAGTAGGGCTGTCTGAAAAACTGCTGCGTACCCAGATCGACTGGCCTGTAGGCATAAGTGCAAAATTGGTGATAAGCTGATTCGTATTGACAATATACTTACTGTTTGCCGGAATGGTAATGGTAGTTCCTGTATAATTATAATTGGCCCAATTGGCGGCGTTAAGTGTAATTCCGTTTTGGGAAAAGCTAGCCTGTATAACCGGTGCAGAAGCGGCAGGTAATGCCTGTTTCCGGATAACGCCGGAGTTGTCGGCAGTCAGCATTACAGTACCTCCGGCAGATGGGATGTTACGGAGGCGGGCGGTACCGTTAACATCCAATGGCTGTGATGGCAATGCAGTTCCGATTCCTATATTTCCTGCCTGATCAAAGGTGGTGGTAGAGGCAGAACCTGCAATATTCAGAGCGTTCCCGTTATTGGAAACTGTCGTTGACTGAGAAAGGGTGCCTCCCAGACGTACATCACTTCCTGTAAGGGAAATTCCGTTACCTGTGGTGTAGGTTCTTCCCAGCTTCTGCCACAGGTTTCCGTCAAAATAATAATATCCCTCCGAATTGATGTTGGCCGTTTTGATGCTTGCGGTAGTAACAGCAGCAGTGGCATAAATAACAGCTCCGGTCTGATCCGTTCCATATTGTCCGTCGGCAGATCTGATCTGTTCTCCGGTAAGCCTCGGCGGAATAAGCCCTTCAGGTGTTGTTCCGTTGTTGTTTTTTGCTGTCACGTCTAGTGTGGCCTTGGGCGTCTGATTGTTAATCCCAACCTGGGAGTAAAGAACTGTTGAAAAAAGAATAGCAACTGCAATAGATGCGTGTTTTTGCATTTTGAAAATTTTAATAGTGTTTATTTATAAAAAGTATGTATTTCTTCAGCGTAATTTTATTGATTCCGTATGCTGATTCAGGATAATTCAATCCTGGCATAAGCTTTCAACAGACCGCTACAAAGGTAATGATTAACTTTTATTACCATTTATGCGGCAATAATATTTTCATATAATTAATAAAAATTTAATGAGTTTACGAAAAAAGAAGAGAAACGAAAATATTTTTAAATTTCAGTTAAAATAGGATAATTTTAAATTGATCATTGGGCTGATAAATTGGCATCTATTAAAAATCTGTACAAGTGATTTTGGGCTTACTATGATAGTGCCAAAATAGGTCAGTCTTTGAAATCTTTATCCACTTTTCTCATCTGAAAGCAGCAATACCGGTTAAATTCCATTAAAGGAAATGAATCTGAAAATCTATTCTGAATTTTAAGATATGATCAATTAATGCAAATAAAAAAACTCACCATTAAGGTGAGTTTCATTTAAAATATATCGGGTAATATTATTCCTTGATTATTTTTTCCGAAGTTGAAGTTCCGTCAGTAAATTCAATATTCATGATGTAAACTCCTTTTGGAAGCGCAGAAAGGTTCGCTTTTGCAGCGTCTGTTTTTATTATAGATCTTCCTGTCATATCCGCTACAGCAGAAGATTTGATTTTTTTATCAGTTTTGATATTGATTTCTCCTTTTGTAGGGTTAGGATAGATGCTTACTGATTTTTTCTTAGTTTGAATTTCATCAGTAGCAAGAACTGCTCCGGTAGTGATTTTAACATCATCAACCATAAACATATATTTATCTGATGACATATATTGAATTCCTACCCGGATACTTTGGCCTGCATAAGCATTCAGATCATAAGTAACTTGTTGCCATGCAGCATAAGGTGCAGTAAGAGCAGCTGTTCCGGAGATAATTGTAAAATTAGAAGCAGCCGTTGGTGTACCTGTACCTGTATAAACGCCAATTTTATAATTTTCTATAAACGCCGGTGAAAGAGCTTTAACCCATAATGTCAATACATTATTAGTAGTGCCCAGATTTACTACCGGAGTTATAAGCCAGTCATTGTTTGCAGTGGCTGTCGCTGTAGGAACTCCTGCCCATGATACGGCGCATTTTTGGCCTCCATGTGGAGAAAAATTCCTTACTTCTTCATCCACACCGGGAGTTGAAGTTGAATTGTTCGTTGCATTACTTGCCGAAAGATTAAATATTTGAAAAGCCATAGCTCCACCTGAATTAGCCCAAGTAGGATTCCATGTTGTGCTTCCCCCAATTACAGGGCCTCCTCCTGTATAGGTATTAAGACCGTCAATATCTAATGTTTGCCAGTTACCAAATCCTGTGATTGCAAAATTTGTATAGGATTCAAATCCCTCGTCTAATAAAACAGTTTGCCCGTTTACTAATGACATTGTTAGCAATAAGCTTGCAGATAATAGAATTTTTTTCATAATATTATTTTAAGTAAAAATAAGCAATAAAAAATAAAAATGGATAAAATTCACTATAAAGTTATTTAATTTAGATTAAG
Organism: Chryseobacterium sp. Leaf201; assembly: GCF_001421435.1. Classification (GTDB taxonomy): domain Bacteria; phylum Bacteroidota; class Bacteroidia; order Flavobacteriales; family Weeksellaceae; genus Chryseobacterium. Next base: position 203,509 of record NZ_LMKA01000001.1, read on the forward strand.
AACTGCAAGAAAGTGTTGAACACCCCGAAGTATCATCATATTTCGAAGGCCTTTTTACTGAAAATTCAGGATAGATTTCTTCATAAGGATTTTCCAGAGCTTCAGTTAATTTGCCCAGCATTTCGGTTTTTCCTTCATTAATTTCTTCAATACATTGATATAACAGGTAATTTCTCAGGATAAATTTAGGATTGGTTTTATTCATGATCTCTAAAGACTTTTCTTTTGAAATGATGTTTTTTTCCAGCCTCGACTGATATTCTCCCATGAAAGCGGTTAGTTTTGAAATGGCCTCATCGTTCAGAAATGTATAGGAAACATTTTCGAACAGGGTTTTGAGATCATTTGATCCGTCATACTTTGCAAGCTGACTGAAAAATAAGGTATAATCAAGCTGAAGATCCTGCATCAGGGTTTGCCAGCCGGAAAAAAACTTTTCGTCATTAGTAAGCAATTGGTCAAATCCGAATTTCCTGCAGAGCATCCGGTCATGTGTTTCCCAGAAATAGCTTCCGAAATCATTCAGCACATCTTCCAGGAATTTTTCATCCTTAATTAATGGGTGAAGTGCATTGGCCAGCTGCCAGAGGTTCCACTGTGCAATCTGTCCCTGTTTCCCGAAAGCATATCTTCTTCCCGGAAGGTCCGTCGTATTAGGCGTAAAATTTAAGCTGTATTCATCCATCATTGAGTATGGGCCGTAATCAATCGTCAGGCCGAGAACTGACATATTGTCGGTATTCATCACACCATGTACGAACCCGACCCTGTACCATTCTACCATCAGGTCTGCCGTCCTTCTGCCGACGTTCTCAAAAAAATCTTTGTATTTCTGTTCTCCTTCTGACGTGACTTCCTTAAAATAATTCTTAATGGTATAATCTGCCAGTTCCTGTAATGTTTTATACTCTCTCTGGGCAGACATCAGTTCGAAATGCCCGAAGCGGAGAAAACTTTCCGCTGTTCGGATAACAACGGCACCTTTTTCATATTGTGGATTCCCGTTGTACATCATATCCCGGATGACATCTTCTCCTGTAAAAGCAAGGCTCAGAGCCCGTGTCGTCGGAATGTCCAGATGGAACATCGCTTCACTCATCAGGTATTCGCGGACGGATGATCTCAGTACTGCTCTTCCGTCAGCATGCCTGGAGTATGGAGTTGCTCCGGCACCTTTCCACTGGATTTCATTTTTCTGTCCGGAACTATTGGTAATTTCTCCGGCAAGGATAGCCCGGCCGTCGCCCAGCTGCCCTGCCCAGTTCCCGAACTGATGTCCTGCATAGGCCGTAGAATAAGTTTTAACATTTTCCGGCAGGTTATTTCCTACCAGAAAATCAAGGTCTTTCTCTTCAAATTTTCCCAGTCCTATTTCTTCCGAAAGTTTTTCGTTGAAAGCAATAAGCTTCGGATGATCGAAGCCTGCCGGTTTTACGGTAGAGAAGAGAACTTTCGGCGTGTTTCTCTGCATCGGATTGCCTGAGAAATCTCCGGGAAATATTTTTATAAAAGGTTGTTGTATGTCTGCAATATTCATCTATCAAAGATATTAATTATAAAAGAAAAGACCTTCCAAATCATTGAAAGGTCTTGTATATATTTAAAAGAGAATTTATTTATTATTAAAGTCAATGTCTTCCCCCGTATTCAGGTTTTCATTGATATTCTCTTCTTTTTTACCCGGATTTTTAGGCCCCGAAGGTTCTGCAGGTCTCGGATTTTTAATTTCATCAATCGTCTGTAGACCGCCGTCGTCTCCATAACCGCCGCCTAAGCCTTTAAGGTTGGAACATCCGTCTTTCCATTCCGAAGGTTTTACAAACTTATCATCAGGGGAAACACCTAACGTTTTATCTGCCCAGACTTTCTTCATGAAAATGGCCCAGATCGGCAAGGCCATTTTAGCGCCCTGTCCTTCACCGGTTCCCAGGAAGTGGGTTGCCCTGTCTTCCCATCCAACCCATGCGCCGGTAGCCAGTTTCGGAACGATTCCCATGAACCAACCGTCTGAGTTGTTCTGTGTGGTTCCTGTTTTTCCGGCAATTTCTATATCTTTTGAGATTCCTTTTCTTCCTAATTCCCCTGAAGCGGTACCGTACTGCGCCACTCCTTTCATTAATTCAATCATCGTATAGGCATACATCGGATTCATTACTTCTTTCGGCTCTACATTCACTTCTTTAATTACCCTTCCGTTGGCATCTTCAATCCTCCAGATCATTTCCGGCTTGTTGTAGTTTCCGTAATTGGCAAATGTACTGTAAGCACCTACCATTTCGTAAATAGTAATATCAGATGAACCTAAGGCCATCGGTAAGCTGGTAGAAATATCTTCCGTTACGCCGAGATCCCTGGCTGTCTGAATTACACTCTGTGTTCCTGTCATCTCAGCAAGACGCAGTGCAACAGGGTTCTGAGAGTGTGCCAAAGCATCTTTCAGGGTAAGCATCCCGCCTCTTCCCGGAACGTGATACGTTCCTTTGTTAAAGCTCGCATTGGAAACTACAGAACATGGGGTCATTCCCAGTTTCATAATTGCCGTTGCGTATACAAAAGGCTTAAATGTGGAACCAACCTGTCTTTTCCCCTGTTTGATATGGTCATACTGGAAATGCTGCCAGTCGATACCGCCAACCCAGGCTTTAATTTCACCTGTTCCCGGGGTCATGGACATCAAGCCGGCCTGAGCGACTTTTTTATGCCACCTGATAGAATCCCACGGTGACATTTCCACTTCTTCTTCACCTGCCCATGTAAAGCGCGAGGTTTTTACCGGTTTCTTGAATTCCATCATAATGGAATCTTCGGAAACGCCTGCCGCCTGCAATTGCTTGTAACGGCCGGTTCTCTTCATGGCCTGAAGCATCAGACTGTTGATCTGCTTTTCATTCAGGTAATAAAAAGGCCAGTTTTTCCTTCCTCTCTGCTCGGCATCAAATCTCTTCTGGATATCCATCAAGTGTTCCCTGATCGCATCTTCAGCATATTTCTGCATCTTGGAATCAAGGGTTACAAAAATTTTAAGACCGTCTTTATAAAGGTTCAGCTTTTTGCCGTTTTCTTTTTCGTAATCTTTAAGGTAATTATCGATTTCCTTTTTAAGGTAGAACTTGTAGTACGCAGAATAATCATCGTTGATATTTTTAATCGGATGATAATCCAGGGTAATAGGAGTAGCAACGCCTTTTTCATAGGTTTCCTGGTCAATATAACCTGTCTTTACCATTTGGTCCAATACAACATCCCTTCTGGCTTTTGCCCGTTCAGGATTTCTCATCGGATTGTTTTTTACCGGGTTTTCCAGCATGGCAACAAACATAGCGGCTTCCGGTAAAGTAAGCTGGGATGTTTTTTTATTGAAATAAATCCGGGAAGCCATTTCAATTCCGTTGGCATTGTATAAAAAGTCGAACTTATTGAAATATAAAGTTACGATTTCTTCTTTGGTATATCTTTTTTCAAGACTTACTGCCACTACCCATTCTTTTAACTTCTGGAAAGCCCTTGCAACTTTGTTCTGGGAGGCACCATTGGTAAAAAGAAGCTTTGCGAGCTGTTGTGTAATGGTGGAACCTCCACCTCTTCCCCCTCCGTAAGCAACGGCTCTGGCAACCGACTGTAAATCAATTCCTGAGTGCTCCTTAAAACGCTCATCTTCTTTGGCCTGAAGGGCGTAAATCAGATAAGGGGGAAGGTCTTTATAGATGATGGGCTGTGTCTTTTCCTTTTCAAATTTGCCTAGTAATACCCCGTCTGAAGAGATGATTTCAGAGGCAACATAGATATCCGGGTTTTCAAGTTCCTTTACATCAGGCATTTCTCCGAGAAAGCCCTGTGAAACGGCAAAGAAAAGTCCTGAAATCCCTAAAACCACAGCAATTAATCCTACCCAGATAATTCTGACCCATTTTTTCCAGGCGGTATTTTTCTTTTTGGGAGGAAGAGGGAAGGTTTTCCCTTTTCTTCCTGTATTAGATCTGTTTTCTTCCATTGATGATTACGGTTTATCCGTTTCTATTTTTACTCCAATGTCTTCAATTCCCGGTAAAACATCATTTCTCATAGCCTGGATCAGGCCTATTTCATATGTTCCTTTTGCCGGAAATCTGTAGTTCAGCTTATACTGAAACAATGTTTCCTTTGTATCACCGAATCCTGTACCCAGCCATTCCCCATTTGGTTTGGCCAGTACATAGTTCAACGTATCCGTTTCCTTTTTCTTGTTCTGAAGATTGGTGAAATTAACAATTAACCTGATATTGCTGTAAGGATACTCATTGTTGTTCCTTACAACAAATATAATATTTTTAGGATGTTCAGGATCTGAAATTTCAAGATTAAATTTCTGCTCGCTTTTCTTATTCCACTTATTGTTAACAGAGTTCATGATGACTTCCCCTTCAGAAGAAGACTGGCAGCTCAAGAAAAGGACAAATGAGAATAATCCTAAAATTTTACGCATTATTATCTTTTTTTGGAGGAAACTTCTTTTTAAATTTTTTCTTGTTCGGGTTAGGCTTCTTCTCAACATCAGCACCGGTCATAGCTTCTGTTTTTTCCGTCTGGGGTTTAGGCTGTTGAGGTTTCTGTGTTCTTGGCTGACCAGTACCGGCAGAACTGGCATTCGGATTAGGCTGTCTCTCTTGTCTCTGAGGCCTTTCAGACTTCTCATTCCTGTCAGGACGCTGTTCAGGACGATCCTGTCTTTCAGGTCTGGCCTGGTTCCTTTTCTGTCCCTGGTTTGCGTTAGGGTTATTCGGCTTACTGTTATTATTCGGCCTGTTCTGGTTTCTGTTCTTATTGTTGTTCCCTCTGTTTTTCTTTTCAAACCGGTCAACATTGTTTTCCTGAATCAGGTCAATGCTTACCAACGGCACATCAGGCTGTTTCAGTTCTTCAAGAGGAGGTGTTTTTTCACCACGCTTGTTTTTAGCGATTAATTTTTTAATCACGTCAATATCAAAGTCATACCAGGCCATAGAACTGTCCACGTAAGCAAACCACATTTTCTTTTTGAAAACATCGATTTTAATACAGAACGCTCTTCCTTTTTCAGTATCCAGAGTGGTTGAAGAAGAAGGGAAGTGGCTTAATGCATCAAGATAGCTGTCCAGTTCGTAATTAAGGCAGCACTTAAGCTTGCCGCATTGTCCGGCCAGTTTTTGCGGATTGATACTTAACTGCTGGTATCTGGCAACATTGGTGTTTACAGATCTGAAATCTGTAAGCCATGTAGAACAGCAAAGCTCTCTTCCACACGATCCGATTCCGCCTACTTTTGCCGCTTCCTGTCTGAAACCGATCTGTTTCATATCGATTTTTGTCCGGAAAGCACCCGCGTATTCTTTAATCAGCTGCCTGAAATCCACGCGGTTTTCTGCGGTATAATAAAAGGTAACTTTTGAAGCATCCCCCTGGTATTCAACATCGGTAATCTTCATTTCAAGACCGATTCTGTGGGCAATTTTCCGTGCTTCTATTTTTATATTCTCTTCTTTTTTCCTTGCTTCCTGCCATACCTCAAGATCTTTCTGGTTGGCCTGTCGGTATATCTTTAAAGGAGATTCTTCTGAAAATCTTTTCTTTTTCATCTGAATCTTTACCAGTTCTCCGGTGAGACTTACCACACCTACATCATGTCCGGGACTTGATTCTACTGTTACTACACTACCTATATGTAACGGGATATTGTTTACATTTTTATAAAAGGATTTTCTGTCATTTTTAAATCTAACTTCTACAAAATCGCATCGGTTCGGTGCGGGATTGTTGATGTTGGAAAGCCAGTCGAAAACACTTAATTTATAACTATTACCACAGGTATTTACATTTTCACAGCCATTCGCGGTTTTCTTGGGTCCGCAAGAATGTGCAGAATCGCCGGATGTTTTACATCCACAACTCATATATTATATATTTAATCTTGCAAATTTATGATTTTTATCTTTATCAGGTCTAAAATAATCAAATATTCAGGAACATCAGTGTTTGGGATTAAACAAAAACAGAAAATCACTGTTGTGTGTTTATTAAAGGCCTGATTATAAATGAGATTAATGACGGTTTAATCCTGATGCTATTTTAAACATAATTTTCTTTTTCCATAACGTTTAAAATTTTATGATTTATTAACAGGCATAGCCAAAATAATTTTATATTTGGATTATATAATAATAGTCTATGAAAAAAATATTAGTATCCACTGCATTACTGGCAGGTGTTCTATCTTACGCGGGAGGCTTCCGGGTTTCTCTGCAAGGGGTAAAACAATTGGCAATGGCGCATACCAGTGCGCATGCTGAAGATGCAAGTGTGACATTCTTTAACCCTGCGGGAATGTCGTTCATTCCTTCAAAGCTTAGTGTTGTTGCGGGAGGATTCGGAGCAAGCAATAAAGTAACTTTCCAGAATACAAACACTTTGCAGAGTTCTCAAACGGATAACCCGATGGGAACGCCTCTTTATGCTGCAATAGCGTACAGACCAATTGACAAATTATCAGTCGGATTCAGTTTTTCCACGCCTTTTGGCAGCACGATTGAATGGCCGAGTGACTGGGAAGGAAAGGAAATGGTACAGAAACTTGAGCTGAAAAGCTTCTATTTCCAACCGATGGTATCGGTGAAAATGGCAGACTGGCTGTCTTTCGGGGCAAGTTATATCTATGTAAAAGGCCAGGTAAACTGGGATAGAGGCGTTACACAGTTTGGTGGACAGGTAAACCTTAAAGACGAAAAAGCAAGCGGACATGGTTACGGCTTCGGGTTTTATTTCAGACCGGATCCGAAACTGGATGTAAGTGTCGCTTACCGTTCGCCGGTTGATGTGAAAGCCAAGAAAGGGGTGGCTACCTTCCAGTTCCCGAAAGCTTCCATTTATCCGTTATTGGGATTAGACGGTACGGGGAAAGATAATTTTACGGCAACCCTGCCTTTAGTAGAAGAATATACTGTGGGTTTAACCTATAAAATCACTCCGAAATGGTTGGTTTCTGCGGATTTCAATTACCACGGATGGTCAAGATACACCCAGCTGACCCTGGACTTTGAAAAAGCTCCTGTCGGGAACCAGGCAGATCCTACGGTTTCTGTTTCTCCTAAAAACTTCAGGAATTCCAAAACATTCAGGTTGGGAACCCAATATGCATTTACCAATATGATCTACGGACGTTTGGGTGCTTACTATGATGAGTCCCCTTATTCTGACGACCGCTTTATTCCTGAAACACCATCATTCAATACCTATGTTGTAACGGGTGGGGTTGGCTTTAAACTGAAACAGTTCGGAGTTGATGTTGCGGGAGGCTATGCGATGCCACAGGCCAGAGATGTGAAGAATTCAACACTTGGTTTCTACGGACAGGCGAAAGCTACAGCGTTCTATTTAGGTTTAGGTTTATCTTACAACCCTTTTTAATTGAAGACTATGAAAAAAATTATAATTTCTACATTAGCAGTTTCCGCAATGTTGTTTACAACGAGCTGCGAAAATGATTTTGATACCGATGTAAATGATGTGGTTGTCACTAAGGGTGAAGCCGATTTCTCAAAATATATTGCACTTGGTAATTCTCTTACTTCCGGATACCGGGACGGGGCACTTTACAGTTCCGGGCAGAATGAATCTTATCCTTCAATGATTGCTGCACAGATGAAGCTTGCAGGCGGAGGGGAATTTAAGCAGCCCATGATGCCAAATAACATTGGCGGATTCATAGGTATACCTGGATTTCCGGGTAAGCTGGAGCTTAAAATAGTAAATGGAGCATTGAGTCCTGTGCCTAACAGTCCGGCTGCTGCATTAGATAATGTAACTGCAGGAGGGCCTTATCAGAATATGGGAATTCCTGGTGCAAAGTCCTTTCATTTAGGATTATCGAATTATGGAATGTTAAACCCATATTATGCAAGATTTTCTACAGGCCTAAGCCCTATTGCTGCTGCAGCTGCACAAGCTCCGACCTTTTTTTCTTTATGGATTGGAAATAATGACGTTCTTTCATACGCAACTAATGGGGGTACAAACTCTTCTACTACAGGTGGGGTAACAACATATACAGCTGCGACAAGTCAAATAGGAAATACCAATCCTGCTACTTATTTGTCTAATGATATTTCAGATCCCGGTGTAGTTGCTGCAAGCATCACTGGTTATGTCAATGCACTTACGGCAAATGGAGCAAAAGGTATTATTGCAAATATTCCTAATATTACTTCAGTACCATTTTTTACGAGAGTACCTTATAATCCTGTAACCCCAGCTTCTTTAGGAGCTAATATTACAGCGCTCAACACAAGTTTATACGGTCCGTTGAAGCAGGCTCTTACTGCTTTTGGTGCAGGAGACAGAATTAATCTGCTTTCAGCAACTGCTTCTAATCCTGTTTTGATTGTTGATGTGTCACTACCCAATTTATCTGCACAGCTTACTGCCGCTTTGACGCCTTCTTTAGGAGCTCCTACAGCAGCAGCATTTGGTCAGATTTACGGGCAGGCAAGACAGACAACACCTGAAGATTATATTCTTTTAACAACGAGTTCGGTTATCGGGACACCAGTTGCGGGAGTACCGGCTAATATCAATGTAAATGGTATTTCGTATCCTTTAGCTAATCAATATATTTTAACTAAAGCTGAAGCTGCCAAAGTTGCAACTGCTACAATTGCTTTCAATAATGCGATCAAAAGTGTGGCAACGTCCAAAAATCTTGCATTTGTAGATATGAATGCAAAGATGGAAGAACTTAATTCCAAATCCGGAATCGTTTGGGATGGGGTGAAATATACGGCTACTTTTGTAAGTGGCGGTGCATTCTCACTGGATGGGATTCACCTTACCGGAAGAGGATATGCCATCATAGCCAACGAGTTCATTAAAACGATTAATGAAAAATACAAATCCACATTACCACAGGTAAATCCTAATACGTATTCAGGCGTTACCTTCCCGTAATTATTGATAAAATAAAAACTTAGAAACCACAAGAGTAATTCTTGTGGTTTTTTTTTAAATTTGCAAAATCTTTTAAAAAGTAAAAATGGCCGATCAGTTAAGTTATCTATTTAGTACAAGGACGAGTAAGGACTTGGCAGAGAAAATTGCCCAGCATTATGGGCAGCAATTAGGGAAAATCAACTTTCAGGAGTTCAGCGACGGAGAATTTGAGCCCGTTCTGGACGAATCCGTAAGAGGAGGAAGAGTTTTCCTGATTGGATCTACATTTCCACCGGCAGACAATCTTTTAGAGCTTCTTCTGATGATTGATGCTGCGAAAAGAGCTTCTGCAAAAAGCATTACCGTTGTACTCCCTTATTTCGGTCTTGCAAGACAGGACAGAAAAGACCAGCCGAGAGCACCCATCGGGGCTAAACTGGTTGCCAATCTGTTGACTGCTGCAGGAGCAACAAGGGTAATGACAATGGATCTGCATGCAGACCAGATCCAGGGATTCTTTGAAATTCCGGTAGATCATCTGTATGCTTCCACAATTTTTGTGGATTATATCAGGGATCTTAATATGGAAGACCTTACCATTGCTTCCCCGGATATGGGAGGGGCAAAAAGAGCGAAAAACTACGCAGGCCACTTAGGGGCAGACGTTGTAATTGCCTATAAAGAAAGAAAAAAAGCCAATGTGGTGGAAGAAATGTTCCTTATCGGAGATGTAGAAGGTAAAAATGTAATCCTTATTGATGATATGATCGATACGGCAGGTACACTTTGCAAAGCCGCCGATATCCTGATAGAAAAAGGAGCGAAATCGGTAAGGGCAATGGCTACGCACGGCGTTCTTTCAGGCAAGGCGTATGATAATATTGAGAACTCAAAGTTACTGGAAGTCATTGTAACTGACTCAATTCCTGTGAAAAATAATTTGTCAACTAAAATAAAAGTACTATCTTGCGCCCCATTATTTGCAGACGTAATGAAGATGGTTCATGAGCACCAGTCAATTAGCAGTAAATTCATTATCTAATTGATATTCATAGGTTTGCAGGGTTAAATTGAAACAATTTTTTAAATTTTTATAAATGAAATCTATTACAATTCAAGGTACAAAAAGAGAAAGCGTGGGCAAAAAGTCGACAAAAGCTTTACGTGATGCTGAATTAGTTCCTTGTGTTGTTTACGGAGGTGGCGAGCCATTGAACTTCTCTGCAGAAGAGAGAGCTTTCAAAGGTTTGGTATATACTCCTGAAGCACACACGGTATCTATTGAGGTTGATGGTCAGACAATTCCGGCTGTTCTTCAGGATATTCAGTTCCACCCGATTACGGATAAAATTCTTCACGCAGACTTTTACCAACTATCAGAAGACAAGCCTGTTGTTATGGAAGTTCCGGTAAGACTTACAGGCCGTTCTAAAGGTGTTGTAGCTGGTGGTGCTTTACGTCAGTCTTTCAGAAAATTAAAGGTAAAAGCGATTCCTGCTAACCTGCCTGATGAGATCGTTGTAGACGTTACACAGTTAAGAATCGGTAACAAATTATACATCGGTGGTATCAAAACTGAAGGATATTCTTTCATGCACCCGGACAATGCAGTAGTAGTTGCTGTTAAGATGTCTAGAAATGCACTGAAAGGAGCAGTAGTTGAAGATGATGAAGAAGAAGAAGTTGCAACAGAAGAAGGAGCAGCTCCGGCAGCAGAAGAAACAGCTGCAGCAGAATAAGAATTACTTATTTAAACTATATAAACCTGTCAGAATTCTGGCAGGTTTTTGTTTTTAGATTACATCTATAATCACGTTTGTACATCTTTCTTTCAGAAAAAAAGCCGTAAATTTGAAGGGTTCTAAATAAGAACGTATTAATTTAAAATTTTAATAAATGTTTGACATTCAGGAAATAAGAAGTCAGTTTTCTATATTAGACAGGCAGGTGAACGGTAAGCCTCTGGTTTATCTGGATAATGCAGCAACATCCCAGAAACCGGATTCCGTTTTGGAAGTCTGGAAACAATATTATACGGAAATCAATGCCAATGTACACAGAGGAATTCACACCTTAAGTCAGTTGGCTACAGAAGAAATGGAGCTTTCCAGAAGGAAAATCCAGAAGTTTATCAATGCAGCACATGATTTTGAAGTCATTTTTACCAAAGGCACAACGGAAGGGCTGAATCTGATCTCCTATATTCTTACACAGAAACTCAAAAAGGATGATGAGATTATTATCTCTTACCTTGAGCACCATTCCAATATTGTTCCGTGGCAGCTGCTTTGTGAAAGAACCGGAGCACAGTTAAAGGTGATCCCGATTGATCAGGACGGTGTCCTTGACCTTGATCAGTTTAGCGGGTTTTTAAGTGAAAGAACGAAGGTGGTTTCTTTAAACCATGTTTCCAATGCATTGGGTGTTATTAACCCGATTGAGGAAATCATCGCAAGGACCAGAAAAAATACAGATGCTTATATTGTCATCGATGGTGCTCAGTCGGCTCCTCATTTTACCGTTGATGTGCAGAACATGGACTGTGATTTCTTTGTATTCTCAGGACATAAAATGTATGCACCGATGGGAACGGGAATTCTGTACGGGAAACAGCAGCTTCTTGAAGAGCTTCCGCCGTTTCACGGAGGAGGAGAGATGATTGCTACCTGCTCATTTACCGGAACAACCTATGCAGCACTGCCTTTTAAATATGAGGCAGGAACTCCGAATGTCGGTGGGAATATTGCTTTGGGAGCCGCTGTGGACTTTATCCATAATATCGGACAGGAAAATATCCGCAGCCATGAAAATGCTTTGCTGGAATATGCCCAAAGGCAGCTTTTGGAACTGGAAGGAATTAAAATTTACGGTGAAAAGGCAAACCGGACCGGAGTGGTTTCTTTTAACCTCGAGGGAGTAGGGATTGCTTCTGATGTAGGGATGATCCTGGATAAGTTAGGCATCGCTGTAAGAACCGGGCACCACTGTACGCAGCCCATCATGGAATTCTTTAATATTGCCGGAACCGTAAGAGCGAGTTTTGCAGTTTATAATACTTTTAACGAGATTGACCTGCTGGTAGAAGGGGTAAAAAAGGCGCAGCGAATGCTGAGTTAAAAATATCAGTTACCCTATTTGAAACAGAGGCTCCTTTATCGGAGTCTTTTTTTATCTTATATAAATAATTATCAACCGTCATAAAAAAAAATTATCAAACAATAAAAACTTTAAAGCTCCTGAATTTCAGGCGCTTTTTTTATGATACCCGCTTTTTTTTAAAATTTTATTTATCCTGCTGTAACTTTTTCCGCGTTTCTTTGTCTTAGTAATAGAAACAATAATTATGAAGCTTTTGTTCGGAAATAAAAAAGATGATTTGCTAAGCCGCCTGAAGAAGCAGGATCCGGCCGCACAGAAAATCTTTTATGAGCAGAATGTAAAGAAATTCCTGAGTGTAAGCAGAAGCTATATCAATGATCTTTATCAGGCTGAAGACTGCTTGATCAAAGCATTCTGTAAGATTTTCAAAAACATAGAAAGCTTCCGTGAAGAAGGTAGTTTTGATGGCTGGGCCAGAAGAGTGGTCGTAAATGAATGTCTTAACTTTATTAAAAGCCACAAAACGGTCTTTTACCTCGATGAGGTAAGCCCGTCTTATCTGGAAGAAATACACGAGGAAGAAGTAAGCTTTGATTTTAATGCACAGCAACTGCTGGATCAGCTGTCGGATAATTACAGAATGGTTTTTAACCTTCATATTCTCGAAGGATTTTCTCACCAGGAAATCGCAGATACTCTGAATATTTCTATCGCAGTAAGCAAAACACAGCTTTTCAGAGCTAAGGAAAAACTGAGAAAGATCTACTTTCAACAACAAAAACAACTGAAAAATGAACACGTCTGAGAATAATTTAGAATATCACATTAAAAAACAGATCAGCGAAAGAGAAATTGCGCCGTCCAGAGATCTGTGGTCTGAAATTGAAACGCAGACCCAAACGATGAATAAAAATCAGTCAAAAAAAATCAACTGGTTTTTGGTGGCAGCGTGTCTGGTATTAACACTAAGTCTGGGAGCTGTATTATTTTTTGATCAGAATACTCAACCTGATAAAAAGGTTGCAGCAATCAATCCTAGAGAATCTATCAAAGAAAATTCTGTAGAATCAGAAACAATAAATTCTCCGGAAATTATTCAGCAAAATCAGCAAAAATATGTTGAAATAAAAAATAATTCTTCTTCATTACCACCGGATAGGGAAGTTTCGGAAATCATTCCGGAGAAAAAAGAATTATCAGTCATCAAAGAGAATTCGCAGGAAATCGCGGCTCAGATTTCTCAGGTTCCGGCAGAAAAAATTTTAGCAAAAACAGATTCTTCAAAAGTTCAGGTAAAAAAGAAACGATATGTAGACCCTTCTACCTTGCTCTTCTCCGTAGAGCATAAAGATGTTATCGAAAAAACCAGGGAAGGCAGCAACGTTGCAACAATAAATCTGAATACGAAATAACTCATTTTTAAACTTTAAAATTAATAATATGATCAAGAAATTTATCCTGATGGGATTTGTGTGCCTTTTTTCGGCATCCGCTTATTCGCAAAGAAGCTTAAAAATCAGCCTTTCTTCTAAAAAGGAAACAGAAGTAAGTCCTATTGTAAAAGAAAAAGTAGAGGAGTACGCTGCTAAAATCAATACAATTATTCAGGAAGAGAAAAAACTGATGGAAGCAGATCTGTTGGTACTTCAGGTTAAAAATCTGGATAAAGCAGCATTTGACAAAGAAAAGGCACAAATTGCAGACCGTTATTCGGAAAAAATAGACCAAAGAATTGAAGCATTGGGATTTGATCTGGATAATGTAATTCAGAAACAGGTAAAATATTCACTTCTTAACACAGATGTTACTTCAAATGAGGAGCTTAAAGCTAAGCTGTTAAAGAAATTCCGACCGGCAAGAAGTGTGACAGGATATTTTTCTTACGGAATTATGACCCTTACCAATGATCTTCCGGATAACGAGCTGGATAAAAATATCGGATATGCCAATAACCTTGAATTTGGATTAAAACTTCATTATCAGTTGAGCAGAACCAGTCCGTGGGCAGTTACTTCCGGTTTGGGCTTCTCGTGGCGAACGGTTCGCACAGATAACAATATGATTTTCGCCAGAAATGCAGAAAATAGTATTTTCTTAGAACAATATTCCGGAAATCTTGATAAGAACAAGTTGAGAACAGGATATATTATGGTTCCGCTGGGAATTCAGTACAATTTTTCAAAAATTAAAAATGTAGGAATGGATATTCAATACAGAAATTGTTATGAAGGATTCAAGGTTGGAGCCAATGTTTACGGAGGCGTACAAATGTCGACCAATAATATTATAAAAGGAAATGATGCAGAACTGAGAAACAGAGGGAATTACCAGGTGAATCCTTATGTGTACGGTGCTCAGTTTACCGTATCGTATGATAACATCAGTGTTTTCGTCAAGAAAGATTTCAGTAATTATTTCAAAGACAGTTATTTTAAAAATGATAAGGCTTTGGTATTTGGAGTAACCATCGGTTTTGAATAAAACGATTCTTCATATTTAAATGGAAAAGCGCCGGGACAATTTCCCGGCGCTTTTCGTTCAATATCTAACATTCAAATCTGATGATCTGTTATTTCAGGCTTCCCACCATGTCTTCCGGCTTCACCCATTCGTCAAACTGCTCAGAAGTGACAAATCCAAGATTAATGGCTTCTTCTTTCAGGGTTGTTCCGTTTTTATGAGCGGTTTTTGCAATTTTTGCGGCATTTTCATATCCGATGTGGGTATTTAAAGCCGTTACCAGCATCAGGGATTTATCTACCAGCTCTTTTATTCTCTCATGGTTAGGCTCAATACCTACTGCGCAATGATCATTAAATGAAATACAGGCGTCCGCAATTAACTGGGCAGACTGCAAGAAATTATAAGCCATTACTGGTTTGAAAACGTTCAGTTCATAATTTCCCTGTGTTCCCGCAAAAGAAATGGTCGTGTCATTTCCTAAAACCTGTGCGCAGACCATAGTCATGGCTTCATTTTGTGTAGGATTTACTTTTCCAGGCATGATAGAGGAACCCGGTTCATTTTCCGGAATGTGGATTTCCCCTATTCCCGAACGCGGCCCTGAAGCCAGCAGTCTGATATCCTGAGCAATTTTATATAAAGAAACAGCAAGTTGCTTTAAGGCACCGTGGGATTCTACGATTGCATCATGGGCAGCCAGCGCTTCAAATTTGTTTTCTGCCGTTACAAAAGGATGGTTTGTGAATTGAGCAATATATTCAGCCACTTTCACATCATAACCCTGCGGCGTATTTAATCCGGTTCCAACTGCCGTTCCTCCCAATGCAAGCTCAGAAAGGTGAGGTAAGGTGTTCTTTAAAGCCCTGATCCCGTAATTCAGCTGGGCAACGTACCCTGAAAACTCCTGTCCTAAAGTCAGTGGCGTAGCATCCATTAAATGCGTTCTCCCGATTTTAACGATATTTTTAAAAGCTTCTGTTTTCTCAGCTAAGGTATCTCTCAGCTTTTCGACTGCAGGTATAGTAACCTCAACCACTTTTTTATAGGCAGCAATGTGCATCGCCGTCGGATAAGTGTCATTGGAAGACTGGGATTTGTTCACATCATCATTGGGATGGATTTCAGATTTGTCTCCTAAAGTACCGCCGTTGTTTACATGGGCTCTGTTGGAAACCACTTCATTCACGTTCATGTTGGATTGCGTTCCGGAACCCGTCTGCCAGATTACCAGCGGAAACTGGTCATTCAGCTTTCTTTCAAGGATTTCATCACATACTTTAGCAATCATGTCTCTTTTTTCAGCAGGAAGAACTCCAAGCTCGGTATTGGTAAACGCTGCTGCTTTCTTCAGGTAAGCAAAAGCTTCAATGATTTCCTGTGGCATGGAACCTTCCGGCCCGATTTTGAAATTGTTTCTTGAACGTTCTGTCTGCGCCCCCCAAAATTTGTCTGCAGGAACCTGCACTTCACCCATGGTGTCTTTTTCTATTCTGTAATTCATTATAACTGAAATTTTTATTCTGTCTGATTTTAAGTTTTTCACACAAAAAGAGATAATATTTATTTCCGTTCAGTATATCATTACGCAGAAATCTCATCGAAGATTCAAATTAAAAAGTAAAATCCTGCTTAATGATAAAAAATGACGGATATTTTCATTAAATACTTCTGTATTAAAAACGTTCTCTAAATTAATCATAAACTCATAACCTCACAATTTATAATCATTATAAATATCAATCTGATGAATGATTTTCCTCATGCATTTTTCACGAAGTTTTATTTTTGCACCCAAAGAAAATTAAATGGAATTTAGATATCAGGATCCGTACCCGATTCAGAAAGATGATACGATGTACAGGAAATTAACTTCAGACTACGTGAAAGTTGAGCAGTTAGGAGAAAGAGAAATTTTAACCATTGATCCGAAAGGTCTTGAACTGCTGGCGGAAGAAGCCATGGCAGATGTTTCCTTTATGCTTCGTTCTACCCATCTCGCAAGTCTCAAAAGAATCATTGATGATCCTGAAGCTACGGATAATGACCGGTTTGTTGCTTACAACCTGTTGCAGAATGCTGCGGTAGCAGCCGAAGGGGCCTTGCCGTCCTGCCAGGATACCGGGACAGCGATTGTGATGGGGAAGAAAGGTGAAAATGTATATACCGGAGTTGATGACGGCGAATATTTAAGCAGGGGGATTTACAATACCTATCAGAAAAGGAATTTAAGATATTCCCAGGTAGTGCCTTTAACGATGTTTGATGAAAAAAACTCAGGGTCAAACCTGCCGGCGCAGATTGATATTTATGCTAAAAAAGGAAATTACTACGAGTTTTTATTCCTGACAAAAGGCGGCGGTTCTGCCAATAAAACATTCCTGTACCAAAAAACAAAATCTTTGCTGAACGAAAAGTCTCTGGAAGCTTTCGTAAAAGAAAGGATTTCTGATCTGGGAACAGCAGCCTGCCCGCCTTACCATCTGGCTCTGGTCATTGGTGGAACGTCTGCAGAAGCCAACCTCGCTGCAGTAAAAAAAGCATCGGCAAAATATTATGATCATCTTCCGACGGAAGGAAATGAAGCCGGCCAGGCTTTCAGGGATCTGGAGTGGGAGGCAAGAATCCAGAAAATATGTGAAGAAAGTTCAATCGGCGCCCAGTTTGGCGGGAAATACCTTACTCATGATGTACGGGTAATCAGGCTTCCGCGTCATGCAGCTTCCTGTCCGGTAGGGATGGGAGTTTCCTGTTCTGCAGACCGTAACATCAAAGCAAAAATTACGGGAGAAGGAATCTTTCTGGAACAGCTGGAAGAGAATCCGAAAAGATTCCTGCCTTCTACGCCACCGCATCTGGAAGAAGCCGTAGAAATCAACCTGAATCAGCCAATGGCAGAAATTTTGACAGAGCTTTCAAAATATCCGATCAAAACAAGGCTCAAACTGAACGGGACCCTGATTGTGGCAAGAGACATCGCTCATGCAAAAATTAAAGAACTTTTAGACAGCGGACAGCCGATGCCGGAATATTTCAGGAACCACCCGATTTATTATGCGGGCCCTGCAAAGACACCGGACGGAATGGCTTCAGGAAGTTTCGGACCGACAACAGCCGGAAGAATGGATGTGTATGTTGATGAATTCCAGAGCCACGGCGGAAGCATGGTGATGCTGGCAAAAGGGAACAGGACCGCAGATGTTACCAACGCATGTAACAAATACGGCGGTTTTTATCTCGGATCAATCGGCGGACCGGCAGCAATTCTGGCTAAAGACAATATTGTTTCCGTTGAGGTGGTGGATTTCCCTGAACTGGGGATGGAAGCGGTAAGAAAAATAGAAGTAAAAGATTTTCCGGCGTTCATTATTACCGATGATAAAGGCAATGATTTCTTTGCAGCTTTAGCGCATTAAAAAGATTATAAAATAAATACTACTTTGTATTGCATGGTACTTTTTTAAAGTATACTTTTGCAATACAAATTAGTATCTATGAAAAATTTTCTGTTAACTTTATTGCTGGCCATTTGTGTTTTTAATAAATCTTATGCACAGCTCAATCAAAAAATAGACAGTCTGATACAGACTGAATTCAATGACCCGAACGGCCCCGGTGGAGTTTTCCTGATTTCCAAAAAAGGAAAAACCATTTATAAGAAAGCGTTCGGAAAGGCCAATCTGGAACTTGATGCCAACATGACTTCCGATAATGTTTTCCAGATCGGATCAATGACCAAACAGTTTACGGCAGTGGCTGTTCTGATCCTGGAATCACAGGGCAGGCTGAAGGTAAGCGATCCTGTTTCCAAATACATTCCGGATTATCCTTCCGGCAATTCCATTACCATTCATCATCTGCTTACCCATACTTCCGGAATAAAGGATTTTACCAAGATGAAATCACTTTCGGAAATCGCCCAGAAAGAGATGTCACCTAAAGCAATGGTAGATTTCTTTAAAGATGAACCTGTAGATTTTAAGCCGGGAGAGAAATTTGACTATAATAATTCAGGATATGTGCTGTTAGGTTACATCATTGAATTGGTTTCGGGCAGTAAATACGAAGATTTTATCCGGGAAAATATTTTCCGGAAAGCAGGAATGGATCATTCCTATTATGCCAGCGACAGGAAAGTAATTAATAACAGGGCCTATGGCTACCATCAGAAAAGTGACGGTTATGTCAATAAAACGGTGATCAGTTTCAGTGTCCCGTTTGCCTCCGGGGCCCTGATGTCTACCGTGGAAGATATGGTGAAATGGCAGGACGCCATCAGTAAAAATCTTATTCTTGATGCAGAACATACTAAAAAAGCGTTTACCCGATATAGACTTAACAGAGAAGAAGAATTTGCCTACGGATACGGCTGGCATCTGAAAGATATAAACGGAATCCCGACGAGGGAGCACGGCGGAAGTATTTTCGGTTTCAAATCTATGGGCATTTATATACCGGATGAGGATGTCTATATCATCGGGTTCAGTAATTGTGACTGTCATTCCCCAACCCAGATTGTAAAAGATATGGCAAAAGCGGTTTTAAAAGATGCGAAAAAATAAAATAGCCGCCTTAATTAGTTTAAAATCAAAATAAATAATAAAATAGGCTGTATATCTTTTGTGTAAAAAAATAAAAAGTCCTATTTTTGCCTAAAATCTTTAAGAAATGATAATGATTTTATCAGCATTTTGGCCGTTTTACCAGTTCCTTTGGACCGTATTCTTTATTGTAATGTTCCTTGTGGGATTCTGGTGTATTTTTATGTTCTTCGGTTTCGTAATTCCTTTATGGTTAACTGAAGGCTTAAAAGAATATTTCGGGAAAGTAAAACCTTTTGATCCTGAAGATATCAGAAGTAAAATGGTATACGAGCAGGAAGGCGCAGAAGTAATCTTCAATGAGCCTAAAGGCCATGGTCCGTTTATTCATGATCACAGCCACGACGGTCACGGACATCATCATTAATTGATTTTGTCATTGTTTTCTCACCTGAATTCTGAGAAAGCAATATCAAAGCAAAACAACATATATAAACCACTTATTTTTGTAAGTGGTTTTTTGTTATTTATTCATTTCTTAATTTTTCAGGAGAAATACCGAATTTCTTTTTAAAAGCCCTGGTGAAGTTCTGTACATATTCGTAGCCGCATTCAATGGCGATTTCTTTGATCATCAGTTCCTTGTTAATAATCAGTTTTTTGGCTTTTAACATTCTTAATTCTGCAATATAATCACTCACAGTCATATTGTACTGTGCCTTGAATGCTTTTCTGATGGTATTCTGGTTGATGCCTATTTTTTTTCCTATTTCCTCAACTTTGATGTTCCTGTGATAATTTTCATCTACAAATCTTTTGATGGTCGATGGAGTCTCAGGCATTTCCTTAATGGTATTTTTTTCATTGAACTGATCAAAAATAAGGATCAGGAGCTTGATGATTTTCGCTTCAACAAATAACTTCTGCATCGTGCCTTTTTTGGAGTAGCTGATGATTTCCTTCAGAATCATGTGCATTTCAACCGTCATATAAGGCGGGCTTTCTTTATGGAGGAACATGTAATGGTTTCTTACCATACGCTCCAGAAGGTCTGCATTTTCCTTGCTGGATTTAGGATCAATAAGATGGAGGATGTAGTTGTAGTTGATCTGAATATGAAAATACTTTAATGGTTCCTGGTTTTCCGTCCACAGTTCAGCGCTGTTCTCCTGTGGACTGTAATGAAGAATATACTGGCTTTTTTTAAATGCAAATGTTCTTCCACAGTCGCTGGCCATAAGACGGATATGCGGGCTCAGCAGGAACAGCAGGTTGAAGCTGGATTTGCCTTCAATCATATTTGCTTTTGAAAATTTTTCAGGAGACAGCTCTTCCAGCATGACAATTTCAATGGTTTCGGACCTGAACAATAATCTTTTACCAGCTCGGCTCTTCATACGGACAATTCATACAATATTATAATTTAAATAAAACCCGGTCTGGGATAACAAAAAATTTGAAAATGATAACTCCGGATTATATATGGGTCTTACTTTTGCGCAAAGTTAATTATAATTTAGAATAAATAAAAATAAACCTAAGATGAATAAATTATTCTGCATTTTTTGCCGGCTGAGCGTAGCCGGGTTTCTGCTTTGTTTTATGCAAAGTGTAAAATCCCAGACATGTACTCTTTCAGATCCGGGAAATACCCCCGGAGATGTAGGTTGTGTCAGTTTTAACTATAGGTCACAAACGGTAACCTATGCAACCGTAAGAGTAGCAGATGGAAAAATCTGGCTTCAGCAGAACCTGGGCAGTACAAAGGTCGCTTCCTCCCTTACTGATACCGATGCTTACGGAGATCTTTTTCAATGGGGAAGATGGGATGACGGGCACCAACTGAGGAATTCAGTTATTAAAGCAACTTCACCGGTGCCTAATAATCCTTCAGGCCTGAGCGACGGAGATACCGGATTCTATTCTGCGGGTTACAATTCATCTTCCAACTGGTGGTCAGATGGCGTTACCTCTGACGAATGGTCTGCCGAAAATGTTTCAGCCTTTACAGCAACGATAGGTGCAGATCCCTGTAAAGCCGTAGGGCAGAACTGGAGGCTTCCTACGGTTGAAGAACTGGATGCGGCATTGGTTGCTGAAAATATTTCGGAGTTCAACTCTGCACTTTCCAGCCATCTGAAACTTGTTCCAGCCGGAATGAAAGACTACAGCGGTCTCTATTCTCCCGGAAGCAGGCTGTATCTGTGGTCTTCATCATCATCGCCTTATACAGGTTCCGGTCAGCACCTGTACATAAGCCAGTATTCTGCCCTTACCAACAGTGCCGGCCGAGACGGCGGAATGTCTGTACGGTGTATTAAAGATCCCTCATCCATGTTGGGAACTTCTGACTTTAAGAAAAGTACGACATCCGTTTATCCGAACCCAGCCCATGATATGGTTTATATAAAAGCAGACTCGGCTATTCAGAATGTCCAGATTACCGATATGGCAGGCCGGAAAATAGAAGCTCACTATTCCGATAACCGGATTAATGTACAGGATTTTCCGGATGGTGCTTACATCGTAGAAATCACACTGAAGAATGGTGAGAAAATTTCAAAAAAGATTATTAAAAAATAACATCAGATATGTTCAGAAAAATACGTTTTGAAGCTCAGAAAATAGGAGCGGTTATAGGCCTGCTTATTTTGGCAGGAGGTTTTACATATGCACAGCAGTGGGAAAATACAGGTGGTATGCAGACGGTTTCCGCTGCAGACACCGCGTATAATAACCTGGTCGTGCGTAACGGGAAATATTATCTATCCTATTATGATGTTTCCATGGGAAAAGGAGTGGTTCAGATGTTTGACGGAAATTCATGGAGCTATGTGGGGGACAGTGCCGGTATCACCACAGATATTGCAACTTATAGTTCATTATCAGTCGATAGTTCAGGGAAGATTTATTATACCAATCAGGCAGGATATCCGGATACGGGCTTAGAGGTTCGTCAGTTTGACGGTTCATCCTGGACGCAGTTTCCGAACCCCACAGTATCATCGGTCAATTATCAGGCATCTGCAGTGTCTCCCGCCAATGTTCTGTTTACTTTTTCAGGCCATGATTCCGGTACCGTACAGCGGTATGCAAGCGGAGTATGGGAGCAGGTAGGCAATACGGGGTTTTCCGGGGGTGCTGTTTTTGCAGAAATGGTTATCGGTACCAATAATAAAGTATATACCTGCAACGTAGCGGGCGGAGTGAAGGTGTATGAAAATACAGTTATGGCAACCTCTTCGGATAGTTGGTCATTGGTAGGGGGAACGATCGTAGATGCCGCATCTTCAGGTGAACAGTACAATTCTGATATTGCCGTCGATGCCAATAATAATCTCTATGTAGCTTATGTTTCAAATTCTGCAAACGGACGGAAGCTCAACGTTAAAAAATTCAACGGCACAAGCTGGGTACAGCTCGGGAATGCCAATTTTTCCGGTGGCAGTGTCCAGCATGTAGCTATTGCTGTAACCTCTGCAGGAAAGCCTTATGTAGTGGCAAGCCGTTGGGAAAATGATGATTTTTTGAAAAATACAGTATATCAGCTGAATACAGCTACCAATATGTGGAATTCTTTCGGAGGAAGTTTTATTTCAGACGGAGAAGCAACCTTCAATGACCTCGCGGTAGACAATACCAGTAACTACCTTGTATTGGCCTATTCGCAGGACGGTACAAAAGTAAAAAGGATCTCCCTTGCTCCTGAATGTAACAATACCGATCCGGGAAACAATACAGGAGATACAGGATGTGTCAAGTTCAGTTACAGAGGGCAGCCTGTATCTTATGCTTCCGTACGGGGAGCAGACGGGAAAATCTGGCTTCAGCAAAACCTGGGAAGTACCCAGGTGGCTAACGCTTTTGATGATGCCAATTCTTATGGCGATCTTTTCCAGTGGGGAAGATGGGATGACGGTCATCAGCTGAGAAATTCAGCTACTTCATCAGCGCCATCAACGAATTTCCCTGACGGATTAACCGGAATAAATGCGTTTATATTAGGGTCAGGTTCAGCATCATGGTGGTCTACCAATGCAACCAGTGATGCCTGGAACGCTGCCTCTGCATCAGACATCACTTCGGCAGTCGGTGCAGATCCGTGCAAGGCAGTCGGTCCGGGATGGAGGTTGCCTTCACAGGCAGACTGGACAGGTCTGGTAAGTGCTGAAGGAATCGGTAATCCTGCTTCCGCATATGCCAGTAGCCTGAAATTGTCCGCCGCAGGAAACAGAAGCAATACAAACGGCAGTTTTACGTATGTGGGTGCCAGAGGATATTACTGGAGTTCCGATACGGCCAATTCCGGAGGTAAATATCTATACATAGGCTCTTCAATTGCGAATGCGGGATCAGGAGCTCCGAGAGGGCAGGGAGAATCGGTACGCTGCCTGAAAGATATCACCGGATTATCCACCTCTGAAAATATGTTTACTGTTAAACCAATCAGCGTGTATCCGAATCCTACCCATGGAATCCTGCACATCAAAACAGATTCAGCTGTCGAAAGCGTAGCTGTAAACAATGTTGCCGGCCAGAGAATACCCGTTCTGTTTTCTGATCACCAGATTAATATGCAGGGGCTTCCCAACGGAATGTATATCGTGGAATTAAAGTTAAAGAACGGCCGGACTTTATCTGAAAAAGTAATTAAAAATTAATTTCTGGCCTGTCTAAATAATGATAGGTTAAGAAAACAGCTTTCATTGAAGTTAGATTTTTATTATTGAACTTACGGCGCGGGACTTAGTCCCGCGCCGTAAGCATTTTCAAATATGGAAGTTAACAGTACAGAATATCGGTAAAAAAAGGTTTTACAAGATCTCATCAGTTAAAACCGATCTTTTTTATGAAAAGGCAGAAAAATTGTCAGAAATGGATTATTTTAGTATTCAATTAACTAAATCCGATTTATGAAAAAATTTTATTCCGGTATATTTTTGTTTGTCATTACATTGATCTTCGGGCAGATAACCTATACCATAACCCCTAATCCGTTTAATGAAACGGATGCCATAACACTGACGGTACCTGGAAGCCAGATTGATGAAGCGGCATGGGGCGTTTCAAACAATGCCGTGTATATCTGGTCCTGGTCATTTGATGTCAACTACCAGAACAGCCAGGATTGTCCGACTAACGGCAGCTGGAACAATTCCAGTGAAGCCAACAGATTAAATTATAATTCTGCAACGGATACGTATTCTTTAGCCTTTACCCCTACTGTTTTTTACGGCAGGACCGGAATCGGAAGATTCGGTTTCCTGCTGAAAGATAAAACAGGAAGCCATCAGACTTCACCTGATATTTTTGTGAACGTCGGAGTCCTCAATCTGAATCTGACCAGTCCCGCAGCCGGCAGCCTTACATCAGTGCCGGCAGGAAATCCTATTAACATTACAGCCACAACCAATGTAAATGCGACATTCCAGTTGAAAGCCAACGGGACAATTGTACATTCCACAACAGTTCCCGCTACCTCATATACCTACAGTTATACCGTTACAGGAGATGCTGATATGGAGCTGATTGCTACCCAGGGCTCAACATCTAAAACTTCTGCATTTACTTTACAGGTTCCGAGAACGGTGGTTTCTGAAGCAGTACCCACCTGGATCAGGCAGGGGATTAATTATCATCCGTCAGACAATACAAAAGTAGGCCTGGCCTTGTATGCGCCGGCTAAAAATTTCGTTCATGTCATCGGGAGCTTCAACAACTGGAGTGTAAATGATGCTTACCTGATGAAAAGAGATACCGCAAACCCGGATTTATACTGGATTGAGCTGAGCGGATTAACGCCGCAAGAGCTGTATACTTTCCAGTACAGGACCAATGATCTTAAGAAAGTGGCAGACCCTTATTCTCCGCAGATCTTATCATCTTACGATGACCAGTATATCTCTTCAGCAACCTATCCGAACCTGCCCCCGTTTCCTTCAGGACAGGGCTTTGAGGTTTCTGTGTTTAAAACCGGGCAGGTGCCTTACAGCTGGCAGGTAAATAACTTCCAGCGCCCGGCAAAAGAAAACCTGGTCGTATATGAGTTATTGTTGAGGGATTTTACCCAGGAGAAAAACTGGCAGTCGTTAATCAATAAAATCGCCTATTTAAAAGGACTGAACATCAATGCAATCGAGCTGATGCCAATCATGGAATTTGAAGGAAATCTGTCGTGGGGTTACAATACCTCTTTCCATTATGCTCTGGACAAAGCTTACGGTACTCCGGAAAAATTTAAGGAATTTGTGGATCTGTGCCATCAGAATGGAATTGCCGTGATTTTGGATGTTGCCTTTAACCATGCAACGGGACGCTCACCATTGGTAAGGCTCTGGAATGTGGATCCTGATGGCGACGGTTATGGAAATGTAGCGGCGAACAACCCTTATTTTAATACCGTTCCCAAACATTCCTATAATGTGTTTAATGATTTCAACCATACCAACCCTGCCACAAAATACTATGTGGAAAGATGCCTTCAGCAATGGCTGACAGAATATAAAATTGACGGGTTCCGTTGGGATTTAACAAAAGGATTTACCCAGAACTGTTCTGAAACCGATGAAACCTGTACCAATGCCTACCAGCAGGACCGGGTAGATATCTTGAAAAATTATGCAGACAGGCAATGGGCAATTGATCCTAATTCTTATATGATTTTTGAGCACCTGGGAACCGATCAGGAAGAGCAGCAATGGGCCAATTACAGAGTAGCCGAGGGAAAAGGAGTGCTGCTTTGGAACAACCAGAACGGATCTTATAACCAGAATACCATGGGCTATAAAGAGAACAGCAATTTTGACAGAATGAACCACACGCTTCACGGCTTTACAAATATGCATGCTGTAGGATACGGTGAAAGCCATGATGAAGAAAGGCTTATGTTTAAAAATCTTGCTTATGGTGCAGTAAACGGAAGCTATGATGTTAAGAACCTAAATACAGCTTTAACAAGAATGAAGGCTTTCGGGGCAACCTTCTTTACCATTCCCGGTCCGAAAATGATCTGGCAGTTTGGCGAACTGGGATATGAATTCAGCATCAACCGATGCGCGGACGGAACTATTAATAACGGCTGCAGAACAGATGAAAAGCCGGTTGCCTTTACCCTGGGATATGATACCGATGCCAACAGAAAATCGGTATATGATACCTGGGCAAAAATCATCAGTATCAGGAATACATATCCCGTTTTCAGATCAAAAACCTACACGATTGAATCCAATAATCTGTCTAATGATCCCAACGGTTTAATCACAAGAATCTATGTTTATGATAACCTGTTAAACGCCGGAGTTAAAAATATTGTCGTCCTGTCCAACTATTCTACGTCCGTGCAAAATGTGGTTCCCTATTTTCCTTACACAGGCCAGTGGCAGAACTTAATGGATAATTCTGTTTTAAATGTCACTTCAACTGCAGCTCCGGTTACACTTCAGCCCGGAGAATTCAGGATTTTCGGAAATTACACCGGATCGTTGTCAACAGCTGATGAGAATGCATCCAACAAACTGTCGCTTCAGGTTGCAGATAACCCGGTGAAGAACGGACAGGCAAAATTCATTTACCATAAAGCCAAAAACGGAGAAATTGCAATCTATGAACTGAGCGGTAAAAAACTGGATTCATTTAAACTGAAAAATGAAGACGGAACCTATGATCTCAAGGTCAATTATCCGGCAGGTACTTATCTGGTTCACTTAAAATCAGATACCGGAACAGCCATCCAGAAAATGATTGTCCGGTAATATGTTTTGAAAGTAATCCTGAACTTTATTTAAAATAATTCAGCATTAAGCTGAAGATCAGATCAAATTTGCAAAGCTCATGAAAATGAGCTTTTTTTGTTACTGATCAATCCGTATCTTTGCCAACTAAATTTTTACTATGTCTAAATCATTAATTCCAAAATTAGAAGCAATAAAACAGAGATATAATGAGGTGGCCGACCTTATTATTCAGCCTGATGTTATTTCTGATCAGAAAAAATATTCTTCGTTAAATAAAGAATACAGCGATTTAGGAAAAATTGTACGCGTTTACGATCAATATAAAAATGCTCTGGATAATATCGCAGAATCTGAAGAAATCATCGCAGACGGTTCAGACAGAGATCTTGTGGATATGGCCAAAGAGGAAAAAATGGAGGCTCAGGCAAAACTTCCCGGTCTTGAGGAAGAACTGAAAGTGCTTCTGATTCCGAAAGATCCTGCCGATGATAAAAACGTAATTGTAGAACTCCGTGCCGGAACCGGTGGTGATGAAGCTGCCATCTTTGTGGAAGATGTATACAGGGCATATTCCATGTTCTTCAAAACCAAAGGATGGAAGCATGAAATTACTGATTCTAATGAAGCGGCAAAAGGGTACAAAGAACTTATCCTGAAAGTGGAAGGAGAAGGTGTATACGGGATCATGAAGTTTGAATCCGGAGTCCACCGGGTACAGCGTGTCCCGGAAACCGAATCCCAGGGCAGGGTTCACACGTCAGCAATTACCGTTGCCGTTTTACCGGAAGCCGAAGAAATTGATTTTGAACTGAATCCTGCAGATATTGAAATGCAGACTTCACGTTCAGGAGGTGCAGGAGGACAAAACGTAAACAAGGTGGAGACCAAAGTACAGCTGACCCACAAGCCTTCCGGAATGGTGGTCATCTGTCAGCAGGCCCGTTCTCAGCTGGCCAACCGTGAACTGGCGATGGAAATGCTCCGTACCAAATTATATGACATTGAAGTCCAGAAATCTGTAGGTGACATTGCGGCACAGCGAAAATCTATGGTTTCTACAGGAGACCGTTCCGCAAAAATCAAAACGTATAACTATCCTCAGGGAAGGGTAACGGACCACAGAATTAACAAATCCATGTATAATCTGGATGCCTACATGAACGGTGATATTTCTGAGATGATTGATGCGGTGATCATGGCGGAAAATGCAGAGAAAATGAAAGGGGAAGAAGAGAATTTATAAATCTTCAGTACAGATAAACACAGGCCTCCGGATAATTTCGGGGGCTTTTATTTTGAACTTAACCGGACATGACAAATAAAAATTTGCAATAAAATATTTTAATTCAATTATTTATATTTTTAAAGCCTGTTTATTTTTAAGTTTTCAATAAAACATTCAGATATGGTATGTAATTTGCGAATAAATAATAGATTTATGCATCTTGTGAGAGAGCATAAGTACTTGTACCGCTTAAAACAACTATATGAAAAACCTTAAGATTACCATTTTGGTAATGCTGATGTTCTGTACTCAAAATTTTAAATCGCAGAATATTTTATCTCCCGAAAATGTATTTCACCTTTATTTTAATTCCTTTGTAAACTTTGATGATGACTCTTTAAAAGAACTTAACAGCTATATTATTAATTTTTTAGGTAAAGACAATACCCACAAAATGAATCTGGAAGATGCATATAATCAAAAGGTAGATAATCTTACTCAGGTTTTTCTTTCCAATCTGCCGGCTGACGTAAGCTCGAAATGTAAAACCGAGGCACATGATTACTTCGATGTTTTAATGAATAATTTCAGAAGTGGAACCTATAAAGTTAAAACCATAAAATCAGTTACCAACCCGGAATTGAAAGACCAGGAAATAACAGAAGTTACCTACGAAATAAGCTTTAAAGTCCCCTCAAATCTTGCCTCACTGAACATGGGTGATATTAAAAAAATAGGTGGAGGTGAAATGAAAAAACACCTTATTGAAGCAGCCAATCAGCTTAAAAGAGCAGATAAAACAGTTACGGCAGAACAGAAATTCAATCTTTATCAGGTAAAAAACGGTTCTGATACCTATTACTGGAATGGCGGCCCGCAGGAGCTACTCTGGAAAGCCACTGAATTTTACTTCAGGAATCTTAACTAACCAACAATTTAAACAGTCTTTTTAAGGCTGTTTTTTTTGTATAATTTTAGGATATGGTAATTCATTTACACATAGCTGTAAGTAACCCCGTATTTGATTTAGATTTCTTATTTTTGGGAAAATAGCGTATTATGAAATTCAGACCGATTTTACTAACTGCCGGCGTTTTGTTTTCGGCAACATTATATTCTCAGAAAATGATCTATCCAAAAGCATTAAAAGGTACCCAAACAGATACCTATTTCGGAACAGCTGTAGCAGACCCGTTCAGGGATTTGGAAAATGATTCTGAAGCGACCAGGAAGTGGGTGGATGAAGAGGTGGCGTACAGCCAGAATTATCTTTCAAAAATTCCTTTCAGGGATCAGATTAAAAATCAGCTGAGGGATATCTGGAATTATGAGAAAATTTCGGCACCGTTCAAAGAAGGGGATTACACCTATTATTATAAAAATGACGGACTGCAGGCACAGTCGGTTCTGTACAGGACAAACAATAAAACAAAAGCTACGGAAGTTTTTCTGGATCCCAATACGTTTTCAGAAAAGGGGACTACTTCGCTTGCCCAGTTATCATTTAACAAAAAAGGAAACCTGGCAGCCTATTCCATCTCAGAAGGCGGAAGCGACTGGAATAAGATCATTATCATCGATGCCGTTTCTAAAAAGCAGATCGACGAAACGCTGTCAGATGTAAAATTCAGCGGGATTTCCTGGCAGGGAGATGAAGGGTTCTACTATTCAAGCTATGATAAGCCGAAAGAAGGGACCGTACTTTCCGGAATGACCGATAAGCACAAAGTATACTTCCATAAATTAGGTACAAAACAATCCGAGGATAAACTGATTTTCGGAGGAGACAAGACCCCGAGAAGGTATCTTGGTGCAGGCGTTTCTGAAGACCAGCGGTATTTAATTATTTCAGCAGCCAATGCAACCAACGGAAATGAGCTGTATGTCAAAGATTTAAAAAACGGAGGGGATTTTATTCAGATCAACAAAGGTTTTGATATTAATGTAAGCATTGTTGATACAGAAGGTGATAACCTGTTTATTTTTACCGATAAAGATGCCCCGAATATGCGTTTGGTAAAAACAACGGTCAAAAACCCGTCTCCGGAAACCTGGAAAGACGTCATTCCCCAGACTGAAAATGTGCTGGCCATCTCCGGCGGCGGCGGTTATTTCTTCGCAACTTATATGGTTGATGCTATTGATCAGGTGAAGCAGTACGATAAAACAGGAAAATTGATAAGAGAGATTTCCCTTCCCGGAAAAGGAAATATTTCAGGATTCGGAGGAAAGGAAAAAGAAAAGGACCTCTATTATTCTTTCAGCAACTATATTACGCCGGGCACAACGTATAAATTCAACGCAGATACAGGAAAATCAGAAGTGTATCAGAAGCCTAAAGTAAAGTTTAACCCTGAAAATTACGTTTCGGAGCAGGTTTTCTATACTTCAAAAGACGGGACCAAAATCCCGATGATGATCAATTACAAAAAAGGGACAAAGCTTGACGGTAAAAACCCAACAATCCTATATTCTTACGGAGGTTTCAATATCAGCCTGCAACCCGCTTTCTCCGTGGTAAATGCCATCTGGATGGAAAACGGAGGCATCTATGCGGTTCCGAACATCCGTGGCGGTGGCGAATACGGTAAAAAATGGCACGATGCAGGAACGAAAATGGACAAGAAAAATGTGTTCAATGATTTCATCGCAGCCGGAGAATACCTTCAGAATAAAGGATACACTTCAAAAGAATACATGGCGCTTTCCGGAAGGTCAAATGGCGGATTGCTGGTAGGGGCAACCATGACCATGCGTCCTGATTTGGCAAAGGTTGCCTTTCCGGGAGTAGGTGTTCTGGATATGCTGAGGTACAATAAATTCACGGCCGGGGCCGGCTGGTCCTATGATTACGGAACAGCGGAAGACAGCAGGGAAATGTTTGAATATCTGAAATCCTATTCTCCGGTTCATAACGTAAAAGCAGGAACCTGCTATCCCTCAACCATGATTATCACAAGCGATCATGATGACAGGGTTGTTCCGGCGCACTCCTTTAAATTCGGTGCAGAACTGCAGGAAAAACAGGCTTGCAGCAATCCGGTTTTATTGAGAATTGAAAAAAATGCAGGCCACGGAGCCGGAAGGGCAACCGATCAGGTCATCAGTGAAAATGCAGATCTTATTTCTTTTGCGCTGTTTGAAATGGGGATTAAAGAAATAAAAAAATAACTTTATAGATTGAAATGTTAAAATGGGAGCATTTTATATTTTATCGTGCTCTATTATTTATATTTGTGCTACATATTTAAAAATTTATTAATTTGATATTATGAAGAAAAGAATTTTACTAATTTGTGCATTGGCTGGTCTTGCTACCAGTGCTTACGCACAGCGATGGGAGCCATCTTCTCAGAAGGTTTCTGAAATTAGAAAAGAGGTAGAAGTGAAATATGCTTATAAAGTAGATTTAACATCACTTAGAAATCTTTTAAAAGATGCCGTTGAAACAGGCAGTGGCGCAAAACCTCTTATCATTTCTTTGCCTACAGCAGAAGGTAAAATTGAAAGATTTGCAGTATACAGCAATCCTGTCATGGAAAAATCTATGGCAGAAAGATATGAATTAGGATCTTATGTTGGGGTCGGGGTTGATGATCCTTCCAAATATCTGAGATTCAGTACTTCACCTACAGAGATTCAGTCGATGATCATTAAAGACGGGGTTTTTCAGTTTATTGAGCCTATTAGTGCTGATAAAAAAACATATGGTGTTTTTTACAAAACAAAAAGAGACGCCGGTGACCATGGTTTTGAATGTACAACGGAAGAACGGGAATTAACAAAGGATATTAAGAAGCTTGAAGAGAACGGCAAAAAAAAACTGTCCGGCGTAGGCATTACAAGTAGGCCGTCCAGTACAAAATACAGAACGTATAGGCTGGCACTGTCCGTTACAGGAGAATATACCCAGGCTGCCGGTTCAGTTCCCAATGCAGTTACACGGATGAATAATACAATGACCCGTGTAAACGGTGTTTTTGAAAAAGATTTTGGTATAAAATTAATAATACAGGATCTTCCTAATATTATATTTACAGATCCGGCTTCTGATCCATACTCCAATAATAATTTGAATTTACAATTACAGCAGACATTAACTTCTCTGGTCGGAAATGCAAACTATGATATGGGGCATGTATTTAATGCTGACGGAGGTAATGGAAATGCAGGATCAATAGGATCTACCTGTGTTAATCCTGCTAATGCTAATTCTTTAGCCAAAGGCTCAGGATTTACACAAAGTACAAACCCTACCGGAGATTTATTTGATATAGATTATGTAGCCCATGAAATGGGACATCAGTTGGGAGGTAATCATACATTTTCCCATGCAAATGAAGGTTCCGGTGCAAATGTAGAACCTGGAGGAGGAACAACAATAATGGCATATGCAGGGATTACGCAGGATAATGTGCAGGCAAATTCTGATGCGTATTTCCATTATAAATCAATTGATCAGATATTAACGAGTTTAGAAGGCAAAACAACATGCGGAACATCCCAGGATGTTACAACAAATACACCGCCGGTAATTTCTGCACTTACTGCTTATACTATTCCTAAAGGGACTGCTTACTATTTAGATGCAACTGCAACAGATGCACAAAATGATCCTTTGAAATATACATGGGAACAGTATGACAGTGTAGGTATTACAAATTCTATTTCAGGAGACAGTGGCTGGGGGTATAATACAGAAGGCTCTATTGCCAGATCTTTCTTCGGTACAACCAGTGGAAGAAGATATTTTCCTAGTTTACCATTAGTTATGAATGGTACGCTTACCAGTAAAGCAACTTGGGAAACCGTTTCATATGTTCCGCGGACATTAAAATATGCTGTAACTGTAAGAGATGAAAATGCATTGAGACCGATGCTTTCCTCCTCTGAGACAACAGTGACAGTAGCTAATGACGGCCCATTTAAGTTTAACGGATTTACAGCATCTTCTGTTTTGTACAATAACGCAGCCAATACCATTCGGTGGGACGTGGCCAATACGAACGCAGCACCTTATAACGTAGCTAATGTAAAAATAGACTATACTACAGATAATGGGATTACATGGACAGATTTAGCAGCATCAACTCCAAATAACGGCAGTTATACAGCACAGATGCCTTCAGGTTTAACGGGTGCAGTAAAATTAAGGGTGTCAGCAATTGGTAATATTTTCTATGCTGTATCTCCACTTATAAATATTGGTACTGCTCCTACCTCTACTACAAATGCTCCAACCGGTTTGGCAGCAAGAGATGCTGATATTTTCAGAACCGCAGCCCTGATCAGCTGGAACAGCACACCGGGAGCAAGTTATTCAGTGAATTACAGGAAAGTCGGAGAGCCTACATGGGCTACAGCAACAAGCAGTGTTAACAGTATTTCCTTGACGGGCCTTGAAGATGAAACCAACTATGAAGTAAGAGTAGCGGCAGTTGTAAATACAGTGCCGGGAGCTTTCTCAAATAATTATACATTTAAAACGAAAGCATTAAGAACAGGAGTTGATTACTGTCTGATGACCACAGGGGGAAATAACCTGAACAGTCCGTATATCAGTGGACTTGTAAACCTAAATGTTTCGAATTTGGTATATGCAGTTAACTCACTAAATACTTCTGCCAAAACATATCTGGATTTTAGTGAAGATGCAACCAAAACAATAAACCTGATAAAAGGAAATCAGTATACAGTTACCTACAGAAATGTAGGAAATGAGGCTGGGTTTAATGATTGGATTGATATCTGGATTGATTATAACAGAAATGGTGTTTTTGAAGCATCGGAGAAGGTTGGTTCTAAATCAGGGGTTCCGGTTCTGAATTCAGGGATAGGTTGGTATTTCCACCAAAGTACACTTTCCTTTACTGTTCCTAGTACAGCTTATGCAGGAGAAAAAACTTTGCGAATGAGAGTTGCAAGCAGTTTTTATAATACAGTAACGAATCCATGTGGAAGCCCGTTTGTGCCAAATATTTCAGCAGGTTCCTTCAGAGATTTTCCGGTAAAAATATCTGAAACGGTATTGGCTGTAGGCGAAACGGATAATACAAAATCAGAAATTTCCATCTATCCGAATCCGGCCGATACTTTTGTTGAGATTAAAAATTTAAAAGAAAAGGCAGATTATAAAATTTACAGTGCCGACGCTAGATTGGTTCAAAGTGGTAAAGTTGATGGTCAAAGAATTGATGTGTCAGGATTAGTAAAAGGAGTTTATGTGATAACCCTTACAACTGATTCAAAAACAATTAATACTAAGCTTATCAAAAAATAGCAATCAAATATAGCTTGTTATCATAATCCGGATGATTCTTCATCCGGATTTTTTTATGTAAATCTAAAATTACAAAGAAAATTTCCTTTCCTGGTAAGGGAATACTTAAGTTTTCGGAAGAAAGTAGAAAGAAAGGAAAGCTATTATTCTTTCAGCAACTATATTGCTAAAAATGTGTAATTTTAGCCATCTAATAAATCTGCAAGTATGAGAAGGGAAGTTCAGAATAAAGCTCCTCAATTTAACATAACCGGGAAAACATCGGAAATTTATCAGTTTGAAAAAGACGGATTGCAGCTGAAATCTTCATATAAAAAAGAAGATATTAAAGATGAATCCTTAACACAGACTGCTCCGGGAATGGCGCCTTATTTAAGAGGGCCATATTCCACCATGTATGTCCAGAAGCCGTGGACTGTCCGTCAGTATGCAGGATTTTCAACGGCCGAAGAGTCTAATGCTTTTTACAGAAGAAATCTGGCGGCAGGACAGAAAGGACTTTCTGTAGCGTTCGATCTTGCAACGCACAGAGGTTATGATTCGGATCATGCCAGGGTGGTTGGTGATGTAGGGAAAGCCGGAGTGGCCATTGATTCTGTGGAAGACATGAAAATTCTGTTCAATGAAATTCCGTTAGACCAGATTTCGGTTTCCATGACGATGAACGGAGCCGTTCTGCCTGTCCTGTCATTCTATATTGTAGCAGCAGAAGAACAGGGCGTATCCCAGGAACTGCTTTCAGGAACCATTCAGAATGATATTCTCAAAGAATTTATGGTGAGGAATACCTATATTTATCCGCCGGCACCATCCATGAAGATCATTGCCGATATCTTTGAATATACTTCTAAAAATATCCCTAAATTCAATTCGATTTCTATTTCAGGGTATCACATGCAGGAAGCCGGTGCCACACCGGTCTTAGAAATGGCCTATACCTTGGCAGACGGATTGGAATACGTAAGGACCGGAATACAGGCCGGAATGAACGTGGACGATTTTGCACCGAGGCTGTCCTTTTTCTGGGCCATCGGGATGAATCATTTTATGGAAATTGCCAAAATGAGGGCGGCAAGATACATCTGGACAACCCTTCTGAAGCAGTTTAACCCACAGAACCCTAAATCCCTGGCGTTAAGGACCCATTCCCAAACATCAGGGTGGTCTTTAACGGAGCAGGAGCCATTCAACAATATTACCCGGACAGCAATTGAAGCCCTGTCTTCGGCATTAGGCGGTACACAGTCTCTTCATACCAATGCTTTGGATGAAGCCATTGCGCTCCCGACAGATTATTCAGCAAAAATTGCAAGAAATACCCAGATTATCCTCCAGCAGGAAAGCGGGATCTGCGATGTGGTTGATCCTATGGGCGGAAGCAATCTGGTGGAAAGCCTGACCCAGCAGATGATTGAAGAAGCCATGAAATACATTGATGAGGTAGAGCAGGAAGGCGGTATGACCAAAGCCATTGAAGCCGGGATTCCGAAGATGAGAATTGAAGAGGCTGCGGCAAGGAAACAGGCGAAAATTGACAGCGGTGAAGAATTCATCATTGGAGTCAATTCATTCAGGTCGGTTTTAAAACAGGGCCAGATTGAAATTTTAGATATTGATAATACAGAAGTCCGCAGGAAGCAGATTGAAAGACTGAACACCATAAAAACGGAAAGAAATGCCGGTGCTGTTGAACAGATTTTGAACGAAATCCGGGAGTCTGCAAAATCCGGTCAGGGAAATCTTCTGGCATTGTGCATTGAAGCGGCGCGCAGAAGAGTGACGCTGGGGGAAATGAGCGATGCGATGGAAGAAAGCTTTGGCAGGTATAAAGCCAATATCAGAACCATTTCAGGAGTATACGCAATGAATGCCGGTAAAAATGAATATTTTGGAAAAGCCCTTGAGCTTACAGGGAAATTTGAAGAAGAAGAAGGCCGGCGCCCGAGGCTGATGGTCGCTAAAATGGGGCAGGACGGCCATGACAGAGGCGCAAAAGTGGTAGCTACGGCATTTGCAGATATGGGATTTGACGTAGATGTTGCCCCGCTATTCCAGACGCCCGAAGAAGTTGCCAAGCAGGCCGTAGAGAATGATATTCATATTTTGGGGGTTTCTTCCTTGGCAGCAGGCCATAAAACTCTGGTTCCTCAGGTGGTGGAAGAGTTGAAAAAACTCGGGGCGGATGATATCACAATTGTGGTTGGTGGAGTCATTCCACAACAGGATTACGAATTTTTATATGCCAATGGTGCTGATTTTATTTTTGGCCCGGGAACAAATCTTCCCAAGTGTGCAGTAGATATTCTTGAAAGGTTTTTAAATTAAATTTAACTTAAATACCTCATAAGTTGCATGGCTTTTGTACTGTTAACCGCAATTAAAAAAAATATTATGGCGTATACAGTAATTTCAGTATTTCCGGTAACTGTAGATACAGAAGATATTAAAAAAGATTTAAAAGCAAAAGGCTTTGACGAAGCAGATATTATTGTTTCAAAATCAAGTGTTGAAAGCGGCCTGTCAGCTGATCATTATCAGGAAGACGAGCAGACCAAAGGTTTTTTTGAATATACCTTTGCCCACGATGCAGAGATGTTGGATACCTACCGCAAGCACAGTATAGGAAGAAACAACATCGTTGTGTATGCAGATAATCTGGAACAGGCTAAAGTGGCAAAATCAGTATTAAATGAAAACGGTGCTCTTGAAGTATATGGAAAACCGTCCGAAAACCAGAGTGATGTGCCGGAAGGGATGTCTGAAGACGAGTACAACGGGATTATCGCAAAAGCAAGGCATAACATTTACTTTTTAGGATCTGACAGATCTTATCATTCCGACAGTGGCAGAGGAATGAAGGATGAAATGGACAGTCTGGGTTCTGAAGATTCATAAACTAAACATTATACAAAAACAAAAGGCCGTCAATCTAGACTGCACCCAAAAGTTTAGACAAAATTAAATAATATTTTGATAGGAAAGAGTTCGGTACTGTACCGGACTCTTTCCTTTTAGATTAAGTCTTATTTGATTGTAATAATTGATATATTCTTTTATTTCTTTTTTCAATTCGTCAATGGTTTTRAATTTTCTGGTGTAGTACATCTCGGATTTTAGTGTTCCGAAGAAGTTTTCGATTAYYGCATTATCCAGACAGTTTCCTTTTCGGGACATACTTTGGATGATTCCTTTTTCTTTTAACAGATGCTGATAGGCTTTCATCTGATATTGCCAACCCTGGTCAGAATGGAGAATGATGTCTTTTGTATTCTTTATTTTCCTGAAACTCTTTTTCAGCATATTTACAATTTGTGCAAAAACAGGTTTCTCAGAAAGTTCATAGCTGATGATTTCTCCATTGAAAAGATCGATTATGGGGGATAAATACAGTTTATTTCCGGAGACATTGAACTCCGTCACATSGGTTGCCCACTTCCTGCCCGGTTGATCTGCCCTGAAATTCCTTTCCAGAATATTCGGTACTGTCTTACCAGRCTCTCTACGGTAGGATCTGTAYCTCTTTACCCTAATGATGCTTTTAAGTCCCAGAACTTYCATCAGTCTCATTACTGTTTTATGATTGACCGTAATTCCTTTTTCTTTAATTACCAAMGTGATACGCCTGTATCCAAACCTGYCTTTATGCCTGTGATAGATCTGTTTTATCAATGCTTTTATCTCAGCATATTTATCATTCTTCTGAAGCATTTTCTGATGATAGTAAAAGCTGCTTCTCGCCATAGATGTACAATCCAGCAAAACTGCCAGATCAAATTCCTGCCTCAATTCCTCTATGATTCCGGTTTTTTCCTTGCCAGAATTAAGGCGTCCAACTTTTTTAGAAMTGCAATCTCGGCGCGTACCTTTCGTTTTCCAAAAGCAGTTCCTGCTCGCGGGTCAGCGGTTTGTCAGATTTTCTTTTCTTACGTTTGTAGTCACTCATTATTTTCGGTCTTCCCCGCGGTTTGTTTTCCAGACCTAAAATACCACTTTTTTCGTAATCCCGCCGCCAGTTCAGGATACTGGATTCCGCTGCAATATTAAACTTTACAGCRGCCGCCCCTTTTACCGACAAACCCTTTTCATGGATTGTTTTTAAAACGACTAATTTGAATTTTACATCATACGT
The DNA here is from genome assembly GCF_001421435.1 of Chryseobacterium sp. Leaf201. Lineage (GTDB taxonomy): Bacteria > Bacteroidota > Bacteroidia > Flavobacteriales > Weeksellaceae > Chryseobacterium. Next base: position 241,910 of record NZ_LMKA01000001.1, read on the forward strand.
GCTATTGCTCCTGCGCTGCAGTCCCTGCGCTCCATATAACTCATAAAACCGAACCCACTTGCGAACCATTGTCGGATCCAGACCAAATTTATGTGCCAGTGATTTTATTGAAAGATCACTTCCTAAAATCTTCTCTACGCAGCTTTGCTTAAACTCTAAACTATATTTTGATATCCCCATAATTAAAAAATACCCCTAAAAAGTGTCTAACTTTTTGGGGGCAGTCCAATCTGACGGCCTTTTTTATATTTTCCAGGATCTGATCAGCCAGCGGTAGATCAGTTCTTTCACAAAGAAATAAACCAGTACCGGGATTATAATGATCGCTGCCCACAGCAGAGGATTGATATACATGGATAACAGTCCGTTAGAAACACCTGATTGTGCTAAAAAGTACTGTCCTCCGGCAATTACGGCTAAACTGACTGCCAGAACAATCATTAAGTTGATACAGAACCGTCTGCTGATATCGCCTACCATTTTTTTCGGTGAATATCCCAGGCTGTTTTTAATCGATACTTCCTCCTGTTTTTCCAGAAACTGGATTTTAATAAAGCTTACGATAATATAAAGACACAGGGCGAAAATAAAAATTCCCAATAAAGCAATAAGGTTGAGCACAAGGAAAAGTTTTGATTTTATCTTGGCAGAACGCAGGCTCTCCTGATTGGATTCATAATTGTGTTCTTTCATCTTTGAAATCAGGCTTTCATCGCCGGAATCTTGTACCTGTACCAGAACCCTGTTAAAAATTTTAGGCTGATTGGCCAGCTGAGGCTTTTCTGCTAAATTTAAAGAATCAAGGAACTTTTTCGGAATCAGCACGGAATGAATCCTGTCTGATAACCCTACCATTTTTCCGCGGTATGTTTTATTCTGTTTATTGACAACAATATTGATGTTAACCTCAATTTTCTTGGCAAAATCTTCTGAAATCTGCGGCAGGCCCTGGTTTAAAGCAAATCCGTAATTGTACAGGTTCAGGTATTCCCTTGAAATAATAATCGGGATTTCGTCACCTCTTACCTGGAATTCTTCTTCGGTCAATGGAACATCAATTGCTTTTATATCAACGCCTTCAAAATACAGGTCTGTATAAAAAGGAATGAAGTCGCCGCCGTTTGCCGAAGCTTTAAACTCGTTCGCCGAAAACGGATACACGCTTTCCACTTCCTGCCATTTTTTAAGTCCGGCAATATCTTTTTCATTGAATCCGAGCAGTTCCCTCCGCCCGATATTATCAGGCGTAATTTTCTTGCTGAAAGTCAGCCAGTAGTTGCTGTCACTGCTTTTGTTCCCGAAAAGCCGGTTGGCATTTTCATACAGCTGCAGGCAGGACAGCACCAGGATAAAGGCTATAAATAATCCTGCATACAGGATCACTGAGTTAAAAATTTTCTTCATACGCTTTTATAAATGAAGAATTTGATATTCATGTTCAAAAGGAAATTCATTCAATTCAAAGAATATAACCGAACTTCCGCTTTCCCGGGACACCTCATCGATCAATGAAAATGCAATTTTTCTGTTGTTGAAATCCAGGTGGCTGAAACATTCGTCATACACCAGGAAATCTGTCGGATTGATTAAGCTTCTAACGATGGCGCTTCTTTGTCTCTCCCCATACGAGCAGTTTTCCGCTTTTTTATCAAGCAGGTTCCTGATTCCCAGTCTTTCTGCATACTCTTCCATTTTCGGAATGAACTTTTTCCGGTCCTTGTCAAAAACACGTAGCAGGATATTCTCTGAAACCGTAAGGTTCTTAATTAACCTGACATCTTGGAACAGCAGGCTTATTCCCGCTTTCCTGTGCTCCACAATTTTTTCCAGATGCAGGTCTTTTACCACCTGCTGATCATACTTTATGTTTCCTTCATATTGAAAATGGGTTCCCAGTATTGCGGTGGCCAAAGTAGATTTTCCGCTTCCGGAAGGCGCAACAATCAGGAACTTTTTCCCTTTCTGAAAAACAATATTGCGATTCCAGATTTCAGATTGTTCAATATTTTTTGGTGTAAAATATTTCGGGGAGATATTTTCTAAAACAATATTATCCATTCATAATTAAATAATACAATGCATTTTCATCCTTTTTATCCAGTGTAAAGACCGTTTTGGAAACCAGGTTTCCGTCGTCTTCCTTAGATTCATTAACCATATTGGTTACTTTTACGGCAGCATCGTGTTTTTGATTATAATCATTCCCGTCAGACCATGAATAAGCGGTAACCCCGGATTTTTTATCAAGTTTTGAGTTTTTACCCGCCTTCTTGTTCTGGAACTGATAAATTACCGTGTCGTCATCAGAAAAGATCACTTCATTTTTGCCGATCATGTATTTTTTACTTGCTCCGATTGGGCCCTGTAACAATGAAGCCAGCTGCTCTTTCTTATCCGGATTGAAACCCAATACCAGCGCGTTATTGGATCTGTAGGAATAATCCATACTGTCCGTTGGTGCAGCTTTAAAGTCTACAAAAGCATAATCTCCTGTAAAAGTGGAAGTGATATCTTCCAGTGTTTTGTTGGTTGATGCCAGGTAATGGTTTACGGTAGCTTCAAAACCGGCTTCTTTTATCAGGTACTTCATAAAATCCAGGCTGAAGAACCCCACTGTAAACGATTTTGCATTGTCCAGTTCAACATTTTTTACAAGATCATAGTTGACTTTATTTTTATCATAATATTTCTCCACCACTTTCTTCATGTCATTATTAAAGAAGGTCTTGGTATCCATTTCAGCTTTCCCTTTGTCAAAGTTGAAATCAAAGCCCATCCCTGAATCTTTAATCAGTTTATTTACAGCAAGAGTTTCAATATATCCTTTTGAAAGGTAGCTTGCTACAGCAGAAAGGTTTACCCAGCCGCTGATGTCTTTGTTATCTACCAAAGACTGATCCACCTGTTCTTTGATCACGGTGCTTGAAGTGCCTTTTCTTCCCCAGAAATCCGTAAAATATTTTTCACTGAGTTTTGGCACACTGCCTGAAGATCCGCCCATGGAACCGTAACCCGCATAAGGGCTGTAAGATTTTTCGCTGGAAATAATGGCCAGGTCACCTTTTATGCTGCCGGACAGCTTGCCGTCAACATAGATATAGTCTTTATTATCAATGCTTACCTTGCTTTTAGTAAGATCAGACATGCTTTTCTGGAATTTTGCCTTGTCATTGATCCAGAAGAATGCTTTTGCGTCAGGATCATAGGCAGATTTACCCTGGTCAATAATAAAATAAAGAGGCTTGTCCGTATCAATACCAGATTCTTTAGGCTTGCTTACCAGCTGCAAAAAGAATTTTTCGTCATCTTTCAGGTTTTTCTTCTCCTTTAAAATCTTATCAACGGGAATTTTTTCTGAAATGGTATTTAAATTAACCCTGGACAATCCCAATGTCGTGTCTGTGGTATACGCCAGAATTTCATTATTCTTATTGGAATTGCAGGAAAGCAGGACTGCAAACGCAAATACGTAGAACAATGGTCTCATTAAAATGTTTCTCATAATTATTAAGTGTAAGAAACAAATATAACCTTTTGTAATGAACGAAACCCGTTTATCTGTGAATTACAAAAAAATTAGAAATAAACCCTGGATTTAATAAAATTTTATATATTTGCAGCAGAAAATAAAGTTTAACCCATTAAAAAACAACGAAGCAATGTTCATATTAGATCATAATTCTCCTTTCAGTTTACCGCTTATGGTGGTAAGGCTTCGTGGTTGGGTACATTCTTAGAATAACAGTATAATGAAATATCAGAACCCGGAGTCATAAGATTTCGGGTTTTTTATTGCGCAATATTTCAAACTCAAACCAGTTTCCCCGAAATCATTTTTTAATCAGGAGCTTAATCCCGCTGTCCACTGTATCTTTTTTGCCAGCGCTTTTCAGGCCGTGCAAAAAAGGATGCCGTTTCCATCGGGGCTAAAGAAATACTCCACATTGTCATTTTGACGAAGGAAGGATTTATTTCTTACTAATCAAAATGATCATAAATTAAATTTGACTAATTATTTAGTTGAAAAAAATCAGATGCTTAAAGTCTAACCTCTGGCATCTCATATCTAACATCTTATTAAAACAATGGGAAATTTAAAACTAAAAGGAAAAGATATATTAAAATTAGGCTACCCGAACAACCAGAGCGTCAACATCGCTTTGGAGGTGATGAAAAGGAATTTTGCAACGAAGAATATTCATCATGTAAAATCGCTTCTGAAAGAAATTCTGGTCAGTCCGGAGAACTACGAAAAAGATTTAACCTTCGGACAAATCGCGGAAGCCCTGCTTTCATCAAATAAAACAGAAAAAAGGATGCTGAATGCCAACCGGACGTCTTTTCAGATTTTCGGGACTCAGATTTCAGATGAAGCCAAAAGCCAGCTGTACACAGGGCTGAAGCTTCCAATTGCGGTGCAGGGCGCGCTGATGCCTGATGCACACAGCGGCTACGGCCTCCCGATCGGCGGTGTGCTCGCCGTAGAAAATGCCGTAATTCCTTACGGAGTCGGGATGGATATCGGCTGCAGGATGAGCCTGAGTATTCTGGATACGCCGGTTTCATATCTGGACGGAGCGAAAGATAAATATGAAAAAGCACTGGCCGAGCACACGAAATTCGGGATGTATGAAACGCATAAATCCCATATCGATCATGAAATTTTCGACAGGGATACGTTCGATATGATTCCGGTTTTGAGAAGGTTGAAAGGCAAAGCCATCAAACAGATGGGAAGTTCCGGCGGCGGAAACCATTTTGTGGAATTCGGGGAAGTTCAGATTACGGAAGAAGATGCGCAGATCGGGCTCCCAAAAGGGAAATACCTCGGGATTCTTTCTCACAGCGGCTCACGCGGACTGGGTGCGGAAATCGCCCAGTACTATTCAAGAGTTGCGACAGAACAATGTCCGCTGCCGAAAGAAGCGCAGAACTTCGCCTGGCTGGATCTGGATACGCATCTCGGGCTAGAATACTGGACAGCAATGAACCTGGCCGGAGATTATGCTTCAGCCTGTCATGACGATATTCACAGAAGACTGGTGAAAGCAGTCGGCGGACGCGTAAAAGCCAGGATTGAAAACCACCACAATTTTGCATGGAAAGAAATCCATAACGGAAAAGAAGTGATTGTTCACAGAAAAGGCGCCACACCGGCTAGTGAAAATGAGCTGGGAATGATCCCAGGATCAATGACGGCAAAAGGTTTTATCGTTCGCGGAAAAGGAAACTCTGAGTCTTTGAACTCTGCTTCACACGGAGCCGGAAGGGCTTTTTCAAGGGGAGAATGCCGGAATCTTTTCACTCAGAATGACATCAGAAAAGAATTAAAACTCAAGAATGTCACTTTAATGGGCGGAAATACCGAGGAAGCTCCGATGGCGTACAAAAATATCAATGACGTCATGAATGCCCAAAGTGAGCTGGTGGATATCCTCGGTACTTTTCAGCCGCGAATTGTGAGGATGGATAAGTAAAATGATTGATAGGCTGTAATTGCCGGCTGATAGATTTTAGCTGGCAGTTGAACTGTAAACAGTCGAAAATTAATTAATAAAATGAAAAAAATATATCAGCAGAAATATTTCAATTACGACGATAATATATTTGTCGTCTGTCCGGATTGCGGAGAAGATGCTGTCGTGAAAAATGAACATAGCTACAAACAGGCAACCTTGGAATGCAGGCATTGTAATTTGAAGAAAAATGGACATGATCTGATGGTTTACAAAGTATTTGTGAATATTAACTGTCCCATGTGTGCGCATCCTATCCGCTATGAACAGGGAAATCTGAAAGAAAAGCCTAAAACTGTTCTGGTAAAATGTGATGGATGTGATGCTTCTTTTCAGATTAAGCCGAAAACTGAAAAATATTTAAATTCTTTTACGAAACAGGAAGGATTAATACATGACCGGATTTTTGGTTGTCCTTATTATTTTCAGGAAGATTTTAAGAACAAATTATTCTGGGCAAAGAACCGGGAACATCTTTTAGAAATGGAGAATTATGTTTCATCAGATTTAAGGACAAGACTGCCTTACAGAATGCGAATGGTAGAAAGACTGCCAACATTTATTAAAGAAGCTAAAAACAGAGAAGCGATCTTAAAAATTTTACAAAAGTGGAAAAATTAATACAGCTCACCGCAGGAAGAGGGCCTTTAGAATGCCAGTGGGTAGCAGCCAAAGTGCTGAAGGTTTTCCTCGAGGATGCAAAAGCGCATACTATAGACTATGAAATCATTCACCGTGAAGCCGGTGATGAAAATCTGACGGTAAAATCCGTAACCATCCTTTTAAAATCAAAAGAGCTGGAGGGATTTTTAAAAAAATGGCTGGGAAGTATCTGCTGGACAGGGAAAAGTACATTCCGGAAACTGCACAAAAGAAGCAACTGGTTCATCGGTATTTTTGAGCTTGAAGGATTGGACATGATTAATTTCAGTGAACAAGATATCCAGTTTCAGACGGCCCGGAGCCAGGGAAGCGGCGGACAGAACGTGAATAAAGTGAATACTGCTGTTCGGGCTACTCATTTGCCGACGGGGCAAAGCGTGTTCGTACAGGATTCACGATCTCAGTTGGAGAATAAAAAACGGTCTGTCACAAGATTAAAAGAAAAAGTCCTGGAGCATAATATAAGCCAGCTTCAGAAAAGGATGCAGGAAACCTGGAACAATCACCTGCAGGTACAGCGGGGAAATCCGGTCCGTACATTTTCCGGAACAGATTTTAAAAAGTCTTATCAGGAAAAATCTTTCAAAAAAGAAAGGAACAGTTTAAAAAATGAATTAAAAAACTACAGAAATGACCTTAACTAAAAGCAAATATTATTTCGAGGCTCTGGATCATTATCCTTACAGCCTGCCGGATTGCCTGGAAGCACTGAATTATGCGCTGTCCTACGATCCCGAAGATGCAGACAGCCTGTGCCTGATGGGAAGAATCTACAGTGAAATGCTCACGGATTATAATAAGGCAAAACTTTATTTTGAAGAAGCAATGCAGTGTGACATGACCAGTCTCAATGTTCCGCAGTACTATATCAAATGCCTTCTGGACAATGAAGATCTGCGGGAAGCAGAAAAACTCATCAGATATTCTTTAAAAATCAAAGGAATCGACAGGTCAGTAATCTGGATGCACCGGTCTCTGCTTTCCGAAAAAAGAGGAAGCCTGGTAAATGCCCTGAAATTTTTAAAAGAAGCGGAAAAACATTGTTTTACTCCGGGCAGTCTGGAACTGGTAAAAGAACGGAAGAAGTTCATCCGGTCTAAAAGGCAGAAAAACAAAACTGAAAAGAAAAAGGAGACCCAATAGGTCTCCTTTTATCGTATTCTAATCTTACTTTTTATTGACAGAGATCAGTCTGTATTTAACACAGCTTTTGAAGCTATTTTTTAATTGACTATTTTTTCGCAGAAACCACATAATCATAAACCCACTGGTGCTGCTCATCAGTTAACTTCGCTTTCGGCGCCATGGAATTCATGATTCCTACCCACTGTACCGGAGTATGAGCAGCCGGGTCCGGTAATTTATGGCATCTTCCGCAGGAATTTTCAAAGATCGTTTTTCCCTGGGCAATCTGTTCTGCTGTAGACGTTGCAGCCATCGGTGCTGTTGCTGTTGTTGCCTTCGGAGTACAGGATGACAATACAAGAGCTGTAAATGATGCTGCAGCGATAATTTTTTTCATGTTTACTTATTTATTTGAATGAAGCAAATGTAAGAATTTCCTTTTCTCATTAATGGAATCAGGGATAATTTAGACGGGATACAAATTAGCCGCAGATAAATACATGGCGGATTCTTTCACCTGTAAATTGCTGTTTTCTGGTATCAGATGCAGGATTCAGATTCTGTGTTTTGACGCACAGTCTGTAATTTCCTGTAATTTTAATCTTAAAAACATGTTCAATATCAAATTCACTATTGATCATTCACTGTTTAATCCTTATTTTTGAATCAATGAAATTTTCTACACAAGAGCTTATAGAAGGAATACGGTCAGGGAACAAACGCCTGATCGGGAAAGCGATTACATTGGTGGAAAGTAAGAAAACCGAGCACCGGCAGCAGGCAGAGGAACTCTTGAAACAGATGATGCCATTTACAGGAAATTCGGTACGGATAGGGATAACCGGAGTTCCGGGAGCCGGGAAATCTACTTTTATAGAAAATTTCGGAAGGCTTGCCATTTCAAACGGTAAAAAAGTAGCCGTTCTGGCCATAGACCCCAGTTCTTCGATAAACAAAGGAAGTATTTTGGGGGATAAAACAAGAATGGAAGAGCTTGCCAGGGAAGAAAATGCTTTTATCCGTCCCTCTCCGAGTTCCGGGTTTTTAGGCGGCGTTGCCAATACGACATTTGAAACCATGATGATCTGTGAAGCGGCAGGCTATGATTATATCTTAATAGAAACGGTAGGCGTGGGGCAGTCTGAAGTGTTGGTTGCCGATATCACCGATGTCTTTCTGTTCCTGAAAATTATCGGCGGGGGAGATGAACTTCAGGGAATCAAACGCGGGATTATGGAAATGGTAGATGTGGTTTTCATTAATAAAGTAGATCCCGATAACCTGCAAAAGGCAAAAAATACCAGGCTTGAACTGAAACGGGCCCTGGATTTTATTCCGCCAAAGGAAAAAGACTGGAAAGTGCCCATTTTGTTAGGTTCTGCCTTGAATAATAACGGATTGGAAGATGTTTTTGAAAAAATTGATGAGTTTATCAGTTTAAAAAAGAAAAATAACCGCTTTGAAACCGTAAGGACCCAACAGGCAGAGAAACGCTTCGAATACTGGGTGCAGGAATACATACTGTCAATGGTGAAGAAGGATAATTCTCTGGAAGAAGCTTATATTCGGCATAAAAAAAATGCTTCTGCAATGATTTCAAACCCCAGTACAGAAGCAAAATTATTTGTGGAACAGTTTCTAAATAAACCTAATTAAGGCTGGGCTTTCTGCTCTTCATTTTTGGTAATATACCCATCATAAGAAATAGGCTGTCGGTCATTGCTTCTTACAGAAGTAAAGGCTTTACCGTTTTTAAACACCTCAATGGTAATTTCGTCTACCGTAGACTGGTCATTCACTTTTATTTTTACGATCCAGTTCCCTTTCTTATTCTGTGATTTGTTTACCGTAAAGTCTTTTGATGAAAACCGGTAACTGTTCTGTGCCGTATTTCCGTAGCTTGGGTTGAAGACCCTTCCGAAATAAGGCAGTGCTACATCAAGCTTGTCATTTTTTAAATCAATGGAATAATTGCTCCCTGAAAGATCCAGTATTCTCGTAGCCGGGGCATTGGGCAAAGAGGTCATTACGTTGATTACATCATAGTTGGTGGGATTTGCCCTCTGTGCACGGAAAGAAAAATCCTGTGCATTTACCATCATATTGACCGCCTGAGACGGAACGGTATTCTGAGAAGAACAGCTTTGGAAAATCGTCAGAAAGCTGAATATAAATATAATCGGGATATACTTTTTCATAATACGGATTATTTGGGTTTAAACATCAAATTACATGCAAATATACAGCCGTGAAATTATTTTGGAATAAAAATTGTTAAGGTTGAACTATTAACACTCGAATATGAAAATTACACATCTTTTAGGAATAGGGGGAGCATTGGCTCTTACTGTTTCAGCATGTACTACAAACCCAATTACGGGAAGATCTTCTTTGCAGCTGGCAAACAATTCTGAAATTATGACCATGTCTGCCCAGGAATACAGATCAACACTGGGAAAATCCAAAGTAGTTACAGGAACGGCAGATGCAAAAAGGGTAGTGAGTGTAGGATCCAGAATAAAATCTGCCGCAGAAAGATATTACCAGTCCATCGGACGTTCTGCAGATATTGCCAATTACAGCTGGGAGTTTAACCTTATACAGAGCAATGAGCTTAATGCATGGTGTATGCCCGGCGGAAAAGTAGCTGTATACACAGGAATTCTTCCCGTTACAAAAAATGAAAACGGACTTGCCGTAGTAATGGGGCATGAAGTTTCCCACGCACTGGCAGGACACGGAAATGAAAGGATTTCCCAGGCCATGGTTGCACAGTATGGCGGTGCCATTTTAGGCGGAAGTATTTCCAATGCACAGTGGGCAGGTGTTTTTGAAAAAGTGTATCCTATCGGATCACAGGTGGCCCTGTTGAAATACGGAAGAGGCCAGGAATCTGAAGCGGATAAAATGGGATTATACCTGATGGGAATGGCAGGATATGACCCGAGAGAAGCAATCCCGTTCTGGAGCAGAATGGAAGGTGCATCTAAAGGAGCTAGACAGCCGGAATTTTTATCTACCCACCCGAATCCTGAAACCAGGATTTCCGATATCAATAAAGACTTACCTAAAGCACTTGAATATTATAAAGCTGCAGGCGGAAGAATATAAATTTATAAATAATTTAAATCTTGAATGAAACCTTATTGAATTGTATTAAATTTGGTAAGGTTTTTTAATTTAATAACAGACAAACACCAAACACAACACTATGAAAAATTTAACCATTATCGGGCTTGTTCTTTTAGCACTGTCAATTCTTCTGTTTTATCTGACGGCAAATAATTTTACCATCAATGATCTGGGTATGCCTCATATTATGGGAATTCTGGGCGGCATCGGCATCGGTTTGATTATCGGCGGGATGGTAGGCTATGTAAGTAAAGGGAGTGCAATTAAGGAAGAGCAGAGAAGAAAAGAATTTGCACAGCTTCAGAAAGACAAGCAGGAGCTTGAAATTCAGACTGCCGAACTGGCAAGGCGTGAGCAGGAACTTCAAAACCAGAACAAAATACAAAATCCTCAAATCTGATGATCTGAGGATTTTATTCTATTTTGTATCTTTTATAAATTAAAATTTATATCCTACACCCACCATAAAGAGATTGGGTCTGTTGTCATATCTGATCTCTTCGCCTGAAACCCTGCTGATAAAGTTACGCGAATCTTTACTGAATGAACCTTCATACTTTGCATTCAGAATCAATTTTGAGATTTCAACTTGGGCACCAAACTGGTATCCTACGGTAAAATTATCCCTTGCATTTTCTCTGAAATCATTGAAGGTATCTTCCTTACTCAGGTTATAGCTCGCAACCGGACCAACGAAAACACCCACCAGGTTGCCAAAAAGATTATATCCTAAAAGTACGGGTACATCAATCCTGCTGCTCTTAATGTCAAAGGTAGTGTTGGCTGCAGTAAATTCATTTTTAAAGTTGGTATAATACACTTCGGGCATCAGGAAAAATGAAGTCGGTAATCCTACTTTTAAGGAAAGACCTACATTGAATCCTGCATTGTTTTTACCTTCGCCTTCAATGGCCTGATTCACGGTTCCTTTAATATTCTGCCAGGTAGGTGAACCTGTCGGGAATATGATATTTGCTTTTCCTGCCAGTGAAATCTGGGCAGATGCAAAGATAGAACCACCTATTAACGCGATACTAAGAATCTTTTTCATTATCTTCTAATTTAGTGATTGAATTATCAATAGTTTTATTATTCTCAAGCAGGTATTCTCTCAGTTCTTTAAATAATTCTGATGAATACACAAAATCGATAAGATTTTTATTGCCTGCAGTAATCAGGATATCTTTGTTGCCTTCCCATTCTTTAATACCCAGTCTCAGGTAAACAATTTTTTCACCAATCGTCATCACGGAGTTCATATCGTGCGTGTTGATGATGGTTGTCGTGTTGTATTCCTTTGTGATCTCCAACAGAAGGTCATCAATAACATTGGATGTATAAGGATCCAGCCCGGAATTGGGTTCATCACAGAACAGGTATTTAGGGTGGTTTACAATGGCTCTTGCAATGGCCACACGTTTCTGCATTCCTCCCGAAATTTCAGAAGGGAACTTCCGGTTGGCTTTATCTAAATGTACCCTTCCGATTACTTCAAAAACCCTTCTTTTCTTTTCCCTGAAAGTAAGGTTCGTGAACATATCCAGAGGAAACATAATGTTTTCTTCCACCGTTAAAGAGTCAAACAGTGCACTTCCCTGGAACAGGGTTCCTATTTCAGAACGGAGCTGCTGCTTTTCTTCGCGGTTCATTACATTAATGTCCCTGCCGTCAAAAAGGATCTCTCCGGATGAAGGCTGGTATACGTTAAGTAAACTTTTAAGAAAAACCGTTTTCCCCGAACCACTCTGCCCGATAATAAGGTTGACTTTTCCTTTTTCAAAAGTGGTTGAAATCCCTTTAAGCACTTCAACTTCATCAAAACTTTTTTTAAGATCTTTTACCTCAATCATCAGCTTAATATTAATTGGGTTAATAACAACTCAGAAAGGATAATAAATACCATCGTCCAGACTACGGCCTGAGTACTTGCCCTACCTACTTCCAAGGAACCTCCTTTTACATTATATCCGAAATAAGACGGAACCGTGGCAATAACAAAAGCGAAAACAATTGTTTTGGAAAATGCATAATAAATAAAAAGATTAGGCATATACATCTGAATACCGGTAATATAATCATTTGTAGTCCAGTTTCCTGTTAAAAGCCCGGCAATATAACCTCCCGAAATACCAAATACAATACTGATCGCAATCAGTAAAGGGTTAAAAATCATACAGGCGAGTATCTTGGGTAGTATCAGAAAGTTAGGCGAGTTTACACCCATAATGTCCAATGCATCGATCTGCTCGGAAACCCTCATGGTTCCGATACTGGATGCAATATAGGAACCCACTTTACCTGCCAGAATCAAACTGATAATCGTAGGTGCAAACTCCAGCACCAGAACGGCCTTTGTTGCGTATCCTACAAATGAAGTAGGTATCGGGAAATCGGATGCATCAAAGTTATTAAACATCTGAATGGCAACTACCGCTCCCACGAATATGGATGTGAAGATAACCAACCCAAAAGAGTTGACTCCCAAATCATTGATTTCTCTCATGAACAGCTTCCAGAAGACCCTCATTTTCTGAGGCTTCTGCATGGATTTACCCATAAGGATAATATATTCTCCTACTGCAGTAAAAAACTTTTTTAACATTCTGCTAAATTAGACTTTTTTTATTAATTTAAATGACAGAACAACAAGAGTGCCGAAAAGGATCTGGTGGAATGTATTTAAAATTAAACGTTGATTCAGTTAAGTGAAATTACTCATTTAATAAACCCTTATTTACAGATTTACTTTGCATTTTTATCTCCTGTGATTACCAGCAGGACCGTTTTAAGAATAATAACCAGGTCCAGCACGAAACTCCAGTTTCTTACATAGAAAGCATCTGCCAGAATCCTTTTATTCATTTCAATTTCAACATTTCCCGCATCGCCACGGAGTCCGTTTACCTGTGCCAGTCCGGTAATCCCGGGGCTTACCATACTCCGCAGGCTGTACCTTCCGATTTTCGGTTTGTAATAATTGTCCACAGCCAGCATATGCGGTCTTGGACCTACGATAGACATTTCACCTTTCAAAACATTGATAAACTGCGGCATTTCATCCAGGCTGGTCTTTCTTAAGAATTTACCGATTCTGGTAATCCTTGCATCATTTTCTTCAGTGGTTTTTGTTGAGGATTCATTATTCACAATCATCGTTCTGAATTTGATACAGTGAAAAACCTCTTCGTGAAAACCATATCTTTTCTGAATAAAAAATACAGGGCCTTTGGACGTGGCTCTGATTAACACGGCAATAATAGGAAACAGCCATGAGCAGATTCCTGCCAGAACAACGGCCGAAAATATAATATCGAAAGTTCTTTTTAATAAAAAATTAGAATAGTAGTCCAGAGGATATTTGGCCTGGTTCAAGACAGGCTGGGTCTGGATGTATCCCATATCATACAGGAAAAAATCACTTTGCGTAATGCTGGGAATTAACGAAATATGCACTTTATTGGCTTCCGCCAGCCTGAATATTTCTTTTTCCGTACGTTCCGTGTATGCATTCTCTATCGGGATAAATAAAGTATGGATGCCGTTCGTCTTCCAGAATTCTATCAGTTCGGCGGCATTAATTTCAGGGTTTTTATACTCAAAAATTTTATATCCGTAATCTTTCCTTGATTTTAAAATATTTTTCAGCACTTCCGTAGAGCTGTTTTCATTCAGGAACATGATATTCCTGTGATTAATCCCCAGGCTCCGGAAATATTTGATTCCGAAAAAGATCAGTGATTTGGCTAAAAAAATAAAAAAGAACAGGTAAAATGAAAGCCAGTAGATATCTGAATTAAAGAATACATTGTAGCTTACTTTCCCGATCAGCAGAAGACCGAAAATAAATATTAAGAAATGTACCAGGAGCCGTTCCAGAAAAAGGGTATAGGTGAGGTTTCTCGGAATATTGTAAATTTTTGTCCTGCCGCTCAGCAGCATCCAGAACAGGAACAGCAAAGCCAGAGAAAATGCATTCTGATACCAGGTTTCCGGGTTGTACTTTAAATCCTGGTTCCGGCTTAAAAAAAAGAATATAAAAATAAGTGCAATAACCAGCAGGTCAAGCAAAACAATGATCGATTTCAGGTATCTGGAGTATCGGATTCTCTGCATCTATGGATATTAGCGGTACAAAGGGCTAAGATATGTATTTTTACGGGATATTCAGGTATTTATGGGTCTGCACCGAGGCTCTCCATTTCGGGTGTGCCAGGATAAAATCTGTAATTTTCGGATACATCTCATCACGCTTGCTCCATTCGCTCTGAAGATACAGTGTGCAGTTTTCAGAAACTTTGGCGGCTTGCTCCTGAGCAAATGTAAAATCATTATTATTGAAAACGATCATTTTCAGCTCGTGAGCCTGCTGATAAATTTCTTCTTTGGGAAGGCCTGTTTTCTTGGGCGAAAGCGTAATCCAGTCAATCTGTCCGCTCAGCGGATAGGCTCCTGAAGTTTCAATATGAACTGTACATCCCAGTTCCTTTAATCTTGATGTTAAAATATCCAGGTTCCACATTAACGGTTCGCCACCTGTTAAAACAATTGTTTTACAGTGGCTTGCCGCCATTTCTGCAATTTCCTCTGCATTCATCAACGGATGTAAGGTCGGGTCCCAGCTTTCTTTTACATCACACCAGTGGCACCCGACATCGCATCCGCCCAGCCTGATGAAATAAGCTGCTTTTCCGGTATGTGCCCCTTCTCCCTGAAGAGTGTAAAAATGCTCCATTACAGGGAGCATTTTACCTTCTTTTAATAAAATATCTTCTTCTATTTTCATTATCAGTTTAGTCGTTATAGACTGAAGTCTTATAAGCAATGATGGTGTTTTTCATTAACATCGCTCTGGTCATAGGGCCAACACCTCCGGGAACCGGGGTAATCCAGCTTGCTTTGGCAGCACAGCTGTCAAAATCCACATCGCCGGCAAGGTAATATCCTTTCGGAGAATCGTTGTCTACCCGTGTAATTCCTACATCAACAATCACGGCTCCTTCTTTAATCATGTCACCTTTTAAAAAGTGAGGATCACCCAGTGCGGTAATCACGATGTCTGCTTTTTTAGTATATTCTTCAATGTCTTTCGTATAAGAATGTGTCAGAGTTACGGTAGAATTTCCCGGGAAATCTTTTCTTCCCATCAGGATGCTCATAGGCCTGCCTACGATTTTGCTTCTTCCGATGATCACACAGTCTTTACCTTTTGTTTCAATATTATATCTTTCCAGTAAAGTTAAAATCCCGAATGGCGTTGCCGGCAGGAAGGTATCCATTTCCAGTGCCATTCTCCCGAAGTTTTCAGGATGGAAGCCGTCAACATCTTTTCGTGGGTCAATAGCGTTAATGATTTTTTCCTGGTCGATCTGGTCCGGTAAGGGCAGCTGAACGATAAACCCGTCAACCGATTTGGATTTGTTCAGTTCGTCAATTTTTTCCAGTAACTCAGATTCAGAAACCGTGCTCGGAAATTTAATTAAACTGGATTGAAAGCCTACTTCTTCACAGTCTTTCACTTTAGAGTTTACATAAGCTTTGCTTGCCCCGTTATTCCCCACAAGGATAGCCACAAGATGCGGTGCTCTTCTTTTTCCGGCAAGAATTTTGTCAACCTCAACCTTGATTTCTGCTTTTATTTCTTTGGATATTTTTAATCCGTCAAGAATTTCTGCCATTTTTACTTTATTACTTTTTTATTATTAGATTTTTAAGGATATTTTTCCGGATTTTGATGGGTGCAGAATACAGAAAGCACAAAAACTTTCTTTGCCGTTTCATCTACCCTAAACAGAATAATGTAAGGATACTTTGAAAATGGCAATATTCTTACGTTATAATATTTTTTCTCAAAAAAAGGATTCTGCCGAATTTTTCTGTAAGAATCCGATAGTTGCTTCTTAAATGATTTTGCGGCTGATTTTGAAAATCTACTGTAATAGTAAAAGGCATCACTGATTTCAATTTCTGCTTTTGGAGACAAAACAATTTTATATGCCATATTTCTCAGAAACCTTCTTTAAAGATTCTTCGGCATCTACATACATGTTTTCATCTTCCATTAATCTTTCGTCAATTACCTTTCTGATCTCATCTGTCAGTTCAAAATCATCCTCATTTTTTTCAAAACTGATTTTCATTTTTTTCAAAAAAGTTTCCACAAAGGTCTCTTCTTCCTTATTGTTCAGGTTAATGATAATCTGTGTCATATCTTTATTTTTAATCAAAATTAATGAAAATCTTCAACAGTTATTTGTTTGATTTATAATAATTAATCAACCCGTTTGTTGAACTGTCATGAGAACTGACAGCCTCATTGTTTTCAAGTTCCGGTAAAATTTTATTCGCTAACACTTTCCCCAGTTCCACTCCGAACTGATCAAAGCTGAAGATATTCCAGATCACCCCCTGAACGAAAATCTTATGCTCATACAGGGCAATCAGCTGTCCCAAAGAAAACGGGGTAAGTTCTTTGAACATCATAGAGTTCGTCGGAGTATTTCCGTGGAATACTTTATAGTTTAACACGAAATCTATTTCTTCATCAGACTTCCCTGAATTTTTTAATTCTTCTTCTACTTCCTCTTCTGTTTTTCCGAAAGCCAGTGCCTCCGTCTGGGCAAAAAAGTTAGCCAGTAATTTATCCTGGTGATCAGAAACCCTGTTCGGGCTCTTTGCATACGCGATGAAATCTGCAGGAATCAACTCTGTTCCCTGGTGGATCAGCTGATAGAAAGCGTGTTGCCCGTTGGTTCCCGGTTCTCCCCAGATAATCGGTCCGGTTTCATATTCTACAAACTCACCGCTTCTGTCCACGCATTTTCCGTTACTTTCCATATCTCCCTGCTGAAGATAGGCTGCGAAACGGTCTAGATATTGCGAATAAGGAAGGATGGCATAACTTGTAGCCGCATAAAAATTACGGTACCAGATTCCTAAAAGTCCCATTAAAACAGGAATGTTCTCAGTAAAATCTGCAGTCTGGAAATGCTGGTCTGTATCATGGGCACCTTTCAGCAGCTGTTCAAAATTTTCATAGCCTACTGCAAGCACGATGCTTAAGCCGATCGCACTCCAAAGCGAATATCTTCCGCCAACCCAGTCCCAGAATTCAAAAATATTCTCTTCTGCAATTCCGAAATCCTTAACCGCCTGAACATTGGTTGATAAAGCAACAAAGTGCTTAGCTACGTGTTCCTGCTTCCCTGCCTGTAAGAACCAGTCTTTTGCCGAATTGGCATTAGTCATGGTTTCCTGAGTGGTAAACGTTTTGGAAGCAATGATAAAGAGGGTAGTTTCAGGGTTCAGGTTTTTCACCACTTCCGCCAGGTGATTCCCGTCTACATTGGATACAAAATGAACGTTTAACCTCGTTTTAAAATGCTTTAAAGCAGATACCACCATCACCGGCCCCAGATCTGACCCTCCGATCCCGATATTTACGACATCCGTAATTTCTTTTCCGCTGAAGCCTTTATGATTTCCTGAAATAATATTTTCGGAAAAAGATTTCATATGCTCAAGGACTCTTTTAATCTGAGGCTTTATATTTTCGCCGTCAACTAAAATCTCCTTACCTGAAAAATCCCTCAAAGCCGTATGCAGAACTGCTCTTCCCTCTGTCTCGTTGATTTTGTCTCCTGAAAACATTTTGGAAATCGCGTCCTTCAGCTGGCATTCTTCTGCGAGGTTCAGTAAAAGTTCTTTCGTTCTTGTATCAATCAGGTTTTTGGAATAATCAAAAAGGAAATTATCTTTTTTAACTGAAAATTCTTCAAAACGGTTTGGGTTATAGGCAAAAAGGCTTCTTAAATCGAAATCGTTATTACCGAAATGTTCATCAAGGGCTTTCCAGCTATTGGTCTGGGTAGGATTTATTTTTGACAGCATATGTTAGAATTAAGGTGTGACTTCGGATATGGCTTATTGAATGCCAAATCCTCCTGTAAAATTACTGATTGCAAATTTAAGGAATTTTACGCCAATGATGTTAATTGAGAATTAAAAATCGACCTGCGGATTCAGATTCGATAAAAAAGTTTTATGATTATGCAGTTGTCGGGGCCTATCATTTATAATGAAACAAAAACTCCGGAGATCCGGAGTTTCAAACGTGGTAATATAGGGACAGCCGTAAGGCCGGACTTCTAAATTTCCGTTGTGTTCTGCTGTTTTTCAGCAGGTTTCCTTTTTCTCAGAAAAAATACAACGGCTGTTGCAATCAGTAGAAGCGGCCAGATGGTAATCAGTGCAATAAAAATCTTTTGAATTAAATAAAATCCATCCACAAAAGCCGACTTTGCACTGTACAGAAAATCAGATTTGTATTGATCATCAATGTTTTTCGTATTGGTAACAGGAATCGCCGCGCTGCGGATCTTCGGTTCTTTGATATAGATGTCAACTGTGCTGTATTTTAGATGATCTGCGATATTCATGGTTTCCAGCTGCTGCTGATTGCCTTCTTTCATGTTACTGTTGCCCATGTTTACTTTGTCTTTATGGGTGTTCATCTGCGCAATCTGGTCAGCAGTCTTTTTATTTCTCCTGCTTTCAAGTTCAGCATATTTTATATTGGATGTCACATCTTCGGCATTGATGACCCTGGAATTGAGGAAAAGTTTTTTATCATTGATTAAAGTTAAAAACGGTCCCAGTTTATCAGTAGGAATCCTGACCTGCATGGTGTTTTCAGTCTGGTATTTTTTCACCAGCACTGCGTTTTCGTTTGAAGTATTGTAGGTATCTTCGGAAACAACATTACTGTGCAGGTTGCTGTGCGTAACAAATCCTCCCAGGTCCTGAACCGATTTTTCAATGGAAATGGTCGTATCATAAACATCCTTCACTTCCATGTTAACTTCTGCCGTCTTAATAAACTGTTTATCTTTCATTTCCATGGTAGCAGCAGAAGAAATACTGTCGGAAGCAATGGATGCTGAAGAATCTAGGGTGGAATAAGTCTTAAGCTCCTGTGATGAAGCTTCTCCTTTTTTACAGGAGCAGAGTGCAAGTAAAATTGCAGTTGTGATTGATAATCTGTAAGTGGTTTTCATATACGGGTATTTATTGGTTTATGTTAATATGCTGACGGCATTTTCAATAGGGTCGATTTTTATTGTTTTGCTTATTCAAAGTTCAGACGGAATTGCTTGTAAAGTTTGAAAATCAGAGGTAAAATCTTGTAAAGGGAAATTCTGTTTTAAAGGTTTTAAAATCAATATTTTGTAAAACAAATTAAGCTGGCGGTACTTGTTTTTAGATTAATTTTTGCTAACTTTTACCAGTCAAACACAATACATTACTATGTCAGATACTTTTTCCAAAATCAGAAATGCAGTAGAATTGTTCAGGTCAATAGACTTTGATCAGCTGGGTGAAATCTCGCAGAAAGTAAATCTTCCGAAGCTGATGGAAAATTTTTCCAAGCTGGATGATAAACAGCTAAAGGATATGATGAAGATGCTGGATCCGGACCGGAAGAAGAAAGAGCTTCCTCCGATTGACGGCGATTTCTATGATATTTACCATACCCTTTCACCGGAACAGCGCGAAATTCAGCTCAAAGTAAGGGAGTTCATGGAAAAAGAAGTGAAGCCCCTGGTGAATCATTACTGGCTCAGAGATGAGTTTCCGCATGAATTAATCCCGAAGTTTCAGAAACTTAATATCTGCGGGGTCACCTATGAAGGATACGGATGCCCGGGAATGCCTTTTCTGATGGAAGGGGTGATCGCCATGGAAATGGCGAGGATTGATGCTTCCATCGCTACATTCTTCGGCGTGCAGTCGGGGCTGGCCATGGGCTCCATTTATATCTGCGGTTCAGAAGAGCAAAAACAGAAATGGCTGCCCCAGATGCAGAAGTTTGAAAAAATCGGGGCATTTGGCCTTACAGAACCTGAAGTGGGTTCCGGAGCGGCAGGAGGATTAACGGTAACCTGTAAGAAAACACCTGAAGGATGGGTTTTGAACGGACAGAAAAAATGGATTGGAAATGCAACATTTGCTGACTTGGTGATTATCTGGGCGAGAGATCTGGATGACGGTGAAGTAAAAGGATTTATTGTAGAAAAAGATAACCCCGGATATTCCGTTGAAAAAATTAAAGGTAAGATGGCGCTGAGAATTGTTCAGAATGGCTTGATTACCCTAAAAGACTGTCTGGTAACTGAGGAAAACAGGCTTCAGAATGCCAATTCATTTAAGGATACGGGAAAGGTTTTGAGAATGACCAGGGCTGGAGTAGCCTGGATGGCAACCGGCTGTGCGAGAGGAGCCTATGAAAGCGCTTTGGATTATACAAGAAAAAGGGAACAGTTCGGAAAACCGATTGCTTCTTTCCAGATGATCCAGGGGCATTTGGTAGAAATGTTATCTAATCTCACCGCTATGCAGACCATGGTTTTCAGGCTGTCTGAAATGCAGGATGAAGGTATTTTAAAAGATGAACATGCTTCTTTAGCGAAAGTATTCTGTACCATGAGAACACGGGATATTGTTTCCAGGGCCCGGGAAGTTCTGGGAGGCAACGGGATTCTTCTAGAGTATGATGTGGCAAGGTTCGTTGCCGATGCCGAAGCTATTTATTCATATGAAGGAACCAAAGAAATCAATTCACTGATTGTCGGAAGGTCAATTACGGGGTTCAGTGCTTTTGTATAGTCTGTAAATAAGACATTCGAGAATTTAGCAGCTATATTTGTATTATAAAAAAATCAAGAGCCTTCATATTGAAGGCTCTTGTCATAAAATTCTTTTAGTAGTTTTTTCTGTTCTGATAATCAGTCCATTTCTTTCAGCGTAATGCTTTTTGATAGTTTGTAACTTTTCTTTTTTTGATCAGGTTTTCCCTCTTCACCCAGCAGTTTTCCCCAAGGCTGTAAGCCTTCCACTCTTTCAAAAATAATTTTAATGATCGCAATGGCCGGTATGCATAAAAACATACCTGCAATGCCCCACAGATGCTCTCCGATAATAATCCCTATAAAAGAAAACAAAGCATTGATCTTTACTTTTGAACCTACTACAAATGGAAGGATAATGTTCCCGTCAATAATATGCACTCCGATGTAACCGATAAGAACATAAATACATGTTGACGGAGTAGCCGTAGCAAAAGCGATGAAGCATGAGATTAAAAGCGCAATACAGATTCCCAGATACGGAATAACATTCAGCAAGCCTGTTAAAACACCTAACAGAATCGCATATTTTACTCCTAAAACGGTAAGAACAATAGAAGTAAGAACTGAAACAATTAAAACCTGAAGACAGAGCCCGACAATATATTTTTTAGTCATGATCCTCACCTCAAGCACCACTTCCTGAACACTTGCTTTGTGCTTTTCGCTAAAAACGGTTACAATAAAATTATTCAGAACCCTTCTGTAATTCAGGATAAAAATAAAGAACAGGATAAAGAAAACAATAAAACCAAGGCCTGTTGAAAAAAGCCCGAAGGTAAAACCTAAAATCACGCCTGAAGAAGAAAGGAGCTTACTTAATCCCTGATCCAGGTAGGTCAGCTGTTCATCTATTTTTACATGAAATGTTTTAGAAACCCAATGCTGCAGATCATTAAAAACAGAGGTAAACTGTACCCTGAGATGCGGAATATCTTTACTGAAATCAGAGAGCTGGGATCCGAAGAAATAAACCATGCCTGTTAAAATCATCAGCATAATCAGCACCGAAGTGATGGT
The DNA here is from genome assembly GCF_001421435.1 of Chryseobacterium sp. Leaf201. GTDB lineage: Bacteria > Bacteroidota > Bacteroidia > Flavobacteriales > Weeksellaceae > Chryseobacterium. The sequence continues at coordinate 264,048 of NZ_LMKA01000001.1, forward strand.
AGATACCGATCTTGAAAACCGCAGTCTTTTTTCCATGAAAGTAGCAGCAGGTAAAAAAAGCATGGCCATTAAGAAAGCGAGGAAAAAGGGAGCTAAAATGCTTTGTCCCAATGCTAATAAATAGCCAATTCCGATAATTGAGATAATGACAAGGGTAAGCTTGACAAGAAAAGGAAGCCGAAGTAGATTCATAAGTTCAATATTCTGTAAAAATAATAAAACCCTTCGAAAAAAGATTGAGATCGATCAGCCGGATTCTTTCAGGAGACTAGAAAATTCCATGCCACATTTTTAAAGATAAAAGTAGGTGGGACATAAATAAAAACACGCCCCAGATCTGAGGCGTGTTTTATTGGTGATGATAAATTATTATCAGTTATTTTTCAAGAGCCAGTTCAAGGACTTCATTCATCCAGCTGACATAATGAACATTAAGATCTTTCAAATAATCTTTTTTAATTTCTTCAACATCTTTTCTGTTGGCTTCACAAAGGATAACCTCTTTGATTCCCGCCCTTGTTGCAGCCAGAAGCTTTTCCTTAATTCCGCCTACAGGAAGTACTTTCCCTCGCAGGGTAATTTCACCCGTCATGGCAAGATGAGGTTTTACTTTTTTATTCTTGAATGAAGAAACCATTGAGGTAAGCATGGCAATACCTGCAGACGGTCCGTCTTTCGGTGTTGCACCTTCAGGGACGTGAACGTGGATGTTTTTCTTTTCAATATCATCCTGCGTAAGGCCCAGTTCATCGTGTTTCGCTTTAATATATTCCAGCGCAATGGTTGCAGACTCTTTCATCACCGTTCCCAGATTACCGGTCATGGTCAATGCCCCTTTTCCGTTACTGATGATGCTTTCGATGAATAAAATATCTCCGCCCACACTTGTCCATGCAAGACCTGTTACCACTCCGGGAACATCCGTAAGCTCAGAAAGACTTTTCGGTCTCGGAACCCCGAGGATTTCATCAATTTTCCCGATTGATATTTTCGGGTCATATTCTTTTACCAGAGCAGTCTGTAAAGCGACCCACCGGGCTACTGCAGCAATTCTCTTTTCTAGAGTTCTTACCCCGCTTTCGGAAGTATGTGCTTCTATGATATGTTTTAATTCGGCATTCCCGAGCTTAAATGATTTTGCATCCAGACCGTTTTCTTCCTGCTGTTTTTTTATCAGGTGCCTTTTGGCGATTTCACTTTTTTCCTCTAAAGTATATCCTGAAATCTGAATGATCTCCATCCTGTCCAGTAAAGGAGTCTGAATGGTTGACAATGAATTGGCTGTTGCGATAAACATTACTTTAGACAGATCATAACCCATTTCAAGGAAATTATCGTAAAAAGACTTGTTCTGTTCAGGATCCAGAACTTCAAGAAGGGCAGAGCTCGGGTCTCCGTGCATTCCTTTTCCTACCTTATCGATCTCATCCAGGACAATTACCGGATTGGAGGTGCCGGATTTCTTAATGGACTGAAGAATCCTTCCCGCCATGGCTCCGATGTAGGTTTTCCTGTGGCCGCGTATTTCACTTTCGTCATGAAGCCCGCCTAAAGAAACACGGACATATTTTCTTCCCAGTGCATCGGCAACAGATTTTCCTAGCGAGGTTTTCCCCACGCCCGGAGGTCCTACCAATAAAAGAATAGGGGATTTCATGTTGTTTTTCAGCTTCAAAACCGCCATATGCTCCAGAATCCTTTTCTTGATATCTTCTAACCCGAAATGAGCCTTGTCCAGTATCCGCTGGGCTTTTTCAATGTCGAAAGTATCTTTGGTAAAAGTATCCCATGGTAAATCCGTGAAAAAATCCAGGTAGTTTCTCTGGACATTGTAATCAGGAGAATTGGGGTTCTGGCGCTGCAGCCTGTTGATTTCCTTCTGGAAATGCTCTTCTACTTCTTCATTCCATTTTTTCTTTCTTGCCTTGAGAATCAGTTCCTCCACATCATTTTCCGGTCCGCCTCCCAGTTCTTCCTGGATAGTTCTGATCTGCTGGTTCAGGAAATATTCCCTCTGCTGCTTATCAAGATCCTTTGAGGTTTTCTGATGAATCTGATTTCTCAGCTCAAGTTTCCTGAAATCTTCATGCATCATTTCATAGCATTTATTAGCCCTCTCCATTAAATTTTTCTCTTCCAGCAGTTTCTGCTTTTCAGAGGATGGAAAATTGGCATTCGTACAGATGAAATTCAGCAGGTCATCGTTATTATTGATGTTTTTTATCGCAAAATTAGCTGCATTCGGGATGTTGGGGTCAAGCTCAATGATTTTTAAAGCCAGATCCTTTACGTTTTCCAGCAAGGCTTCATATTCTTCCTGGTTTTTCGGCTTTCCGTCTTTTAATTTTGAAATCTCAGCTTTAAAATAAGGCTGTGTTTCAATAATTTTTTTAACCTTAAAGCGGTGAAACCCTTTGGTAATGGCTGTAATATTGCCTTCTGGGAGCTTAATGATTTTGATGATTTTTGCCAGTGTGCCGATCTGGTACATATCTTTTTCTGCCGGTTGCTCAAGGTCTGAGCTTTTCTGGCTTACAATTCCTATCAGGTCGCCGTTTTTCTGGGCTTCTTCCAGAAGCTGGATGGATGTTTTTCTTCCTGCGGTAATAGGCATGACCACATTGGGGAACATCACCATATTTCTTACAGGCAGGATCGGGAATATCTTTTGTCCGGAATTTTTCTCTGTTTCAGAAAGGTCAGAAAGACTGATTTCTTCCGCTACAATATCAAATCCGTCGCTTATCATCTCTTCTAAACTAATATCTTCAAATTCTGTCATAGTTAATCGAATGACAAATTGTCATTACCGTTTTAATTCGTTAACGTGAAATTTCATCATATGTTTTATAATAAGGGGAACATATCATGGGGGCTAAAGTTGCACAAGACTTATGCCATTTGTTTTTCTGCAAAAAATATGGTCAAAATTTCCTTTTTTTCAAGTTTTGAATTTTAAAAAATTAAAAAAAGGACTTGGATTTCCGTAATTTCTTAAAAATGTGTATTTTCGCACACTGATAAAAAACTATAATTTATATAATGGCAATTTTAGGACAAATTAGGAGTAGGCCCTGGCTTTTGATGGGAGTAATTGCACTGGCGCTTTTGGCGTTCCTTGTAAACCCCGAAAGTATCGATAAGGTTTTTGGTAAAAATCCTGATGTTTTAGGAAAAGTGAATGGTGAGAAAATTACCCGTGAGGAGTTTAATGACCAGCTTTTCGTATTACAGCAACAGGCAGACCAGCAGGGTCAGCCGAAAACAGGGCTTGAAGAACAGGCCTGGCAGTTGCTTGTGCAGTCTAAACTGATCAAGCAGCAATTTGAAAAAATGGGCTTCGAAATGACGGAGGATTATTTCTGGAATCAGCTTCAGTATGATCAGATGTTTGCTCAGCAGAAGCAGTTTTTCGACGAAAAAGGCAATTTCAAAACTCAGGAGCTTAAAAAACAGATAGAGGAAATGAAGGCAGCTTCGCCGGAAGGGTACAACCAATGGCTGAAAACCAGAAAATCAATCGAATACAGATTGATGGCAAGACAGGTATTTGCCAATATTTCTATAGGGATCACTACCGGTAAAAAAGAAGCTGAAGAATTAATGAAGCAGAGAGATCAGCTGGCGGATATCGATTTTGTAAAAATTGATTATGCAGCTTACCTTCAGAAAAACAATATCAAAGTAACCACTGAAGATCTGGCAAACTATATCAAGCAGCATCCGGTAATGTTCAAAGCGGAAGCGAGCAGGAATATTGGAGTGGTTTATTTCCCATCTCAGCCGAGTGCAGCAGATGATGCAGCAGCTCAGAAAGAAATCAACAAACTGTTTTCAGGAGGAACTGATGCCAGCGGCGGGACAGAAAATTTCCAGAATACCAAAAACGACTCTATGTTCGTAATGGCCAATTCTGATATGCCTTTCAACGCACAGTACATGAGTCCGGGCCAATTGCCACAGACCATCCAGGCGCAGGTTCCGACTGCCGCTGTAGGACAGGTTTTCGGGCCTTACAAAGAACAGAACTTCTATGTGGTTTCTAAGCTTTTGGATAAAAAGACTTCAGATTCTACATTGTCAAGACATATTCTGATTGCCTTTAAAGGCAGCCCTGCAGGAGAAGGGGTTACAAGGTCTAAAGAAGCCGCTAAAAAACTTGCGGATTCTATCGGAGCTGCTGTAAAAGCCAATCCTGCTAAATTCACAGAGTTCCTTAAATTATCAAATGACCCAAGTTCTGCTGCACAGGGCGGAAGCTTAGGATGGACAACCCCGGAAACACCTTTTGTTCCTGAATTCTTAACGTATCTGGCAAACAATCCTAAAGGAGCGACAGGCGTAGTGGAAACTCAGTTCGGTTACCACATCATCAATATTGAAGATAAAAAAGCCGGAGCCATGAGCTATAAAGTGGCCAACTTGGTAAAAGCGGTGAAGCCGTCTGATGCTACGGAAGCTGAAACGGATAAAAAAGCAAGACGTTTTATCCAGCAGGTTCAGGGGAAATCTTTCAACGATTTCGTGAACATTGCTAAAAAAGGAAACTACCAGTTCTCTAATCCTAAGCAGGCGAAGAGATTCGACGGACAGATTCAGGGATTGGGGACAGAAAAAGACGGGGAAATCTTAGCCTGGGCTTTTGATAAGAAAAGAGAAAAAGGAGATACCGAATTCTTTACGGTTGAAGGTACGGGAGATAAAATTGTAGTTTACCTGAACGGTAAGCAGGAGAAAGGAAGTGCAGATCCTGAATCGGTAAGAGATCAGATCGAAATTGTGGTTAAGAATAAACTTGCCGCAAAACAGATTACTGAAAAAATCGGTAAAGCAGGCAGCCTTGATCAGATTGCCAAGCAGTTCGCCACCACAAAACAGTCGGCACAGGTTAACTTATTGAATCCTTCAGTGGCAGGCGCAATGGAGCCGAAAGTTGCAGGTGCAGCATTCGGGGTTCAGAAAGGCAAGCTTTCCAATCCTGTTGAAGGCGGAACCGGTGTTTACGTACTGATCAAAAAGAATGAAACAATAAACAAACAGCCTGGAGACCTTAAACAGTTCACGGAATCTGTTACCCAGAGAAACGGAGGAATGTTCGGACAGGCCTGGTTGAAGAGCTTACAGGATAATTCTGATATTGATGACTACAGAATTGAGATCTGGAATAAAGCAGGTGCTCAGCAACAATAAAAGATTATTTTTAATAAAGATAAAAAGCGGCAAAGTTTTTGCCGCTTTTTTTGTGTTTAACACAGAGCATTACAAAAAAACATTAATTTAAATGTAGTATATTTGCTCACTAGAAAAATTTAGCAAGTGAAGTTCAGTAAAGAATTAAAAGCTGGTGTAATCGCACTTTTAGCCATTGTAGGCTTTGTGGTGCTTTTTCAGTTCATGAAAGGCAGAAGCCTTTTTACTACCGATAATATATTTTATGCACAATACGATAACGTTGAAGGACTCGCGCAGTCTTCTCCCGTTTCCATCAACGGTCTCAAGGTAGGGCAGGTTGATAAAATCATTCCCCATACGTCCAAAGACGGAAAAATCGATTTTCTTGTAAAGATAACAGTGGACAATAATTTTGAATTTTCAAAAAATTCAACACTGGAAATTTTTGAACCGGGACTGATGTCTGGGAAAGAAATGAGGATTAACCTGATGTACGGAGGTCCGACGGCAAAAGATGGTGATACCTTAAAAGGAGCTTTCAAGCTGGGGACTTTAGGAAGTCTTTCCTCTCAGGTAGGCCCTGTTAAAGACCAGTTGCAGACCGTTTTATACCGTGTTGATTCTTTAATGTCAAGTGCCAACCAGGTGGTAAATGCCCAGAACAGAGAAGAAATAAGGCTGTTGCTGTCTAACCTTAATAAAACGGTAAGTGCTTTACAGACTACTGCAGGAAATATCAATTCACTGGTAGGTCATAATGATCCTAAACTTCAGAAAGTACTGGATGATGCCAGCCTTACGATGCAGAGCGGTAAAGTTACCCTTGATAAATACGGTAACCTCGCAGAAAGTATAGATACCCAGAAACTGAATGCTACTATTGCCAATCTTGACAACACGGTTGGAAAGCTGAACCAGGTAATTTCCGGGATTGATAACGGCCAGGGAAGCTTAGGTAAAATAATGAAAGATGATCAGCTTTACAATAACCTGAATGCTGCATCTACCAACCTGAATACCCTGCTTGAAGATGTAAAAGCAAATCCTAAGCGATACGTGAACTTCTCGGTTTTCGGCAAGAATTCTAAAGAATAACCTCTACGGTATGCAATATATCAGTACTATTATTTTTCTTATTTTATTAGTGGCAGGTTTCGGCCTGTTTGCAAAAAGCCTGCAGAAAATTTACAGAAATATCAGGCTGGGCCGGGAAATCGACCGGACCGACAGAAAAGGGGAGCGTTGGGGAACCATGGCCAGAGTAGCAATGGGCCAGAGCAAAATGGTGAAACGCCCGATTGCCGGAATTTTACACCTTTTCGTATATGTAGGATTCATCATCATCAATATAGAACTTATTGAAATCATTATTGACGGGATCTTCGGAACCCACAGATTTCTTTTCTCTATCTTCGGAAGTGGTTCTTACAGTTTCTTTACAGCAACGTTAGAGGTTCTTGCATTGCTGGTAATCATCGGCGTGGTGCTGTTTTTTATCCGCAGAAATTTTTACGGAGTAAAAAGACTGACCATGAAAGAACTTTTCGGATGGCCGAAACAGGATGCCAACTGGATTTTAATTATTGAGTTTGCTTTAATGATGGCTTTCTTTATGATGAATGCTTCAGATTCTATCTTACAGATGAGAGGGGCAGAAGGTTTTCACCAGGCAGGATCTTTTCCCATCAGTCAGATGATCTTTGTTCCGTTTTTGGAAATTTTCAGCTTTGATAATGGGTTTTTGATTTTTACGGAGCGGGCCGCATGGTGGTTTCACTTTGTAGGAATTCTGTTCTTCATGAATTACCTTTATTATTCCAAACATTTACATATTATATTGGCTTTTCCAAGCACATGGTTTGCAAACCTTGAGAAAAAAGGGAAATTCAATAACCTGGAATCTGTTACCAAGGAAATTAAGCTGATGATGGATCCGAATGCTGATCCTTATGCTGCACCTGCAGAAGGTGAGGCAGAAGCTCCTTCAAAATTCGGTGCAGAAGATGTATTTGACCTTAACCAGGTTCAGCTGCTGAATGCGTATTCTTGTACGGAATGCGGACGTTGTACCGCTGTCTGTCCTGCTAATATTACCGGTAAAAAACTTTCCCCAAGACTGATTTTAATGAAAACCAGGGACCGTCTGGAAGAAGTGGGAAGAAATATCGATAAGAACGGTAAATTTGAAGACGACGGTAAAAAACTCCTCAACGATTATATTACCAAAGAAGAGCTTTGGGCCTGTACCACATGTAATGCCTGTACAGAAGCGTGTCCTGTGTTGTTAGATCCGCTTTCCATCATTTTTGATATGAGAAGATTCCTGGTTATGGAGCAGTCTGCTGCACCGCAGGAACTCAATCTGATGATGACGAATGTAGAAAACAATGCTGCTCCGTGGCAGTATAATCAGGCAGACCGTCTGAAATGGGCAAATGACTAATTAATATATAATGTAACAATGTAAAGATTAACTGATACATTGGGATATTGATAAACTGAAAATCAAATGGATTTCAATATAAAAACCATGGCAGAATACGCTGCCGAAGGAAAAGCACCGGAAGTTTTATTCTGGGTAGGCTGTGCCGGAAGTTTCGATGACCGTGCTAAAAAAATCACGAAAGCATTCTGCAAAATACTGAATAAAATTGGGGTGGAGTTTGCTGTTTTAGGACAGGAAGAAAGCTGTACGGGAGATCCTGCCAAGCGTGCCGGAAATGAATTTGTATTCCAGATGATGGCCTTAACAAATATTGAAGTGCTGAATGCCTACGAAGTTAAAAAAATCGTTACGGCCTGTCCGCACTGTTTCAATACCCTGAAGAATGAATATCCAAGCCTGGGCGGACATTACGAAGTGCTCCATCATACCCAGTTTCTTAAAAACTTAATGGAAGAAGGCCGCCTGAAGATTGAAGGAGGTGCTTTCAGAGGTAAAAAGATCACTTTTCATGATCCATGCTATCTGGGAAGAGCGAATAATGAATATGAAGCGCCGCGTATGCTGCTTGAAAAGCTTGATGCCGAGCTTGTGGAAATGAAGCGTTGCAAAACCAATGGTCTTTGCTGTGGTGCCGGTGGTGCGCAGATGTTTAAAGAACCGGAAAAAGGGGACAAAGACGTAAATATTGAAAGAACAGAAGAAGCATTGTCTTTTGAGCCTAAAGTTATTGCAACAGGCTGTCCGTTCTGTAATACCATGTTAACAGACGGAGTAAAACATTTCAATAAAAATACAGAGGTTGCCGTAAAAGATATCGTAGAGCTTTTGGCAGAAGCTGAAGATTTATAGATAATAATAAATCTTAACGATTAATACCCCATGAAAACAAAGTGGAGGCTTTCTTTTTTTATTGTAGTTATTACTATCATTGCTCTTAGCGTCTGGAACTATAAAAACAGGATTTTCGACTGGGATATGCCGGGATATATCGGTTGTTTATATACCTGGAAATATCCGGGTGATCCGGATAAAGTCCGTACACTTACCTATACTCAAATCCGGAAAGAAGCACCGGAACTGCAGTATAAAGATATTCTCGGCATTCTGAAACCCGCTGACAAAGCACGTCAGGCTTTTGCCAATAATACCAAGGCATTCAGTGAACAGTTGCCTTATTTCCAGATCAAAGTCGGATATAATCTTGCTGTTTCAGCATTATATGGGATCGGTCTCACATCTCCAAAATCGGTACTGATGTTAAGCATCATTTCTTATCTTATTTCAGGATTGCTGTTTTTTTACATATTGAAAATTACTTTTCCCGAAAATTATCTTCTGGCAGGAATGATAACGGTTGGTGTTATGATTTTACCACCTATGACCTACATGTCGAGAATCTCAACACCCGATATGTTCATCTTTCAGTTTTTAATGGTCTTTATGATCGGATTGCTTCAGAAATGGAAACCGTGGCTGATGTTTCTGATTTTATTCGCCATTATTTTTATCAGGCCGGATTATATTCCACTTACTTTAAGCTATCTGGCTGTTAAGGGTTTATATGAATATTATAAAACAAAAAAGCTGGATTTCAGTTTTGCATTTCAGGGTTTTATTCTTTTGGTTCTTTATATGGTTATCATTAAAGTCTGTCATTATCCGGGATGGAAACATCTTTTTTACGATACCTTTATTTACAGGCGCCATTTTATATCCGGACCGCCGCCTGATTTCAGTATAAAAGAATATTTTGAAATTTTTTTCCAGAAAATTATCTATTTTAAAAAAGTAACACTCACATCCGTGGTATTGGTAGGATTGACATTCTTGTGCTCAAAAGATCCGTGGATAAGAATTTGTTCTTTGCTGATTTTCGCCAATATTTATGTTAAGTTCATATTTTTCCCGCATTCATCAGGGCTGAGATTCTTCTTCGGGTTTATCATGATGCTTTTTGTGGTATTTCTTTGGGCGGCAGGAAAAAGATACAATGATTCCAGACTCAGGAAAATTCCGTAATTTTATACTTTAAATTTATCAGGAATGAAGATTGAAGAATCAAACATAGTAGAAACCAACGATTACAGGGTTATCATATATCCGGCATCCAGGCCGCTGGAGACAAAAGAAGCAAAAGCAATTACGGAAAAGCTTTTTGACTTCCTGGCAAGCTGGGCAGCTCATGGAAAACCGCTTTCGTCATCTTTTAAGATTGAGAAAAATCAGTTCATCATTATTTGTGTGGACGAAGAGAAAGAAATGGCTTCCGGATGCAGTATTGATGCGTTGGGCAAAGTAATGAGAGAAATTGATGGGGAATACCAGCTTGGCTTGTTCGACAGAATGAAAGCCTGTTTTATTGAAAACGATGAAGTAAAAACGCTTAAGCTTATTGATTTTAAAAGTAAAGTAAGAAGCGGTGAAATTTCCCGGGACATTCAGGTATTTGATTTTTCAAAGAATACCTATCTGGAATTTATAGGAAATTTTCTTTTACCTTTTGAAAGGAGCTGGGCAGCTTCCATCAAATAATTAACAGATATGAATAAAAATAAAAGTGGAGCAGTCCACTTTTTTTTGCTTTAAGTATATTTGCAACGTTTTGATCCTGAAATTCTGAAAAAGATGCCTGAAATCCTGTTTTTAACAACTGCCCACCGATATGATGATGACCGGATTTTCTATCATCAGGCAAAAGCCTTAAAGGATCAGGGTCATCAGGTTAAAATATGCAGCCTTTCAGTAGAGTTTCAAGGGAGTGCTGAAGGAATTCAAATTGAATCCTTTTCCGTTTTAGATAAAAATACAGAAGAAAAAAAAGCGGTTTTCCAAAAGATTATTGATGAATTTCAGCCGGACTGTATCATCTGTTCCGAGCCGTTAGCCGTTATTTCTACACGCAAGATCAGGAAAAGTAAAAAGGTAAGTGTTATTTATGATATTACAGAATGGTATCCATCGATGCGGATGGTTGAAAATTTCTCCTTTCCGTTAAATATTATTCATGCTTTTAAATTTTTTCTGATCCAACTGTATGCGGGTTTCATCAGCACACATTATATTTTCGGTGAAGACACAAAGAAGTTTCCGCTGGCTTACTTTTTCCCATTCAAAAAATCTGTTGTCTTACCATATTATCCGGATGATATTTATATTCATCAAAAGCATAAAAAACCGGAGAAAAATAAAATCACCTTATGTTACACAGGTCAGTTTTCTGAAGAAAAAGGAATCGGTAATTTTTTTGCTGCTGCTGACAGGGTAAGGAAGAAGAGGCCTGAGCTTGATGTCTGCATTCTTTTGATCGGAGGAACCAGAAAAGAAAAAGATGGGAAGTATTTCGCCGAATTAGTTTCTAAGTACCGGTTTGAAAATATGACCATCGGGAAATCCGCTTCGTTTGAGACTTTTACGGAAGCATATGCTGATGCCAATATCTGTTTTGATTTAAGAGCATTGAATTTTGAAAACCACCACTGCCTGCCCATTAAAATATTTTATTATGCAGCTTCCGGAAAGCCTGTAATTTATACGGATCTGAAAGCGATAAGGCAGCATATGAATGTGTCAGAATTCGGATACCTTGTTGATCCTGAAAATGCTGAAGCCATTGCTGATCTGGTTCTGAATTACGTGGATAATCCTGATCTATATGCACTTCATGCGCAGAATGCCAGAACGGAATATGAGAGAAAGTATAACTGGAATATTATTAAAGAATCATTTATAAACTTCGTCGGAAATTCAATAACTCGAAGATGAAGCAAAAAACGATTCTCAAAACGCTTCTCAAAACGCTTGTTTCCCGGTTTTTAATTTTAATATTAAATTTCGGGCTGGTCATTTACTCTACCAATATGTGGGGGAGTGAGGGGAAAGGCGTCATTTCAATCGTTATTGCAGACCTTACCATCATCAGTTTCTTCGCCAATATTTTTGTAGGAAGCAGCATGAGTTACTTTGCTTCAAAATACAGAATTGAGGAAATCTTGCCGTTCGCTTATCTGTGGTCGGTTGCTGTAGGAATTTCAGTGCCTGTGATTTTCAGCTTTAATCATGCTTCGGAATATTCCGGTTACCTGATGGCACTTTCCGTTTTATCTTCGCTTCTTGCGGCCAACGTTAATTTATTTGTCGGGCAGCAGAATATAAGAATGTTCAATCTCTATACGGTTTTACAGCAGGTTATACACATTATATTTATTGTTGTCATCGTTTACGCTGTTAAGATCACGTCTGTTGATGCATATTTCATGGCACAGATCAGCTGTTTTGGGGTTTTATTCTTTATGAGTACTTTCCAGGTTCTTAAGTATTGTAATTTGAAGCAAATTGTATTTTCCAAAAAAATAGCCGGCCAATTATTTGACTACGGCTGGAAAACCCAGCTGAGCGCCTTTTTACAGTTTCTGAATAACAGACTGTCCTTTTATTTTCTGGAATATTTCAGGGGAATTGTAAGTGTCGGTATTTTTTCCATAGGTGTTGCCTTTTCCGAAGCGATCTGGACGGTAAGCCGAAGCCTTTCCGTTGTGCTGTATGCAGATATTCTAAATAATAAAAATTCTAATGAAGCTATTGAAAAAACCAAGGTTTCGTTACGGGTAAGCTTTTTAGTTACTCTGCTGTTCATCGCGATGATGTTAATGATTCCTGCGAGGTTGTATTCCCTTGTTTTCGGGAAGGATTTCAGCCAGACCAAAGAGATTGTCCTGTACCTTTCTCCCGGAATTTTAGCCATTGCCGTAAGCAATATTATTGGATATTATTTTGCCGGAATCAATAAGCTGAGGATTTTAAATGTAAAATCTGTGATCGGACTTATATTCACGGTTATTTCTTCTGTTTTTGTCATTCCGAAATGGGGAATCAAGGGAGCGTGTATAATCACTTCTGTTTCATATTGTCTATCCTCTGCTTTACTGTTCTGGAGGTTTTACCAGATCACGGAATTCAACCTTCAGGATTTTATACTCTCCAGAGCTGAAATGAATCTTTTGCTGAAAAAGTTTTTGAAAAAATAGTTTAAATACGGTACCGGCCTGAAAGCAAATAATCCTAAAGCTCATATAAATCAGCAATAAAATTAAAATAAGTTTTTATCTTTGTGTGAAATGAGAAATATTATTTTTGGATTTCTGGTAATTTTCTGTGCATTCCTGAGCTGTAAGACAGATGATGATGACGTGCAGAGAATTGATCAGATTTTAAATATTTATATGAAAAACGGAGCCGGGCGGGACCTTCTTAACAATAAGGCAGGTGCTACCTATTTTACGTATTCCATGAATGATGTAAACGGAGTAGCAGATCTTGCTCCGGTCAGCACTTCGCTCAGGGCAACGGCAGATTCTACACTTTTTATAGAATACATTGCAGGCGCCAGAAGGATAGGGCTGGATACCCTTGATCCTGACAATAAAACCTACCATTCAGTCATTACGGTTTCACTGATCAAAAGGCTCAATAATAGCATTCTGGATACCATCAATGATAAACTTGAAGTACAGTACCGTATGACCCCCAACGTTTTCGAAGTCTCGAAGGTCTATTACAATGATACGCTGAGATTTACTAAGCAGGACGGTGCGCCGAACGTAGTGACGATCGTAAAATAATTTTATACATTTGCAAAAAGGTTGGCATTTCCATGCACAACATTCTAATCACTAACATCTAAATAAAATGTTACAAGTCAATTTTTTGCGCGACAACAAAAAGCGCGTTTTAGAAGGTCTTAAAAAAAGACAGTTCAGGAATCTTGAGTTGGTAGATGAGGCTATTGCTACTGACGATGACAGAAAAAAAATTCAGTTTGAACTGGATTCGCAGCTTTCTGAAAGCAATAAAATTTCCAAGGAAATCGGGCTTTTGATGAAAGAAGGGAAAAAAGAAGAAGCTGAAGCCGCAAAATCTAAAACAGCACAGCTTAAAGAGTCGACATCACAATTGAAATCTCAGTTGGATGTAAGAGAAAAAGATTTGCTCAATATTTTATACCAGCTCCCGAATATTCCGTACGAACTGGTAAAAAGCGGGGCTTCTGCAGAGGATAATGAGATTATTTATCAGTCTCATGACGTAGAAGGTCTTGGAGAAGGTGCGATCCCTCACTGGGAACTGGCAAAAAAATACAACCTGATTGATTTTGAATTAGGAGTAAAAATTGCAGGTGCTGGTTTTCCTGTTTATCTTGGAAAAGGAGCAAGGCTGCAGAGAGCTTTGGTTCAGTATTTTTTAGATAAAAATGTTGAGAAAGGGTATATGGAAGTAAATCCGCCTCACGTTGTGAATGAAGCATCCGGTTACGGAACGGGGCAATTGCCTGATAAAGAAGGGCAAATGTATTTTATTAATGAAGATAATTTATATTTAATTCCTACAGCCGAAGTTCCGGTAACCAATTTATACCGTGATGTTTTACTTGAAGAAAAGGATCTTCCGATTAAAAATACGGCCTTTTCTCAATGTTACAGAAGGGAAGCGGGAAGCTATGGGGCTCATGTAAGAGGCCTGAACCGTCTTCATCAGTTTGAGAAAGTAGAAATTGTAAGAATTGAAAAGCCTGAAAATTCTTATGCTGTCCTGGAAGAAATGGTAGAGCATATTAAAGAGATATTAACTGATCTTGAGCTTCCTTACAGGGTATTGAGGCTTTGTGGAGGAGATACCGGTTTTGCTTCTGCAATGACTTATGATTTCGAAGTGTGGAGCGCAGCCCAGGAAATGTGGCTGGAAGTAAGTTCTGTTTCTAATTTTGAAACGTTCCAGGCCAACAGATTAAAATGCCGTTATAAAACAGGTGGGAAATCCCAGCTGGTTCATACGCTGAACGGTTCTGCAATGGCGCTGCCAAGGATCATGGCTGCTCTGCTAGAAAACAACCAGACTGCGGAAGGCATTAAGCTTCCGAAAAAGATTGCTGAGTATGCGAGATTTGATTTGATTAATTAGCAAATTTAGGTTTACACAAATAAAAAACGGATCAGATTAACTGATCCGTTTTTGTTATTATATATCAATTTATCAGTGACAATTAGCATTGTGATCATGCGTACTGTGATCTCCCGGTAAATGGCAGTCACCCTGGTTATCTCTTGAAATCGTCATTGCTTCTGCTCTCGGAGAGATATAAGGAATACCCAGTTCAAGGCCCCGTACAATAAACAGCCCTCCCAGAATAATCATGACAACAGGAACGGCTTTTAGCACTTTCACCCTGAATGCCTGATTGATCAGGTTCCCGACTAAAACTACAGCAAACATAAATGGAAGGGTTCCGAAACCGAATAAGGCCATATATAAGGCTCCCTGCCATATTCCTCCGCTTGCTAAGCTTGCTGTTAAAGCCATATAAACCATTCCGCACGGTAGAAAGCCGTTTAACAGCCCGGTGGTAAATCTTGAACGGTAATCCGCTTTCTGAAGCAGCCTTCCTAAATTTGATTTCACTTTAAACAAAAATTTAGAGAAGAAAGGGATTTTTGAAGCAAAATCTTTACCGCCAAAAGAAAATACCGCCATAACAATCAACAGAATACCTACGGCAATGGTAAGGTATTTCTGGAAACCGGCCATTTCAAAACCTTCACCGATGATTCCCAATACCGCGCCCAAAAGAGAATAAGTAAATATTCTTCCGAACTGGTAAGTGAGATTCTGAAGGTAAAAGTTGGTAGCCTGCTTTTTAGTCAGTCCCATTGATAATGCAATCGGCCCGCACATTCCGACACAGTGGAACCCGGAAGCAAAACCCAGTGCAATGGCTGATATTACAAGTGCTATTTCCATATCACATCATAATCCAGCCGGTAGTCTTTTTTATCTTTTGTCCAGCTTAACCTTAACGTATAATTTCCCGGTGTCAAAACCTGTGCAGGAATTAAAAATGATTTGTTCATATCAAGCTGTACAGATTTATGGATGTCAAGGTTCTGATCGTCGGTTCTGTTTAAGACAAATTTTACCGTTGCGTTTGAATTGTCATAATCTTTCGGGAATGTTATTTTAATCCCGCTTTTATCCTGGCTGTATACCGGTTTTTCCTGTAACTGGTCTGCTCTTCCTTTGGCATCAATTACATCCTGGTATTTCAGTTCTTCTTCGTAATAATTATCCGTTACCATTTCCGAATTTTTTTGTCCGTTCGGAAATAAAAACAGCATGGACAATATAAAAATGATGAACGCCAGTAATGCGATTACCATACCGTGTCCCCAATTAAAGTTTTTCATTTTTAAAAATTAAAATTGTAATTTAAACGGTCCCTCAAAATAAGTCAGGTAAGAATCTACCAGGTTCCCTTTCATATCATACACACCAATGGTAATATTCTGCTTGGAAAGGTTCATTTCACTTTCCGGGAAGCTTATGTTGATGGTTCCTTTGGTCATTTTATCCCTTTCTAAAGTAATTTTGCTTGATCCACTGTAGATCACTTCCCCATGTTTCGGTTCTATTACTTTAACGGTAACTATTTTCTTATCGTTGGTTTTATTCAGGAAAGTATAATTGTAGGTATTGGTAATATTCCCGTCCCTTACAAAGAATGTACTTCCTGCAGGTTTAATGAATTTAGCCTCCATTTCACCACGGTTATAAAGAAGGTATCCTAAAAATCCTACCAACATCACAAGAATCAAGGCGAATCCTTTCATCCTTCCTGTAAATTTGAAATCAGTCCTCTTTTCAATCTCGTTTTCGGAGGCATACCGGATCAGTCCTTTCGGAAGGCCTACTTTTTCCATTACTTCATCACAGGCGTCAATACAGGCTGTACAGTTAACACATTCCAGCTGCTGGCCGTCACGGATATCAATTCCTGTAGGACATACAACCACACACTGGTGGCAGTCTATACAGTCTCCTTTTCCTGCTGCTTTCCTGTCTTCACCCTTTCTCCATTTGGCTCTGTTTTCCCCTCTGTTGAAATCGTAGAATACATTAATGGTGTCTTTATCTATTAAAACCCCCTGCAATCTTCCATATGGGCATACCAGCGTACACACCTGCTCCCTGAACCACGCAAATACAAAATAAAATGCTGAGGTAAAAAGTACCATTACAATAAAATTGGTAGGATGCGCAAAAGGCCCTTCTGATATAATCCTGAATATTTCTTTATACCCGACAATATACATCAGCATAAAGTGGGTAATAACTAATGAAATGATTACGTAAATGCTCCATTTCAAGCCTCGTTTCCAGATCTTTTCGCTGTTCCATTCCTGTCTGTCAAGCTTCATCTGCTTGTTTCTGTCTCCTTCAATTGCATATTCTATTTTACGGAAGATCATTTCAAGGAAAATTGTCTGAGGGCAGATCCACCCGCAGAAAATTCTGCCGAAAGCTATGGTAAATACAATAATGAATATTAAAGAAGCAATGGCGCCCAACGTGAGGATGAAAAAATCCTGCGGATAAAAAGGCTGCCCGAAGATGAAAAACTCACGGTCAATCACGTTAAATAAAAAAAACGGATTGCCGTTGATGGTGATAAACGGAACGGTAAAATAAAAAAGCAGTAAGCCTGCACTTACCAGATATCTGTAATTGGTGTATTTTCCTTTAGGTTTTCTGGGATATACCCATTTCCTTTTACCGGACTGGTCCATAGTTCCGATAGAATCTCTGTAAGTTTCAGGGTCTACAACCTGCCCCTGTCCGCCGCGTACTTCTATTTCTTCTATGTCTGACATGTTTGTAATATTTTTAAAAAAGAAAAAACATAATTCGTTACTATTTTTTCATCTAATAACAAATTATGTTTTTTTCATATGTTTAATTTTTAATTAAAATTATTCCTTTTCCCAATGCGCCTCGGTACCCTGAGGAGCTGCTCCGCCTTTATCCTGCGTTACCGGAGGTAATTCCTGGTTGATGTGGTATACGTATGCTGCAATCTTTTCAATTTCAGCACCCGATACTTCACCGTTTTTACCAAAAGCCCTCATTGCAGGGTTGGTTGGAGATCCATTCCAGTCCATGTGGAAAACCGTTTTAAATAAAGTTTTCTCAGGCTGGTTGATCCAGTAGTTATCAGTAAGGTTTGGCCCGATACCTCCACTACCGTCTTCTTTGTGACATGATGCACAGTTTGTTTTAAATAATTCTTTACCGTCTGTAATATTATCAGCTGAATATTTAGCTGTCTCAATGGTTACAGGTGGCTGGGTCTTATTATAAATATCAATGGCTGCAATCTGTTCCTTGTATTCTTGCTCGTACTCGTTGATCGGGTGGGCAAAATCTGTAAAAGAATATGCTGCTACATAAACAATACAAAAAACGGTGCCAAAGTAGAACAATCCAAGCCACCATTTCGGCAACTGGTTATCCAATTCCATAATGCCATCGAAACCGTGGTCAATAAGGATATCTTTTTCTTCGTCTGCTGACTGTTTTTTGAATGCCGCACTGTACAATCTTACCAGATAAGGTACTCTTTTCTCTGCCAGATATGCTGCTTTTTCTTCAGGAGACAGCCTCTTGAACTTATTGTTTTCAATAAGGTCTCCAATGGCACTGTGGATGTAGGCTAAAATACCAGCAATCACTACAGTCCCCCAGAAATACGGCGAGCCCAGGAATTCATAACTCTGTACAAACAGATAATAAAAAACTATTAAAAGTCCAATTATTATTAAAATGTTTACAACAACCGGTGTTCTTTGTTTCATAATAAAAAGTTAATTTTTTAGATTAAAATCATCATCCTCATCATCCTGCAATGGTGCTTCTTCCTCTTCTTTATAATATTTTTTAGGCTTGCTGAAAACATATATAACCAGAGCTACGAAGAACAGCATAAAGAAAATCAGAGCCAAGGTCTGGTAAAAACCAGCGTTATCGGTATTGGATAAGATGTCTTTAAAATTCTGCGGTATCATGATGTGATCCTTTTAATATTAGTTATTACTTGCTGTTTTTATTTCAGTTGTCTTAATATCCGTTCCTAATCTTTGCAGATAGGAGATCAATGCTACAATTTCTTTTTTCTCCAGTTCACCTTTCGGTCTTTTTGCATAAGCCTCTTTCAAGTCTGATGCTTCAGAGAAAATATCCCTTACGATTTTTGTTGCCTGGTTGTCTGCCCATGTATTGGCAGAATCAATTTCAGCTTTGGTATAAGGAACATCGAATGCACTCTTCATCAGCTTCATTTTGTCCACCATTTTAGATCGGTCCAGGTTGGTCGCAATCAGCCAAGGGTAACGAGGCATGATAGAACCTGCAGAGGTAGATCTCGGGTTATACATATGCTTATAGTGCCAAGAACTCGGGTTCTTACCTCCTTCTCTATGTAAATCCGGTCCGGTTCTTTTAGATCCCCAAAGGAACGGTCTGTCATATACAAACTCTCCGGCTTTGGAATACTGTCCGTTTTTACCGTTGAATCTTACAATCTCATCCCTGAACGGTCTTACCATCTGTGAGTGGCATGCATTACATCCCTCTCTGATATAAAGATCCCTTCCTTCAAGCTCCAGTGGAGAATAAGGCTTCACTGCTGAAATGGTCGGTACACTTTTCTTAAGAGAAAGGGTAGGGATAATTTCGATCATACTTCCGATTGAAATTGCCAGTAAAGAAAGAATACCTAACAATACCGGAGTTCTTTCCAGCCAAAGGTGGGTTCCTTCTCCTTCCTTACGTTTCCCGCTGATGTTTGCCAATGCAGGCGCTTCTGCAGGTACTTCTTTCTGGAATGATCCTTTTCTTACCGTAGCAATCAGGTTAACCACCATTAATAATGCTCCTGAAAGATATAGGAAACCTCCGAAGAACCTCATTTTGAAATAAGGGATAACTGCAGTTACCGTATCCAGCCAGTTTTTCCAAACCAATGTTCCGTCCGGGTTGAACTGCTTCCACATTAATCCCTGTGTAAATCCTGAGATATACATCGGAACGGCGTAGAAAATAATCCCTAACGTTCCCAGCCAGAAATGCCAGTTAGCCAGTTTTACCGAATAAATTTTTGTTCTCCATAAGATCGGGATCAGGTAGTAAATAACACCGAATGCCATGAAACCATTCCATCCCAGTGCACCTAAATGTACGTGTCCGATTACCCAGTCTGTAAAGTGACCGATTTTGTTAATATTTTTAGTCGCTAAAAGCGGACCTTCAAATGTTGCCATTCCGTAGCAGGTAACCGCTACCACAAAGAACTTCAGGATCGGGTTTTCTCTAACCTTATCCCACGCTCCTCTCAAGGTAAGAAGACCGTTAAGCATACCTCCCCATGACGGAGCAATCAGCATGATGGAGAAACCTGTTCCCACTGCCTGAGCCCAGGCCGGTAAAGCTGTATACTGAAGGTGGTGAGGTCCCGCCCAGATGTATACGAAAATTAACGACCAGAAGTGGATAATAGACAGTTTATACGAGAATACCGGTCTGTCTGCCGCTTTCGGTAAGAAATAATACATCAGACCAAGAACCGGAGTCGTCAGTACGAATGCTACCGCATTGTGTCCGTACCACCATTGTACAATTGCGTCTTTTACCCCTGCATATGCTGAATAAGATTTCCAGCCTGTGAAAGATAAAGGAACTTCCAGATTGTTAAAAATGTGAAGCATCGCTACCGCAATCCATGTCCCGATGTAGAACCAGATGGCTACATATAGGTGTCTTACCCTTCTTTTTGCAATCGTCAGGAACATATTCGCTCCGAAAATTACCCATGAGAATGTAATTAAAATGTCAATCGGCCATTCGTGCTCTGCATATTCTTTGGAAGTATTGATTCCCATAAAGAATGTAATGTAGGTCACGATGATCATAATCTGCCAGGTCCAGAAATGGATCCATGACAGGGTATCACTGTACATTCTTGTTTTCAACAAACGCTGTAAAGAGTAATATACCCCAACATATACAACGTTCATTACGAATGCAAAAATTACAGTAGTCGTGTGCAGCATCCTGATTCTTCCGAACCCGAATGCACCATGTGTGTTTATTAAGCCCTGAATACTGCCACCCATACTGGTAATGGTAGTATCATCCGTTCCGAACAAAAATTCCGGAAGTTCAGGGTAGAAAAGCATTAATGCAGCCGTAAGCCCAAACAAAAACCCTATGATCCCGAAAACTACGGTCGCATAAAGGAATGCCCGGACAATACTGTTGTCATAACTAAACTTCTGTGTTTCCATATCAACTATTCACTTTTTTCTTCAATTTTTATTATTTTCTCCTGTTTCATCTTTGTTTCCATTGTCATTAGTTTCGTCTTTTTCCTTGATTTCATCGGAGTCAAAGAGGATTCTTACAGCGGGAGATTCATCATCCTCGAACTGTCCTTTCCTGGCGTATATGATAAACACCACCAGAAAAACTGCAGCCAAAGAAACACTGCAAAGGATCATTAAATAAAGAATATCCATTAGACAACAAAATTAACCTATTTTCGGGTCTCAAATTTAAGGAAAAATAATGACTTTCATCACGAAATACGGTTTTCAGCTAATTTAAAATCAGTCTAAATAAGCGGGTTTAAGCCCGGTTTTTGAAATATTTTCTTCCGAGGATCCAGGTGGAAAAAGTAGTAAATGAAACAACTGTGATTGAACTTGCCGGCATGATCAACGCAGCGAAAAGCGGATGCATATGTCCTGTTACTGCATAACTTAAACCGACAATATTATAAAGAAAACTGATTATAAATGTCATTTTCACAATTTTAATGGAGCCCTTGCAGACGTTTAAATATCTGTCCAGGGTGACCACTTTTTCACCGTTCATAATAACGTCTGAAGAAGGGGTAAAACTGTTGCTGTCATCTGCAATCGCAATTCCTACGTTGCTCTGTTTCAAAGCTCCCGCATCATTCAATCCGTCCCCGATCATCGCTACCCTCAGGTTTTGACTCTGAAGATCCTGGATATAATTCAATTTGTCTTCGGGGTTCTGATTAAAGGCCATCGCCTTATAATTCGGGATCAGTTCTTTCAGCTGGTGTTCTTCAGAAGAATTATCTCCGCTTAAGATAAATACCTGGTAACTGCTGAGCTTTTTAAATAGATTCTTCAGGTTTTCCCGGTATTCATTCTTAAAGATGAACCTGCCTAAAAATTCACCGTTCCTGCTGATGTAAACGGCTGTTTCAAGATTCCTGGATTTCTGGCCGTTATATGCTGCAGAACCGATTTTATATACATTTCCTCTTACACTTGCTTCGTAGCCCTTTCCTGAAATCTCCTGAAAATTCTCAACGGGAAAGTATTCATCCGTCACGTCAATAAATTCATACAGCGATTTGGAAAGCGGGTGGTTTGAGTTTTTTAATAACGTTTTAATATTCAGTGAGTCAAACTCTTTGATCTCAGTGCCGTCATACTTTATATTTGATTTTTTCCTGTGGGTAATGGTTCCCGTTTTGTCAAATACAATCGTGTCAAGCTTGGCAATTTTTTCAATGGTAAGGGTGTCTTTTACATAAAATTTATTCCGTCCCAGAATCCTCATAATGTGCCCGAAAGTGAACGGAGCAGATAAGGCAAGCGCACACGGACAGGCGATAATCAGAATGGCGGATATTACCTGGAACATCGTATTTAAATCAATAAAATACCAGTAAATCCCTGAAATTAAAGCTATTCCTAAAATAATGAACGTGAAATACTTGCTTACATTATTCGTCAGCGTATCCAGTCCGGTTTCGTGTTTCTTAAAAGCTTCTTTATTCCAGAGCTGGGTTAAATAACTCTGGTCTACATTTTTTATCACTTCCAGTTCCAGGGAAGAACCGATCTGTTTCCCTCCTGCGAAGATTTTATCTCCCGGCTGTTTACCGATGGTTGCACTTTCTCCTGTAATAAAACTGTTGTCGATATTTCCCTCGCCGTTAATCAAAATCGCATCAACGGGGATAATCTCCTGGTTTCTCACCATGATCCGGTCCCCGATTTTAATTTCTGACAGCAGGATATTGTCCTGTTTCCCGTCAAAATCAACCTTGGTTACCGCAATCGGGTAGAAGGATTTGTAATCCCTGTCGTATGATAAGGCATTGTAGGTTCTTTTCTGGAAGATCTTTCCTAACAGCATGAAGAACAGGAGTCCGCATAAAGTATCAAAATACCCGGGACCGTAATCAGTAGCTACTTCATATAAACTACGCCCGAAAAGCACAATGATTCCCAGTACAATCGGTACGTCAATATTAACGATTCTGTTTTTTAAGCCGTACCATGCAGATTTATAATAATCTGACGCGGAATATACCACAACAGGAATGGCCAGCATACACATCAAAGCCCGGAAAAGACCTTTGTAATGATCCATCCAGTAATCTTCGCCCCCGATATATTCTGGGAAAGACAGGAACATTCCGTTACCGAAAGCAAAAGCAGCAATGGCAAACTTAATCAGCAGGGATTTGTCCAGATGTTCTACATTTTTATCAGCTGTTTCAAGACTGATCACAGGCCTGTAGCCCAGATTCGTTAGAAAATTAGCTAATTCGCTTAATTTTAAATCATTATGATTGAAAGAGATCTGTAAGGTCTTTCTGGTGAAATTAACCTGGGAATACTTGATGTTTTTATTTAATGTGTGAAGACTTTCCAGTAACCAGATGCATGAAGAACAGTGGATTACAGGGATCTTGAATGTAACCAGGCTGGTGCCTCCTTCGGAGAAGTCCGTTACCTTCTCAAAAATTTCCGGAGTATCCAGATAATCAAACTGGGTAGAGTTGGCATCACCCGGACGGATTCCGGCTCTTTTATTAAGTTCGTAAAAATTAGCTAAATTATTGGTATTCAGAATCTCATAGACCGATTTGCAACCGTTGCAGCAGAAAATTCTTTCATCAAATAAAATTCTTTCCTTTTCGATATCTTGACCACAATGAAAACAGTTTTCGCTCACCTTCATAAATTATTGAAGTACAAAATTATAACAATTTTTTTTGTTTATCGAGTTAAAAAGTTCTATTTTTGTGATAAATATCATGTAGAATGTCGCAGGGACAACAGATTGCCATCGAAGAAAGGTTCGCCAGGGTTTTTAATGATAAATCATTCAAGGAAAGACTTTCCAACGCTGATTTTGAGAGATATATAAATGCTAAAAAAAGACTGAGTTTCCAGAAACACGATACCATTTTCGAAGACGGTGAAATACCCAAAGGCGTATACTTTTTAGAAAAAGGAGCGGCTAAATTATCAAAGTCGGGGGCTTTTGGTAAAGACCAGATTTTAAGGTTTATCAAAGAAGGCGATATCATCGGCTACCGTTCTCTTCTGTGCGGTGAAAATTTCCAGGCAAAAGCAGAAGCAATGACCGATATTGAAGCTACTTTTTTACCTGCGGATGTTTTTATGTACCTGCTGGAAGTAGACCCGCAGCTTTCTTTTGTGATGCTTCAGAAAATTTCCTATGAATTGGGAGAATCATCCAATACCATCACTTTTCTTGCCCAGAAAACAGTAAGAGAAAGACTGGCGGAAATTTTATTGCTGCTGGAGCAGAAATTAGGCGTTGACCCTGAGGGGTTTATTAAAATTTCTTTAACAAGAGAAGAAATTGCCAATATCATCGGGACGGCTACCGAAAGTGCCATCCGTCTGATCTCTGAATTTAAAGGAGACCAGCTCATTGAAGTAGACGGACGGAATATTAAAATTCTCAACCACGACAAATTAATGAAACTAGGTCACGTAGTTTTATAAAAATCATACACAAACTTAAGTCGGCTCAGTGCCGACTTTTTAACTTTTAAAAATAGATACCTTATGTCTGTTCATTCTGAAATTAAAAAAGTTACCACTGAAACCTTGCGTAAAATGAAATTCGACAAGGATAAAATAACCATGCTTACGGCTTATGATTATACCACGGCCAAAATGGTGGATGCAGGAGGGATCGATGCTGTTCTGATCGGAGATTCTGCGGCTAATGTCATGGCGGGTTTTGAAACGACCCTGCCTATTACCCTGGACCAGATGATTTACCATGCCCAGAGTGTTGTCCGTGGAACCAACAGGGCACTGGTTGTAGCAGACCTGCCTTTCGGAACCTACCAGAGCAATCCTGAAAAAGCACTTGAATCTGCGGTAAGAATGATGAAAGAAGGAGGGGCACACGCTGTAAAAATTGAAGGAGGAAAGGAGATTTCAAAATCCATTAAAAAAATAATCAATGCCGGAATTCCGGTAATGGGGCATTTAGGTTTAACCCCTCAGTCTATTTATAAATTCGGGACGTATAAAGTAAGGGCTAAAGAAGAAGCCGAAGCTGAAAAATTAATTGCCGATGCACAGCTTCTGGAAGAACTGGGATGCTTTGCCGTGGTTTTGGAGAAAATTCCTGCAGATCTGGCAAAAAAAGTAACGGAAGCTATTACGATTCCAACCATCGGGATCGGGGCAGGTGCTGATTGTGACGGACAGGTTCTCGTATATCATGACATGGTAGGAATGAACCAGGGCTTTAGCCCGAAATTCCTGAGAAGATACCTCGATCTTTATACAGAAATCACAGGTGCAGTTGCACAATATGTGAAAGATGTGAAAGATGTGAGTTTCCCGAATGAAAAAGAAAGCTATTAACTTATGAAAAACCAACAGTCTATCCAGGGGATTTTATCCATTGTTGCCCTGCTTTGTCTTGCGGCAGGATGGTTTAATCTTTTTTCCCCGGAAATTAATAATCTGCTTTCCCGGAGGGTATTTTATGTATTAATCGGTATCAGCTTTTTTTTACAGGCGCCTTTTCTGACCAACAGAAACTTAATGTATGCGATGTACGGCGCGGCAGGCTTATGCATCATCGGTGCATTTTTACCCTTAGAATGGAAAATTTCAGGAATCAAGACACTCGGTCTTCTGGCGGGGATTATCATATCATTTACCAACAGGCCCGGTTATCGTCAGTAGTATATGGAGGAACAGATTATATATGAAGATAATCACCTTCTGGTGATCAATAAAAAAGTCGGACAGCTTGTACAGGGCGATAAAACAGGCGATGAATCTCTGCTGGACACCATTAAGAATTTTATAAAAAAAAGGGATGACAAACCGGGAAATGTATTTGTCGGCCTGGTTCACCGGATTGACAGGCCTACGTCAGGCCTTGTGATTTATGCCAAGACATCCAAAGCACTGTCGCGTCTGACGCAGATGGTAAAAAACCGCGAGATTAAGAAAACATACTGGGCGGTTGTAGCAAAAGAGATGATCCCGCAAAGCCAGAGGCTGGTTCATTATTTACAGAAAAACGAAAAAAATAACAAAGCCATTGTTTTCACAAAAGTAACGGATGGCGCAAAAGAAGCCATTCTTACCTATAATGTGATCAAAAGTTTAGACAATTATCTTTTGCTGGAAATTGACCTGGAGACCGGCAGGCATCACCAGATCCGGGCACAGCTGTCAAAAACAGGAGTTCCCATTAAAGGAGATTTAAAATATGGCGCACCCCGCTCCAATCCGGATGGCGGAATTAACCTTCACGCCAGAAAACTGGAGTTTATTCATCCGGTTACAAAAGAAAATATTGAAATTACAGCTCCCGTTCCGCAGAATGATGCGATCTGGAGGGCTTGCGAAGAATAATTTAATAAGTAAAGAAGTTAGAAGATGGAAGTCAGGAGTTATATCCGGCTTCCATTTTTTATTTAGCTTATTTTATTAACCTTAGACAATGTTTATTTCAAGGCTTCAAAACCTTCAACTTCCTTCCATCTGATTCAAAAATTTTGCCTGTTTCAAAAAAATAACTAACTTCGTTCAAACTTTAGGGGTGTCTGTGAAGAGCAGACTGAGATTTTACCCTTTGAACCTGATCTGGATTATACCAGCGTAGGGAAAAGTGAAATGACTTTTGCTGTACATTCTACTGTACAATGGCGGGCATTCCTAAAGTATATCTAAAAATTTAGGAATGGAGCTCACAATCAACCACAACCAAAAAAAATTTGATGTACTTCCCGAAAACCTGGAAGCATTAATCGCTATGGAAATCCCCGAAAAGAAAAAAGGGATTGCCGTGGCACTCAACAACCGTATCATTTCGAAGTCATCCTGGCCGGAAACCATTCTCAGCAATAAAGATTCAATTTTAATCATCACCGCTACCCAAGGCGGATAAAAAAATATTTTATGGCTCATAACATCACACGTTCGCCGTTTCCGAACTCAAAAAAAATCTATGTTGAAGGGGAGATCCATCCCATTCAGGTAGCGATGCGGGAAATACATTTAAGTCCGACCAGACTTACCAACGGAACTTTAGAAGAGAATCTTCCCGTTACGGTTTACGATACTTCCGGACCTTACACCGATGAAAATTCAGAAATTGATATTGAAAAAGGCCTTCCAAGGATCAGGGAACAATGGATTCTGGACAGAAACGATGTAGAAGTTTTAGACGGCATCACTTCCGGTTATGGGAAAGCCCGTCTCGCTGATCCAAAACTGGATGAACTGCGGTTCTCCTACAATCACAAGCCCAAAGTTGCCCAAGCCGGAAAAGAAATCACCCAGCTGTATTATGCCAGACAGGGTATCATCACGCCTGAAATGGAATATATTGCCATCAGGGAAAATCAAAGGATCGAACAGTTGGATTCTGTTTCAAAAGACATGGCTGCCCAGCATCCGGGAAACAGTTTTGGAGCCAGAACACCTAAAAATAAAATCACGCCTGAATTTGTACGGGATGAAATTGCAGCGGGAAGGGCAATTATTCCTAACAATATCAATCATCCGGAAAGCGAACCGATGATTATCGGCCGGAACTTTTTGGTGAAGATCAATGCCAATATCGGAAACAGTGCCGTTTCATCAGGCATTGAGGAAGAAGTGGAGAAAGCCGTCTGGGCCTGCCGTTGGGGAGCGGATACGATTATGGATCTTTCAACCGGAAAAAACATCCATGAAACCAGAGAATGGATCATCAGAAATAGCCCGGTTCCCATCGGTACCGTCCCGATTTACCAGGCACTGGAAAAAGTAAAAGGCGTTGCAGAAGACCTCACCTGGGAAATCTTTAAAGATACGCTGATTGAACAGGCAGAACAGGGTGTTTCTTATTTCACCATTCATGCCGGAGTTTTGTTACGGTATATTCACCTGACGGCAAAACGCGTGACGGGAATTGTTTCCAGAGGCGGTTCAATCATGGCCAAGTGGTGTCTTTTCCATCATAAAGAAAACTTTCTCTACACGCACTTCGAGGAAATCTGTGAAATCATGAAAAAATATGATGTCGCTTTTTCTCTGGGAGACGGCCTCCGTCCGGGATCAATTGCCGACGCCAATGATGAAGCTCAGTTTGCCGAACTTGAAACTCTTGGAGAGCTCACAAAAATAGCCTGGAAACACAATATCCAGGTAATGGTTGAAGGCCCTGGCCACGTCCCGATGCACATGATTAAAGAAAATATGGAGAAGCAGCTGCAAGTCTGTGATGAAGCCCCTTTTTATACATTAGGCCCTTTAACAACCGATATTGCACCGGGTTACGATCACATTACTTCGGGAATCGGGGCGGCGATGATCGGCTGGTTCGGCTGTGCGATGCTGTGTTACGTAACCCCGAAAGAACATTTGGGGCTTCCGAATAAAGAAGACGTAAAAGTAGGCGTAATTACCTATAAGCTGGCAGCTCATGCGGCAGACCTGGCAAAAGGTCATCCCGGAGCGCAGTACAGAGACAATGCTTTAAGTAAAGCCAGATTTGAGTTCAGATGGGAAGATCAGTTTAATCTTTCACTGGATCCTGAAACCGCAAGGTCTTATCATGATGAGACGCTTCCGGCAGACGGAGCAAAAATTGCCCATTTCTGTTCGATGTGCGGACCGAAATTCTGTTCTATGAAAATCACTCAGGAAATCCGTGAGTCTGCGGAAAAAGGAATGTTTGATAAATCTCAGGAATTCATCGAAAAAGGGAAAGAAATTTATATATGATCATCATTATCACGCCTGAAAAAAATATAAATAACGAAACTGAAATCATCAACGGATTATTTCAGGAAGGGCTGGATCTGCTTCATCTCAGGAAATCATTCATGTCACGGGATGAAATGGCAGATTTTATCCGGAACATAGATCCGGAATTCCGTCACCGATTGGTTTTGTGCAGCCATTATGAACTGGCAGAGCAATTTGAGATTTCAAGGCTCCATTTCAGGGAGACTGACCGAAAGAATAATCGGCAGGCCTCTTTTGCAGGCAAAGTTATTTCAACATCTGTTCATGATATGGAAACTTTTAATGAATTGGATAAAAGTTGGGCATATGCATTTATCAGTCCGGTATTCCCGAGTATCTCCAAAAAAGGATACGGCGAGCATTCAGCGGTTTTACATGAGATTAAAAAACGAAGCAATCCGCATGTACGGCTGATTGCCTTGGGAGGAATCGACCAGTATAATATTCAGGATATTTTTAAAAGCGGGGCAGACGGAGCCGCTTTGTTGGGAGCCATCTGGGAAAATCAGGAGCCTTTACAGGTTTTCAGAGCATGTATGCATGCGGTCCGGCAAAACGGAAAATAATAATCAACTCTGCTTATAAAGAGTTCATTTAAGATAAATAATGGAAAAAATACAATACATATCACAGGGCTTGACAAGGGAAGAGCAGGAGCTCAACATTCAGAAAGCCCTTGATCACGGCATAAAATGGGTACAAGTGCGCTGGAAAAATGCATCTGAAAATGAATTTATCCGCCTCTGTGAATCTTCAAAAAAGCTTTGCTCGTCTTATGAAGCGGCCTGTATTATCAATGACCATGTTCAGGCAGCAAAAGATGTAGATGCAGACGGGGTTCACTTAGGTTTACAGGATGAGTCTATAGAAATGGCAAGGCATATATTGGGCGAAAATAAAATAATCGGGGGTACGGCCAATACATTTTCAGATGTCCTCCGGAGAATGAATGAATCCTGTGATTATATCGGTTTAGGGCCATTGAGATTTACCTCAACCAAAGAACAGCTGAGCCCGGTTTTAGGATTTAAAGGCTATCAGAAAATTATGGAGGACCTACATTCCGGATCATTGGAGATTCCTAAAATATTTGCCATTGGCGGAGTGGTTTTAGGGGATGTGGAACTCCTGCAGCAGATCGGGATTTATGGTATTGCCGTTTCAGGGCAGATCACCAGGCAGCCTTCCGTTATCAAAAAATTTAAAACAGCAGTACAATGAATAATCAGACACTAACCATCGCAGACAGAATATTTGAATCAAGACTGTTCTTAGGAACGGGGAAATTCGGTAACCTTTCGGAAATGACTAATGCCATCATCGCTTCAGGAAGTGAAATGGTTACCATGGCATTAAAACGCATTGATTCCCAATCTTCAGATGATGATCTGCTGGGTGCATTAAGACCGGCGAAAATCCACCTTTTACCCAATACTTCAGGAGCGAGAACGGCTAAAGAAGCAGTTCTTGCGGCACAGTTGGCAAGGGAAGCCCTGGAAACCAACTGGGTAAAGCTGGAAATCCATCCGGATCCGAAATATCTGCTGCCTGATCCTATTGAAACGCTATACGCAACAGAAGAACTGGCAAAATTAGGGTTTATCGTAATGCCTTATATTCATGCCGATCCTGTTTTGTGTAAACGACTGGAAGATGTGGGAACGGCAGTAGTGATGCCTTTGGGAGCACCAATCGGGACAAACAAAGGGTTGAGAACTCTGGATTTTTTAGAAATCATTATTGCTCAAAGTAAAGTTCCTGTAGTAGTGGACGCCGGTATCGGGGCACCTTCCGATGCTGCAAAAGCAATGGAAATGGGAGCTGATGCTGTCCTGGTGAACACGGCGATTGCAGTTGCAAGAAATCCTGTAAATATGGCACTGGCTTTTAAAGAAGGGGTAATTGCCGGGAGAAGGGCTTTTGAATCCGGTCTGGGAGCAATTGCAGAACATGCAGAAGCATCAAGCCCGCTTACGTCTTTCTTATTTGATTAAACTTATTTTTATGAAGACATTTAAAGATTTTTTTGAAAAATATGAATGGGATGAGGTAAAGGCGAAACTGGAAAAAGTGACGTTATCTGATGTAGAAAACAGTCTTCAGAAAAAGAATAAAACAACAGAAGATTTTCTGAACCTGATTTCCCCTGTGGCTTCGCAAAAGCTGGAAGTGATGGCAAAAATGACGCAGCAGCTCACGCAAAAGCGATTCGGGAAAACCATCCAACTGTATGCGCCGCTGTATTTGAGTAATGAATGCCAGAATATCTGTACATACTGCGGTTTCAGTCTGGATAATTCCATTAAAAGAAAAACGCTCTCTGATACGGAACTAATGATTGAAGCAACCGTTTTGAAATCGATGGGCGTGAATCATGTGTTGCTGGTAAGCGGTGAAGCGAATAAAACCGTTGGAATTGATTACTTTCTGAATGCTGTCCGTCTGTTGAAGCCACATTTTGCCAATATATCAATTGAAGTTCAGCCTTTGTCAGAAGAAGAATATCAACAGCTTCACGATGCAGGTGTAAATGCTGTTTTGGTGTATCAGGAAACCTATCATCAGGAAGTATATAAAGAATACCACCCGAAAGGAAAAAAATCGAATTTCAATTTCCGTCTGGAAACACCCGACAGAATTGGAAAAGCGGGAATTCATAAAATGGGACTGGGGGTTCTGCTGGGCCTGGAAGACTGGCGGGTTGACAGTTTTTTCAATGCAATCCACATCGATTATCTTCAAAAAACGTATTGGAAAAGTAAGTTTTCTGTTTCGTTTCCGAGGCTCCGGCCTGCAGAAGGAATTATTGAACCTAATTTTATAATGTCAGACAGCGATTTATTACAATTAATCTGCGCATACCGGATCTGGAATGAGGACTTGGAAATTTCCATTTCCACAAGAGAAAGTGAGAAGTTCAGAGATCATATCATTTCACTGGGAGCAACAGCAATGAGCGCGGCCTCCAAAACCAATCCCGGCGGATATGCGGTTGATCCGGAATCCCTGGAACAGTTTGAAACCAGTGATGAAAGAAGCATGGCAGAAATTAAAGATATCATCCGGAAAGCCGGCTATGATCCGGTGATGAAAGACTGGGATGCTGTGTATAGCGGGATGTAAATTAAAATCATTAAAGAACTCAGCAAATTTACTTAAGGTTTAAAGAATTAAATCTTAATGTTTCAATATAAAACATGAAAGGAGAAGATATTTTTGAACGGTACAGCCGGCAGATTTTCATTGAAGAAATCGGGTTGGAAGGCCAGCGGAAAATTATGGAATCCAAAGTTCTGGTTATCGGGGCCGGGGGATTGGGAAGCCCTGTCATTCAATACCTGGCAGCAGCAGGAACCGGGACTTTGGGTGTAGCGGATTTTGATGAGGTGGAACTGCATAATTTAAACCGGCAGGTGATTTATAACGAAAATTCAGTTGGAACATCAAAGGTGAAAAGTGCGGAAGGTTTTGTGAAGGATCTTAACCATCAGATTAACTTCATTGGAATCAAACAGAAAATTACCGCTGAAAATGCTGAAGAAATCCTTTCCCGGTTTGATATTATTGTTGATGGCTCTGATAATTTTTCAACGAGATACCTGGTTAACGATACCTGTGTGAAACTGGGGAAGCCTTTAGTTTACGGGAGTATTTTGGGATTCTCAGGACAGGTTGCGGTTTTTAACTGTAACGGGAGCAAAAATCTGAGAGATATCTTTCCGGAGCCGCCTTTTGAAGAAAACCTTCCGGATTGTGACCGCCTTGGCGTTTTAGGGACTTTACCCGGAATTGCAGGAAGCATGATGGCCGGTCTGGCACTGAAGATAATGACGGATTTGCCTTTACCGTTAAATCAGATGACTTTAATGGATACTTTAGAATGGAGATTTCAGACTGTTGAATTCTAGTTTGTGTCGTATACTGATGATTTTGAATTTTGTGGTATTAAACAGGGGTTTTGTTTATTTTAATTAAATAATAGAGCTTATTGTTTAAGAATTACCATTTTTATTTGATTATGTTTATTTAAAATGTATATTTAAGATAAATAATAATCCATCAGTCTATGAAAAAAATTTACTCATTTCTTTCTCATCATTGGGACGGAAAAAAAATCATCCGGCATACTGCTGCTGCTTTTATCCTGTTATTGGGAATCCACAACGTGGCAGATGCACAGGTAAGCACGTACAGTTTTGCACAGTCTTCAGGAAGTTTTAATGCTGTTACCGGAACGGTGCTGGATACCGCAACCGGAAATACATCTACCACCAACCTCAACAGTAATGTGTATCCGGTTACACTGCCGTTCAGTTTTGTATTCAATGGCGTATCGTACAGCACGGTCAATGTGTCAACCAATGGTTTTATCACCTTCGGGTCCACTGCTCCCACCACCACAAATACGTCCCCGATTTCCGGTACTGCAGCTTATGAAGGAGCTGTGGCAGCTTTCGGGCGGGACCTCAGCAGCATGTATGATATCAGCGGGACCACCGGCAATATAAGCTGGGAAACCGTAGGCACTGCCCCGAACCGTGAATTTGTTGTCCAGTGGAAGAATTTCCGCCCGAACAGCACTACTTCGGCAACGGCAGCGTATGCATTCTCGTTTCAGATCCGCCTGAGTGAAACTTCCAACGTAATCAGTACCGTTTACGGTCCCGGGACCTATATCGCAGGAAGTACAACCATTTCAGGGACTGCCCAGATCGGGCTGAGAGGAGCTTCCAATATCGATTTTAACAACAGACTCAATGCAACCACCCTGGAATTTTTTAATTCTACAGCAGGAACGGCAAGCTCCAGTACACAAAGCTTCAACACCGCTAATGCAACTCCGGGAATGCCTTCTTCGGGATTAACCTATACCTGGACACCACCGAGCTGCTGGGTTCCGCAGGGACTTTCCGTTTCGTCTGCTGCTGTAAACTCCGCCAATATTACGTGGTCAGCTTCATCTTCCGGGCCGGCGGGGTATGATATTTATTACAGCACCTCAAGCGTGCCGCCGTCTTCTACAACTACGCCTACAGTATCTAACATTGCAGGTACGTCAGCCACATTATCAACACTGGCTCCGGCAACTACCTATTATGTTTGGGTGCGGTCAAATTGCGGGGCCGGCAATATAAGTGTATGGTCCTTATTGCCGCTACAGTTTACCACATTATGTCAGCCGCCTGTTATCTCTTCAGTTACGGGTGCTTCAGTTTGTCCGGGATCTTCTGCTGCTTTATCGGCTGTAACTGCAGATCCGGCTACTGTTCTTACGTGGCATGATGCAGCTACGGGAGGAAATGTTGTAGGAAGCGGCCCGACTTTCAATACACCGGCATTGTCCAATACCACTTCATATTATGTTTCCGCAACCAATGGGACTTCCATGTTCGTTGGTCCGGCAACTCCAAATTCACTGACCGCTTCAGCCACAACAGGAGCCATCACTACGTATTATATTCAGTTTGAGGTAACAAATCAGCCGGTGACGCTGGTATCTACGGATGTATTCCCGGCTTCGGCAGGGCAGAGCACGGTGCTGGAAATTTTACAGGGCCCGACAACATTCAATGTGGTAAATACCATCAGTTTCACCTCAACAATTGCCAGTGACGGAACCATTCCCCAGACTGTTCCCATCAATATGCTGCTGACTCCCGGAACCTACCGCATGAGGATTTCCGGTGGAAATTATTACAGGAACTATACCAGCAATGCTGTTTTTCCTTATTCAATCCCGAATTTCAGCATAACAACCGGCTCCAATGTGTCTTCAGACTCTTACTACTTCATGTATAACCTTAAAGTAAATTCAGGATGCGAGTCTCCGAGGATGATGGTAATGGCAACCGTGAATTCAAACTGCCTGTCAACTTCTGAAGTTAAAGGGAAAGATGTCATGAAAGTGTATCCTAATCCTTTTACGGATGTAATCCATCTGGACAGGCCTGAAATGGTGAAGTCGATACAGGTAACAGAAGTTTCCGGAAAATTAATCAGGCAGAATATCCAGGCAGAACCTGTTCTGAAGCTTGATGGTCTCGCGCAGGGACTTTATATGTTGATCCTTGAGATGAAAGACGGAACCAAACAATCCGTTAAAATAATTAAAAAGTAACAATACACAAACGGCTCCTGATCAGGAGCCGTTTTTTAGGTATATATCTTATCTTACTGTGCCTGCGGCATTACACTGCCGGCATCTTCTTTTTTGGTCTGATTCAGGATGCTGGAGTCTTCTTTTGCCAGCTTGTTCCTTGTCGGGATTTTATAATTGACGGAAAGACCGAAATTTCTTGTGTCATATTTACTGCTGACCACCGCAGATTCTCCTGACGGCGGATTCGAGCGTATCTGCATCACCTGTCCGTTGAAAATGTCATTGGCAAAAACAGAAACGGTCAGGCGGTTATCCATGAACTTTTTTGTCAGGGTCAGGTCAAAAGAATTATTGAACGGCTTTTCTGCGGTGAAATAGAAATAGCCGGCTTTTGGAGTTAAATAACTGTAGTTGGCAGTCAGTTTAACCTCTTTCGGTAAAATCACCTGGGTCATGATATTGAAGATCCAGAAGCCTTTGTTGTTCAGGTTTTCGATTTCATGTTTCTGGTAACCTGCATACAGATACATGAAATTAATTTTGTCCGGGTTAAAATCAAACTTCATGATTTCACTCAGCGGTTTGCTGAAAATCATAAACGGAACCGGCAATCCAAGATTAAAATTATGGATTTTCATATTCGAGATATTCACCTGCTCATTATACAGGTTTTTTCCTTCTTTTCTGATGATCTGTGCTACCTGATTTTTTGCAGAGCTCACATTATAGCCGATGAATGCGTAATCAAATGCTGAAATCTTCAGTTCATAATTATCAAAAATGGTAGGCTGCAGATTCGGGTTCCCGGTAACCTGTGTATTGGGCCCCTGGAATGTCGTGTTATTCGGGTTTAAGGCTGAAATACTCGGCAGGCTGATCTTTTTATTGTAATTCGCAGCAATGTATACCTGGTTCATTACATTATACTGAACGCTTGCATTCGGGAATAATTTAAACTTATTAAAAGGAATCAAATCTTTCTGAACTACTGATTGCGTGCTGTCAGGAACCCTTGTCACGCCCGAAATATCATAGTTTTCTGCACGGGTACCCAGAATGAAATCAAACTTTTTCAGTTTTGCCTGAAATTCCAGGTATGTTGAGGTGGTTTGCCGTACATATTCTAAATTAGTTAAGCCTTTACTTTCCGTTTTGAAATTCTGGTTTTCATACAAACCTCCCAGGCTCACTTTTCCGCCATCCATTATTTTTAAGGGCTGGGCATAATCAACTTTGAAATTGGCAACCTTCATGTCAGATTTGTTGTTAAGGACATTTCCTCCCACAATTGAAATAGGCTGATCGTTATCAAGATATTTTCCTGTCCTGAAAATATTATCCTGGGCAAATTCATTGTCGGATTTTGTAAATCCAAACTGGAAATCCAGTTTCTGGGCTTTATCCGAAAAGCGTTTCTGGTAAGTTACCACGGCTTCCTGTCTTACATTATTGGTCTGTGCAGCATCAGAAGCATCAAAAATAAAATCCCTGTATTGATATTGCTGTGGATTTGTACCGGGGGTTTTGATCGTTTCAATTCCCTCGCCGTTGCTCAAAGTATAATTGTCATTATTATTATGGTAAATATCGTAGTTTAACAGCAAGCGGTCCTGTCCAAGATCAAAAGTAAGTCCGGATTTTGCAAAATAGCCGCGTCCGACCCTGTCTGTATTGCTGGTTAACAGCCTGTCCTGTTGTCCGTTCAACATGCTTTCGCGGTAGTTCTGGCCAACATTCAGCTGCCATCCGAAGATTTTATTCCGGGCGTTCAGGTTGATCGAGTTGGTTGTCCTGCTTCTGAATTTATCATAATTCGTAAACGAATAGTTTCCGGAATAGGTTGCCGTTAAATATTTATTGGCATTTTTATTCGTAATGATATTCATGATGGCGCCTCCGGAAGTAGCGGGAAATTCTGCGCCGGGCTGGGTAATCACTTCAATTCTGTCTACGGAATTCGCTGGCATCCCTTCAAGGAAAGAATTCAGCTCATTGGAAGTAATATTTAAGGGTCTTCCGTTCAGGTAAACATCAAGGACTTTCCCCTGGTACATCATGCCTGCAATATCAGTGGAAACCAGCCCGGGAAGCTTTTTGATGCCTTCAAGGACATTTCCGTTGTTAAGCTGCGGCTGCTCGGAAAAATCGAAAATGGTACGGTCGGCTTTCTGTTCAACGGCCTTTTTCGTTTTTGTGATCGTAACTTCCTCAATCTGTTTCTCTTTGACCGTGTTATTGGTTTTTTCCTGGGCAAAAATACTTATTGAGCCCAAAAAGGATAAAGCAATAATGGTTTTTTTCATAATATTTTACTTCTGTTGAGTTAGACGCCGAAAAAGGATTTTTGTTACAGGGAATTTCAGATTCCTGCCTGATTTTATTTCAGTGAAGAGAATTCTATGTAGTCATAATCAGGAGATGAAGTAAACAGCTGCCTTAAAACAGAAGCATGCCCGTTTCCTGCAATAACAAGGATCCGGTCATCCGGGCTCTGCGGAATATTCTGGATGTTTCTGAACATTCTCAGGTTCCGGTCATACCAGTATAATGCCAGCATATCTGCTCCGTCATGCTCCCTCAGCTTAAAATCTCCGCTCAGGTAAGCGCCGTATTCATATTGGTGGTATTCTTTGCTGTTCATGAATTTAAAAAGGTCAAGGATCGATTTGAAATTTTTGGGTTCTGAGCTTTTAAAGAACGCATTATACTGCTGTGATACGGGATCGTCACTCACAAAATCATAATCCCTGCTCATGTTTTTAAAATACAAGGAGTCAGTTTTGCCAAATTTTTTTTCGAGATCATCCAGAACAGAGCCGGCATCAATGCTGTATAATTCATTAAGGTTGAGTTCTTTTGCAATCCGCATGGCAAGCTGGTAACGTTCATCTCTTTGGTCTTTGTATTTGCCTTCTTTGTATTCTTTTAATTTCTGATTGGCATTCCAACCCGGCCAGGCTTCAATGGCTATTTTTGTCGGCCTGAATTTTTTGATGTAATCAACAAGTGCTGTCACTTCCTGAGCAGTTTTCGGAGACAGTACATCCACCTGATCTCCTTTTTCTGTTTTATGGGCATCAAGGTTAGGGTAGTCAAAATGGAATGATCCCACCACAAGAACTTTAGCTTTTGGTTCCGGAAAATAATCTGATGGTTTCTTTTGTGCAGAAATTATAGCAGATAGACAGAAGAAAAGTGAGTATAATAATGTTTTCATAAGTATTGATTAAATGTTAAGGTTTCTACTTCTGGGATTAGCATGAGTCATCGAAATAGTGTATTGCTGATTTTTTTTACAAAATTATCTTTTAGCAGGACAGAAAAAAACACCGTTTCGGCCAACGGAAGATGCCGCGGCATGAAATCATTTTCATCGGAGAAATTGAATTGTTTATCGAAAAAACAGGCTTTGCCTATAGGAGAACACCTACTTTTGTTCTATGAAAATTAATAAACTTCTTTATCTGCATATTTTCTTCTGGACGATTTATGTGATCGGGGCGGTTCTCATTCCTTATTTCATATTCAATTCAAAGAATACCATCTTCAACATCACTTTTTTTATTACGAGCATCATTTGTTTTTATATCAACTATTTCATTGTGGTTCCCGGTTTCTTTGACGGTGACAGGATTTATAAATCGGTTATTGTGTTTTTCCTGAGTGCAAGCTGTTTTGTCGGGATCCGTTATTGTATGGAAGAATTGTTCCTGCCGGCTTTTTTCGGGATCAGGAATTATGCGGAAGGCACAAAGTTTATCTATTACTTTTTTGATAATATTTTTTACAGCAGCACCACGATTTTCATCAGCACCACTTTCTGGTTCTTCAGGTATTTTATTGATGCTGAAACTGAAAAAACCGAACTGGTGAAAGCAAAGAAGACCGCAGAACTGCAGGCTTTAAAAACCCAGATCAACCCGCATTTTATTTTTAATTCCTTAAATAATATCTATTCTCTGATATATCAGAAATCTGACAAAGCATTGCCGGCTATAGAAGAATTAAGCAAGCTGCTGAGATTCAGTACCAAAGATCTTGAACAGGAATTTATTTCTTTAGAGAAGGAGATTGGCTATATCGACAGTCTGACGGCTCTTGAAAAACTAAGAATTAAAAATCCTGAATTATTGATTGCTGAAAAAAATATCAGCTATCCAACATTGCCTGTATCACCTATGCTACTGGTTCCTTTTGTAGAAAATGCGTTCAAGCACGGAGATTTCAGAAACAAAGGATTTGTACTTAAGATTTCGGATGAACAGAAGATTCTTCATTTTTATCTTCATAATTTTAAAAAGGAAAAAATGAAAGATTCAGGATCGGGTATTGGGATTGGCAACGTGAAAAAAAGACTGGAAATCCTATATCCGAAAAAACATGAATTGAATATCAATGAATCTGAAACAGAATTTATAGTAGATTTAAAAATTGATTTAAAGAATGGATAAGATTAAATGTATCGTTGTTGATGATGAACCGCTGGCAATATCGCTTCTGGAAAGTTACGTGCAGAAAATCCCTTTGTTTGAACTGGTGTTTTCTACGGAAAACCCTATCCTGGCCGTAGAATACCTGCAGCATCATGAAGCAGACCTGATCTTCCTGGATATCCAGATGCCTGAACTCACCGGGATTAACTTTATGAAGATTATCGGTGACAGGAAAAAGTATATTTTAACAACCGCATACTCAGAATATGCACTGGAAGGGTATGAGCACAATATTATAGATTATCTTCTGAAGCCTGTTTCTTTTGAACGGTTTTATAAAAGCGCAGAAAAAGCGCAGGAACGTTTTCAGATCCATGAAAATAAAGAAGGGTCACATTTCTTCGTCAAGTCTTCAGGTCGCCAGCACAGGATCGGTTTTGAAGATATTCTGTATGTTGAAAGCATCAAAGATTATGTAAACATCAGGACAAATGAACAGGAGTACATTGTTCTGGATACATTAAAATCCATGGAGCAGCAGCTTCCGGAAAGTTCTTTTGTACGGATTCATAAATCTTTTATCATCAATTTAAACCGCATTAAAGAAGTAGCTGCCAGGAAGATTATTTTGGCTTCCGGAAAAGAGATCCCGATAGGGGAAAGCTACCGGATGAATCTTTTAAACAAAATAAGATAAAATAAAAAAGCAGTTTCAAACGAAACTGCTTTTTCTATGATTATTAATTAATCTAACAATTAATTCTCTTGTCTCTTGATGAGGTTAAGCGCAGAACCTGCCTTAAACCAGTCAATCTGCTGATCGTTATACGTATGGTTTGCCATAATAACGTCTTTCGTTCCGTCTGCATGTACAAACTCTAAAGAAAGCTGTCTTCCCGGAGCAAACTGATCTAAATCTAAGAAGTTCACGGTGTCATCTTCCTGGATTTTATCATAGTCTGCTTCATTGGCAAACGTTAAACCTAACATCCCCTGTTTCTTAAGGTTGGTTTCGTGGATCCTTGCGAAAGATTTTACCAATACGGCTTTTACACCAAGGTGTCTCGGCTCCATGGCTGCATGCTCTCTGGAAGAACCTTCACCGTAGTTCTGGTCTCCTACAACGATCGTCGGTATTCCGGCAGCTTTGTATGCTCTCTGTACCGCAGGAACTTCACCGTGCTCACCTGTTAACTGGTTTTTCACGCTGTTTGTTTCCATGTTGTACGCATTCACCGCTCCGATCAGCATGTTGTTGGAAATATTATCAAGGTGACCTCTGTATTTCAACCAAGGTCCGGCCATTGAAATGTGGTCGGTGGTACATTTTCCGAAAGCTTTGATCAATACCTTAGCACCTTCAATGTTTTTACCGTCCCATGCTGGGAATTCTTCCAGAAGCTGAAGCCTGTCTGAAGTAGGGCTTACTTTAACCACTACTGAAGAACCGTCTTCAGATGGTGCCTGATAACCGGCATCTTCCACGGCAAAACCTTTAGCTGGTAATTCTGAACCTTTAGGCTCATCAAGTTTAATCTGCTCACCGTTCTCGGCAGTCAGCGTATCGGTAATCGGATTGAAATCCAGTCTTCCTGAGATAGCAACAGCGGCTACCATTTCCGGAGACGCTACAAAAGCGTGGGTATTCGGGTTTCCGTCTGCTCTTTTCGCAAAGTTTCTGTTGAAAGAGTGGATGATTGAGTTTTTCTCTCCTTTTTCAGAACCTTCTCTGTCCCACTGTCCGATACACGGTCCGCAGGCATTGGTAAAGATTCTTGCGTTTTCAAATTTTCTGAAAGAGTCCAGGAATCCGTCTCTTTCAGCAGTATATTTTACCTGTTCAGAACCCGGGTTAATCCCCAGGATGGCTTTAGGCTTTACTCCTTTTGCTACAGCATCTTCTACGATAGAAGCTGCTCTTGATAAATCTTCATAAGAAGAGTTGGTGCAAGACCCGATTAAAGCCCATTCCACTTCTAAAGGCCATCCGTTAGCTTCCGCTTTAGCTCTGAATTCAGAAACAGGTGTTGCTAAATCCGGAGTGAAAGGCCCGTTAAGGTGAGGTGCCAGTTCAGAAAGGTTGATTTCAATTAACTGGTCGAAATATTGTTCAGGGTTGGCATACACTTCAGCATCACCGGTTAAGTGTTCTGCAATTTTGTCTGCAGCATCCACTACATCCTGTCTTCCTGTGGCAGCAAGGTATCTTCTCATGGAATCATCATACCCGAAAGTAGAAGTAGTAGCACCGATCTCTGCCCCCATGTTACAGATGGTTCCTTTACCTGTTGCCGAAAGAGATTCTGCTCCTTCCCCGAAGTATTCTACGATGCATCCGGTTCCTCCTTTTACGGTAAGAATCCCTGCCACTTTAAGGATTACGTCTTTTGCAGCAGTCCATCCGGACATTTTGCCGGTCAGTTTTACACCGATCAGCTTAGGCATTTTAAGCTCCCAGGCCATTCCTGCCATTACGTCTACCGCATCAGCACCTCCTACACCAATTGCTACCATCCCTAAACCTCCTGCATTTACCGTGTGGGAGTCTGTACCGATCATCATTCCGCCAGGGAATGCATAATTTTCCAGTACAACCTGGTGGATAATCCCGGCGCCCGGCTTCCAGAAGCCGATTCCGTATTTATCACAAACAGAACTCAGGAAGTTGAAAACCTCAGAGTTCTTATTGATACCTTCCTGTAAATCTTTATCTGCACCTACCTTTGCCTGGATCAGGTGATCTGCGTGAGCTGTTGAAGGAACCGCTACTTTAGCTTTCCCGGCCTGCATAAACTGCAAAAGTGCCATCTGTGCGGTGGCATCCTGCATGGCTACTCTGTCCGGTGCGAAGTCTACATAAGAATTCCCTCTTTCATGTGCTCTCGTAGCATTTCCTTCCCAAAGGTGGGTGTATAATATTTTTTCTGATAATGTAAGAGGTTTGCCCACGATCTGTCTTGCTGCTGCAATTCTTTCAGGGTAACGCTCGTACACTTTTTTGATCATATCGATATCAAATGTCATATCTCAAAAACGTTTTAAAGTTATCAAACAATTAAAAATGTTCCCAAATTTACGAATTTTTAA
The DNA here is from genome assembly GCF_001421435.1 of Chryseobacterium sp. Leaf201. GTDB lineage: Bacteria > Bacteroidota > Bacteroidia > Flavobacteriales > Weeksellaceae > Chryseobacterium. The sequence goes on from NZ_LMKA01000001.1 coordinate 306,243, forward strand.
TATTTTATATGAGCTATATTATTTAGATTCTTTATAAATATGTGTTTTATAATTTCTATTTTGGATGTATTTTTGCTGCCAAATGATGAATATGAAAAAAGGAGTTCAGTTAATCGGGGTATTTATTTCAGTTTTTATTTTTTCCCAGGCACGCGTTGTAAAGAAACCTGCACTTAAAAATACATTAACAACAGCAGTGGCTAAATCTTCTGCTGCGAATGAAAAAAATAATAATTTCCCTGTTGTTAATAAAGACCTGCCCGCTCTGATTCCCAAAAAGAAAAACGGGAATTTCGGCTATGTCAATCAGAAAGGTAAATTTGTGATCCAGCCTGAATACCATATTGCTGTTTTTTTCTATGAGGACTGCAACCTGCTGAATTCTCCCAATGAAAAAGTAAGAAAATTCGGGTCAGCCGCGTATGCCACGGTGGAAAAGAATGAAATATCCTACAGGATTGATCAGAAAGGGAAAAGGGTGTATCAGTTTAAGCCGTCGGATCTTGGTAAATGTGCCCATAAAGAATATGTGCAGCAACTCTTTCAAGCCTATGTTCTCAACGGGTTCTACGGAATTATAGAGAAATCCACCTTTAAAAATGTACAGGATTACAGGCAGTTTAAGATTTATCCGCAGTATGAATACCTGTATATCCTGGAAGGGGATGATGTTGCCAATCCTATGATTATTGCTTCCAAAAACAATATGTTCGGCGTGATTGATGTGAACAACAGGATAATAATCCCGTTTGAATATGAAGACATCAAGCGCAATTTCAGCTGGAAGCTGGGGAAAATGTTTGATGTTTCAAAAGACGGAAAGAATTATTATTATATAGACGATCAGAATAAAACCTATTAGGAAGATAATGTAAAAGGATAAAGTAATATACCTTTACTGTGGACACCAGATGATAAATTTCTCCAATCCTGACTTCAATATTTTAATGCTGCTGCATCTCATAAAAATTTTGTAATTTCGCGGCTGAAATAAAGGGGTGCTGTAATAAGCTGAGATTATACCCAATGAACCTGGAACGGGTAATGCTGTTTAGGGAAATTAAAAATGAGCAATAAGTAATAGGCAATGAGCTGTTCATACATTATTACTTAGTACCAATTACTCATTATTCATGATAATCCGCCCCTTTTATTCATTAAATTTTAAAATTTATAGAATGAAAGGATTATTTTTTTTAGGGCTTACTGTAGGCTCATTCGCTTTTGTACAAGCACAGAATTCCGATTCTCTTAAAGTAAAGGAAATTGAAGCCGTTAACTTTACCAGAAGGCTTCCCGTTGCCAAAGAAATCATTAATGTTGCCAAAGATCTAGACAGCCGCAATCTGGGCCAGGACTTACCGATTCTTCTTAAAAACCAGACTTCCGTTATTTCCACTTCAGATGCCGGAAACGGAGTGGGCTACACAGGGTTCAGGATCCGTGGGGTTTCAGGAAGCGGGATCAATGTCATGATGAATGGTGTTCCTTACAATGATTCAGAAAGCCAGGGGACTTTCTTTGTGAATGTACCGGACCTCACGAGCTCCGCCTCACAGATTGTCATCCAGAGAGGAGTAGGGACTTCCAACAACGGCGTTTCAGCTTTCGGGGCCAGCATTAATGTGATTTCAAAAGATCCGGAAGAAAAGTTTTACTTTAAAACAGATGACAGCTACGGATCATTCAATACCTATAAATATTCCGCGGAAATAGGTTCCGGAAAATTCTGGGGCAACAGGCTTTCCGTAATGGGAAGATACACTCATATCAGTTCCGACGGGTATATCGACAGGGCTTTTTCAAAATTGCATTCCTATAATTTTACAGCTTTGTATGAAGAAGGGAATACCAGGATCCGCCTGATGGCTTTCGGGGGCAAGGAAAAAACCTACCAGGCCTGGAATGGCATTGACCGTGAAACCTGGGAAACCAACCCGAAGTTCAATTATTCCGGAGCGATTTATGATGCGAACTGGGAAAATATCGTTGGCTTTTATGACAATGAAACCGATAATTACAGACAGAACCATTATCAGCTGCTCTGGGAACAGAAGTTCAATGACCGCTGGAATTTAGAAACTACGGTACATTATACAAGAGGAAAAGGGTATTACGAAAATTATAAGCAGGGTGACCCTTTTGCGAGATATAACCTGGCTGACAGGGCAGGTGAAAAATATTCGGATTTTATCAGGAAAAAATGGCTGGACAATGATTTTTACGGCGTTGTTTCCACATTATACGGGAAATTTGAAAACCTTGACCTGAACTTCGGGGTGGTAGGGAACCAGTATTACGGCCGGCATTTCGGGAACGTAACCGGGGTTTTCTTACCGCAGATTGATGAACATGAATATTACAGGAACCGTTCGGTAAAAAATGAAGCGGCCGGTTTTGCCAAGGCTTTAGTAAGGGTTAACGATTTTGAGTTTTTCGGAGACCTGCAGCTGAGAAACATCGATTACGATACCAAAATTATACAGTCCGGAGACGACGAAGGTGCTGATCTGGATAAAAACTGGCTGTTTTTCAATCCAAAAGCGGGAATCAATTACAGGATCCCGAAAGGAAAGGTTTTTATTTCTTACGCACATGCACAGCGCGAGCCCAACAGGGATGACCTGCTCGCTGACAATACCGTAAAAGCAGAAAAGCTGCATGATTTTGAAGCCGGTTTTGAAAGGCAGTTCGGCATGGTTTCATTTACGGCAAACCTATATTATATGTATTATGTCAACCAGCTGGTGCTGAACGGTGAGCTGAACAATGTAGGCGCCTTTATCCGGACCAATTCAGGGAAAAGCTACAGAAGCGGAATTGAACTGGGTGCCCTGGCAAAAATCTCAAAACAATGGGAAGTGAACGGGAACATAAGCTTCAGCAACAACAGGAATCTGGACTTTAAAGCAGAAAATGAAGAAGGGGTAAAAGACCTGGGAAATACACAGATTTCTTTCTCGCCGGATGTCATTGCCAATCTGGGACTGAAATTCAATCCAAACCAAAATTTCCAGTTTGCTCTGATCAATCAGTATGTTGGGAAGCAGTACCTGGATAATTCAGAAGATCAGAACCTGCAGCTGAAAGATTATTTTTTAATGGATTTTAATGCGCAGTATCAGTTTAAAATAAAGAATAATGATATCGCCCTGAAATTATTGGTCAACAACCTTTTCAACAGGAAATATGTCAATAACGGAGCTGTTTATGACGGAACGCCTTACTATTTTTCTCAGGCAGGAACAAATTTCATGTTCGGGATCAGCTGGAAAATTCAGTAACCGGTCAGGCTGTAAATAAACCATTACAGTAAAATAAAGTTAGATGAAGACTGCTCCGGCAGTCTTTTTCATGAGGAGCTGTTTCCCGCTATCCACTGTATCTTTTTTGTTACAGCCTCCGTTTCACTCCGGCCGCAACAAAAAAGGATGTCGTTTCTATCGGGGCTAAGGAAATGGTCGTCAATATATAAGTTGTGGATTACCATATAAATGCTGATTTTGTTGTACATGGTTTTGCAGGCATCCGGGCCTGAATTTGTAATGGTCTTTAAGTCTTATTCACAAAAAAACAAATCTTCCGAAAAGTCATCAAAAAGTTATAAATTTGCGACCAAATGAATACCTCAGCTTACATTTTAGAATATTTAAAACAGTTCGGGACGGTTACCGTTCCCGGTTTTGGCATTTTTTCTCTGGAAAATTCCAAGGCCATTATCAATTCCGAAAATGGGAGTATTCTTCCTCCGGCAAGCACCATTGTTTACAAACCGGATTATGAATTAAAATCTGATGACCTGGCCGCTTTTATCGGAAGCCAGAAACAGATGTCCCTGGAAGCATCTGCAACGGATCTTCAGATCCAGACCGATTTTTGGAAAAAGAAACTCCAGGCAGAACAGGCACTGGAGATCCAGGGGTTGGGGAAAATCTTTCTTGAAGAAGGCAAAACTCATTTTAAAGGCAACAGGCTGCAGTCTGACCATCCTGATTTTTACGGACTGGAAGAAATTAAAATATCGGATATTAACGATAAAACCCTGAAAACTGCCGTTCCTGTAAATACGGAAAAAGATTACCGGTTCAATAAATCAATTCTCTGGGCTTTCCTGGTTATTATCCCGGTTGTAGGGATTCTGTATGTGGCTTATGCGCAGCAGGAGCTTCTTTTCGGGAAGAAATCTTTTGATAAAACCAATATTTCCGTGCAGACTAAAACCCACAGGATTGCAGAAGATACGGTGAAAGTACAGGTACACGCGCCGGTTGTTGCAGATTCCCTGAAAAAAGATTCAGTACAGAAGCCGGTACAGCCCGCCGCAGACCAAGTCGTTAAAATTCCGGCAACTCAAAACAACACTAAGAAAAAATGACAAAAATAAAAAAAGCGTCAGAATCCCTGACGATCATGACGAATATCGTACTTCCCAATGACACCAATCAGCTGAGAAACCTTTTCGGAGGCGAATTGCTGGCAAGAATGGACCGTTGTGCCTCCATCTCCGCCACAAGGCACTGTGAAAGAAGGGTAGTAACAGCATCGGTAAACCACGTTTCATTTGACCACCCAATCCCGGAAGGCGGAATTGTGGTAATGGAATCCAAAGTTTCCCGCGCTTTCTCCACTTCAATGGAAATTTATGTGGATGTCTGGCTGGATGACCCGATCAACCATAAAAAAATCCAGACCAACAAAGGGATTTATACCTTTGTGGCAGTAGACGAGTTCAACAGGCCTATCCCCATCCCGGATATGGAGCCCGAAACGGAAGAGGAGAAAGAACGGTTTGCAGCTGCTTTAAGAAGAAAAGAGCTGTCCCTGATTCTTTCCGGGAGAATGAAGCCATTGGATTCCGTGGAACTGAAAAAACTATTCCAGGAACCTAAATAACCTCTTTCAGGGAAAGCCCGCATAAAAGCAATGTAACAGCTAAAGATAACACCGACAGAAATATTTGTCGGTTTTTTATTGCCGTTTTTGCTGAAGATTCCAGGTGGCTGTTGTCTTTTCCAAACATTTTCTGAGGGTAAAATAAAGGAAATGCGATAAAGCATAAAATGACGGCATTAATTCCCACTTCAAGCCATAAGAACATTTTACTCCCAAAACCGTCTGCCCCTCCAGAAGAATAATGGATGGGAACAGTTTCTTTAACCGACGGGAATTTAATTCCTAAAAAGACAGCATAAGCCAATAGCAGTACTGCCGAAAGGCCGAAAATAAATGTATATGATTTCATGCGGTCAACTGAAAAATTTTATCCTGTGAAAGCGGTTTCTGAATCTTTGCCCTTACCTTTGTCCTAACAAATATAAAGAATAATGTCTTCCATGAGAATTTTGCTTTTAGATAAAAACCACCCGCTTATTACCGAACAGCTTCTGGAAAAAAACTTTATCCTGGAAGAAGATTTTACTTCTTCGTATGATGAGGTCTGCCGTAAAATTGAAAATTATGACGGTGTTATTATCAGAAGCCGGATCCCTCTGGATAAAAACTTTCTGGAACGTGCCAAAAACCTGAAGTTTATCGCAAGGGTAGGGGCGGGAATGGAAAACATCAATATTCCGGTGGCTGAAAAGCTGGGGATTCAGCTGATCAATTCCCCTGAAGGAAACCGTGATTCCGTAGCGGAGCATGTGGTCGGGATGCTGCTGGTTCTGATGAACAGGCTGTTCATTGCTTCGCAGGAAGTAAAGAACGGTATCTGGCTGCGCGAAGAAAACCGTGGTGATGAGCTCCTGGGGAAAACCGTCGGGCTGATCGGTTACGGGAATATGGGAAAAGCAACGGCAAAAAGGCTTTCCGGGTTTGGCTGTACCGTCATTTTCCATGACATTCTGCCTGGCCTTTCGGATGAATATGCCACACAGGTTTCTCTGGAGGAATTAAAAGACAGGGCAGAAGTGCTAAGCCTGCACATTCCTTTAACAGAAGAATCCTATTACCTGATTGACGGATCTTTCATTTCCGAAATGAAAAACGATTTTTATTTCATCAATACAGCCAGAGGTAAAAATGTTGAAACGAAAAGCTTAGTTGAAGCAATGCGTTCCGGCAGGGTTAAAGGCGCCTGCCTGGATGTCCTGGAATATGAAAAATCCTCTTTTGAAAATCTGGAAACAGAAAATGAAAATCTGAAATACCTCCTGGAATCTGAAAAAGCCATCGTTACGCCGCACATCGCCGGATGGACCTGTCAGAGCAAAGAAAAGCTTGCCCAGGTAATCGCAGACAAGATTATAGCCGGATTTGCATAAATAACAGTCAGCCGTTAATCCCAGGATTTCAGTTTAATTATTATGTTAAATAATTCATAATTTGCCCTTGGGAGTTAGTATTTATTTTGAGTTTCATTAAATTGCCGCTCATTTTTGTACTCATGAACAACCGCTATTTTTTACTGCTGATCACTGCTTTTTTATTCTTTTTTTCCTGTAAAAAAAAATCTGAAGACACCAATACCATCGCAGGGCCTACAACTGATCTTCCGAATTACGGAAATATGGATTTAGGCAAAGTGTTTACGAAAGGCGACAGTCAGCTCCCTGATAAAGCATCGCTGGTGCGTTACATTGATCAGTACTATAAAAAAGTATGGGAAGGAAGTGATTTAAGCGGCGGCATCCTGGTGGCAAAAGGGGATGATATCCTTTATGAAAATTACCGGGGCTTTGCCCGGGAAGGACAGCAGAAAGCCATCGATAAAAATACGCCGCTGCATGTGGCATCAGTTTCAAAAACATTAACGGCAATGGCCATGATGAAACTGGTGGAAGCAGGAAAAATTAAGCTGACCGATCATGTAACACAGTATTTCCCGGGGTTCCCATATCCGAATGTTACCGTGCAGACCTTACTGAACCAGAGAAGCGGGCTTCCGAAATATGAATATTTTATCACAAAGATCCAGCCGGCCCCGGCAGAGCTTTCAAAGCCTTTCATTACCAATGAGGATATATTACAGATGCTTATAAAATATAAACCGGACCTGGCAAGAGATACGGATACCGGATTTATGTACTGTAACACCAACTTTGCCATACTGGCTTTACTGATTGAAAAAATAACCAAAACCCCTTTTCCCCAGGCAATGAAAGAAATGGTTTTCGATCCGCTGAAAATGAAGAATAGTTTTATTTTTCAGGAAAAAGACATTCCCACAGCTTCCCAGTCATTCTATTACGGAGGAAACAGGTTATATCCTCTGGACAAGCTTGACCTTATTTACGGGGATAAAAATGTATACACGACACCGAGAGATTTATATAACTTCTCGAAAGCCATGTTTTCCAAAGATTTTTTAAAGCCTGAATTTATGCAGATGGTTTTCACGCCATACAGCAATGAGAAAGCGGGGATGAATAATTACGGACTGGGTTTCAGGATGAAAATTTTTGATAACGGTGAGAAACTGACTTACCACAACGGCTGGTGGCACGGAACCAATTCTGTTTTCGCCCATCTGTTAGAGTCAAAAGTAACGATTGTGGCCATCGGGAATAAGTATTCAGGCAAAGTTTATACAGCACTTGCCTTATCCGGACTGTTCGAAGATTTTCCTCCCCAGATCGATAAACTGCACAGCGTAATGAGCGATGGCAAAGATACATTGAAAGGACATGGTGAAGTTTATGGAGAATAATGTTTATTTTTGCGTAAACCTATTCATGAAAAGACTTTTTTTATTATTAATTACCGGTTTCCTTTTGCAGTCCTGCGCAAGAGTTGGGTCCCCTGTAGGAGGAGCAAAAGATACCCTGGCGCCTAAATTTTTGGGATCCAATATTGATACGACAAGGATTAATGTTCCGAGGGACATTAAAGAGCTGCGCCTGGATTTTGATGAATATGTCACCTTAAAAGATGTCAGTAAAAACCTGAATATTTCTCCTCCCATCAACAATATCATAAGAATTATTCCCGCCAATATTGCCAATAAGTTTGTCCTTATCCAGTGGACGGATACCCTGCAGGCAAATACAACCTATAACTTTAATTTTGGGAATTCTATTGCAGATAATAACGAAACGAATGTCCTGCGCTATTTCAATTTCGCTTTTTCTACAGGTGAAAAACTGGATGACCTGTATATAAGCGGAGAAATAAAAGATGCTTTATCCATTAAAAAAGCCGGTGAAAATAAATTTGTAGTCGGGTTATACCGTGCAAAAGATACCATCGATTATAAAAAGAAGCCTTATTACATGACCAAGGTGGATGAAGACGGATATTATGAGCTGAACTATCTGTCTCCCGGATCCTACAAGATTATTGCTTTTGAAGATGAAAACGAAAATTCAGTATATGATCCAGGCAAAGAAAAAGTAGGATTCCAGAAAGACCCTGTAGTGGTTGAGAAATCGGTGTCCGGACTGAACCTAAAACTATACCCTTCCAGGAAACCGGTGAAATACCTGGAAATGAAAGAGGCTCCCGGAGGCGTAATGATGACGTTTGAAGGCAAGCCGGACGACGTTAAGCTGCAGCCTTTAAATGAAAAAATTAAAGACTATAAAGTTACACGCGCACCGAAATCCGATACGCTGCGGATCTGGTTTGATGCGGTAAAAAGTGACGTAGGGCAGACGGCAACGGAAAATCTCAAATTCGGCTATAACGCAGGCATCGGAAAAAAAGACAGTCTTTACAATGCATCACTGTTTTATAAGTACAATGTGAAAAATGCAATGGATCTTAACAGCGATAACGGCGGCGGGCTGCTTCCCCCGAAAGAGGATTTCAAACTGAGCTCAAATTATTATCTCGATAAAATCAATACCGATAAATGGATTTTCAGAGCAGCCGGCGACAGCTTAAATACACTGCCTTTCACTGCGAAAATCTCAGAAACCAATCCGTATCAGATTCTGATGAAAGCCGATTTCGTTCCGGGTAAAAAATACCAGCTAACCGTTCCGAAAGAAACCGTATCATCGTTCTATGCTAAAAATTACCAGTCCAAGCGTTTTGATTTTGAAGCGGATAAAGTTGAAAATTACGGAAGCCTGACCTTTAAGCTGCAGAACGCCCCGGTTTCAAGTTACTGGATCCAGCTGGTAGACAGTTCAGACAAGGTTTTATATCAGAAATATACCAAAGGCAGCGATGTTAAATTTGATATTCTTAAACCCGGCGAATATATCGTAAGGCTCCTGGCTGACAATAATGAAAATAAATATTGGGATGAAGCGGATTTCCGTAATGATATCTTTGCAGAAGATGCATATACCTATTATAAAGTTATTATTGTAAGGCCGCTTTGGGACAGCAATGAAGAGTGGGACCTGAAAGACACCCGGGTGCTGGATACATCAAAATTAAGTGCGCCGAAAACCAATACCGATACGCCGCCGAAAAATCTGAATGAAGCGGACCTGAAGAGCAATGATGCTTTGCTGAGCCCTACGCGGTAAACCTATGAAAACATTTAAAAAAATATTCTTCTGGAGCCTTCTGGGTTTTGCCCTGATACAGTTTATTCCTACAGACAAAGTGAATAAACCGATAGATCACAAAGTGAATTTTACCGACGTTCATAAAACGCCGGATAAAATTGCACAGTTAATTAAGGGAGCCTGTTATGACTGCCATTCCAATGAAACCATTTATCCGGAGTACGCTTATATTGCGCCGGTTTCATGGTCGGTAAAAAGCCATGTCAACGAAGGCCGGGAACATATGAATTTCTCGGTCTGGAATACCTACAATCGTGAACTTAAAGAAAGCATGATGAATAAAGCGGTCCAGACACTGCAGAATAAAACCATGCCGATGCCGGGCTATATTGTGTATCACAAGGAAGCCAATCTTTCTGATGCCGAAAGGACTTTGTTAATACAGTATTTTGAAAGGCTTTTAAAATCCAAATCGTATTGATTTTAAATAAAAAATAAACACTGGCTGTTACAGCCGGTGTTTTTAATATGAATTCTGTAATGATTCTTAAATATTCTTCAGATAGCCTTCGAAAAAGGTTTTCTGGGAATCAAAAGCCAGGTCTTCAAGATGTAGCCCTTTCAAAGGAATCCAGACCGCTTCTGAAATTTCAGAGGCTTCAAGATTAACCTCAAACTTCTCCGGAACATGATACTCGTAAAAAAGATCAATGGTATGGTAATCAATCTCTTTGTACTGATATACATTCGGAAGGCTTGTGAGGTATTTCAGCTTTGACATATCAACGGTAAGCTGCAGTTCTTCAAAAAGTTCCCTTTTACAGGCTTCTTCAGCACTTTCTTTTGGATCTACAAAACCGCCGGCAAGATCAAGCTTTCCCTTTTTCGGATCCCTTACCCGTCTGGTAAGATAAACCTCGTCATTGTGCCTGATTACCACAGCTACAGCCCCGGCAACATTATTGTACAGGTTGAAGTGACAAATGGGACAGCTCCATTTCTTTTCGCCGTCCCAATTTAAAGATTTTTTGCCGCAGTCAGGGCAGTATTCCAGTATCTTCATTGATTGATAGATTAATATTTCTCGGGTGGTAGCTCAGGATAACATCCCGCAGCTCCTCTGTCTTCAGATGGGTATAAATCTCTGTCGTGGTAATACTGGAGTGTCCCAGCATTTCCTGGATGTAGCGGAGATCTGCACCGTTCTGTAGCAGATGGGTTGCAAAAGAATGCCTGAACGTATGGGGCGAAATTTTCTTGCTCACGCCTGCTTTGTCCGTTAATTCTTTTATAATTAAAAATACGATAACCCTGGACATTGATGTTCCCCTGCTATTGAGGAAAAGCGTGTCTTCATGTTTTTTATTTATTTTGCCTTTGGAACGGGTATCGTTAATGTAGCCCTGTATCAGCTCTGCCGTATATCCTGCAAGAGGAACAAAACGGGTCTTGTCTCCCTTTCCGGACACTTTGATGTAGTGCTCTTTAAAATTGATGTTTGAAATTTTAAGCTCGATAAGCTCCGAAACCCGCAGTCCGCAGCCATACAGCACCTCAATAATACAGTGATTTCTCTTTCCGAGATCCGTATTCATTTCGATGGCATTGATAATTCTGTTGATATCAGGTAGGCTTAACGTATCCGGGAGGTAAAGTCCGAGTTTAGGCCCTTCCAGTAAAGCTGCCGGGTTATCTTCACGGCACTCGTCTTCCATCAGGTACCTGAAAAAGGCTTTGATGGAAGAGATCCATCTGGCCTGAGACCGTTCACTGAATTTCTGTTTGGAAAGGTTAAAGATGTATTCCTGCAGGTTTTCATACCCGATGGTATCCGGGCCGACATTGTCCAGATCCTCTTCTGCGTATTCTTTTAGTTTTCTGATGTCCCGTATATAGGCATCAAGCGTGTTTTCTGAAAAATTTCTTTCGAAACGAAGAAAGATTTCAAAATCCTTAATTTTTTCATCCCATGTCATGGTTGTTGTGTTATTTTTTTAGTTCACAATCCGAAATCTGCTCTATTTCAATATTATGGTTTCTTAAAAATGATATCCCGTCGTCATCTGAATATTCATTGATGTAAACAAGTCTGGCAATCCCGGCCTGCAGAATGAGCTTGCTGCATTCTTTGCACGGGGAGAGTGTCAAATAAAGTGTGGCATCTTTTGCAGACTGTGTGGAAGCTGCCAGTTTCAAAATAGCATTTGCTTCCGCATGCAGCACATACCAGTGTGTTTTGCCTTCATTGTCCTCGCAGCAGTTTTCAAATCCTGAAGGAGTACCATTGTAACCATCTGAAATAATCATCCTATCTTTTACGATAAGAGCTCCTACCTGCTTTCGTTTACAGTAGGAAAGTTTTGCCCATTCCTGAGCCATTTTAAGATAAGCTTTATCAAACTTATTCATACAGCAGCATTGGTTTTTTCGAAATAATTTGTATTAAGGTAAAAATTAAAAGTTGGGCTTTCTCTTTTCTAAAAATGCAGAAACGCCTTCCTTTTTATCGGCCAGATCAAAAAGTTCTCCGAAACTTCTGATTTCGGTTTCAAAACCCTGGTCTGTATCCGACAGGTTAACAGCATGAATCGCTTTTGAAATTGCCATCGGTGAATTGCGGGCAATAACATCAGCCAGTTCTTTTGTTTTGGTTAATAATTCTTCAATAGGGTACACTTCATTTACCAGCCCGATTTCCTTTGCCTTGGCAGCAGGAATCATTTTGGCAGAGAAGATCATTTCATTGGCCATGCCTTTTCCTACCAGCTTGGGCAGCCTCTGGGTTCCTCCGTAACCGGGAATTAACCCCAGTGTTACTTCCGGAAGCCCCAGGCGGGCATTTTCAGATGCATATCTGATATGGCAGGCCATAGCCAGCTCAAGACCGCCGCCTAATGCGAAGCCGTTTACGGCTGCAATCACAGGCTTGGTCATATTTTCTATTTTATTAAATAAAGTATTGTGTCCGTTTCTGGCAAGTTCTTCTGCTTTTTCCTGTCCGAAATCGCTGAATTCTTTAATATCTGCTCCGGCAACGAAAGATTTTTCTCCGCTTCCTGTCAGGATAATTACCCTGCAGGAGGTATCAGCATTTAATTCGTCTAAAGCTGAGCTCAGTTCTTTAATGGTCTGAGCGTTTAAGGCATTTAAACTTTCAGGTCGGTTGATGGTGATAACAGTTGTATTATCTTGCTTATCTAATAATATATTTTCGTAACTCATTTTCCACTTTAAAATATTATTCCTTGCAAATTATAAATTTTTTACAAAAAAAAGGAAAAAATATTGACTTTTTTCCTTTTTCCTGAAATTATTCTTAGATATAATTATTTGGAATGATTCATCATATTGGCATCAATAACAACATTCAGCTGGGTAGCTACTTTCATGCCAAGCTCAATATTGGCCCTGAAGAAATGGCAGAGCTGGCGGTTGATGATCTCATCTTTTTTAGGGCCTGTAATCTTGTTCAGGCTGCCTACGATATTATCTACAAGATGCTGTCTCTGTTCAGAATCCATTGCTTTTGAATATAACAGGCCAGGCTGCGTGTAATGGTCGTCATCATTCTCATTCCTGTTATAGCTTGCAACATGGGCGCTGTCTAGTTCATATTCAAAGCTTTTATAGGAAGGATCAGGGGTGATATCATCAAAACTGTTCGGATGATAGTTCGGCTTGTCCTGATAATGGCTTGAGTCTGCCATAAAACCGTCCCTCTGATAATTGTTAACGGCAAAAGGGCATCTGTTCACTTCTAAAAGGTGTGCGTTTACACCTACTCTGTACCGGTGGGCATCAGGATAGGAGAATAATCTTCCCTGAAGCATTTTGTCCGGAGAAAAGCTGATCCCATTGATGAGGTTGCTGGGTGAGAAGATAGACTGTTCCACATGGGCAAAATAATTGACAGGAACTTCATTCAGTTCCATTTCCCCTACTTCAATTAACGGGAAATCCCCCTGGAACCATACTTTAGTAATATCAAAAGGATTCCATCTGAAATCTTTTGCCTCTTCTTCTGTCATTACCTGGATGTACATTGTCCATTTCGGGAAATTCCCTTCTTCAATGGCACTGCAGAGATCTTCCTGTGCAAAGTCAGGGTTTTCTCCGGCCATTTTCGTTGCTTCATCATCCGTAAAGTTTTTAATTCCCTGTTTTGTCTTAAAATGGAATTTTACCCAGACTCTTTCATTTTTATCATTGATCATTGAAAACGTATGGGATCCGAAACCATGCATATGACGATAGCCGTAAGGCGTGCCTCTGTCTGACATCAAAATAAGAACCTGGTGAAGCGATTCAGGATTCAGGCTCCAGAAATCCCACATCATGGCGGCACTTTTAAGATTGGTTTTCGGGACTCTTTTCTGGGTATGGATAAAATCAGGGAATTTCTTGGCATCTTTAATAAAGAAAACCGGTGTGTTGTTTCCCACGAGATCCCAGTTCCCGTCTTCCGTATAAAATTTCAGGGCAAAACCTCTCGGATCCCTTGCTGTATCTGCGCTTCCTCTTTCTCCGCCTACCGTGGAAAAGCGGGCAAACATCCTGCATGAATTTCCGACTTTCGAAAATAATTTGGCTTTGGTATACTGGCTGATATCATGGGTGACGGTGAACGTTCCGTAAGCCCCGCTTCCATGGGCATGTACCACCCGTTCCGGGATTCTCTCTCTTACAAAATGTGCAAGATTTTCCTGTAAAATAAAATCCTGCAGCAGAACCGGGCCTCTCGGGCCAACTGTTTGGGAGTCCTGATGTTCAAAGTAAGGAGCACCGTTGCTCAGTGTTAATTTTTTAGAATCCATAAGCGTATAATTGTATCAATGATGTGTTAATTATATTTGTTACCGTAAAGGTAACGATTGTCAAATTTACCTGAAATTTTAATTGCTGAAAGCAAAAACATCATATCTTTGTAATAGATAATATTAATCAAATGAACATTCAGCAATTGGAATATCTTATCGCTGTAGATAAGTACAAACATTTTGGTAAAGCTGCGCAGGCCTGCTTCATTACCCAGCCTACACTAAGTGCAATGATACAGAAATTTGAGGATGAACTGGATGTGAAGGTTTTTGACAGGACCACCCATCCGATCCGTACGACAGATGTAGGCCTTCAGATTATCGATCAGGCTAAGGTAATTATAGAGGCTGTCAATGAGCTGAGGAATAAAGCCAACCTGTTAAACAACATTTTAGGAGGTACCATTAACATCGGGATCATTCCTACGGTATCATCTTTTATCTTACCGACTGAAATTTTCAAATTCCTGGAAGATAATGCAAAAATCCAGATGAATGTAAAAGAAATGACGACGGATAACATCATCAAGGCCTTAAAAGCCGGTGAACTGGATGCCGGAATTATTTCTACCCCATATGATGCTGCAGATGAGTTTTATCAGGATTTCCTGTTCAATGAAGAGCTGATGATTTACAGTTCGGATACTGAAGCCAACAAAAAGAATTCTTATGTAGTGCCGGAAGATCTTAACGTAGAAAAAGTATGGCTGCTGGAAGAAGGGAACTGCCTGAGAAACCAGTTTGAAAATATCTGCCACCTGAAAGAAAATACACTGAAACCTAAAAATCTTGACTTCCTGGCTTCCAATATCCAGACGCTGGTACATATGGTGGATAAAGTAGGCGGAATCAGTATCCTGCCTGAGCTTGCCTTAAGCCAGCTTTCTGAACTTCAGAAGAAAAATGTTTTCAGGTTTAAAAAACCTTTTCCGTACCGGGAAATCAGCATCATCTATTATAAGCCGACTTTCAAGCAGAAAATCATTGACGAATTGGCTCATTCCATCAGAACTTCATTAGAGAAAAAATTAAATTATCACGAAAATCCTAAAGAATTCGTAAGCATAAAACCACAATAGTTATTTCACGTTATACGCTGATAAACCGTTAATCTGAAGAAAATTATAATTAGCAGGCAAAAATTTGAGTATTAAAAAAATAGTACTTAAATTTGCCCATGTTTACGAACGAGGAAATTTGACCTGATTGCAACCTCTATAAAAAAATGCTAAAACAGTATTTCTTTTTTAGACCTTCCGGCAATATATTCTTACTTTCTTCGTGAATTCTAATCTAAAACAAACAGAATAATATGTCTTATTTATTTACGTCTGAATCCGTTTCAGAAGGACATCCGGATAAAATTGCCGATCAGATTTCCGACGCATTAATCGATCATTTTTTAGCATATGACCAATCTTCGAAAGTAGCCTGTGAAACCCTTGTTACCACAGGGCAGGTAGTGCTGGCCGGTGAGGTGAAGTCTGATGCGTATCTGGATGTTCAGACGATTGCAAGGGATGTGATCAACGGAATCGGGTATACCAAAGGGGAATATATGTTCAACGGTGATTCTTGCGGTGTTATTTCTGCCATTCACGAACAGTCTCCGGATATCAACCAGGGTGTTGACAGAAAGGTTACAGACGAATCTTTTGAAGCCAAAGCAAATGCACAGGGAGCAGGTGACCAGGGGATGATGTTCGGGTATGCCACCAATGAAACGGCTAACTATATGCCGCTTGCGCTGGATCTTGCCCATACCATCCTTAAGGAACTTTCTGCCATCAGAAGAGAAAATTCAGAAATTACATACCTTCGCCCGGACGCGAAAAGCCAGGTTACCATTGAATATTCCGATGACCATAAACCGGTAAGAATTGATTCTATCGTAGTTTCTACGCAACATGATGATTTCGGTACGGAAGAGGAGATGCTGAACAAGATCCGTGAAGATATTAAGAGCATCCTGATTCCAAGGGTAGCTGCCAGGCAGAGTGAGGAAATCAAAGGATTATTTAACGATCAGATCACTTATCATATCAACCCGACGGGTAAATTCGTTATCGGAGGCCCTCACGGTGATACAGGCCTTACCGGAAGAAAGATTATCGTGGATACCTACGGTGGAAAAGGAGCTCACGGCGGAGGTGCATTCTCCGGAAAAGACCCTTCAAAAGTAGACCGTAGTGCAGCATATGCGACAAGGCATATCGCTAAAAATTTGGTGGCTGCAGGAGTGGCGAATGAGGTTTTGGTACAGGTTTCGTATGCTATCGGGGTAGCAGAGCCTTGTGGTTTGTATATCAATACCTACGGAACTTCAAAAGTAGATCTTCATGACGGGGAAATTGCTAAGAAAGTTTCCGCCATTTTTGATTTAAGACCGTATGCTATTGAGCAGAACCTGAAATTAAGAAACCCGATCTATCAGGAAACCGCTTCTTACGGACACATGGGAAGAGAAAGCTATATAGCAGATAAGACTTTCAATAAAGGCCAGAAAAAAGAACTTACATTAAAAGGCCTTGAGTTCTTTACATGGGAAAAACTGGACAAAGTAGATGAGATTAAAGCCGCTTTCGGAATTTAATTTACCTGCCTTACAATAAATAATAACTGCTTTATCTTTCCGGTAAGGCAGTTTTTTTTAATTTTACATATATACATAATAAATTAGAAGATGAAGAACGCAAGATTTGCCATTACTGTACTTACCTTATTTTTTCTTGGCACTTTTACCAAAGCCCAGCTGACCATGCATAAAATGATCAGCGTAGGCTATACATACCAGAACCAGAGCTTTGGTGATGTAGGAGGGAAGCTGCTTTTCCTGAGCAATGACAATGTTATTTACCGTTTGGGAGGTTCTGCGATGATGGGTTCTGCAAATTCCAAATTTGCCATCATGCCTAAAGTCTCGGCCGATATTCTGTTAAATTTTCAAAAAAATGTAGACTTCTATCATTCCTATTATTTTGTAATGGGCGCAGAGGCTACCAACAAATATATTGCTCCTAAAGTAGGATTTACGCTTTTCGGCCTTCTGGATTTAACCGGCGGATATGCTTTTCCGGTGGGGGACAGCGGTATCAACGGCAAAGAATTGAAAGGACTGAATATTAATTTTACACTAAATGTACCTACTGCATTCATTCATGATATGTTTAATTGATTTTTCTTAAGTTTTTCTCTTAAAAATTTAATAATTGGTTAACAGTTATTAAATTTTTATTATATTTACACCATAGAAAATTGTATCCGCCTATTGATTATACTCTACTCTGAAGAATTGTTTTGTATTTACAGCTGATATCAGATAATATATCTGAAATTCATGGTCAGCGAAAATATTTTATTGAGAAGAAGTTATGAAATCAAAATCGGATAGTTTATTAATTTCCCTTTACCAGAAAGGAGACGAAGAGGCGTTGTCAACCCTTATTCATCGCCATCAGAGAGAACTTTTTACATTCATTTTTTACAAAATTAATGATGAAGATTTAGCCAACGATGTTTTCCAGGATACGTTCATGAAGATTATTGTTATGCTGAAAGAAGGACGCTATAACGAAGAAGGAAAATTCATCCTTTGGGCAAAAAGAATTGCCTATAACCTTATTATTGACCATTTCAGGGCAAAATCAAAAAATATTAAAGTTTCGGAAACTACTTTTGAAACCGATGAATATTCTATTTTTGATTTACTGAGAGAGCCTTCGGAGAATATCGAAGACCAACTGGTGACCAATCAGATTCAGGATGATCTGCTGAAAATGCTGCAGTATCTGCCTAAAAACCAGCAGGAAGTTATTCAGCTGAGGTTTTTTGACGGGCTGAGTTTTAAGGAAATAGCAGACCATACCAATATGAGTATCAATACCACACTGGGCCGGGTACGCTATGCTTTGATTAACCTGAGAAAAATCATGGATGAAAATCATATTGTCCTGACACGTTAGATAATAATTTCGGAAAATTCCCGTTTTAAGGAAAAACATTGCTCGCCTATGAGAAAAAATGATTCCTTAAAAGTCACAACTTTGAAACCTAAAAAACAAACCATTGAGTTTTTACTCAATTTTTCAAAGAACCTGGAGGTCGTAAAGACCAAGAGTAAGAATTATCCGATTTCCAAAAATTAAATTTATTAATTTTGTGCTGTATGAAAATTCAGCACATTTTTTTTGATCTCGATAATACACTCTGGGATCACCGCAGAAACGCGTATCTGACGATCAAAGATCTTTTTGAAAAAGAAGAAATTACCTTGCGCTACCGTATTGATTTTGAAGAATTCCATGCGGTTTACCATGACATCAATGAGAAGCTCTGGGAAGATATCAGGGACGGGATTATTGACAAGGAATACCTCAGGAAACACCGTTTTTATGATACCTTCAGGCATTTTAAGGTAGATGATGAGAAGCTGGCGATGTATTTTGAAGAGCATTTTTTAGATAAAATACTGAACCATAATAACCTTGTGGAAGGAGCCGGGTATATTTTGGAATACCTGAAATCTAAAAATTACATTCTGCATATTATTTCCAACGGCTTTAAGGAAGTGACGGAGAGGAAATGTATCTTATCAGGAATAGACCATTATTTTCAGACGATCACCAGCGCAGACTCTGTAGGCGTAAGAAAACCAAATCCTGCTATTTTTGAATATGCTCTGGGGCTTTCCGATGTACAGAAAGAAACCAGTATCTTAATTGGCGACGACTGGATTGCGGATGTGGTCGGAGCACAGAATTTCGGGATGGATGTGATCTTCTTTGATGTTCTTAATGAAAATCCGCAACAGGGAGGACTGAAAATGATTAAGCATCTTTTACAGATTAAAGAATATTTATAAGAGTTTCGGCGGCCTCGTTAAAAACGAGGCCGCC
>NZ_LMKA01000002.1 GCF_001421435.1 Chryseobacterium sp. Leaf201
AATGAGATAATTCACTTTATTAATGAATTAATTATATATTATCCTTTTTTATTTACATTTGTATCTTAAAACTTAACCATGTTAATAGGAAAAAAGCTAAAAGCGAAGAGCACTGAAAAAAATTTCAGTGCTGATTATATTGCGGAAAAAGTTGGTATTGATATTTCTACATACAGAAAATATGAAAGAGATGATGTATCACCCAACTTAGAGAAATTAAAAAAAATAGCTGATGCTTTAGAGACTCCTTTTCTTTCCTTAATTGAATCACCCGAGCAAGATATTGACATTATTGATAATAAAGCACGTCTTTACAACTATACCTTAAAGTTATCTCAGAAAGCAATAGAACAGTATGAAGAGCAAATAAAAGATTTGAAAGAAGATAAAGAATATTTAAGAAAGGAAATTATTACACTAAAGATGGAGATTAAAAGCTTAGAAAAAATACGATAGGTTTTATTTTATACAAAAGCAGCTTCAATATTTTTGAAGCTGCTTTTGTATAAAATAAATTATTAATTATGCTTTATCAGCCAGAGCCACGATATACTCACGGTTCATTCTGGCGATGTTTTCAAGGGAAATGCCTTTCGGACATTCCACTTCACATGCACCGGTATTGGAACAGTTTCCGAAACCTTCTTCGTCCATAGCCGTTACCATGTTCAGTACTCTTCGTTTTGCCTCTACTCTACCCTGAGGTAAAAGAGCAAACTGGGAAACTTTAGCACCTACAAACAGCATGGCAGATCCGTTTTTACACGAAGCCACACAAGCACCGCAGCTGATGCATGCTGCAGCATCCATTGCCTTGTCTGCATCTTCCTTAGGAACAGGAATAGCATTGGCATCCAGTGTATTTCCTGAAGTGTTTACTGAAATAAAGCCACCGGCAGCCATAATCCTGTCAAATGCACTTCTGTCTACGATCAAATCTTTGATTACCGGGAAAGCGGCACTTCTCCATGGTTCAATAACGATGGTTTCACCGTCTTTGAACATTCTCATGTGAAGCTGGCAGGTAGTGATCCCTGTATCCGGGCCGTGTGCTCTACCGTTTATATAAAGGGAGCACATTCCGCAGATCCCTTCACGACAGTCGTGGTCAAAAGCGATCGGCTCTTTTCCTTCGTTGATAAGATTTTCGTTAAGGATGTCCAACATTTCCAGAAATGAAGAATCTGTAGAAACATCCGATATTTTATAAGTCTCAAACTGACCTTTAGATTTATTGTTTTTTTGTCTCCAAATTTTCAGCGTAAGATGTAAGCCTTTTTTTGCACTCATAATTGTATATTTAAAGATTGGAGATTATTTGTAACTTCTCGTTTTCACCTCAATGTTGTCATAGATCAGGTCTTCTTTATGCAATACTTCTGTATTGATATCATCTTCCTGGTATTCCCAGATTCCAACGTATTTGAAGTTCACGTCATCCCTTTCAGCTTCACCGTCCGGAGTAGAATGGTCTTCACGGAAGTGGCCTCCACAAGATTCATTCCTGTGCAGCGCATCAATAGCCATCAACTGACCCAGTTCCAGGAAGTCTGCTACCCTGAACGCTTTTTCAAGCTCCGTATTCATCCCGTCATTATCTCCGGGCACTTTTACATTTTTCCAGAAGTCGGCTCTTACAGCCTCAATGTCTCTGATTGCTTCTCTCAGCCCTTCAGGAGTTCTTCCCATTCCTACTTTATTCCACATAATGTGTCCTAACTGCTTATGGAAATGGTCTACTGAGTGGGTACCTTTATTATTCAAGAAGAAATCAACCTTGTCTTTAATTGCTTTTTCAGCCTCGTCGAATGATGCAGAGTTTGTAGGAACGGATCCTGTTCTGATATCTGAGGAAAGGTAATCTGCAATGGTATAAGGAAGTACGAAATATCCGTCAGCAAGACCCTGCATTAAAGCAGAAGCTCCCAGTCTGTTCGCTCCGTGGTCTGAGAAATTGGCTTCCCCGATTACAAAACATCCCGGAATGGTAGACTGAAGGTTATAATCTACCCAGACACCACCCATGGTATAGTGAACCGCAGGATAAATCTTCATTGGGGTTTTGTAAGGATCATCAGCCGTAATTTTCTCATACATTACGAATAAGTTCCCATACTTTTCTTCTACCCAGCTTTTACCAAGATCATAAAGCTGTTGGTCTGTAGGGTTCTGGATATGTTTTTCAATAGCGGCTTCTCTACCTTTTTTCATGATCTCTGTTGAGAAATCAAGATAAACACCTTCCTGGGTATCGTTATTTTCAATTCCGAAACCGGCATCACATCTTTCCTTGGCTGCTCTTGAAGCAACGTCCCTAGGCACAAGGTTACCGAATGCCGGATATCTTCTTTCCAGATAATAATCCCTGTCTTCTTCTTTGATATTTTCAGGTCTAAGCTTGCCTTCTCTGATCGCCACTGAATCTTCAATTTTCTTAGGAACCCAGATTCTTCCGGAGTTTCTTAAGGATTCGGACATCAGCGTAAGTTTAGACTGCTGCGTTCCGTGAACCGGAATACACGTCGGGTGAATCTGTACGTAACAAGGATTCGCAAAGTACGCTCCTTTTTTATGGATTTTCCATGCTGCGGAAACATTGGATCCCATCGCATTGGTAGAAAGGAAATATACGTTTCCGTACCCTCCGGAAGCAATAACAACGGCGTGTGCGGAATGTCTTTCAATTTCACCTGTTACCAGGTTTCTTGCGATAATCCCTCTTGCTTTACCGTCAACAATTACAAGATCCATCATTTCATGACGGTTGTACATTTTGATCCTTCCTTTACCGATCTGGCGGCTCATGGCAGAGTAAGCACCTAACAATAACTGCTGTCCGGTCTGCCCTTTTGCATAGAAAGTTCTTTTTACCTGAACCCCGCCGAATGAACGGTTATCCAGCTGGCCTCCGTATTCTCTTCCGAAAGGAACACCCTGGGCAACACACTGGTCAATAATATTGGCAGAAACTTCAGCCAGTCTGTATACATTAGCTTCTCTTGCCCTGTAGTCACCCCCTTTGATGGTATCATAGAACAACCTGTAGGTAGAGTCACCGTCTCCCTGATAGTTTTTAGCGGCATTGATACCTCCCTGAGCAGCAATTGAGTGCGCTCTTCTCGGAGAATCCTGATAACAGAATGCCTTTACATTATAGCCCTGCTCAGCTAAAGTAGCTGCTGCAGAACCTCCTGCCAAACCTGTACCCACAACAATAATATCAATCTTATCTCTGTTGTTAGGGGCAACAAGGTTCATATGGTCTTTATGATTTTTCCACTTATCCTTTAAAGGACCTGCCGGAATTTTTGAATCTAATTTACTCATAATTATTATAGTGATATTATTGAGTTATAAAATGATAAACTGCGATAAATATAAAACCTGCCGGAATCAGGATAGAATACCATTTTCCAAATGCTTTGATTACCGGAGTGTATTTCGGATGTCTTGCCCCGATTGACTGGAATGAAGACTGGAACCCGTGACCTAAATGCAGTCCTAATAAAATGAAAGAAATTACATAGATAATTACCCTCCAGGCATCTTCAAACTTTGCGTGAAGATCTCCCCAGAACCGTGTTTCTTCAACCGGTAATCCGTCTACATATTTGTAGTTCATCTCGTGAAACCAGAAATCATACATATGAAGAAAAACAAATGCCAAGATCACACCGCCGGAAATAAGCATATTCCTTGACATCCAGCTGGAATTGTGAGAGGGGTTGTTTGATTCATATTTAATAGGACGCGCCGTCTGGTTTTTAAACTCCAAAACAAACCCCATTACAAAATGGAAAACCACAGCAAATATCAGAACCGGCTGCATTACAAATTGAATAAGAGGGTTATACCCCATAAATTGCGAAGCATTGTTGTAAGCATCCTCACCAAAAACCGACAAAAGGTTTACAGTAAGGTGCATCACCAGAAATATCAGCAAAAAAATTGCCGACAATGCCATAGCATACTTTCTACCTATCGTAGAACTCGTTAAACCTGCCATATAAGTTTAAATTTGATTTTCCACAAAATTAAGAAATGTTAACTACAACAAAAAGTGAGAAATCTCACATAAAGCCAGTTTGTAATGTTTCTAAATAAGATATTAAAGCATTTTAAATAAAAGAAAAACAAAAATTCCGGCTTTAATTTAAAGAATATGTTTTGCCGTTACAGATTATCCCCTTTGCAGATGCCGGAAGATATCTGACCTCAACATTTTTCAGCCTGCGTGAAGCCCGGTAAGGATTAATGATGAATTGTATTATTTTCTGCCGGTCGGTACTTTCCGTAATCCAGAAACAGGCTTTATCCCCTTTCTTTACCGACAGTATTTTATTTTTGGAAAATTCATGAACCAGGATTTCTGTTTTCTGATTTTCATAGAGGGTAAAACCGGTCCTCAATATAAAAAATGCAAGAACAGCCATAAGCAGTCTGGCAGAATTCCTGAAATTTAGATGCAGAACGACAAACCTCAACAGATAAACGATGATGAACAAAGAAAAAACTTCTGTCAGGTTCATCGGAATATTCTCGAAAAACACCGTATCAAACCCGGCAAACCAGTGGATCACCTTCAGCAATACATGAATGATAAAATCGTAAGCCGTATTGATTAAATGAAAATCGAGCCTGAGCGCTATCAAGGCTGTCATGACAAAAGACAGGACGATAATTATTTCCGAAAACGGAACAATAAAAAAATTGGCAATAATTGATATAAGTGAAAACTGATGGAAGTAATACAGGACCAAAGGAAGCGTTGCCAGCTGCGCAGAGAGTGAAATAGAAATGGTATTGAAAACTATTTTCTTAAACCACTGATTCTGCTTCGGGAAACACCTCAGTATCGGCCGGTTCAGCCAGAAGATCCCGAGAACGGCCAGAAAGCTCAGCTGAAAGCCTACATCAAAAACCTGCTGTGTATCTACAATTAAAATAATAAACGCCGAAAGCGACAGAGAATGCAGCAAATCAGGTTTTCGCTGAAGCATCACGTACACAAAGTAAACAGTAATCATAATGCTTGAACGCACAACCGAACTTCCAAAACCAATAAATACCGTAAAAAGCCAGATAAAAGCTAAGCTTGAAATCATGGCATATTTCCTGAACTTCAATGGTAAAATTTTAATTAATAATAAATAAAACAGTCCAAAAATCACAATGATATGCGTTCCTGAAATTGCCAGGAAATGCACCAGTCCGGACCTGTTAAAATCCTGAACAGTCTGCGCATCAATTTCCGTACGGTCCGCAAGGATAATCCCTTTTAAAAATTCCCGCGACACCGGAGAAATTTCTGTATTATCAATATTCTGCAGGACTTCTACCCTTTTTTGAGAAAACCTTTCATTTAAGCTCAGGTCAGACCTTTCGGCAGACCTTACGACACCATTGATATAGCATTGATAACCAATATTTTTACGGTTGAGATATTTTGCATAATCAAACTGGAAATCATATTGGGAAGACCGCGGTTTTGAAATATACGCCTGTGTTTTATAATAATGGTTAAAATCTAACGGCTTTTCGCTTTTCGGAACATATAAGACCGCATTGAAGTGTTCTTTTCCTGCCTGTACCTGTACAGCTGCCTCATACTTTCTGTTCTTTTCATTTGAATTGAGCTTTCTGGAAATCCTGAAAACAATGGTTTTATTCTGAGCAGGAAGATGGCCTTGGGAAGTAAAAGAAGAATTGTAAAAATGCAGTATAATTCCTGTTCCGAAAAACATGCATCCCAGCAGATAAGGCTTTATTTTATAAACTGCATAAGGTTTCAGAAAAGTAGAGATTAAAACAGTCAGACAAAACCCAATTACACAGGTAATATACTTTCCATCCAAAGAATACTGATCCTGAAACAGAATCCCGAGGATAAGACAGAGAACGAGAATAAGAAGCGGCTGTTTATTCAATTTCAAAATTTGTGGTACCCAAAAATATTTATTTGAATAAAAATTCACAAATCAATGTTTTAAATTTTTGAAAACCGCATCACATTCATCCGGAAAAAGAAAAATCGCAGAAAAAATTCCTACGATTATTTATAAATGATTAAAATTTTAAGCTTTCAGAATGATCTCAGCTGCATTTTCACTTGCCCCTTTTCCGCCAAGCTTTTCCCTCAACAGCTCATAATCTTTAAAAACCTCAAAACGTTTTTCAGTTTCCAGAATCTTTTTCAGTTCGTTTACCAGATTATTTGTATTCAAATCATTCTGAATGAGTTCCTTTACCACTTCCCGGTCCATGATCAGATTGACCAGAGAAATGTATTTGATATTCTTCACCAGTCTTTTTGCGATGGCGTAAGAAATTTTGCTTCCGCGGTAACAGACCACTTCAGGAACATTCAGTAAAGCGGTTTCCAGGGTTGCCGTTCCGGAAGTTACCAAGGCTGCCTTTGAACACCTCAGCAGGTCATAGGTTTTATTGGACACAAAATGAACATTGTCATCGGTATACTTTTCATAGAAATCTTTCGGAAGACTGGGTGCACCGGCAATAACAAACTGATATTCTTTAAAGTAAGGCCTTACGGACAGCATAATTTCCAGCATTTTTTCCACTTCCTGTTTCCGGGATCCCGGCAGTAGGGCGATAATTTCTTTCCCGTTTAAATCATTGTCTGCTTTAAAATAATCCGTTTCAATATCTTCAAGGGTCGAAATGGCATCCAGTAGCGGATGGCCTACAAAATGCGAATGAACGCCGTGCTTATTGTAGAAATCTTCTTCAAAAGGAAGGATCACCATCATTTCATCCACATATTTTTTAATGATTTCCACCCGGCCTTCTTTCCAGGCCCAGAGCTGCGGAGAAATATAATACACTATTTTTATTCCCAGTTCTTTGGCGAATTTTGCAATTCTCAGGTTAAATCCGGGATAATCAACCAGAATTAAAACATCCGGCCGGTTGTTTCTTATGTCTTCTTTACAGAATTTAATATTATTCAGAATTGTTTTCAGGTTCATGGCCACTTCCAGAAACCCCATAAACGCAAGGTCCCGGTAATGCTTTACCAGAGTTCCGCCCTGTGCAGTCATAAGATCGCCACCCCAGAACCTGAATTCAGATTCCGGATCTTTTTCCTTTAAAGCTTTCATTAAATTGCTTCCGTGCAGGTCTCCGGAAGCCTCTCCTGCAATAATATAATATTTCATTCTTCTGAAATCTTTATTTGTTTTCTGCCAGCCGTAACCTCACCCACTTTTCCAGGAAATTATTAATTATGGGAGGTTTCTATGACAGGAATAGAGAACAAAATAAGACGCTTTACCATCTTAATTTGTAAATTTGTTCAAAGATAATGATAAAAAATGTCAGAAGAATTTGAAATCCGGAATAAAATTGCAGAAAGCGGCCTGATCAATTTTGATCTTACTGATCTGGTTCCGAAAGGCATGAGAAAAGGTATTGACCTGAAAGATTTTCTGTTTATGGAAATGATTTTAAAAGAGAAAGATTTCCGTGAAAAAGTGGCGGCAATTGATGCTGAAGAATACAGGGATGCGTATGTATATATTTATAATTCCGCAGATGCCATCGTCCCGCTTTGGGCGTATTTCTTAATCACGGCAAAGCTTACGGGGGTCACGAAAAAGATTGTTTTCGGAAACCGTGAAGATCTGGAAGTCCTTTTAATGCATAATGCCGTTCAGAACCATGACTTTGAAGAAATGAGAGGGAAACGGGTACTGGTAAAAGGCTGTTCTGATAAAGAAATCCCGGAGAACGCGTATATCGAACTGGTGGAGCAGCTGCAGCCCCTTGTTAAGTCACTGATGTTCGGTGAAGCATGCTCCAATGTTCCGATCCTGAAAAATTAGGAACTGGCAAGCAGTAAACCGTGTTTAAAAAATTTAAGGAATATTTTTTGCTTGGCTTAGTGTATCTTAAATCCAAATAAACACAAACTATGAGTTTAATCGATCTACTTACAGGAAACCAGGTGGCTGATAAAGCCGAACAGAAATTCGGGATCAACAAAAATCAGATTATTGCTTTGCTTGCAGTGGCAGCACCGCTGATCATCTCTTACTTACGGAAGAAGTCACAGGATTCCAAAGAAGCAGAATCTTTGAATAATGCACTTGATAAAGATCATGACGGAAGTATTCTGGATGATGTTTCCCAGGCAGATGCACGTCAGGATGAAGGTGGTTCTATTCTGAATCATATATTCGGGAGTGACAAACAGAATGTGGAAAGTAAGCTTTCCCAGAACACAGGGATTTCCATTGATAAGATCGGCCCTGTTTTATCCATGCTGGCCCCTATTATTATGGGATATATCGGCAGGGAAAAACAGCAGAACAATGTAGGGGCAGGAGGCTTGGGAGATCTTCTGGGGGGCATTTTAGGAGGTGCCCAAAACCAGGCACAGCAACAGCAGTCCAGTCCTTTAAATGATATTTTGGGAAGTGTTCTCGGTAAAAATGATTCTCAGTCCTCAGGTAGCGGAAGTCCGTTAAATGATATCCTGGGAAATATCTTAGGCGGAGGAGATCAGAAAAAACAGCAAGGCGGAGGCGGATTGGGA
Source organism: Chryseobacterium sp. Leaf201 (assembly GCF_001421435.1). GTDB lineage: Bacteria > Bacteroidota > Bacteroidia > Flavobacteriales > Weeksellaceae > Chryseobacterium. Next base: position 8,558 of record NZ_LMKA01000002.1, read on the forward strand.
GATATCCTGGGAAGCTTTCTTGGCGGGAAATAATTTAATTTAATTTTGTTATATAAAAAAGACCGGAGAAAATATTTTCCGGTCTTTTTATGCTTAGCTTTTTGCTTTTTCCTCTGAAGCCGAAGCTGTTACAGGTTTTGAAGCTTTTCTAAGTCTTCTTTTTCCATAGCTTCCGTTGTTGATCTTCCCTCTTTTGGATTTTTTGTCTCCTTTTCCCATAATAAAAAATGTTTAGTTGATTTCATACGAAATTAAAAAATATGAAGTAAAAATAAAAACCGAAGCTGTTAAAATTTTTATAAAACTAAACTTTAACCGTTTTCCATTTACCCTTTTTGAACAAAATAAAGGCAACAACAGTAATGAGGGTTTCGGCAGCAGGAATGGATATGAAAACCCCTTTCGGGCCCATTTCCAAATATTTTGAAAGAACATACGCTAACGGAATCTGAAAAAGCCAGAACCCGAAAAGATTGACCCAGGTAGGCGTCCAGGTATCCCCGGCTCCGTTAAAAGCATTGATCATCACCATACCGATACCGTAGAAAACAAATCCGATACTCATGATATGAAGGGCATTTTCAGCAAAACTTTTAATTTCAGTGTCCTGCGTGAAAAATCCTACTAAAAAGTCTCCTAAAAAGAAAAAGATCAGGCTCACTGTTACCATGAATATAACATTGTAGACTACCGTTTTCATAACAGACTGCTCAGCCCTCAGCATTTCATCGGCTCCCATATTCTGGCCTACCAGCGTGGATGCGGCATTGCTTAATCCCCAGGCCGGAAGCATGAAGAACATCATGAGCCGTAATGCAGTCTGATAGCCGGCCGATGCATTTTCGCCGCCTGTTGTGGCAACCAGCTGAGCCAGGAAAATCCAGCTGCACGAAGCGATGACAAACTGGAAAATCCCCGGTGTTGCAATTTTTATAACTGATTTTATCATTCCGAAATCCGGCTTAAAGTAATGAAGCCGAATCCTGAGCCTGCTATCCGCAATCAGCAGATGGTACAATTGATATGCAACACCCATACTTCTCCCGATGGTAGTTGCTAAAGCAGCGCCGGTAAGGCCCATTGCCGGCACCGGCCCAAGACCTTTAATTAAAACCGGACAAAGAATAATGTTGGCGATATTGGCAATCCAGAGTGATTTCATTGCAATGGCCGCATTTCCTGCTCCCCTGAAGATCCCGTTAATGAGGAATAAAAGCATAATGATCACACTGCTTCCCATCATGATCCTTGTAAAATCTTTCCCGTAAGCCGCTGCTTCAGGCTTTGAGCCCATCAGCACCAGGATTTCTTCTGCATAAACCACTCCGAAGAAACTTAAGACAACGGTGATAACAAGAGAAACCAATAAGACCTGTGCCGCACTCCGGGAAGCCTGCTCAGGATTTTTCTCACCGATCCTCCGTGCAACAACTGCCGTTGCAGCCATGCTCATCCCGATGGCAATGGAATACATTACGGACAGTACAGATTCTGTAAGCCCGACCGTCTGGATAGCATAACCACTTTCTTTCAGATGCCCGACGAAATACAGATCCACCAGCGCGAAAACAGATTCCATCGCCATTTCCAGCATCATCGGGATAGCCAGAAGAAGCACGGCACTTCTTATACTGCCCCGTGTATAATCTGCCTCTTCGCCATTCAGCGCTTTTTTTAAGAAGGCAATATATTTCATCATCGTATGATTATTTAAGTTTCAGCAAAAATATAGATTCAAAAACAATTACGGCTTGGCACAGGAAAAGTTTTTATTCAACATTCAAAAGAAAAAAAACAACAATAAATATTTATCGTAAAACAATAATTATTTATATATTTGCGGTAATAAAATATAAATCTATGAAACTAATCGGGAAAAATTCTCTTTCACAGTATATCAGCTATCTGCTTTTTATCTTATTCATTTTATTCGCCTGCCAATGTATTTATGCACTTATTGGTTTTAGTGTGTCATATTATAATCTTAAGACAGGAAATCATATATTTTCTGATTTTTTCATTATCGGAACTGACGTGGGCTGGTCTAAAAATAAGTGGACGCTACCGATGAATGATTTACTTAAATTCAAATTCTATGTTCCTTTTACGAAGCAAAATCTTATTACGGGAATATTTAATGCAGGCAGTGTCATGAATAATATCTTGAGAGAATTATTTATCATGCTCTTTCTCTACAGCAGCTATCAGATTTTTAAAGGAATCAGTAATGAAAATGTATTTAATGTCAAAGTCGTACTTTGGTTGCGGAGATTTGGATGGCTTAATGTTATTTTCACAGTAATCATGATTATAATTAATTTTTTTAATGCAAAAGATCTGTATGCCTTCGCTTATTCCGGAATACCATTCCTATTTTTTGGCGGATTAATATTATTTGTTGTTGAATTTTTCAAAAAAGGTCTGGAACTTCAAAATCAGGCTGACTTAACTATTTAATTATGGCAATCATCATCAATGTAGACGTCATGTTGGCGAAAAGAAAAATGCAGTCTCAGGAACTCGCGGAGAAGATAGGTATTACACAGGCTAATCTTTCCATTTTAAAAACAGGAAAAGCAAAAGCTGTCAAACTCTCAACCCTGGAATCCATCTGCAGGGTACTGGATTGCCAGCCGGGAGACATATTGGAATATAAACCTTAATTAAACAGTATAAAAAATGAAAAAATTATTTTTAGCGACATCAATGATCGCATTTAGCCTTTTGTCGGCACAGGAGTTGACCACCGAATATAAATATATGGTAACCTATGATGATCTGGCGAAATTTTCAGCATTGGTAAACAAAGAAAATATAAATACCTGCTATCAGAATGAAAACAATTCCTACTCATTGCTGGCACTGACGATTAAACTGAACAGTAAGCAGGTTTTCCAAAAGTTAATTTCAGAAAAAGCTGATTTGGAAAAAATATGCGACGGAAAAACACCTTTGATGTTTGCCGCGAAGTACGGAAATCTAGAATTTGCAAAAAAGCTTCTGGAAAACGGAGCCAAAAAAGAAACTAAAACCGATAAAGGATACAGTGCGCTGGATTACGCCAAAAAATATGAAAAAGCTGAGCTTGTCAAACTTTTAGAATAAAAATCATGGTTCTAAAATCCAGATGATAAACTTTATATCCGGTAATCCAACGTTTTTTACAGGCTAATTGCCGGATATATTGCTCATAATACAAAGAGGATTTAAGATTTCTTAAGATTTAAAATTAAAATTTTCTGTTAAAATTCTTTTTAACATTATAAAATCATATAAACATTCGCATCAATCATGATCACCGCTGAATCTAATCCATAGATTTGACAAAATTTTTAACCATGAAAAAATATCTGATTCTCCCCTTGCTGGCAATGTATCTTGCCTGTTTTGCCCAGAACAAAACGTACAATCTGAATTTCGAAAAGACCGATAATAATCTTCCTGTAAGCTGGGATGTTTTTGGCGACGGAAAAGCAAAAGTTTTTGCCGATACTGCCGAAAAACAGGAGGGAAAATTCTCTGCTGCCATTGAGTCTGATGAAAGTGAAGGTTTTAAAGCCCTCGGTTTCACCATTCCTGAAAATTATGCCGGAAAAAGAATAACCGTTTCAGGATACATCAAAACTGAAAATGTTACCGATGGTTTTGCCGGACTCTGGATGCGTATTGATCCTCAGATTGCTTTCGACAATATGCAGAACAGAGGGATTAAAGGCACTACTCCATGGACGAAATATGAAATAACACTTAATATGTCTCCCGAAAACTCTAAGAAAATTGTTTTGGGAGCTCTTTTATCCGGGAAAGGAAAAATGTGGGTTGATAACCTGAAGATAAGTATTGACGGAAAAGATGTTGAAAAGGCAAAGGTTTTAGAAAAGAAATTAACTAAAGCGGATGCAGATAAAGAATTTGATAACGGTTCGAAAATCAGCACTATTAATTTAGATCAGAATAATATCAACAACCTGAAAAATCTTGGTTTAATCTGGGGATATCTAAAGTATTACCATCCAAACGTTGCGGCAGGAAATTACAACTGGGATTATGAACTGTTCAGAATACTTCCAAAAATCAATGGTATGTCTGCAAAAGAAAGAGATGAGGTTCTGACAAACTGGATCAGTGGATTGGGAACTTTCCAGACCGAAAAAGCACCCTCTCAAGACGAGAAAGATGTAAAAATGAAACCGGATCTTGATTGGATCACCAATTCAGGATTTTCAAAAGAGCTGGAAGAAAAACTGTTACAGCTTAAAAATGCGAAAAGACCGAAAGTCAATCATTATGTGGATTTTGTGAGCGGTGTTAAAAATCCTGAGTTTAAAAACGAAAAAGCTTACGAAAGCATGACGTTTCCCGATGAAGGTTACCGCCTGCTGGCTCTTTACAGATACTGGAATATGATTCAGTATTACTTTCCTTACAAAAACCTCATCGAGGAAGACTGGAAAAGCGTTTTACCGGAATTTATCCCAACATTTCTGAATGCTAAAAACGAAACAGAATACACGCTTGCATCATTGGAAATTATTGCAAGGGTGCATGATACGCACGCCGGAATCTGGGGAAACAATAAAGTACTGGGTAAATATTATGGTGAAAAATATCCTCCGATGAAAGTAATTTTTGCCGAAAATAAATTAGTTATCGAACGTTTTTATAATGAGAATTTAAGTAAAGAAACCGGACTTCAGAAAGGAGATGTGATCACGGAAATCAATGGCGAAAGTGTAGAAAATATCGTTAAAAACAGGTTGAAATATACGCCAGCTTCCAACTATCCGACTCAGTTGAGGGATATTGCTTACAATATTTTAAAAAGTAATTCCGACAAAATTGATCTTACTATTTCAAGAAACGGAAACACAGAAGCAAAAACAGTAAAAACCTATTCTTTCAAAGAGCTTAACTATAAAAAGCAGGAAAAAGAATTCTTCAAAATGCTGGACAACAACGTTGCGTATGTCTATATGGGAAGCGTAGATTCTAAAAAGCTTGATGATGTTTTTAACCAGATAAAAAATACAAAAGGCCTGGTGATTGATTTCAGAAATTACCCTTCTGATTTCGTGACTGTTAAAATGGGGAAACTGTTAAAACAAAATTCTACGGAATTTGTAAAATTTACCAACACCGACAACAGCCAGCCCGGACTTTTCACTTTTACATCCAGCCAGAAAATTCCGGGAAGCGGAAACAATTATTACAAAGGGAAAATTGCTATTTTAATTAATGAAATCACGCAGAGCAGTGCAGAATATCATACGATGGCTTTCAGGACCGCCCCGAATGCTAAAGTTTTCGGTTCGATAACTGCAGGAGCCGACGGAAATGTTTCGGATATTGTGCTTCCCGGAAATATTTCAACCATGATCAGCGGAATCGGCGTTTATTACCCGGACGGAACAGAAACCCAGAGAATAGGTATCGTTCCTGATGTTGAAGTAAAACCAACGGTTGACGGAATTAAAAACAACAAGGATGAAGTGCTGGAAAAAGCAGTGGATTGGATTAAAAGTTAATCTTAATGATCTTTCAATGAAAAATACTGAGTGGTAAGCTTTAAAATCCAACAATAATTACATTTAAGCAAACTCCCAATAACCCTGATAAATACCACAGAACTTCAGATTGTTGGGGTTTACAATAAATTTATTTCTGAAGTAAAAGTTTTTTATGTAGTTTTGCCAGCTAATTAAAAAAAATAAACAATAACAACCATGAAAACAAAGTATCTTCTTTGTGCATTATTATGCATAATTAGTCTTGGGAAAATTAAAGCGACTGACCTATATGTACGTGATTTAGGTGTTGGAGGAGCTTATCCTACAATTTCTGCCGCAATAACTGCCGCTAATGATGGTGACCGTATTATCATCAGACCTAAATCGGGGAACGTACCTTATTTAGAGAATCTTACCATTAACAAATCACTTACTTTTGCATCTGAAATTAATTTTAATAAGTATTATGTTCAGGGGACTATTTCTATCGTTCCTGCGGTAAACAGAGTCGTTACAATCAACAACATGTATGCTTTTCAAAGTAATATCTCTACCTCAGCTGTAACTTTATCTGGTGGAAGAGCTACTGTAAACATTATTAATTGTATTGTTGATCTAGACATTAATTTAGCCACTAAAAATGTTACTGCAAATATTCACGGTAATACTTGCAAAAATATCAAGATTGTTCATGGTAAAATTACAGGTAATAATTGTGAAAATGTGACTATATCTGGAGATACAGCTCCATTAGCTACGTCTGAAATATATGTTATTGGCAATACCTCCGGTCAAATTAATCCGTATTCCTCTTATCCAATAAATATTTTAAACAATGACATTATATATGGTGGACTCCCAATTTGGATAACCGATCTTAAACCTGGATCTACAAATACTATTCAAAATAATAGAGTTCAGACCCTGTGGAATAACGCCGCTCCAGTTTATGTCTCGGCAGCTTATAGTACCACAACAGCTAATGTAGTGATAATAAATAACATCTTGATTGGTAATACGAACACAGATAAAATCACCGTAAACCCTAATACACCATTGATAACTGCAATCGCTAATTATAATTTGTCTAGTAATGGTTTTCTTACATCTGGCGTAGATATTCAAAGCAATAATATTGCTAATGCAACATACAACTTGAATCTGAACAATCTAACATCTTCTGGAGCAATAATAAATGCAGGAGTGCCTGATGAAGAATATCAAGATTTAGATCTTAGCAGAAACGATATTGGTCCCTTAGGAGGTTCAAATTCTTGGGTAAACTATTGGTCACTTAATCCTGGCAATAAGCCAAGAGTAATGTTCTTAAATACGCCAAGAAGAGTTTATCAGGGAACCACTACTATTCAGGCAGAAGCAACAGGAATATCTAAATAATAAAAATATGAAAACAATGAACAAAAAAATATTTATAGGTGTTTTTTCATTATTTGTATTTTTATTTCAAGCACAAGTAAAAGTAAATAGTGCAGAATATTTTTGGGATACAGATCCGGGAGAAGGAAGTGCGAATCCATTAACAGCTTTGGACGGAAGTTTTGATAATACTATTGAAAATATTTTACAAAATAACATTACGATTCCAACATCTGCAGGCTTTCACGTTCTTAATGTGAGGGTAAAAGACAGCCAGGGGGTATGGGGACCAATATTTAAAAATGTAATTCATACCGGAACTCCTTCTATTACAGGAGCGGTAAATCTTACAAATGCAGAATATTTTTGGGATGCAGATCCGGGAGAAGGAAATGCAACTGTTTTAACAGCTTTAGACGGCAGCTTTGATAATGCTGTTGAAAATATTTTACAAAATAACATACCAATTGCACAACCAATAGGTTTTCACATCTTTAATGTAAGAGTAAAAGATAACCAGGGAGTTTGGGGACCGGTATTTAAAAATGCTGTTTATATTGAAACCACTGTTTTAGGGACAAAAGAAGTTAAACTTACCAAAAATATAGTTTGCTATCCGAATCCTGCAGATGATATCATCAACTTCAATGCAACCGGTAAAATGAATATTTATTCATCTGAAGGAAGATTAGTACTATCTAAAGATAATATAGATGGAAGCAAAGGAGTAAATGTTTCTTCACTTATTAAAGGAAATTACATTCTAACGATAGAAAATAAAGACGGAAGATTCTCTTCTAAATTTATCAAGAAATAATAATTGTATTGATTTTATAAAAATTTCTACAAAAAATATTTTAAAACTTCCTTCGGGGAGTTTTTTTGTTTCTAAAACTTTCAAAAAACCTATCTTTGCCAACGAAAAATTAGATACATAAAAGTCTAATATCTAAAGTCTAATATCTAACATCTAAAAAAAATGTTTCGATCGCACACAAACGGAGAATTAACGCTCAAAAATCTTAATGAAGAAGTTACACTTTCAGGATGGGTACAGACCATTCGTGATAAAGGATTTATGATTTGGATAGATCTCCGGGATCGTTACGGCATTACACAGCTGGTTTTCGATCAGGACCGTTCTTCGGCAGAACTGATGGAGAATGCAAAAAAACTGGGACGTGAATTTGTGATTCAGGTGACAGGAAAAGTCATTGAAAGAGTCAGCAAAAACCCGAATATTCCTACAGGGGAAATTGAAATTTTAGTTGAGAAATTAACCGTTCTTAATGAATCCCAGCTTCCGCCTTTCACCATTGAAGATGAAACGGATGGCGGTGAAGAATTGAGAATGAAATACCGTTACCTGGATATCAGAAGGGCTCCGGTACGGGATAAATTGATTTTCCGTCACAAAATGGCACAGAAAGTAAGAAATTATCTTTCAGACGAAGGATTTATTGAGGTTGAAACTCCGGTTTTGATTAAATCTACGCCGGAAGGAGCAAGAGATTTCGTTGTACCAAGCAGAATGAATCCGGGCCAGTTTTATGCATTGCCACAGTCTCCGCAGACTTTCAAACAATTGTTGATGGTGGGCGGAATGGATAAATATTTCCAGATTGTAAAATGCTTCCGTGATGAGGATTTGAGAGCCGACCGACAGCCTGAATTTACACAAATCGACTGTGAAATGGCTTTTGTAGACCAGGAAGATGTGATGAATGTGTTCGAAGGCATGACGAAAACCCTGATCAAAGATATCACAGGTCAGGAATTCGGAACTTTCCCAAGAATGACATTTGCCGATGCAATGCAGAAATATGGGAACGACAAACCTGATATCCGTTTCGGAATGGAGTTCGTGGAACTTAACGAATTGGTTAAAGGAAAAGATTTCAAAATATTTGACGATGCCGAACTGGTTGTCGGAATCAATGTTGAAGGTTGTGCAGATTACACAAGAAAACAGATCGATGAGCTTGTTGATTGGGTAAAACGTCCACAAATCGGAGCTTCAGGAATGGTTTGGGCTAAATTCCAGAATGATGGTGTGAAAACTTCTTCTGTGAATAAGTTCTATAACGAGGAAGACTTAGCAAAAATTATCGAAAAATTCGGGGCAAAAGAAGGCGACTTAATGTTGATCCTTTCCGGCAACGAGCACAAAGTAAGAACCCAGCTTTCTGCGTTGAGAATGGAACTTGGAAACCGTTTGGGATTAAGAAAAGGAAACGAATTTGCACCGCTTTGGGTAGTTGACTTCCCTCTGTTGGAATTTGACGAAGAAAGCGGACGTTACCACGCCATGCACCACCCATTCACCTCTCCAAAACCGGAAGATATCCATTTATTGGAAACCGATCCCGGAAAAGCAAGAGCCAACGCTTACGATATGGTACTGAACGGAAACGAAATCGGCGGCGGTTCCATCAGAATTTTTGATAAAGACCTGCAGTCAAGAATGTTTGATTTATTAGGATTCTCAAAAGAAGAAGCAGAAGCGCAGTTCGGATTCTTAATGAACGCCTTCAAATACGGAGCGCCACCTCATGGTGGACTAGCATTCGGATTTGACCGCCTGGTAGCGATCCTTGACGGAAACGAAGTAATCAGGGATTATATCGCTTTCCCTAAGAATAATTCAGGACGGGATGTGATGATTGACGCGCCGGCTGCCATTGCTGATGAACAACTTGATGAACTGGAACTGAAATTAAATTTAAAAGCATAAATTAGAAGCGGAGATTTTTCTCCGCTTTTTTATTTCATTCAAATGACTAAACAACAATTCATTGAATTTATAGAAAATCTTCGTACAGATTTTATTCAAAATAAAGAAAAATGGGAGAACAAAACCATTGAAGATTATCTTGAAGCAATATCTCGTTATACTGAAGATATAGATGGATATTATAAAAACACAAATCAGCATATGGGTTTAGAAAAAGTTGACTGGAAAATTTTCTCTGACATTCTGAAGGGAAGTTCTGTGTACGAATAAAAATTTCAATTCTTACAATTAACATTCAGATTTTACATTAAATACCACACACGCCGCAAACACATTTACACGGCACAATCATTGTACGCCTTTATTGAAAATCAAGACAATGAAAGCAATCTGGAACGGCGCCATTGGCTTTGGCTTAGTAAATATTCCTGTTAAGATCTATTCTGCCACGGAAACTACCAAATTAGACCTGGATATGCTGGATAAATCCGACTATTCCAATATCAAGTTTAAAAGGGTAAATGAAAGTACGGGTAAAGAAGTGAAATGGGAAAACATTGTAAAGGGCTATCTTATGGATGATAAATACATCATTCTGGATGAAGATGATTATGAAGCGGCAAGCCCTGAGAAATCCAAGATCCTTTCTATTGACCAGTTTGTAAAAGAAGAGGAAGTTGATTCTGTCTATTTTGAAAACCCCTATTATTTAGAACCACAGAAAAACGGTGAAAATGCTTACCGCCTTTTACTGAAAGCTCTGGCAAAAACAGAAATGGTGGGCATAGGGACTTTTGTCCTCCGTGAAAGTGAAGCTATTGGGATGATCCGGCCTTATAATGATGATATTTTGGTCCTGAACCGGTTACGGTTTGCCCAGGAAATACGGGATTACAACGATCTTAAAATCCCGGCAAAAAAAGCACCTAAACCGGCTGAGCTTAAAATGGCGGTCAACCTTATCGAACAGCTTTCGCAGGAGTTTGATCCTACGATGTATAAAGATTCTTACTCTAATGAACTGCTGAAAATCATTAAGCAGAAAGCAAAAGGAAAAACCGTAAAATCCAAAAAGATTGAACCTGTTGAAGACGGTAAAGTGGTTGATTTAATGGCTCAACTGAAAGCAAGTTTACAGAATTCCAAATCTAAAAATGCATCCTGATGGCTCTACAAGATTATAACAGCAAACGGAAATTTGATGAAACCAGTGAACCTAAGGGTACGGCTAAAAAAAGCAAAGATCAGTTGATTTTTGTTATTCAGAGACATGCCGCTTCAAGGCTTCACTATGATTTCAGGCTGGAAATGGACGGTGTTCTGAAAAGCTGGGCCGTTCCGAAAGGCCCGTCGTTAGATCCGAAAGACAAGCGCCTGGCCATGATGGTGGAAGACCACCCTTATGACTATAAAGATTTTGAAGGGAATATCCCTGAAGGAAATTACGGTGCCGGACAGGTAGAAGTCTGGGACAGCGGAACCTATGAGCCTCTGGATGAAACCAGCAGGCTTTCTGATGAAAAAGAAATGCTTAAAGAGCTAAAGGGAGGTTCATTAAAGTTTGTCCTGCATGGTAAAAAACTGAAAGGCGAATTTGCTTTGGTTAAAATGAAAAATTCCGAAGGCAATGCCTGGCTTCTCATCAAGCATAAAGATGAATATGCAGAAGAACATTACGATGCAGAAGAACATATTTCCTCCAAGTCTGAAGTTTCTAAATTCCTCGAGGAAAAAAAAAGCCTAAAAACGGGCAAAAAACACACATAACCCCTTATAAAAGATTCAAAGATCCCAGTGGTCTGAATGAAGAGAAAAAGCTTTCTTCTTTTATCCGTCCGATGCTTGCTAAGCTTCATGATGAAGCATTTGACCATAAAGACTGGATCTTCGAAATCAAATGGGATGGTTACAGGGCCGTTGCCGACCTCAGTAAAGATGAACCTTTGTTCTATTCACGCAACGGAATTTCTTTCCTGTCCAAATTTAAAAAAGTAGCTGACGATTTCAGCAAGCAGGAGCATAAGATGATCCTTGACGGTGAAATTGTGGCTTACGATTCGAACGGCAGGCCTAATTTCCAGCTGTTGCAGCAGGTTATGGATAATCCTGACCTTGCTTTGGTTTATCAGGTTTTTGACCTGCTCTGGCTGAACGGACATTCTACGGAAAACCTTCCGCTGATCCAGCGCAAAGAACTTTTAAAGGAGGCTTTAATTGAAACCGATATCATCCGCTATTCTGACCACGTCCATGAAAAAGGGATCAGTTTTTTTGAGGAAATGAACAAAATGAAGCTGGAAGGCATGATGGCCAAAAAAGCTGACAGCGTTTATACGGAAAACCACCGGACCACCGACTGGCTGAAAATTAAATTTTCCAATACCGATGAAACCATTATCTGCGGCTTTACAGAGCCCAGAGGTTCCAGAGAAGGCTTCGGCGCTTTGATCCTGGGTAAATATATTGACGGCGAACTCATCTACTGCGGCCATACCGGTACCGGATTCAGCCATGAATCGCTGCTGGAACTTCATGAAAGGCTTGATAAAATGGCTGTTAAAAACTCGCCTTTTGAGCATAAGCCTAAAACCAATTCGCCCGTTACCTGGGTGCGTCCGGAACTGGTGTGTGAAATTAAATATTCGGAAATTACCAACGACGGTATTTTCCGGCATCCTGTTTTCCTTACGATCCGTGAAGATAAAGAACCGGAGGAAGTCACAGGGACCATCCGATCCATCACTGAAAAACCTGAAGATATGAAACCTAAAACCACTGTTCCGAAAAAAAATAAAGCATCTGATGACGAAACAGAAATTACGCTGAACCGGCACAAAGTGAAACTCACCAATCAGGACAAAATTTATTTTCCGGAAGATGAGGTAACCAAAGGCGATATTGTGGAATATTACCAGTCTGTCGCAGAATACATTTTACCGTATCTTAAAAACCGTCCGCTATCCTTGAACCGGTTTCCTAACGGCATCGAAAAACAGGGATTTTACCAGAAAGATGCCAGTGAAAATATCCCGGACTGGATTAAGACAACCGAAGTGTTCTCGGAATCTACTGATAAATATATCGATTATATTATCTGCAATGACAAAGCTACCCTTGCCTATCTTAACAATTTAGGCTGTATTGATATGAACCCGTGGAACAGTGCAATCCCTGACCTGGAACACCCGGATTATCTGGTGCTTGATTTAGATCCTTCAAAAAAGAATACTTTCGATGATGTTATTGAAACGGCTTTGCAGGTGAATGAAGTTTTAAAATCGGTTCAGATAAAGGGATACTGCAAAACTTCAGGAAGCACCGGAATCCATATTTACATTCCGATGGGCGGACATTATGACTATGACCAGGTAAAAGACTTTGCCTATATCCTGATGAAACAGGTCAACGAAAAACTTCCGGAAATCACCACGCTTGAGAGAAGCCTTCAGAAAAGAAGCACGAATAAAATCTATCTGGATTATCTTCAGAACCGGCAGGGACAAACGCTAGCCAGCGTCTACAGCATAAGGCCGAAAGAAGGCGCATCTGTTTCTATGCCGCTGGAATGGGATGAGGTAAAACCGGGATTAAAGCCAACTGATTTTACCATCCATAATGCTCTGGAAAGAATCAAAGAAAAAGGCGATCTGTTTAAACCGGTTTTAGGAAAAGGGATTGATATGATGAAGGCACTGGAATTGTTGCAGGATATGGAATAGTGTCAAGGAAGTTTCGCTACCAGACTCTCCGGCAATACTTTTAAAATCAGATAGATTATTTTCCATTTAAAATTCGGCACAATCGTGAAAGAATTTCCTGCATCAACAATATGTTTTGCCACATAATCAGGTTCCATAATCAGGGATTCGTTTAGTTGGAGCCCTTCATTGATTTTTGTACGGATATAACCGATCACCAGAGCATTGACTTTAATATTCCGTGAAGCCAGCTCCTGCCTCAATCCGGCCAGGTATTGCGTAAAAGCCGCTTTTGTGCTTCCGTATACGAAATTGCTTTTTCTGCCTCTTACGCCCGAAAGTGAAGACAGCCCGATGATTCTTTCTAACTTTTTATTGTTTTCATCAATGGCAATGATATTGAGGATGGAAACAGCTCCCATATAATTGACCATCATCATCTGCCGGGTTCCTTTGAAATCCCGCAGTGCTTTTTCATTATCCACAAGAAAACCTGCTGCATACACAACAATATCAGGTTTGACGGTAAGCTCATCATAAAATTTCTGATGTGAATCAAAATCAACTGCGTCGAAATATAAAACCGTTACTTTTGATTCCAAATTATTTATCTGCACAAATTCATCCAGTGATTTTGTATCTCTGGACGCAGCGATTACGGCAAATCCTTTTGCTGTATACTGTTTAATGCACTGCTTGGCCACATCTGAATTGGCACCGAGAATAAGGACGGTTTTTTGGAGATCAGGATTCATCCGGCAAAGATAATTTAAACCTTAAAATTTCAGGAATAATTGTGAATGAATATGACGTTATTATGCTTTGACGGAATTAATTACTTTATTGAAGACTTCTAATCTATATTTCAAGCATATTTAAGCAAGAACTAATTCTTACATTCTCAAACTTGCTATCGCTTATTCTAATAAATGAAGGTAAACTGATCATAAAAAAGTTTCGGCGGGGTGAGCTTTGCTCACCCCGCCGAAACGAATATTTTAAACCTGGAAAATTAGTTTTTCTCAGCTTCAATCTCTTTTTTGTCTGCAGGTTTCTCTGCATTTTTTGCTTTATCTCCGAAACGCGTTTCTGTAAACTCTCTTGATACAGCGGCTTTTTCAAATTTAAGCTTTCCGGATAAGGTTTCAATAACAAAACCGTCATCCTGAACCTGGGCAATTCTCCCGTGAAGGCCGGATGTAAGCACAACCCTCGTCCCTACTTTTAAGGTTTCCTGGAAGTTCTTTTCCTGCTTCTGCTTTCTCATCTGAGGTCTGATCATCAGGAAATAAAATCCTACGAACATCACCCCCATCATGATCAGCATCATGGATGAATTTCCTCCCTGCGCAGGAACCTGTAAAAAAACGGATAATATATTCATGTTCTTAAGGTTGGATATTCGCAGTGAATGTTAACTTGATCGGCGCTTTTTCTACGTTGGCAAATACATCGGCAGATTTATTAACGTTTCCGTCAAAGTTCGATGAATCGAAATGCAGTGTAACTTTTCCTTTTTTACCGGGCATGATCGGCTCTTTCGTAAAGTCAGGCACTGTACATCCGCAAGCCGGTTTTACTTCTGAAATTACCAAAGGATTGGTTCCTGTATTGGTCACTTCATATACATGCTCTACTTTATTTCCTTTTTTAATGTTTCCGAAATCAAAGTTGCTTTCAGAAAGGGCAATTGTTGTGAAAGGCTGGTTAGAAGCCGGCGCAGCAGTAGCAGCATCAGCTGAAACCGGAGTTACGGCAGAAGAATCACCGGAAACTGCAGCAGGTGCATTCATAGATGTAGAATCTGCAGCAGTCGTTTCCGTACCTGTTGTTTCTTTGTTTTCTTTTTTGCATGAAACTAAACCAAGGCCTATAACAGACAAGGCAATAATTGATAACGTCTTTTTCATATAATTGATTTATATTCTATTTTGATCTTTACAATATTTATCTAAAATCCCGTTAACGAAGATATTTGAACGGTCGGTTGCAAATACTTTGGCAATTTCGATATATTCATTGATAATAACTCTTGAAGGCGTAAAAGGAAAATTATCCAGTTCCGTAATTGCTGTTGACAGAATGACTTTATCCATCAGGGAAACTCTCTCCAGATCCCAGTTTTCAAGTCTTTCCTTCAGTTTTTTCTCGTTATTCTCCCAGCTGTCCAGTGTATTCCTCAATAACTTCAGGGCAAAGGTTTTATCCTCATCATCCTTAATCATTTTAATTAAGGTCCTGCTTTCTTCATTTTCCTTCAGGAAACCGATTGTCTTCTGAACCATTGAATTGGCAATGTGGATATCATCATACCAGGAAATTTCCTTATCCCCGAGATAATCATGGAAATCATCATTTTCCGCAATATATCTTAAAAACAGTTTTCCGATGAATTTCTGGTCTTCTTCAAAAGAATATCCCTCTTCTTTCATAAAATCCTGATACCTTTTTCCTCCCGTCATTCGCTGAAAGGTCTTTACAAGAAGATCATCATGAAGATCCCATTTCAGCTCCTTATGCTGACCTGTAAAAAATAACCGCTCGGGATTTTCTTCCAGCTTTTTTAAAACCTGATTGTTGATGAATTTTTGGTTAGGATTGGTATTTGCATCAGACTTGATGTATTTGTTTTTACCGATTTCAATCTGATGTTCCGCCAATTCTTTAAGCGCAACCAAAAAGTTAAGTTCATAGATATAAAGATGGTAGATTTTCTCTATTCCATAGAACATATTCTTCTCCAATACATCAAACTTTATGGGGTTTTGATAATATGAGTACACAGCCTGTACTGCTTTTTCACGGATTTGTCGTCTTCCTAACATTCAAAGAGCTTTTTATGGGCGCAAAGATACAAAATTTTAAATTGATGAAATTCTCAGGCTGAGTACATTTTTCGTAATTTTGTAAAACTTTATGAAAGCGCTAAAAACTCTGAACCCCTATTTCTGGAAGCACAAAATATTATTATTTTGGGGGGTATTATTTATCATTGCCAGCAACTTTTTCAACATATATAAAATCCAGTTCGTAGGAAAATCGGTGGATGTATTAAAAGATTCTGCCGAAAATGGAAGCCTCGGATTTAATCAGCAGGTTCTGATCTACGTAGCAATAATCGTCGGCTGTTCTTTACTGACCGGGTTTTTCACCTTCATGATGCGGCAGACCATCATTGTAGCATCCCGACGGATTGAGTATGAATTGAAAAATAAAATCTACCGGCACTATCAGGATCTTTCTTTAACGGACTATAAGCAGACAACCATCGGGGATTTAATGAACCGTTTAAGTGAGGATGTTGTTGCGGTACGGATGTATTTGGGCCCTGGTGTGATGTATGTAGCCAACCTGATTGTCCTTGTTGTTATTACAGCCATCTACATGCTGAAGACCGATGTTTCAATGACGCTCTGGACATTGCTTCCACTTCCTATTTTATCGTACGCTATTTATAAAGTAAGTTCTGTAATCAACAGGAAGTCGAAAATTATGCAGAAAAGCCAGTCTGCCATCTCAACATTCGTCCAGGACAGCTTTTCAGGGATCAGGGTGGTTAAATTTTTTGCCCGTGAAAAATATATTGAGAAAAATTATGGCGTAAAAGTGACCGATTATCAGGATAAGGCTTTGGATCTGGCAAAAACCGAAGCGTATTTCTTTACCATTATCTTATTTGTTATCGGATTGCTGAATGTTGCCATCATATGGATCGGCGGCCAGAAATATATTGCCGGAGAACTGAGCATCGGTAAGATTGCAGATTTCTTTATGTATATCAATACCTTGATTTTCCCTTTCTCAATGGTCGGCTGGGTAACTTCTGTCAACCAGAGAGCGGAGGCATCCATGCAGCGAATCAACGAATTCATGGATAAGAAATCTGACATCGTCAATACAAATTTTGAAAATTACCCGATCAAAGGCAATATTGAATTCAGAAATGTTTCTTATGTCTATCCCAATACAGGAATTAAAGCCCTGGATAATATCAGCTTCACGGTAAAGGCGGGAGAATCTTTAGCCATTATGGGAAAAACCGGAAGCGGAAAATCTACCATTGCCCTGCTGCTGTGCAGGCTGCTTGACCCTACCGAAGGTGAAATCCTGATTGACGGCAGGAATCTGAAAGACCATAATCTTGAAAACTACAGAAACTTTATCGGGTATATCCCACAGGAAAGTTATCTCTTCTCAGACTCTATTGAAAACAACATCGGTTTTGCAGTTGACCATCCTACCCATGAAAAGGTAGTGGAGTATGCCAGAATTGCTGATGTCGACAAGAATATTGTGGGATTCAAAGAACAGTATAAAACCATGGTGGGTGAACGCGGGGTAATGCTTTCCGGGGGCCAGAAACAAAGGATCTGTATTGCCAGAGCCCTGATCAAAGACCCCAATATTATCATTTTTGATGATTCGCTGTCTGCTCTGGATACTGAAACGGAACAGAATATCCTTGAAAACATTGAAAGGAAAATCATCAACGCCACTTCCATAATCATTACACACAGAGAGTCAAGTGCCCAGAAGGCTGATAAAATTATAAACCTTACTGAAATTAACAATTCCTTAACCGCTTAGCAGTTTCATTCACAAATGTTAAATAAATCATAAAAATAATTTTGTGATTAAAAGAAAACTTTTATATTTGTTCTTAACAAGATTAAAAAATATCTAACAATGAGTGAATACAAGGAACGCCATGAAAATGAAATTTTCACCAAGGTGTTAAAAGCAGGGAGAAGAACTTATTTCTTTGATGTGCGCGAGACGAAAGCAGGGGATTATTATCTTACGATTACCGAAAGTAAAAAGAACTTCGGAGAAAATGGAGAAGCCACATTTGAGAAGCACAAAATTTATCTTTACAAAGAGGATTTTAAAAGTTTCCAGGAGATGTTTAATGAATCTACAGATTTCATCATTAATGAGAAGGGAGAGGATGTAATATCTGAAAAGCATGACAAAGACTTCAAAAGCAGATCATATACGATTGATTCTGACGACGAGGTTTAGAATATTAAAAAAAAACACAAGCATCTGGAAAAGAAGATGCTTTTTTTGTGGTCTGATTTTAAGAAATTATAAAGGTATACCCGTAAAAGTGTACCTTTTTTAGTTCTGAAATTTTAAACGTCACATCACTTCTCTCCTGATTTGAGCCAGGATCGTAGGGTCCTGTATTTCACTATCTTTTGCCAATAACAAGACTTTAGACAGTACTTCAGCAGATTTCGGGTCATCATCGGCGAAAGGTAAAAACAGTCTTCCCCTGTGCTGGGAATGAACAGCAAGAATCGATAAATATTTCCCAGGATTGGGTGAAATTCATTCTTCGACACGAGGTCGAAAAAAATCATAAAAAAAGTCTGTTTTCACTAGTTGTGAGACAGACTTTTATTGATAAAAACAGCTTTGGTAAGCTTTATATTTATTTTATTTTTTAACAATTTTAAATGTTTTCACCTCATTATCAGAAGTTACTTTTACTAAATAAGTTCCAGCAACTAAATTAGAAGTATCAATTTTAAATTCTTTAGCATTTAATTCCTTAACAAACACTTGCTGACCTATCATATTATAGATTACTACAGAAGTAATTGTTTTATCATAAGAAAGGTTTAAAAAATCTTTTACAGGATTTGGGAATAATAATGGGCTAGATTTAGATTGAGCAAAAGAATCTGAAGCTAAAATACCGTTTAAATTATAAACTCGAACATGACCTGAATTGGTACCGTTTCCGTCATTATAATTGGAACCAACAGCTAAAATACCTCCATCTGATGACAAAGAAATACCATAACCACAATAGTCACCTGCAGCTTCTCCATTAATATCCGAGCCTATTTTTGTCCATACACCTGAAATATTACGATAAACACGAACATGACCCGAATCAGTACCGTTTCCATCATTTTGATAAGCACCAATAGCCAGAATGCTTCCATCTGCTGATAAACAAACGCTATGACCACTATAATCATTTGCAGCTTCTCCATTAATATCAGATCCTATTTTTGTCCACACACCTGAAACATTACGATAAATGCGAACATGACCTGAATCAGTACCATTTCCATCATTTAGACGTGCGCCAATAGCTACAATACTGCCATCTGAAGATAAAGCAACACTTCTGCCACTTTGATCATTTGCGGCTTCTCCATTAATATCAGCTCCTATTTTTGTCCAAACACCTGATACATTTTGATATACACGAACATGACCTGAATCAGTACCGCCTCCATCATTTTGAGCGGCACCAATAGCTACAATACTTCCATCCGATGATAAAGCAATATTATAACCGCTATAATCATTTTCAGCTTCTCCATTAATGTCAGCTCCTATTTTTGTCCAAACACCTGATATATTTCGATACACACGAACATGACCTGAATTAGTACCGTTTCCTCCATTATATCGAGCGCCAATAGCTACAATACTTCCATCTGATGATAAAGAAATACTTTCACCACTTTGATCATATGAAGCTTCTCCGTCGATATCAGCACCTATTTGTGTCCAAACACCTGATACATTTTGATACAAACGAACATGACCTGAAAGATTACCATTTCCATCATTTGCATTAGCACCAATAGCTACAATATTGCCATTTGATGATAGAGAAACACAAACACCACTTAAATCAACATTTGCTTCTCCATCAATATCAGCACCTATTTGTGACCAAACACCTGATACATTTTGATACACACGAACATGGCCTGCATCATCAGTACCACTTCCATTATTTTGAGAGGCACCAATAGCAATAATATTTCCATTTGATGATAAAGAAACACTCCTACCGCTATAATCATTTGCAGCTTCACCATTAATATTTGATCCTATTTGAGTTTGTCCAAAACAAAATAATGGGAATAATAAAACAATAATTGTTTTTTTCATAATTTATTTAATTTGAATTCTTTTTCAGATGATTTTTTTGTTTTTAATAACAACACATCATTATGATGATTTTTCATGTTGTGGACTGCAAAAATATACTTTCTTTATGGAGGGGTCAAACAATTAATTAAAATTTGAATACCATATAGTGTTTTATTAATAAATATTGGTAATGACGCAAAAACTTAAAAAAAACACTGAACTTATTTAAGAAAAATCCCCATTACCTAGCCTGAGATTAAATGCACCAAGAATTTATTAAATAAAGTACTGCATTTTAGAATAAAATATGATTTAAAGTGGAATGTAGGAATATTATAAAATAAAAAAGTACACCCGTAAAAGTGTACCTTTTTTAGTTCCGGAATTTTAAAATGTCACATCACTTCTCTCCTGATTTGAGCCAGGATCGTAGGGTCCTGTATTTCACTGTCTTTTGCCAATAACAAGACTTTAGACAGCACTTCAGCAGATTTCGGGTCATCATCCGCGAAAGGTAAAAACAGTCTTCCCCTGTGCTGGGAATGAACAGCAAGAATCGATAAATATTTCCCCGGGACCTGATGCACAACGGCACTGCCCAAATGCACGCTGTATTCTGCCATCTGCCCTTTAATCAATACATGGGATCCTTCAATGCTTATATTATCCAGCTTAAATAATCTTGCCGTTTCCTCCATCAATACAGCCCTCATTTCAACAGATGAATGGCTGGCTTCCGGGTCTACTCCACCTACATGGGCCACGGAAACCACCAAATCTATATCCCGCATCACTTCTGAAAACACCCGGGGATCAATTTCTTCAAAAGGAATATTTTTATAATCTTTTAAAGAATGGAATTCTATAGTTTCCAGTGTCGGACTTTCCACGTCAGCCGGTGAAAACCAATCTGCCACAGCATAGAGCTTTACCTGAAAGCCTTCTTTATGATAAACTTTTTGCAGTCCTTCTTCATAATCCACTTTCCAGCCTCTTGTTTTTAATAACGCCAATGCCTGTTTCGGCTGAATCTGATGTCCTGCATAACGGCGGGATATTGATTTTTCCTGCAGTTCATCCGGTGTAGGAACATACAGCTCCCTGAAAACCTGTTTAAACGGCTGAACCAGTCTTTCTTTGAAGCAATAATGCTGAAAATCGCTCCAGACAGAATGTTGATGGAGATCTACACAGTGGGCAATTCTCAATGTACTTTCATCGTTCAGTTCATGAATTTCACCCTGGGCGTCTAACAGATTCCCACCATGATAAAATCCTATCTTACTGTTGTCTGAAATAAATAACAGTTTCTCCAGATGTTTTACAATAACCGGATGCTCAAAAAGGTTTTTAATTTCAGCATAGAAGAACTTATCGCCTCTGATCATTGCTTCCTCCAATCCTTTTCGGGAGCGGGACCATTGTTCACGCATGATTTTACGGTGATTTCCCAACTCTACAACCGCTTTATCTTTTTTAATTTTCGGAGGAATGGATTTCAGCTGTTTATCGTCTCTGAAAACCACCAATTCAGCTTTTCCGCTATCTTCTATAATTAAACCAACGGTAACCCCGTCAATAGTTACCTGGGTCTCTTTTGATAAAAGATTCTGAATCTGCCTGGTTTCCATCGCCCAGGTTAACCGGATCGGATCCGGATATCCTGCATTTCTGGCTAAGTTTTCTAAAGCAACACGAATTGCCAGCGCCTCACTCGCCTGTTTCATTGAACCGAATTCTTTGCTTTCTTTCTTGAATTGCTGAATATATTCGTACCGGTTTAAAACATCTTTCTCAGGATTTGTCTTGCTTAAAGGGACAAGTCCGTACACCCGAAGGTAATCCTGGTCACGCTTGTCTTTTACTTTTGTGGTTACCTCTTTTATTTTTAAATCGCCTGTTAAGGTATCCGAATATAACTTGGCCCTTCTGTGGCCGTTTCCTTCAGAAATATATTTTGCCGATTCATACAACATTTCCCAACGGGCTTTTCCCAATTCCCGGTAAGCTTCTGTAAACCAGTCTTTATCCACCGCTCCATCCTGAAACTCCTGAACATCAACGGAAGAATATTTAGCCACTTCACTTTCAAGACTTGAATTCTGAGCCTGATAAGAACCCGTTTTTGTATGGGCATGCATCCACCAGATGGCAGAATCCAGACCTTTCCAGCCTAAATAATTACTGATGAACTTCTGCCACTGCGGAGCATATACCGCAGCCTGGATCAGGCGAAGCTCCGCAATTTTTTCTTTTTTCATCATTTCGTTAAATGATTCCTGCGTATCACTTTCCAAAGGATAACAGTTCGACAAAAGATAAGAAAACAGCTTTTGCTTCGTCATACTTTCACTGCCATAACTGAATATATAATTCGCATATAAATTTGACTTCCCTAATCCTCTTAAAATCTGTACGAATCGTTCAGCGCCGTATATCGTCTGGAATTCCTGTACAAAGTGAGAAACGGCAGTGCCGGCATCCCCACGAATAAGTTCTATATCCAGAAATTTATTCTGTATTTCATCAATCACAGGCTTTAAGAAAGTGAATATGTCCAGATATTTTTCGTTGTGATGATAGAATTTCGTTGTTGTAAGATCTCTGATGGCTCTTTCTGCTGTGAAAATCCCTTCATACAGTTCATTTTTGGTAATAATTTTTAATTCATAAGCCTTTCCGAATAAATAGAAAGCAGGCACCGTATGCTGTATGTTTTCTTTCAATCCGTTAAACTGCATCCATCGGTATAAATTCCAGACTTTTACAAATTGCTCATCGCTTAGCTTTTTTAACGGAATGCCCTGCAAAAACACATTGAAAAAGCCTGAAGACTGCCATCCGTTTCCGGTATTACTGTAATAGTAGTCATTTTGTTTGGCCTTGTAGTTAATGATATCTTCGGGAAGATTAGCAAATAAAGTACTGCAGGCATCAATCAGAAAATCGGTCTTTTCTCTAAATGCAAATTTATATTCCAGAGACTCAAGGATGCTTTTAACCGGGCTATTCCAGTAATAATCGTTTTTAAGAGGATTAGGAATAACATCTTTATAATAGAATACATACTTTTCCAGAAAATCCCTGAACTTTTTACGGTCACAGCTTTCAACAAACGTAAGTAAAAACAGATCTCTCGGCTCCAGCTTAGAATCTTTATACCACTGTTCCCAAACTTCATACAGGGGATAATTTTCCGTTAGCTGTTCCGGTGTGAAGCCTTCAGTTTTATTTTTTATCTGGCGGAAATTATTTCCTAACAGCACTTTTATTACTGAATCGTTCCAGTCTTCAACTTCATATTCGTAATCTTTATATTCAAGGAATAAATCATTCAGCTTTTTTAATTCTTTTTTAATATGGTCCAAAGGCTGCGTAAAACCGTATGTATCTTTTTCCGTTGCTTTTGCATAGACCGAATCGGCTTCTACTTTTGGCAGTTCATATTTTGATTTTACAGAAGGATCATAAAAACCGAATCCGTTTTCGGCAGAAAGAATTTCCTTGTCTTCGGAAGGGTTGATCTGATCCAGCAAGCTTCTTTCCCTATCTGAAATCTTTGTTTTTTCAGCATATTGCATCGTCCAATTTTTAATCTCACCGGACAGCCTTTTATCCTTCTGAAGCTGAAGCATAATATCTAAAGAAGCGGTTCTTTGCTCAATATCACCTTTAACCGTTAATTCATCTGCCAATGGCATCAATACAGAATCTTCCTGCTTCATCATCAATTCGATCAGTTTTTTACGGAGTGTTCCGCCTTTTCTTTTAAATAAATCAAATAAGCTCAGCGCTTCTTCTTTATTTAGAGGATTCTGCTGTAAAACATTGATTCCTGACGCAACCAACGATTCTCCTCTGTCTCTGATAATTTTAAAGGCAAATTCTTTTTGGAAGGGCGTTACGGATTTTTTCTTTTTCTCAAAATTGTAGGAATAAGAATAACAGTAGAAATCGCCTAAAAGGTTTCTTGTTAACTGCTCTCTTAAAGCTAAATCAAACTGATCGAAATAAGACAATATCAAATCCAGCTTTTCATTGTCTTCTCCTACCAGATAGAACATTGAGGCATAAAAATCACTCTTCCTGAATGCCGCATGAAGCCATGAAAAAACCTTGCCTTCGAATTTTTTTTCCTTAACCTCAGTTTTCTGGATTAATTCATGAATTTTTTCAAAGAAATCCGGGTAGTCTTTATTATTGATGAAAAATTTAGAATCTACATTTACGCTTAACAACGCAGACATCGGCTGCCCTGCAAAAGCCAGAACCTGTACATCACCATCCAGAACAGCTTTGTAATACAGGGGCATCTGAATATAAGGATCTCCGGTTTCCGCAGCGAACTTTATGGCCAGACATTTCTTTTCGATATTGCCTTTATCAAACAGCTGATGCAGATACGGAACTGTCTGTTCCACATCCCAGACACCCTGAACCCAGAGCGCCATATAGACTTCATTATTGTTTTTACTCTTTACAGCTTCAGAAATTTGTCCGGGATTGTTAAAGTAAGTATTGGCCAGCGAAACAATATTTTTAACAACAGTTTCTTTTTCAGATTCCCAGCCAAGGCCTGTCCAGGTTCCGATAGCCCTTACAACAGATGAAAAACGGGTCAGTTTATTTTCAACAATTACATTCGTCAGGTATTGCAAAGCCTGTGTATTGGTTTCATCGAGAGCTTCTAAAACAGTCTGCCGTAAACCTTCCTGCCGCTGGGCAGCCAATAAGAGTTTTTCTACCAATTCCCAACAATGCTTCTGCTCGCTGTTCAGTAAAGCCTTTATAATATTTTGTGAAACTTTTCCTTCAGGGTGTTTATTGAAAATAATATCTTCAATCAACTGATAAATGTCTTTATTTCCTGTATCAATTGCCGCCGACCAAATATAAAACTGGCTCATGTTATTAGACAACTGGGTATCATAGATGATCTGCTCTTCCAACGAAATATCATAGGACTCATATCCCGAACTGTAAGAATAGATACTTGGAAGTTCCAGCAAAGTTCTCATTAAATTAACCTGATTCAGCAGAGCAAACCTTTCATTATTCGGTGCACGGAATGAACGGCGGTCATAACCTGTCTGGTACATTTTGAAAGGCATTTTGTTCCATGCATATTTTACCAGATCTGCCTTATCGCCAAAGAAATACACCAATAAATCATAGTAATCTTTATCTTCCCAGATATTGCTTTTAATATATTCCTTTGCTTTTTCAGCTGCTGAGGAGCCTAATGTAGGAGGTTCATAATGATCATTCTTGCCCAGAAGCAGCAATCCGAATTCTGCAACTTCCTTTTTTAGTTTAGGTTTAGAAAAAAGTTTGGATAGCAATCCTTTTTCTGCCTGTTCCTTCAGATCTTTTTTTAAGTTCCTGTGGTAATCGACAATTTTTTTCGATTTTAATTTTTCGCTGATTTCCATTGATGTTGTGATTTAGTGTATTATAATTACCAATAGCTTCCTGACAAAAAGGTGAGCCGGATAAAAGTAAAGGTATATTGTAAATTTAAGTCGATGATCTGTGTAAGACTTTCAATAGGTTCGTCGTTATAAAAAACAGCAAACATACCGTCTTCAAAAGCCTGAATCGCATTTTCCTGTGCTTTTTGCAGATCTGCTCTTTTTTGATTATAAATGCTCCCAAAACCAACCTTTCCCGTATCTGTTAAGATATTCAGATAATTTTCCTGCGGGATTTTGGAAAGGTCTTCATCTTCCAGCTCAAATGATTTTGTATTGAATGCTGTCACCTGCTGTTGCACAACCCGTTGTAAAAGATGTTCTAATGAAATATGACTTTCGTGATGCGCAATTTCAATACTTTGCTCTGCAAGAACAGGATGCTTCCTGCCCAGTTGTTTTACAGTGACTTTTATTTCCATATATCTTGTAGATTGTAATTCTAAAAATAGGAAAATATTTTCACTACCACATTTTACAATTCTCAGTTATTTATAATCATAAACAGATTTGTAAGGGATGACTGCAGTAAAAATTCTTTTTTGAAAAAAAAGATGGCAATGAAATGCAGGAAACAGCGCCAAAAATAGAATTTAAATAATTATCTATTCGCTTAAATTATATATCCGAATCAGCTGTACGGAAGATTTTTTAGAATTTTTGAAAATAATAGAATGGAACACGCTTTCAAAAGATGTATGAAATAAAAAAAGCATACTTTAAAAGTATGCTTTTTAGGGTGAATGAGGGGTCTCGAACCCCCGACCTTCGGAACCACAATCCGACGCTCTAACCAACTGAGCTACAATCACCGTTTTGTGAGTGCAAATATAGGAAATGTTTTTTAATTACCAAACAATTCCGTCAAAATTTTTCATCGCAATCAGCTTCTCAGACGTAAATCCCTCAGCATAAGTCACTCCCGATAACCGTCCTAAATCCTGAGCACGGTACGTGAGGCTTTCAAAAAAATCCTTTGAAGTAATTGGTGTTTCCGGCTCTTTTGAAGTCGGGTCATAAAACTGGGTTTTGTATGCCATACAGGCTTCAATTTTCTTATCCAGATGCTCAGAAATGTCGATTACAAATTCCGGTTCAATATTTTTCCACTGGATATAATGAAAAATCAGTTTCGGTCTCCACACCTCCTGGTTTTCTCCATCCAAAATTGTTTCTATTTTTCTCAGTCCGGCTAAAAAGCACGCATCCGAGACTAATTTCGCTGCTTTTGCATGATCCGGATGTCGGTCATCAATTGCATTGGCCAAAACGATTTCCGGGCGGTATTTGCGTACCATTTTTACGATCTCCATCTGGTATTCTTCAGAATTTGTCAAAAACCCATCTTTCATCCCAAGATTTTCCCTTGCTAAAACACCAAGAATTTTTGTGGATGCTGCTGCTTCCTCTTTTCTGGTCTCATCAGTTCCGCGGGTTCCGAGTTCTCCTTTGGTAAGGTCAACAATAACACAAATTTTTCCTTCTGAAACCATTTTCGCTATTGTTCCGCCACAACCCAGCTCCACATCATCCGGATGGGCACCGAATGCAAGTATATCTGTCTTCATCTGTTATTTTTATTTTTAATTGGTCAAATGGAACGCCCAGTTAATTCCTTTATTTTAAGATTCATTAATTTCCGGCGTTTCATATTTTCAAAGATAAGATTTAAACAAAAACTTCCCAAACTTAATGTTTGGGAAGTCAATATTATAATAAGACTAAAATTATTTATTAATCTCAGCGTTCAGTTTTACGGCATCCTGATACGTAGGATCCAACTGTACTGATTTTGCTACATATTCTTTGGCTTTTGCCTGATCAGAATCTTTAGACAGATAAGCTACTGCAAAATAAGCATACGCTAATGTCTGCTTGTTGGCCTCAACTTCTGCAGGTTTTACCGTGCTGATATACTTTTCATAAGCCATTTTAGCGGCATCATTGTTAGCTGCCTGCTGATAAGAATATCCTAAGCTGTAATATCCGGGAGCCCAGTCAGGAAGAAGCGCATTCATCTTCTGCCATGTCATAATAGCCCCGTTCCAGTTTTTTGCGTCCTGATATGCAGTTGCCAGCTTAAACAGTGAATCTGAATCCTGAGCATTGGCTGCTACCTTCTGTTTCAGACCTTCAATTGTCGGGTTTGTAGGCCCGGCATCTACATCAGACTGAGAAGCTCCGCCTCCTGCAATTTTCACCAATTCCATATCCCACTTCAGGGTTTCGTCTTTTGCTGCTTTTGCAATTCCTACTTTCTGCTGTGCTTCAGTCATTAAAGCAGTTTTTTTAGCTGCATCCTTTTCTGTTTTTGCCAGACCGGCAGCAATTAGCCCCTGTAATCCCTGATCGGCAGGCTGAACTCTTGATTTTTCTGCCTGTGAAATGAAATTATCAAGGTTTTGCTTTGCTTCTGCATAGTTTCCGTCCGCATACAACTGATAAGCTCTTAACTTAAATTTAATAGGATCATTGATCTTATCAAAGATTTTATCTAACACCTGCTTAGAGTTTGCATAATCTTCATTGGTAAAATAAAGCTTGGCAATCTCTAATTGAGTGTAAGGATCTTCATCAGCATATTTCGTGTAATTGATCAAATCCTGAGTCGCTTTTGCATTCTGCTGGTATCTGATATCATATGCTGCCAAGGCCTTATAAGCCGGTGCATACGTCGGATCAGTAGCAATTGCTTTGTCTATGCTTGTTTTAGCCTGCTGCCATTGTTGTGCTGCCATCCATAATGTCCCGATTCTTGTATATACGGAAGCTTTATTCTTCGCTAAAGGAAGTGCCTTGTCATACGCAGTCATAGCGTCTCCTGGCATTCTCTTTAATCTGTATGCATCACCCAGTGTATAGTAGTAATATGCAGGAACTTCTTTTCTCTGAGCTCTTTCGATGGCTTTATTCAGAAACTGAATGGCAAGATCAGGAGAGTTGTTCTTTTCAAATAATGTCAAAGCTTCAGCAGCCCTGAACAATACTTCTGCATCTTTCTCTCTTGAATCACTTACAATCTTCTGAATTTCAGCAATTGCATTCTTATCACCTTTTCCAAGTTTAACCGTTGCTAAACCAATTTTATTTAAATAACTTTTGCTGTCTGCAGCAATACCTTTATTAAAGCTGTCGGTTGCTGCCGCAAAATCAGGCTCACCCTGCTTTAAGTAAGTATTTCCTAAGTAAAAATAATTCTCAGCAGTTGGTGCTGAAGCAATCATGTTCGTAAAATTAGTTTTTGCCTGGGCATACTTGTCGCTATCCATACTGTTAATTCCATCCTGTACCGTCTGTGCAAAAGCAAAGTTGGTAAAAAACACCACAGCTGCTCCAAAAGCAATCTTTTTTACATTCATATTCATTATATCTTTCATTTTTTTATTTATAATTGACATTATATGTCCACAATTTCCAGACCAAAATAATATATTTATCTGGGTTACAGATACACTTTAATACTTTTTAACGCATTTGGACTTCTCTTCTGTAGATATTGTAAGGCTGCAAACCTTCTTTTTCCACAATCATCTGTCCCAGCTGCGTACATGAATACCTGATGAACCCATTAGCTAGATTAAAATTTCCCTCATTAGTTAAAAAGTACAGAACTCTTGTGAAAGGATAATTCATCGTTCGCAGGTTTCCGGCATCTGCTGTATACTGTTTGCCTTTGTATTCAACAGGCAGAATCTTAACCATACTTTTCAGCTTTTCAGACTCTTTGTCATAGGGGCGGCTGAATGTATTAAGGCCGATAACACCTATTTTACCGGGATATTTATTAAGATCTTCAATGACATTCTTACTTCCGGGAATAATGGAAAACTTCAACTCCTTGGGCTGTTTTTTAAGCTTTTGGGCTATAAAATTCAGATTGCTGGAATTGGCTCCGTCAAAAATAAAAGCTTTATCATCAGACTGCATTCCCTGTGTTATTTCTTCTATGGAAATACTTTCTCTTGGTGAATCTTTAGGAACAACAAAAATAACGGCATCTGCCGCAAATTTCGCAGGCAGGAATTTCAGGTCTACCTGTTCTTCGTATGACTTTATTTCTTCTGCTGACAGATCTCTGGACATTACGATGATCTTTGCCTTATCTTTAAGCAAATCCAGAAAGCCTAAATCTTCCTTTTTGGTTACTACTTTAATTTTGGTTTCGGGATAATTGATCATATATCCTTCTGCCAAAGCTTCGGTAACACTTTTAAAGGATTCATCGGTAAGAATCGTCATTTCCCCTTTATGGTAAGACGGTGATTTTTCTTCTTTTTTACAGGCTGTTGCTATAATACTGAGGAAAAACAGCATGATAATTTTAGCACTATTTTTCATCTCCCGAGTTTTTTATTCTTGTTACTGCCCTGTAAATTCTAAAAAGTCCGTAAAGGATAAGCAAAACACCCAGTGCGTATGCGATACCCGGTTCCAGAACTGTAAAGAAGAACTTATAAAGCATCACTACAACTCCCAGAACAATATAAAACAATCCCGTAATCAGGGATAACCAATTGAACATCATATAGCAAAAATACCAAAAAAAATAAAAAGGGAAGCATATGCTTCCCTTTTTTAATATTATTTAAAGATAATTTATTATAATTAACCTTCAAAGTTCATAGTCAGAGGTAATCTGAATCTGTAACGTACAGACTGCCCGTTGATTTTAGCAGGCGTCCATTTGTTTTTAATAGATTTGATTGTCCTGATCGCTTCAGAATTAAAATCTGAATTTCCTCCGGAAGCCTTAACGTCTGTAATACTTCCGTCTCTTTCTACTACGAAAGTGATTTCAGTTTTCACGGTACCTTCGTCTCCGTTCATCGCAGAACCGTCAAAGTTACTTGAAACTTTATTTCTGAAGGCATTAATACCTCCAGGGAATTCCGCAGTCTGCTCAACCTCGGTATATACCTGGTTTTCATTTACCTGTGGCTTAACTTCTGCTGTTGAAGTTCTGGTACCGGTAGATGGCGGTGGCGGCGGTGGTGTATAAGCCGGAGCTTTTACCCCTTCCTGTGCTACCAGACCTGTCTGTGTTTCCAACTGCTTGGAAATCGGAGGTGGCGGCGTTTCAATTTTAGGAGCTTTTACAGGCTCCGGAACTACGTTCTGGATCACCTCAATTTTCTCCTCCTCTTTTGGTGGAGGTGGTGGAGGTGGTTCTTCTTCTTTCGGCTGCTCGATAATTCTATCTTCCTGAAGAATCTCTACTAAATCTGCCTTAACCTCTTGTGGAGGTGGTTCAGTAAGTCTCTTGATTGTAAGATAAATAAAAGGAGACAAAGCCGCAACAAGGAATAATGCTGTCCCAACAATAAAAGATTTTGTCAGAAGCCTAGGGTACTGATTTCTTAAATCGTATGCACCATATTCTTTGTTTCTATTTTCAAATACAATCTCATCTAAAGTAAGATTAGAATCGTACGCATTTTCGTTTGCCATAGATTTACAATTTTATGGTTAATTTACTTTGTTGCCGGCGCTGCAGCAGCTGCTCCGGAGTTACCTACTTTTCTATCATAAATGGCTTTTTCCCAAGGCTTGAGATCAGTAACTCCGTACTGCTCACTCTTTGTAATGGCCATTTCATCAAGAATATCAACAAAGTTTTTATATACAGCATCGTCAGTCGGTTTGATAATCACCGTAAATTTGGTTCTATCTGCCGCATTTGCTTTTGCCTGCTCAATAACCTTTCTGATTCCTTCTCTGTCGAAAGAAGTTTCATTAAGCGTCTGGTCCGTTAAAGACGTATTGTCCTGCTGGTGCCAGAAAATCTTATTGTCTTTCCCTAACAACAAAGAGATAGAGTTTGAAAGTTTAATTTCCGTTGGAGGTGGTTTTATTTTATCATCTTTCGGTTTAGCCGGAAGACCCAAATCCATCACATTCGGTTTAGAGAATGTAGTTGTGAACATAAAGAAGGTAATCAATAGAAAACCCAAGTCCACCATCGGAGTCATATCGACTCTGGTACTCTGTTTCTTGGAACGTACCTTCCCGCCTTTGGCGCCCTTTTCCTGTACTTGTACTTCTGCCATTTCTAAATGATATTATTCATTAGGTTTACCTTCTTGTGATGTAATCAACCAAAATTTAAGAAAATCAATATCTCTTAAACCCTCAAACAGGCTTTTAACTTTTGGATATTCAGTAGTAACGTCACCCTTAATCGCTAACTTATATTCAGGATTCACGCTTAAACTTTCTTTTACCCAATCCACTAATTGCTTATTTGTACTATCCATAGGAATCCCTGTAGGACTCTTGAAATTCTTCTGCTCGTCATCTGGCAAATCAAGATAGCTCTTGAGCTGGTTCATAGGAACCCCAATAGCCTGTACTTTCTGAAATGCAACTTTTTCGTTATTGTCAAAAGTAACCCCGTACTTTTTACCCATATTTTCCAAAAGCTGTACTCTCTCTGATGCATTTTCTACCGGCTGGAAATAAAATTTTCCGTCCGGAGTAGCGTTGATGGTCATCAAGCTGGCATCAGGAAGTAACTTCTCTGATATTGAAGATGGCGGTTTGATCTGCTCCACGTCAGGTTTTTTAAACTGAGTGGTCAAGATAAAGAATGTAAGCAGTAGGAATGCAACGTCACACATCGCCGTCATATCCGTAACTACTCCATGTCTTTTTGGTTTGACTCTCGCCATTATTATTAATAATTTTTAATTAAACTTCTGTTACTTAATACAAATTCCCTGCTGATTCTTAGTTGAATTCAGCGAAAGACTGCTGGATGCTCATTGCGATCTCGTCGATCTTATAAGTCAATCCGTCAATTTTAGAAGTAAAGTAGTTGTAAAGCATGATCGCGATTGCTGAAGTACCAATACCTAACGCCGTGTTGATCAAGGCCTCAGAAATACCGGTAGAAAGTGCAGCTGCATCCGGAGTACCTCCTCCTGAACCTAATGCAAAGAATGCCTTGATCATCCCGATTACCGTTCCAAGTAGTGCAATTAGGGTAGCAACAGTACCTAGTGTAGAAAGGATCATCATATTTTTCTCAAGCATTGGCATCTCAAGTGTTGTAGCTTCTTCGATTGCTTTGTTAAGCGCTACCATTTTCTGCTCTTTGTTTAATGTTGTGTCATGAGACAAAGCTTTGTAAGTCGTAAGACCTTCTTTCACTACATTACCAACAGAACCCTGCTGTCTGTCGCACTCTTCTAAAGCTTCATCAACTTTGTTCTGGTTAAGCAAGCTTCTTACCTGTACAACGAAGTTGTCTAAGTTACCTTTTCCGGCAGCTTTGCTAAGCACGAAATATCTTTCAAAAGAGAAAACCACTACCGTAAGCATGAAAGTGATCAGGATCGGTACAATTACCCCTCCTTTGTAGATAATTCCCAAGAACGAATCCGGGTGAATGTCTTTTCCTTCAACATCGGAGAAAGCTACAGACGCCGCACCTAATTTGTCAGCATCTTTAAAGTTCCCCGGGCTCCCCAAGACGAATAAATAAATACAAATTCCTATAGCTAAGATGATAGGAATAATAACAGCTGGATTTAAACCTCCCGCCTTTCTAGCAACTAATTGCTCATCATTTTTTGAAACATTCATTTCCATATTTAACTAAATTATATTGTTTTAAAATTTTACAAATGTAAATTAAAGGCAAAAATAATTAAAATACAATAGTCTCAAATAACATTTTATTTTTTTTTGACAATGAAATTTTAATACGCTTTCGATATTATAATTATTTTAACTTTTATTGGTAATATTCCCTAATTTGGGTGTTTATGTTAAAAATTCAAAAAAAATTCACACTTATTTTTCTTAAATCCCCAATGTTAACTTTCTTTTAAATTACGATATTCACAATTCTGTGAGGCACTACAATGATTTTTTTCGGTGCTTTACCCTCCAGAATCTGCAGGATTTTTTCATCTTTAAGCACTATTTCTTCCACTTCTTTAGCCGAAAACTGTGCCGGAAGCGACAACTTGAACTTTGTTTTGCCGTTTATGCTTACCGGATACTCTATTTCATCTTCTACCAGATAGTCTTCGTTCAAAACCGGAAACTTTTCAAACTCGATAGATTCCTTATGGCCTAATAAACTCCACAGCTCTTCACAGATGTGCGGAGCATACGGCGAAATGATAACGGCTAAAGGTTCTAAAATATTGCGTTTGCTGCATTTTATTTTTTGCAGTTCGTTCACAGCAATCATAAATGACGATACGGAGGTATTGAAAGAAAAGTTTTCGATATCATACACTACCTTCTTTATTAGGGTGTGCAATACTTTATATTCCGCTTTCGTCGGTTCCGCCTCTGACACTTCAAAAACTTCGCCATTAAAGTATAAGTTCCAGAATTTCTTCAGAAATCCGTACACTCCGCTTAGTCCCTGTGTATTCCATGGCTTAGATTGCTCCAACGGACCAAGGAACATTTCATACAGCCTCAAACCGTCTGCTCCGTACTCTTCACAGATATCATCAGGATTGACTACATTGTATTTTGACTTGGACATTTTTTCCACTTCACGGCCTGTAATGTATTTTCCGTCTTCCAGAATAAATTCTGCCTCTGCATAATCCGGTCTCCAGGCTTTGAAAGCTTCCGTGTCTAATTCATCGGATGTTCCTTTTAATAAAGATACATCAACGTGGATTTGTTGGGTCTCGTAATCTTTTGCTAAATTTTTGGATACATATTGACTTGTTCCGGCAACTCTGTATACAAAAGCACTCATCCCCAAAATCATCCCCTGATTGATCAGTTTCTGGAAAGGCTCATCATTATTTATATATTCCCTGTCTTTTAAGAACATATTCCAGAAACGGGAATACAATAGATGGCCGGTGGCATGTTCACTTCCCCCGATGTATAAATCTACCTGTCCCCAGTAATCAGCTGTTTCTTTTTTAACAAAAACATTGTCATTATGGGAATCCATATACCTCAGGAAATACCATGAGCTTCCTGCCCATCCGGGCATGGTAGACAACTCTAACGGGAACACTGTTTTTCCGTCAATCAAATCGGTGTCGACTACTTTGCGGTTTGCTTCATCCCAGGCAAACGATTTTGCATTTCCCAACGGCGGATCTCCGTCTTCTGTCGGTAAGTATTTTTCAACTTCCGGAAGTTCCAGCGGCAATGCTGAAGCCGGCAAAGTATACGGCATCCCATCTTTATAATAAACAGGAACGGGCTCGCCCCAATACCGCTGTCTTGAGAAAATAGCGTCACGCTGTCTGTAATTCGTGGTTCCCTGACCGATTCCTTTTTTCTCAATGGTAGCAATGATCATCAATTTTGCTTCTTCATAGCTCAGTCCGTTCAGAAAATCAGAATTGACGCAGGTACTCGTTTTGGAATCAAAGGATTTTTCCTGAATGTCTTCATCCGTTTCAACCACTTTTCTGATCTCCAGATTGAATTTCTTTGCAAATCTGTGATCACGCTCATCATGTGCGGGAACGGCCATTACAGCTCCTGTTCCGTAGCCCATTAAAACATAATCCGAAATATAAACCGGCATGCTTTTATTGCTGAACGGATTGGTAGCATAAGCTCCGATAAAGGCACCTGAAACGTTTTTCACGTCAGACATCCTGTCCCTTTCCGTTTTTTTGGAAGTTTCTTCAATATACTCATCTACCTCAGCTTTCTGTTCTGCCGTGGTAATGGTTTCCACTAAAGGATGTTCCGGGGCCAGCACCATAAAAGTGGCACCGAAAATAGTATCGGGCCTTGTGGTAAATACTTCTATATAATTAACAGATGTCGGCTCGGAGGTGTTTTCATTGTCTTTTGTTGATTCCAGTCCTTCAATCTCAAACCTCACCTGCGCGCCCTGGGATTTCCCGATCCAGTATTCCTGGGAATCTTTTAAAGGCTGAGGCCAGTCCAATGTTTTAAGGCCCTGTAACAATCTTTCTGAATAAGCGGAAATCCTCATGCTCCACTGCATCATTTTTTTCTGGAAAACCGGGAAACCTCCTCTCTCGGATTTTCCGTCTTTCACCTCATCGTTGGCCAGTACGGTTCCCAAAGCAGGGCACCAGTTTACAGTTGTTTCCGCTCTGTAGGCCAGACGGTAATTCAATAAGATATCTTCTTTATCAATTTCACAAGCGGCATTCCATTCTTCTGCCTTAAAATGAAGTTCTTCATTCTGATTGGCATGTAATCCTTCCGTTCCTTTTAATTCAAAATGACTGATCAGGGTTGATATCGGTTCTGCCCTATCGGTATCTTTATTATACCATGAATGGAAAAGTTCAATGAAGATCCACTGTGTCCATTTATAATAGGAAGCATCTGAAGTTCTCAGTTCCCTGCTCCAGTCGAAAGAAAAACCGATCTTTCTCAGCTGCTCTTCGTATCTCGTAATATTCTGTTCCGTGGTAACGGCAGGATGCTGCCCGGTCTGGATTGCATACTGCTCAGCAGGAAGCCCGAAGCTGTCATACCCTACCGGATGAAGAACATTGAACCCCTGATGTCTTTTATACCTCGCATAAATATCAGAGGCAATATATCCAAGCGGATGACCTACGTGGAGGCCCGCCCCGGATGGATACGGGAACATATCAAGAACATAAAATTTAGGTTTGTCTGTCTTATCGGAAGTTTTATAGGTCTGGTTATCCTCCCAATATTTCTGCCACTTTTTTTCTATCTGCTGATGATCGTAAAACACTTTTTATATTTAGATATTAGATGTTAGAATTAGATATCGGACTTAAAATTTCTTTAACTCCAAAAATCAGGATTCACAAAAATAATGATTTTAAAAGAAATGGAAATTTAATTTTGGATTAAATATGATAAAACAAAAAAATCCCATCCGGAGATGAGATTGTATATTGTTTATAAATAACCTGATCTTACTGAGGTATTCTTTTCAATGTAAAGGTCTCAGAATGAAATTCCGTAGGATCTGTTGTATCTTCAAAAGAGACATTTAAAGTGGTGTCATTAAGCAATGTTACTTTTCCTTTGCCCGGCTCTACAATTCCCTGGTATTTAACCTGGATCGCCTTACTGTCTCTGTCATAAGTATAGGTAAAGTTTCTGTCGAAATTAGGTTCACACGTCCCCGGTATTGCACTGTCTCCGTTGTCTGTCCTTTTCCCGGCTGAACCTTCTTTAAATACCCATCGTGATGTTTTCTGGCATGTGGTGTCATAAGAAATACCATCAGAAACAGGCGTACCTCCTATAGGAACAATTGTAACGACTTTCTTTATAGGCTGCCATGTCCCGACAATAGGATATTCTATGGTATTATCATTGTCATCGTTATCACATCCGGTAGCAACGAATAATGATAAGCCTGCAAACAGTAATGCTAATTTCTTCATGTATCAAATTTTTGAAGCCCTAAAATTATAATTTTTTTGATGTATTTAATAATTTTTTATCAAAAATTTATAACAAAGCCCTTTATTTTCAAAAATATAACGTTGAAGGCGTACAATATTACCTCTATTTAATAAATTATGAATACAGGAATAAACCTGTATTCTTTAAAAAAAACTATTTTTGCACAAAACAATGCAAATGCAAGACATTACGAAAAACAACTTTGACTTCTTACGTGTTCTCCTCGCTTTTATCGTTTTTGTAGGACACCTGGGAGCACTCAGTGCCTCTGAAGAACTCAAAATTTTCGAAAAAAGTCCTGTAGAACTTGCCGTTTTCGGCTTTTTTATTGTCAGCGGATTCCTTATTGCCAGAAGCTATGACCGGTCTTCAAGTTTAAAAAGCTATTTGAAAAAGAGGATCAAAAGAATTGTCCCGGCCTATCTGCTGGTTGTTTTTTTATGTGCTATTTTGTTAAGCTTTGTCAGCACACTTCCTTTTAAAGAATATTTCAGCAATACGCAGGTTTATAAATACCTGTTCTGGAATTCTGTATTTTTAAATTTTCAGGCACCCTGGCTTCCAGGCGTTTTCGGCAACCAGGCGGTTAACGGTGCACTCTGGACCCTTAAGGTAGAAATGTGCTATTACTTTTCCGTTCCGCTGTTGTTCCTGTTTTTTGGCAAAAACAATAAATACAGGAATGTCAGTTTAATGGTTATTTATTTCCTGTCGCTGGTTTATCTTAATTATTTTGAATCCCTGGATAAAATTTCACTGTCCAAGCAGATTCCCGGAGTATTGTGTTATTTCATCCCCGGAATGCTCATCTATTTTAATTTTGACAAGTTTATCAAACATAAAAATATCCTGTTCATTATTGCAGTGGTTACGGTCTGGATTGATCTGATTTTCGATATTAAACTTTTCTCTCCGATGATGATCGGTATCATTGTTCTTTATATTGCTTATTCCCTCAAATTCCTGAACAATTTCGGAAAATACGGAGACTTTACCTACGGGATTTATATTTTTCACTTCCCTATCATCCGGGTTTTTACCACACTGGGATTTTTTAAAGACTACAATCCGTTTGTCATGGCATTCGTCTGCATGCTCGTGGTTATTGCGGTCGGTATCAGTTCATGGCACCTGTATGAGAAAAAATTTTTATAATTAATTGCAAAACACGAATGAAAGACCTGGTATCCATCATCACACCGTCATACAATTCCGCAGAATTTATTGAGGAAACAATACAGTCCGTACTAAACCAAACCTATGAAAACTGGGAGTGGCTGATTACAGATGATCTTTCCAGTGACCAGACTGTAGAAATTTTACTGAAATACAATGACCCCAGAATTAAGTTACAGGTACTGGAGCAGAACGGAGGCGCCGGAAATGCCAGAAATAAAAGCCTTGAAAGAGCGCAGGGAAGGTATATCGCTTTCCTTGATTCTGATGACTACTGGTATCCGGAATATCTGGAAACGATGACGGCTTATATGAAGGAAAATAATGCTGAGCTGGCATACTGCAATTATTCCAGATGTGACGAGCATACTATGGAACCTATTTTAAAGGATTTCCTGGCGGATAAAACCGTTACTTTTTCCAATCTGCTTAAAACCTGCAGGCTGGCCCCGGTTTCAACCGTTTATGATTCGAAAAGGGTCGGGAAATTTTTCTTTCCGGTAAAAAGCAAGCGTGAAGACCATGTGATGTGGCTGAATTTACTGAAAGAAATCCCGGAAGGACATCCTGTACAGAAAACCATGGCCAAATACAGGATGCGTGAGAACAGCGTCTCCAGGAAAAAGAAAAACATCATCAAAGATCAGTATCTTGTGTATAAAGATTTTATGGGATTTTCTACTTTTACGTCGTTATATTACACCGCGAACTGGGCCCTGAACGGGTTTCTAAAATATTCTAAAATTTTTAACTGATGGAGTATTCTAAAGAGTTTAAAGCTGCATTGAGTGCATTTTCTGGCATAGAGAAAGACCGCCTTATCTTCAGGCTGTTAAAGAAGGATCCGCTGTTGTCTAAAAAGCTCTATTTTGAACTGATTGATCCTGAAACGACTGATGATAAGAGAAGTGCGATGGAAGAGCATATTCAGGAGAAAGTGCAGCTGGCCTCGAAATACATCGGCAATCCTAAATATTTCCTGACCATCATCCGGAAAATAAGCGGGGAAATTACGGAACACGTCAAAATAACCACTGATAAATTCGGGGACGTATCTCTTAATTTACTGTTGGTTGATGCCATCTTACTGCATAATGAAGATCTCAGCCGGCAGCGGTTTGACAATGTGTATAAGCTTTATCTTTACCTCATCAATAAAACAGTAAGGTCATTGCTTCTGATTAAAAAACTGGATGAGGATTACTGGATGGAATTTGATGAGCAGCTGGAAAACCTGAAAGAAAAGGTATTAAAAAACCACTATTTATCGAAGCTTTTTATCAACAATGAAATAGATTTCAACTGGCTCAGGACTGAAAATATTCCTGATCATTTTGACCTTATTATTAAAGATATAAAAAGCCAGGGCTTCTTACGATAGCATTTTCCTGATGATCAACTCTGTTGAGTCCGGTTTTTCGCTGACGAACTTTTCAGCTTTGGCAGACATAACCTGAAGCATTTCTTCATTATTGATCAGGAAGATCACAAAATCAGCAGCAAGGCCTGCATTTTCAAAAGGTTTCCCTCCGTCCACAGAAATCAGTTCATCTGCCTCCGGATTTTTTCTGTAATGGTTCCCGAAAATCACCGGAACGCCAAAAGTGGCTGCTTCAAGAATATTGTGCAGTCCTGCATCATGGAAACCTCCGCCTACAACGGCAATGTCTGCATAAGAATATAATTTGGAGAGTAAACCAATGCTGTCTATAATTAAAACCCTCGATGTGAACTGTTCATCCGGCCCGGTAATTTCACTGTATAGAACCGCTTCAGGAAAAACCTGTTTTAAGTGCTGAACCCGTTTCAGGTCATGCGGCGCAATAATCAGCTTTACATAAGGACTGGAGAGTAAAACTTCCTCTGCAATTTTCTCTTCCGCCTGCCAGGAACTGCCAAAAACCACAGCCTTGTCATTCCCGATAAAATCTGTGATAAAAGGAACGTGGTTATCCCGTTCCCTCAGCTGTTTTACGCGGTCAAACCTTGTATCTCCCGTTACGGAAGCCTGCATCAGGCCAATGCTTCTTGCCAGAGCAAAAGACATATCCGTCTGATGGAAAAACCAGTCGATATTTTTCTGCAGCTGCTGTACAAACCATTTTCCGTAAGAGGTAAAAAAAGACTGTCCGTCATAAAAAAGAGCCGAGATCACATACGTTTTTGCTCCCTGATTTTTAAGTTCCTGAAGCAGATGATACCAATACTCGTATTTCACCGTAAAAAACAGTTCAACGGAAAACTGTGATACAAAATTCTTTACATGAGATTTTTTGTCAAATGGCAGGTAACAGACAACATCTGCAATATGCTTCTTTTTAACAACATTTTCGTACCCTGACGGCGAGAAGAAAGTAACCAGGATTTTACGGTCAGGAAATTTTTCTTTCAGCTGCTCCAGAACAGGAAGTCCCTGCTCATATTCCCCCAGGCTGGCTGCATGCATCCAGATCACCCGGTCCGTTCCTGAAAAAGCTGATTTTACTTTCTGCAATGATTCTCTTCTCCCTTCAACGCCTTTTTTAGTTTTATCATTGAATAAAGAAAAAACCTTCATCCCGAAGATGAGCAGATTAATAAATATGTGATACAAAAATGCCATGCTTCTGATATTATTTAAATAAGCCTACGAGAATAAAAACAGTAATTAAACTTCCGATGACAGTGAGAAATGAAATTGCCAACGGAACTTTCGGCTTCACCGTTTCATCAAAAGAATACCTGAACATATAATCCTGGCTGTTCAGGAAAATCAGTGCGATTAAAACAAACAGCCACCTTATGAATATTTCCATGATAAGAAACTGTGCATATTTATTTTCTTCGGTAATTTCTACAGGGAAATTGGCAGCACCGGCATCTCTGCTTACCCATGTGAATATAAAATAAAATACAGTGAGCAGAGCAGGCAGTAAAAAAGAGTATTTTCTGTTGCCGAAACGGTCTGCTTTACCGTCAAAATCAAAATGAACGGGAATGGTCTGCGGCAGGGTTGCATAATGTTTTATGGTAAACCTCCATAAAAAAACCAGCAGCCCGAAATTAAAAACATCAAAAATAACCAGAAATGTATCTTTCATTTCAGAGGAATTAAAACGTTATAAAATATTTTTAATTACCCTTAGCTTATGGGTATGCTTATTCATTTCCTTA
The DNA here is from genome assembly GCF_001421435.1 of Chryseobacterium sp. Leaf201. Classification (GTDB taxonomy): domain Bacteria; phylum Bacteroidota; class Bacteroidia; order Flavobacteriales; family Weeksellaceae; genus Chryseobacterium. The sequence goes on from NZ_LMKA01000002.1 coordinate 49,950, forward strand.
TTGAAAATCCCTGTAGAATCCAGCGTATCAATCCTCACCTTCCCCGAAGCATGGATGATTCTCTGATTGTCCAGCATGATGCCTACATGGATGATCTTTCCTTCTGCACTTTCGAAAAACGCCAGGTCACCCGGACGGCTCTCCTCTACAAAAGTAAGTGACTCCCCCACTTCTACCTGCTGGGAAGTATCTCTCGGCAGCTTTACGCCGTGAATTTTATAAACCAGCTGGGTAAATCCGGAACAGTCTACCGCGAAATAACTTTTTCCGCCCCACAGGTAAGGAACATTTAAAAACTCCTTAGCGGTAAGGGAAATACTCTCACGCACGTCATGGCTCCGTCTGGAAGCTACTGCAGGAAATTCAACCTCTGAACCCATTGACAGCAGCATCTTTCCGTCACGCATTAAAACGGAAGAAAAATCTTCAGTAATAACCGTAACTTTCCGTCTGGCCAGATCCTCCCCGGTTACAGGTTTTAACTGTTTGGTATCCATCCACCCTTCATAGCCGTCATAATGCATTTTTATCCGGGTCCAGTTTTTATTGACTTCCAGAATATCCGCACTTTCCCCGAACAGTATTTCCGTAACGATTTCCGCCCGGTCAGAACTTTCTGCACGAACGGGTGCTACGGTAACCACACAAATTCCTTTATCCATCAAGTTATATTATTGAATGATTATTTTCTGCGGAGAAAATTTACTCCGTCCCGCAAAGGTAAAATAAGATTTTCAAAATCGTCATCTTTTGCAATCAAATCATTTAATTCCTTAATCACCTGCGTAGACCGCTGTTTCGGGTTTTCTTCCAGCACTTTCCCGTACCAGAGCACATTATCGAACATGATAACCGATCCGGATGCTGTTCTTGGTTTTATAAGCCTGAAATATTCTGCATAGTTCTCTTTGTCTGCATCAATGAAAACCAAGTCAAAAATTTCCTCTGTCTCCTTTAAAAATTCTTTGGCATCCTGAAGCCTGAAATCGATCTGCGAAGAATATTTACTTTCGGCAAAATATTTCCTCGACAAATGTGCCAGGTCTTCATTAACATCCAGTGTCGTGATTTTTCCGTCTTCAGAAAGACCTTCTGTTAAGCATAGTGTAGCATACCCGGTAAAAGTCCCGATTTCAAGAATATTTTTCGGGCGGAGCATCCTGGAAATGATCGTTAACAGCCTTCCCTGCTGATAACCGGAAATCATATGCGGCTGCGTGGTTTTCTGATAGGTTTCCCGTCTTAACTTTTTCAGAATTTCAGGTTCCGAAGAAGCGTGGGTTTCCAGATACCGGTCCATTTCCGGATTTTTTTCTTCAAAAAAGCTCATGATACAAATTTTGTGATTCAAAATTACTTAAATATAGGCAAAAAGCATGAATAATACAGAAGACAGAGAGCACGAGAGAAAAATTTACTTAAAATACCGTAGAAATACGGATAGTTTGGTATGATAATAATTCTAATTTTGCAACGCAGGGTAAACACTAAGACCAAGATGAATGAAGGAGAAAAAAAACAAATTAACCACAGAATCAGAGAACCGCAGTGCCGCAAGGTGCTGCGAATTCTTATCCAGACACTGTCAAACTGAAAATATCCGGATCAATTTTTAAACGGATCAATCATCCTGTTACTTAAAAAAGAAGAACTTATCTGATAAAAAAAACAAATCCCGAAGCAATTCGGGATTTGTTTTTTTTGATTGAATGTTTTGATTTAATTATTTCTTTGGCGTGATGTCCATCAGTTTCATGAACTCATCCAGTTTAGGCATGATGATGATCTCCGTCCTTCTGTTTTCAGCTCTTCCGGAAACACTCATGTTGGTTGCTTTAGGATTAAATTCAGAACGTCCTCCCGCTGTAATTCTTGCCGGGTCAACACCAAACTGAGTCTGCAGGACTTTAGCTACGGAAGTTCCTCTTAAAGCAGAAAGATCCCAGTTGTCTCTCGGTAAATTTGACGAATTTAAAGGGGCATTATCGGTATTCCCTTCAATCAGTACTGAATATTTGTCATAGTCGTTGATTACTTTGGCCACTTTGCCAAGTACTTCCTGAGCAGCAGGCAATACATTGTAATCTCCTGTCTTATATAACATTTTGTCTGAAAGTGAAATCATTACTACTCCTTTCAGCACTTTTACCTGAACATCGCTGTCCGCTACATTATCCAAAGATCTTTTCAACTTGTTTGATAAAGCCAGGTTTAAGCTGTCATTTTTCGCATTGCTTGAAATCAGCTGCTTGATATAAGAATTTGAAGAATTGATCTCGCCCACTAACTTATCAATGTTTGCCGAACTTTTCCCTGTATTTGAAAGGCAGGCATCCAACGAAGATTTTAAAGCGTCATGCTGGCTTTTCAGCAAACCGTTTTCACTTGCCAAAGCAGAGTTCTGAGATTTCAGATCCTGAATTTCTCTCTGTCTTTCCCCTACGTTTTCAATACACTGTTTGTAATTCGAGCTTAATGCATCATACTGCTTTTTGCTGATACAAGATGTCATCCCCAACACCATTGCAGATACTGCTAAGATTTTAAATATTTTCATAAATAATCATTTTTAGACGGTCCAAAGGTAAAAAATTCATTTTAATTATATGGATTATCTTTGTACAAAGAAATTCTCAGCATCCATGTTGAACCCATCAGGCTTAAAAAAACAATTAGATTACCTTATCCATCTTTCTGAACGCAGAAGCTATCTTATTGCGGTAAGCGGCGGGGCTGATTCTATGGTGCTCGTCTGGCTGTTTAATGAGTTAAAGGATGTGGGATATCCATTTCAGGTTGCCCATGTGAATTATGGGCTCCGGGGCAGTGATTCGGATCTGGACCAGAAAGTTGCTGAAGATTTCTGTAAAAAAAACAATATTAAGTTTCATTTATATCAAGTTTCTGAAAAAGACCGGAAGCCCGGAAACTCCATCCAGTTCTGGGCGCGGGAATTGAGGTACCGGTTCTTCAGAGAAATTCAGGAAAAGGAACATCTGGAATTTCTGGTAACTGCCCACCACCTGAACGACCAGCTGGAAACATTCATCATCAATCTTTCCAAAGCAGCGGGAATTAACGGGCTGAGCGGAATTCCGGCAAACAGCAACGGTATTTTACGCCCTCTTTTAAATTTCACAAAAGAGGAAATTTATTGTTTCGCACGAGAAAACAATATTGCCTATCGTGAAGACCTGTCTAATCAGAAAAATGATTACCTGAGAAACAGGATAAGAAACTGTATTGTTCCGGAACTGCTGGAAACCAATGATCATTTTCTGGAGAATTTCAGGAAAAGCCTGTCTTATTTAAATCAGACCAGGGATTTTGTTCAGGAAAAGATCCAGGAGACAGAAAACCGGATTTCTATTGCTGATAGACCGCATACAATTTTATCCCGTGAAAAACTGGCTCAGGAAAGTGACTTTGCGAAATTTGAAATTTTAAAAAAATACGGTTTTAATCAGGAAAACGAGATTCCTAAAATTTTTAATACTGAAAACGGGAGCTCTTTTTTTTCAGCAGATTACCGGCTTATCATTAACCGGGAAGAACTGATTTTCAAAAAAAGGACAGGTGATGAAGAGCAAAATCAGGATGAAGAAATTGTCCTGATTGAAAATTTTGATTTTTCTGAAAACCAAATCATTATTAATCTCGAAAGTAATATTGGCAGCATTGAAGAAATCAATAAAACTTTTGAATGGTGTTTTGATGCCGGAAAACTCCGCTTTCCTTTGCGGTTAAGACGGCAACAGGACGGTGATGAATTTTTTCCGTACGGTTTTTCAGGGAAAAAGAAAGTCTCCAAGTTTTTTAGGGACGAAAAAATATCTATTTTAGCGAGGCGAAAAATATGGATTCTGGCTGACCGTGAAAATTCCATACTCGGGATTATTCCGTACAGGCAGGACCGGAGATATGCAGGGGATGAGAAAACCAACAATATTCTCAGAATTTTTAATAAAAGCAAAAATGAAATTTAGAAACTGGTTTTTATTGGTTCTGCTGTTTTTAGCAGCGGGAATTAATGCACAAATCAAAAATCCTGTAAAATTTAAATTTACAATCAACGAATTAGGGAACAACCAGTATGAAGCCGTGCTGAATGCAACCATGGAAAGCGGCTGGCATATTTATTCCAAAGATATTCCGGAAGATACGGGGATTCCGACTGAGTATAAAGTTTCGGGGAAAAACATTGAACTGATCGGAAAATTTACAGAAACCGGAAAAAAACATGAAGAGTTTTCTGAAGCTTTCGGAGGAAATATCGTGTATTATTCCAATACAGCGGGTTTTAAGCAGAAGTTCAGGTTAAAGGACGGAACCAAACCCGGCGATGCAGTTGCCGAAATTACCTATCAGACCTGCGACGACCGGGTCTGTCTGGCACCCAACACCCTGGAATTCACTAAACAGGTTACGCCTAAAGGTATTCCTGAGGAAACCGCCACAGCTGAAACCGCAGAACCTGCCAAAGATTCTGTACAAGCCGTGGAAACTATTGCTGAAAACCCCAAAAAGGACGAAGTTACAGTTATGGAAACTTCAAAACTGGACCCGAAACAATTAAAGATAGTATCCATTGATTTCCAGAAACCCTTGACGGATTGCGGAACAGCCGCCGCAAAAGTGGATGAAAATTACTGGACTTATCTGTTCCTGGGCTTCATCGGAGGGCTTATTGCATTGCTTACGCCATGTGTGTTCCCTATGATCCCGCTGACGGTTTCATTTTTTACCAAAGGCAATAAAAACAAGGCAAAAGGAAAAAGAGATGCTTTGATCTACGGATTCTTCATCTTCATGATTTTTGTTTTATTAAGTGTACCCTTTCATATTATTGACGGGATTGCAGGAAATGTATTCAACGAGATTTCCACCAGCGTATGGCTGAATATTGCATTCTTTATTATATTCATTTTCTTTGCAGGAAGCTTCTTCGGATACTATGACATTACGTTGCCGAGCTCAATTGCAAACAAATCTTCAAAGGCAGAAGAGGCCGGCGGAATCATCGGTATTTTCTTTATGGCCTTAACGCTTGTTATTGTTTCATTCTCCTGTACAGGTCCTATTTTGGGAAGCTTACTGGGAAGTGCCGTAACAGGTTCTACCAATGTTCCGATGCTGCTGACTTTTGCACTGGCCGGATTCGGACTGGCCTGGGCAATTATTTTCGGATTGCTGGCCCTGTTTCCGCAGGCATTACAGAGCCTTCCGAAATCAGGGGGCTGGATGAATACGGTAAAAGTGGTTTTAGGATTCGTAGAACTGGCTTTAGCCTTAAAATTCTTATCCAAAGCAGACCTTGTTTCTAAAACATTCCTGCTGAAAAGAGAGCTTTTCATCGCCATCTGGATTATTATTGCTCTTGGACTGACTTTATATTTATTCGGGCTTATCAGATTTCCGCATGATGATAAAAAACCGAAAATTTCAGTGGGCAGAAAAATTTTAGGTGTCCTGGGATTAGGGTTTGTGATCTATCTGGTACAGGGATTAATTCCTTCGGACCGCCCGAAGCTTCAGCTGCTGAGCGGAATCCTGCCTCCGCTGAATGTAAGCTACTTCCATGACGAGAAAGACGGAATCTTGGGAATGCATCCGGAGCATGATTTCTTTACTGCTGTAGAGCTCGCAAAAAAAGAAAATAAGCCTGTGTTAATTGACTTTACAGGATATGGCTGTGAAAACTGCCGGAAAATGGAAGAATTCGTCTGGAGTGAACCCGATATCCTGCCGATCCTTCAGAATGACATCGTACTGGCTTCTTTATATGTTGATGATAAAGAAGAACTTCCTGAAGACCAGAAAACAAAAATTGATTTGGGTGACGGGCAGGTAAAAAAGGTTAAAACCATTGGGGACCGCTGGAGCCTGTTCCAACAGGTGAATTTCAACAACAATTCCCAGCCGCACTATGTATTGATAACACCGGACGGAAAAGTAATCAATACTCCGGTTTCAGGATATATGCCGAAAGAGGATTTCAAAAAATTCCTGGAATGCGGTGTTAATTTCTATAAAAAGAATAAATAACGGTTCCTTTATAAAAGCAAAAGCCTTATCATTTAACCGGTAAGGCTTTTTTATGGCCCTGATTTCTAAGGTATTGTCTGAACAACTATTCAAAGAATATAAAATCAACAGATATTTACAATATCAGGTATGAAATTTGCATTAAAAACAAACAATAGAGATACTATTCTCATCTCTAAGAAATAACCGTTTAATATTTAAAAACTACAACCATGGCAGAAATCATTGCACAAGAGAAGCAGGGAGCAGGCAAACAGCGAAAAAAACCAATCCGCGTTGACATGACTCCCATGGTAGACTTAGGATTTTTACTCATCACATTTTTTATGTTTACCACCAATTTCACAAAACCTAATGTGATGGATTTAGGGTTACCGGCAAAAGGGCCACAGCCACCTCATAATGTTGTAAAAGACAAAAATCAGGTTACTTTTATTTTAGGAAAAGACAATCGCGTTTTTTATCATCAGAGCAATAAGGAGGATTTAAACAAAAATAATTTAAAAGAAACTGATTTCAGCGGAATCAATATCACTAAAATCATTTCTGAAGCGTATGACCATGCTCCTAAAAAAGAGAACTTCACTATTATTATTGAGCCAACGGATGATGCGAATTATAAGAATTTCGTAGATGTCCTGGACAATGTCGCAATTTCCAAAAAAGAACGCTACGGAGTAACAGACATTAAACCATGGGAAAAGAAAGTGTATGAAGAATTAACTCAATAATAAATTTGAAAATAATAAGGAAAAGCTTTCCAAGCAGTATATTCATAAACAAAAGTTTAATATCGAAGGGCATTTCAGAATGCCCTTTTTTATTTATTTTTGGGGGATAATTTTATTCAATGAAAAACTTTTTAACCGCAGTGGCAGTCTCAGTTCTTATAATTTCGTGTACTAAAAAAGAAGCTTCTTCTACCGCAAACCATACGGACAGCACAAAAATCGTAGATTCCATTAATGCTGCAAGAACCAAAATAAATGACAGTATTAAATCTAAAAACCGTTTCAAAGATTTCAGCGGCACCCATAAATTCACCCATAACCTGATTAAGAATCCCGGCTCTGTAAATTTCGAAAAAATTAAGGATGAAGCAGATCATTATAATGTTTCAGGCAATGCCGGCTCAGGAAAAAATTCTCTGAAGATTAAAGGTTTCATGGCGGTTGTTTCCGATAAACACATGAATTTCACCGGAGAAATTACCCAAAGTATTTCTGAAAATGACGGCGAAAAACCATACACACGTAAAGGTACCAAAACATTCCTGTCCAAAGACGGTGGAAAAACATTCAGGCTTCAGGATATGGTCAATGGTTCAGGATTTGTTGATTATATCGATATCCATTTTTAATTATTGAATTATGCTGAATTTTGAAAGAAAAGGAAACGGTAAAGAAATCTTGGTGCTGCTTCACGGCTTCATGGAAAACCTTACAATATGGAGTGATATGGAACCACATCTTTCCGGTGATTTTTCTTTGCTGAAAATTGATCTTCCCGGCCACGGACAATCTGAAATAATGGCAGAAGTGCAGACCATGGAACTGATGGCAGAAGAAGTAAAAAAAGTACTGGATGACCAGAATATAGATAAAGTACACCTGCTGGGACATTCAATGGGAGGCTATGTTTCGCTGGAGTTTGCCGAAAAATATCCCGAATACCTGAAAAGCCTTACCCTGTTTTTTTCCACTTATTTTCCGGATGATGACGAAAAAAAAGAACAGCGGATCAAAAGCTACCGGATTATAAAAGACGCTTTCTCCCATTACGCCAGAGCGGGAATTCCTAATCTGTTCAACCCGAATGAGCGGGATATCCTGGAAGGGAAAATTGAAACTGCACTGGAAACTGCATTATCAACGAATAATCTCGGTGCCCTGGCTTCTGTAAAAGGTATGGTGGACAGAACCGATAAGAGAAATGTTATTGAAAATCTTGACGCGAAAATTTTAATTCTTGCCGGAAAACATGACAATGCCGTAAAAACGGATATGCTGATCAAAAATCTTCCCGACAGAACCAATATCAAATCCTATATCCTGGATTGCGGGCACAACGGGCACTGGGAAAAACCCTGCATCTGCGCAGCCATTATCAACACGGAACTGCTTCATAACCTACCTAAAAAATTAGTTTTTTAAACATCTGTATGAAAGCATGTATAAAAGTTCAGTTTGCCGTTCATAAGAAAGAGACTCCGGACACAGTGGCATTAATCAGGATTATTAAAAATCCCGTATCTTAGAGGGATTCAATTGTCTTAAATGGGGATTTTCACATTCAAAAAAAAGAAACCGGTTATCGGACTGACACTTTCGGGTGGCGGTATGCGCGGGATTGCTCATATTGCAGTCTTAAAGGCCCTGGAAGAGTATAACCTGAAGCCGCACATCATTTCGGGAACCAGTGCCGGATCAATTGTCGGGGCTTTTTATTCTTTCGGAAAAACGCCTGATGAAATGATGGATATCGTAAGGAAGACTACTTTTTTCTCAAGATCCTACTTAAGGCTTACGAAGAACGGTATTTTCAGCTCAAAATTTATTTTACAGCTTTTTCACGATCATTTTCCGGAAGACGATTTTAAAATCCTGAAAATCCCGGTATATGTAGCAGCTACGGAAATGACCCACGGCATCGTGGACTTCTTCTCGGAAGGCGAACTTTTTACGCCGCTCCTGGCTTCGTCAAGTGTCCCTTTTATTTTGCCGCCGGTAAGAATCGGAGAAAAAATATATGTTGACGGCGGGGTTCTGGACAACCTGCCGATTGAACCTATTATTGATAAATGCGATTTTCTAATCGCCTCACACGTTAATTCGATCAGCTATGACAGCCTGGAAAAAATGAGCCTGATGAAGGAATTTGACCGGATCCTGCACTTGGCCATCGCTAAATCGGTATACTCCAAAGCGAAATCCTGTGATCTCTTTTTAGATCCGCCCAAGATGACGCAGTTCAGCCTCTTCAACAAAAAATTTCTTGACGTGATGTTTCAGGAAGCGTACGAATACACCTGTAAAGCACTTGAAGAAAAAGGATATTCAAGGTTTCAGTAAATCTGCTGTTTCAGGAATGAGAATTAAGTATATTTTACCGTTACAGACGCTCCTCTCCTTCTATTCTGCTCTTAAAAGTTTCAATGGTGTCCTGCAAAGATTCATTGGATTTTCCTCCTGCTGCATTGATGTGCCCTCCTCCGCTGAAATATTTTCTTGAAAACTGGTTAACATCCATATCATCCTTGCTCCGGAAAGAAATCTTAATAAAATCATCATACAGGTCTTCCATGAAAAACGCGGCCATCTTTACCCCTAAGATGCTTAATCCGTAATTAACAAAACCTTCCGTATCCCCTTTCTGGAACCCGTATTCTTTCAGTTCTTCTCTGGTAAAGTATAAAATCGCCACTTTTCCGTCTTTTGCCACCTGGATCCGTCCTAAGATCAAAGCCAGCAGATGAAGGCGTGAAACGGTGTTGGTATCCCAGGTGTTGGAAGTGATCATGGCAGGATCTGCACCTTTTTCTATTAAATTGGCAACAATCCGGTGAGTCGTAGCACTGGTGGAACGGAAGCGGAATCCTCCGGTATCAGTCATGATACCTGTATACAGACATTCGGCAATATCTCTGTTCACCAGCTTTTCATCATCCATTGCTTCAATAAAATGATAGATCATCTGGCAGGTTGCCGGAATAACGGTATCTGAATAGACATAATCAAACGGCTCCGGCTGCTGATGGTGATCGATAAGTATTTTTTTACCGCCTGCATTGGTCAGCCAGTCTCCCAGCAGTCCGATCCTTGAAGGTGAATTGAAATCCAGACAGAAAATAACATCCGCTTCATTGATTAAATCGGAGGCAACTTTTCTTTTGTATTCCGCAATAAGCGTTTTCCTGGCTTCAGGCATCCATTTCAGGAACTTCGGGAAATCGTTGGGAACAATAACCTCAGCATGAATCCCCTTGGCTTTCAGATAATGTTTCAACCCCAGACTGGAACCAATAGCATCACCGTCAGGATTATAATGCGTAAGAATTACTATTTTATTTTCCGGGATCAGTAAGGTATTGATTTCTAAAAGTTCTGCAGGTGTAAACATCATGATGTTTATTTTTTTAAATTTGAGTTTCCAAAGATAGAGCTTTTAGATAAATCATCCGTATTTTTGTTACCGATATAAAAATCATCCGGCCATCAGCCTTAAGCCGGAATGAAGAAAAAAAGATATTAATAATTAAAAAAAGATTTGCTAAAATTTGCAACTTTTAAAAAAAACCATATCTTTGCAACCTGAAAAATAATAGATAATTACGATTTAAACATATAGTAATGAGTAAAAGAACGTTCCAGCCATCAGAAAGAAAAAGAAGAAACAAACACGGTTTCAGAGAAAGAATGTCTACGCCAAATGGAAGAAGAGTTTTGGCTGCGAGAAGAGCTAAAGGCAGAAAGAGTTTAACTGTAAGTGCAGCACGCGCTAAGAGATAATCTTTATTATTATCATATACAAATCATGCTTGAAAAGAAGTTTTTCAGGCATTTTTTGTTGTTAAAATTTGCCAAAATTAAAGATTATTCATCTTCTTTTTCCTATTTTTAAATTCTGAAAAATTTCTTAGAAAAAGCAATATTAAAACTGAATTATGCCACATACCAATATATCAGGAGATAATATCATAACCCTTCAGCATGCAAAAATTGCACAGAAGAACTTCACGGTTCTTTCCGATGTGAATCTGAATATTAAAAAAGGAAGATTCTGTTATCTTATCGGGAAAACAGGTTCCGGAAAAAGCTCTCTGCTGAAAACCCTGTATGGGCACATCCCGTTAGTTTCAGGACATGGCGCTGTGGTGGGTTTTGATCTGGCAAAATTAAGAGCTTCTGACATCCCTAACCTGAGAAGGAAATTGGGAATTGTATTTCAGGACTTTCAGCTGCTTTCTGACAGAACGGTTGAAAAAAACCTGAAATTCGTTCTTGAAGCTACAGGATGGAACGATAAAATAAAAATTGAAGACCGGATCAATGAAGTACTGGGGAGCGTGAACATGAAGAGCAAGAAACACAAAATGCCGCATGAACTTTCCGGTGGCGAGCAGCAGCGTGTGGCGATTGCCAGAGCCCTTCTGAATCACCCTGACCTGATCCTGGCAGATGAGCCGACAGGAAACCTGGATCCGGAAACATCAAATGAAATCATGACCGTGCTTAAGCAGGTTGCCCTTGAAAACGGAGCGGCTGTAGTAATGGCAACCCATGATTACCATATGATCCAGAATTTCCCGGGAGAAGCCATCAGATGCGAAGACGGAAAAGTTTCCGTCCTGGATACCGCAGAATTATTTGAATAAAGTTGAATGATTGAGAAATTTATGAATTCAGAAATCACCATTTCTAAAATCTAAATTCTAGCTTCTATTCTTAAAAACATGAAACTCTTTCGTGAGTTCAAGATATGGGTCCGAGTATTGTCTCGGACTTTTTTCTATGATAAATTCAGATTCTTCCAACGCTTTTTCAGTCAATGAAAATTCAAGGATCAGCCTTTTGTTTTTAGAGCCCTCAATGCCTTTGATATGGATCTGCCGGATTAAAAACAAATGATTTTCCTGCGCCATTTTCATAAAATCATTGCCGGATTCTGCCGGGATGATTAGGGAGAAAACACCCTGTTCAGAAAGGAGTTCTGAAGATTTTGAAATGAGTTCGCGGAAGTTTAATTCAACCGTCTGCCTTGCGATTTTATCTTTTTCGGAACCGGATGCTTCAAAATAAGGCGGATTGGTAACAATTGCATCAAATTTATCCTGCGTATCAAACGTTTTAAAGTCCTGATGAATATTTTTCAGTCTTGAATGAAAAGGAGAACTTTCAAAGTTAAGCCGGGTAAGCTCTACCGCTTCCTGATTGATATCGAGTCCTAAAAATTCTGCTTTGGGGTTTCTTTGGGCCAGCATTAATGAAATAAGGCCTGTTCCCGTACCTACTTCCAATACTTTGCGGGCATTACGGATATCTGCAAGGGATCCCAGCAGGACACCGTCTGTTCCTACCCGGAATACATCTGCCGACTGCCGGATTTCAAACTGCCTGAATACAAAAGATTTCACTATAAATTCGTCGGTAAAGTAATGGTGAATGTTGAACCCTTCCCGACTTCGGATTTTACGGTGATTTCCCCTTTGTAATCTTCCACCATCTTTCTTACCATTGATAAGCCCAGCCCCATTCCGCTGTTTTTAGAGGTAAAGTTCGGTTCAAAGATCCTTTCGTAAATATTTTCGGGAATTCCTATTCCGTTATCCTGCACGGAGATGATGACCCTGCGCTGGTGCTGCTCTATATCTACATTGATCATTAATTTCCGTTCATCGCTCTCTGCCTGCCTTGCATTCGTTACAAGGTTAGTGATAATCCTGGAAAGGTAAACCTTATCCATATTAATCATGATATTGCTTTTATTGGCATGCATAAAAATACCTTCATCATTAAAGATCCTGAGGATATCCGCTACCTCATTATTCAGGTTGATCGTCTCATTATTCTTTTCAGGAAGCTTGGCAAATTCTGAGAAAGCAGAAGCTACCGTAGCAATGACGTCAATCTGGTCAACCATCGTTTTGCTCATCTGCTTTACTTTTTCCCTTACATTGGGATCGGCAGGATCAAATTTACGTTCAAAGTTCTGTATGGTCAGCTTCATCGGTGTCAGAGGATTCTTTACTTCATGGGCTACCTGTTTCGCCATTTCCCGCCAGGCCTCTTCTGAAGCTTTGAAACGCAGCCGCTCTTTCTGGTCCTGAATCTGAAGGATCATTCTGTTATAAGCTCTTGCCAGGGCATTCAGCTCGTCGTTTTTATAATACCTGATCGGGCGCATTTCATTTTCAAACAATGTAATACGGGTGATCATATCAGAAAATTTAGTGATGTTTTTTGCCAGGCTGTTAGACATTACCCAGCTTATCCAGATACTGAACAGAATCAGGAATATATCTACAATGGCAATATATTTTACGTAGATATTGAGAAGGTCAAAATATGCAGATTCATCGTGATAAAGCGGAATATATACAATGGCAATAGGCTCCAGGTCATTGTTTTTCAACAGGAGATACGAGGAAGTGAGCACCGCATCTTTTGCAGCATCATACCCTTTGATGTCATACCTCGCTTTTGAAGAAAGAACACGGTTAACGATATTGATCGGGATTTTCTTCTGTCCGACCAGGTTCTCCTCTTTATTGGAAAGAAGATAATCGCCTTTTAAATCGTATAAAATAATATCATGCTGATTAATATCCGCAATCTCGAAGATTTTGTTTCCCAGCACTTCCTTCAGGTCACCGGTCTGCACACGGGTACGGCTTACCGCATAATCCAGATATCTCATTACCGCGCCGGTTTTCTCCTGCATGTCAATCCGGCTGTTCTTAACAGAATTTTTCCTTAAAACAAAATAAGGAACCAATGAAGAAGCCACTACACTTAAAAGACATACCAATAAGAAACCGAAAAAGACACGGTTTCTGAGGCTATATCCTTTATACATACTTATTGACATTCTGTTTATTAATTAACTTAGCAATATACTTACCAATTATATCAAATTCTAAATTAACTTTATCACCGGTTTTAAGATGCTTCATATTGGTAAATTCCCATGTGTAAGGAATGATCGCTACGGAAAACTGACTGCCTGCACTGTGGGCAACCGTCAGGCTGATCCCGTTCACGGTAATGGAACCCTGGGGAACCGTTACAGAGCTTCCGTCGGCATTATCATAGTAAATGGTGATATAATAACTTCCGTCTTTATTTTCAATGCTCAGCACCTCTCCTGTTTTATCAACATGCCCCTGTACAATATGCCCGTCCAGTCTTCCGTCCATTTTCATGCAGCGTTCCAGGTTTACCACCGTCCCTACTTGCCATTTTCCGAGGTTGGTTTTTTCCAGTGTTTCCTGAATTGCGGTTACGATGTATTGATGGCCTTCCGTTTTTACTACGGTTAGGCAGCAGCCGTTATGAGCTAAGCTCTGATCTATTTTCAACTCATCTGTAAAAGGGCAGGACAAAGTAAAATCAATGTTGCTTCCGTTCCCCTGAATCTCCTCAATTACCCCAACCGCTTCAATTATTCCTGTGAACATATTATTTTTTGCTAAATTTGTAGTTTATTAATCTTCAAAGATAATCAAAATGAGCCCAAAAAACCATAAAGTACGAGTAGGAATTTCAATCGGAGATTTCAATGGCATCGGTCCGGAAATCATCATGAAATCCCTGTCAGACAAAACCATTACGGACTTTTTCACTCCTGTAATTTTCGGCTCGGGAAAATTATTTACCTACCAGAAAAATATTTTCAAGCTTGCTATAAATTTCAACTATATCAATGAAGCTTCACAGGCACAGGAAGGAAAGATCAATATGGTTAACCTTGTGAAGGAAAACTCGATGGTTGAACTGGGGACACCTACTGAAGAATCCACAAAAATGGCAATCGATTCCCTGGAAGCCGCTACGGAAGCTCTGATAAAAAGTGAGATTGACGTTCTGGTTACCGCTCCTATCAATAAAGACGAGATGGTGAAGATGGGCTTTAAACATGCCGGACACACAGGATATTTTGAAGAAAAATTCAATAAAAAAGGACTGATGTTCCTGGTGACCGATGATCTGAAGGTAGCCGTACTGACGCACCACATCCCTATTGCACAGGTAGCAGAAAATATTTCCAAGGAAAAAATAAAAAAACAAATCAGGCTCCTGAACCAGACATTGATTGAAGACTTTAATGTATCAAGGCCGAAAATTGCCGTTCTGGGGCTAAATCCGCATTCAGGCGACGGCGGCGTAATCGGGAATGAGGAAATTGAAATTATTGCACCGGCGATTAAAGAACTTTCTGACAACGGAATCCTTGCTTTCGGGCCGTTCCCTGCAGACAGCTACTTCCAGCCGGGCAAATATAAAAACTTCGATGCTGTTCTTGCCATGTATCACGATCAGGGACTGGCTCCGTTTAAAACGTTAGCGTATGAAGAAGGCGTAAACTATACGGCCGGGCTTCCGTTCATCAGGACTTCTCCTGATCACGGAACAGCGTATGACATTGCGGGTAAGGGCATTGCGGATGAACAGAGCTTCAGCGAGGCGATGTTCACGGCCATTAAAATTTTTAAGAACAGGAGCGAATACAATGATTTGATGAGCAACCGCCTGCAGCTGAGAAAAATGGCTGTAGACAACGGGATTGATGAAGATCTGCCGCAGGAAACTGAGGGTTAAATCTTTAATACAGATTTTAAATTTATTTGTTATAAAATTTATTTGTTATTATAAAAAAATTGCATATTTTTGCACACTCATTTTATGGACAAGTTAAGAAACTATGATATCAGCTTTTCCGGACTGAAAACCGGCAAGCACGAGTTCAGACTTGAGATAGATAAAGGGTTCTTTCAATTGTTTGACAC
Source organism: Chryseobacterium sp. Leaf201 (assembly GCF_001421435.1). Taxonomy (GTDB): domain Bacteria; phylum Bacteroidota; class Bacteroidia; order Flavobacteriales; family Weeksellaceae; genus Chryseobacterium. The sequence goes on from NZ_LMKA01000002.1 coordinate 65,500, forward strand.
TGAACAGGAATTTACAAATCCCAGAATTACAGCAGATGTTTTATTAGATAAACATTCTACATTTCTGGAGTTTGATATTAAAGTTAAGGGGACGGTAGAATTGGTCTGTGACATCACAACCGAAAATTTCGATCACCCTGTAGAAAATGATATACGGGTTCTGGTGAAATTCGGAGAGGAATATGATGACAGCGAAGAAGATGTTATTACCATCCCTGCCAATGACCATGCTTTCAATATAGCGCAGCTGGTTTACGAAAGTGTCGTACTTTCTATTCCTATGAAGAAAGTATCACCTGAGGTAAGCGATGAAGATCTGGCAATACTGGATAAGTTCAGCCCGAAAGAAACCGAAGAAGAGGAAGAACACAAGAGCGATCCCAGATGGGACGCGTTAAAAAATTTAAAGAATAAAAATTAAATAGTTTAATGATGAGATGGTGAATCTCATCACTCATCAATTAAAAAAGTTATTAGAAAATGGCACATCCAAAGAGAAGACAGTCGTCCACAAGAAGAGATAAGAGAAGAACTCACTACAAAGCTGTAGTTCCTCAATTGGCTAAAGATGCAACAACAGGAGAGCTTCACCTGTACCACAGAGCTCACTGGCATGAAGGGAAATTATACTACAGAGGAAAAGTAGTATTGGAAAAAGAAGTAGCTGCTACTGAAGAAAATTAAGAGTCGCTTTTCATCGAAAAACACTCGTTTTAATACAAAAACCGTCTGATTTTTATAAAATTTGACGGTTTTTTGTTGTTTTTTATGTTTTTTTGGTATCTTTGGCACCAAATCAAATATCAAATTTATGGACATTAAAGACATACAAAATCTTATCAAGTTTGTATCCAAAGCAGAAGTTTCTGAAGTAAAATATAAAACTAAAGATTTCGAAATCACTATTAAAACTCCATTGGCAGGAAGTGATGTTGCTTATGCTCAGCCTGCAGTTTACCACACTGCACCACAGCAAATGGCTGCTGCGCCGGCACCTGCTGCTGCACCTTCATCTTCCGAAAAAGCTGAAGCGGCATCTGATGACAGTAAATATGTAACCATCAAATCCCCTATGATCGGTACGTTCTACAGAAAGCCTTCTCCGGATAAAGAAGTGTTCGTAAATGTTGGTGACGAAGTTTCTAACGGAAAAGTGGTATGCGTTATTGAAGCAATGAAGCTGTTTAACCAGATTGAATCTGAAGTAAGCGGAAAGATCGTCAAGATTTTAGTGGATGACGCTACGCCGGTAGAATATGACCAACCTTTATTCTTAGTAGATCCATCTTAATTTAGAAATTAGATGTTAGGCATTAGATGTTAGATTTTTCTTACATTCAACATAACATTATCTGATTTTCAAATTATCTAATTTTCAAATTTAAGAAGATGTTCAAAAAAATATTAATTGCCAATCGTGGCGAAATTGCAATGCGTATCTTACGTACTTGTAAAGAAATGGGGATCAAAACCGTTGCGGTATATTCTACTGCCGATAAAGACAGCCTTCATGTAAGGTTTGCTGATGAAGCAGTTTGTATCGGCCCTGCAATGAGTAAAGATTCTTACCTGAAAATCCCCAACATTATTGCTGCGGCAGAAATTACCAATGCCGACGCGATACATCCTGGCTACGGGTTTTTATCTGAAAATGCCAATTTCTCAAGAATCTGCCAGAAGAACGGTATTAAGTTTATCGGTGCCACGCCTGAACAGATTGAAAAAATGGGTGATAAAGCCAATGCAAAGGCAACCATGAAAGCGGCCGGCGTACCTTGCGTGCCCGGATCTGACGGATTGATTGAATCCTACGAGCATGCTGTAAAAGTTGCTGAAGAAACCGGATATCCGGTCATGATCAAAGCGACTGCAGGAGGCGGCGGAAAAGGGATGAGAGCAGTATGGAAAGCCGAAGACCTTAAAGATCACTGGGAATCTGCAATTCAGGAAGCCGTAGCAGCATTCGGAAACGGAGGCATGTATATGGAAAAACTGATCGAAGAGCCTAGGCACATTGAGATCCAGGTTGCCGGCGACCAGTTCGGTAAAGCCTGCCACCTTTCTGAAAGAGACTGTTCCGTACAAAGAAGAAACCAGAAGTTAACGGAAGAAACACCTTCTCCGTTTATGACGGATGAACTTCGTAAGCAAATGGGTGAAGCAGCGGTGAAAGCGGCAGAATTCATCGGTTACGAAGGGGTGGGAACCATTGAGTTCCTTGTGGACAAGCACAGAAATTTCTATTTCATGGAAATGAACACCAGAATCCAGGTAGAACACCCGATTACTGAACAGGTAATTGACTATGACCTGATCAGGGAGCAGATTCTTCTGGCTGCGGGAACTCCGATTTCAGGGGTTAACCATTATCCTAAACTTCATTCTATTGAGTGCAGAATCAATGCGGAAGATCCGTATATTGATTTCAGACCTTCTCCGGGAAAAATTACCGGATTGAATATTCCGGGCGGACACGGGGTAAGAGTTGATACTCACGTATATTCAGGGTACACAATTCCTTCCAACTATGACTCAATGATTGCAAAGCTGATCACTACGGCCCAAACCCGTGATGAAGCGATTGCAAAAATGAGACGCGCTCTGGAAGAGTTTTACATTGAAGGGGTAAAAACAACCATTCCTTTCCACAGGCAGCTGATGGATAATGAAGATTATCTTGCCGGAAACTACACCACAAAATTCATGGAGGATTTTGTAATGGACAGAAAATATGATAATCATTAAGATTATTTCTTGATACATTTTAAACTGCCTCTTTTCGGGGCAGTTTTTTTATTATCCACTGTTGATTCTTCGGTTATCATTACCGTTCAGCTCTATTTACAACTTCTTTACGGTTCTTTCTAAGTTGATCAGTTCTTATACCAATTCATAAGTTTCTGATTTACAATAATGAATTTCACCTAACATTTGTTAGTCGCAGAACTACTACAGTTTTTAAAGTTTCTTCTATTTCCTGATACTTATCGTTTAATTACTTCTATTTTTGGTGACATAGATACCCTATCACATTATATTAACAATTAAAATTTACGATCATGGCAGAAAAAAATTCAAGAGGAATTTTAAAATTCAACGGCGGAGAAGGACAGAAGTTATTAAAGCTTAACTACAGTGTATCCCGTTCCACAGACGTATCAGGAAGAGTGGCATCTGACCCTTCTGATGCACTGATTAAAATTACAGTAGAAGCTACAGAAAAATCAGACATTCTGGAAAGCCTTCTTAACGGTAAGTACAAACCTACAACCGGAGAGATTACCTTCAACAAGTCTCACGAAGAAGGAACATTAACTACCTTAAAGTGGGAAAACGGATATGTAATCCAGCATGAAGTAGACTTTGATGCCATAGATGACAACAGTATGTACATTTCATTTGTTGTGAGCGCAGAGCAGATTGATCTTGGAACTTCTTCTTACAGAGGAGAATGGCCGACCTCTTAAGGATACAATTCCTAAAGTAATAAAACAGCAGACAGAACGGTAAACCCATCATAAGGGATGCTGTTCTGTTTTTTAGCTATGCTATCTGTCTTTTAATTTCTCACGGAAGAAAGCAGATGATACAGGATTTCAGATCCGGTTTTTAACTGACACCAAAACATCAATGATCATGGAAGAAAGCAATTTTTCATTCCGCTCCAACTCCTATAATAATTCCGCCAATGCAGATAAAATCTCCGGGAACCATATTTCCGGGATTAACCGTGTGGTAAAGCTGGATATTGTAATAGAAGGAAAGTCCGTCAATCACTTTAAACATTTCCGCTTACAGCAGAGCGCAAGACGTCATCACCATTTCGAACTTATTCTTGCCCATGATTCTTTGGGATCTGCCCAGAACCATAATCTCGAAGAGGCCCGCCAGTTCCTAGGCAAGCGGATTACCGTAGTTTTTAAATATAAGGATTACGAAAATGAAAGCCCTGAAAGAACTTTCGTAGGGGTTATTACCAAAGCAGCATTCAGCCAGGAAAAGATGAGCCTCGGCAATATTGTCCTTAAAGGCCAAAGCCCTACCATACTGATGGACTCTGCTCCCCATACACAGAGTTTCGGAGGCACACAGACTGTTAATACAGGAATTATTGCAGATAAAATTATCAAAGAAACATTAGGTTCTTCTAAATTCGACTTTAGAGTGGATCCTCAAAATAAAAGTTATATCAATTACAGCTCACAGTATAACGAAACCCATTACAATTTTCTTGCAAGAACTGCAGAGGCATATGGTGAGCAGTTTTATTATGACGGCGAAGTTCTTCACTTTGGGAAACTGCCGCCATCTGAAAAGCCGGTCCGTCTTATTTACGGCAGCAATGTAAGCGATGTACAGGTAGAGCTGAAAGCAGTCCATATAAAACCTGAGTTTTTCGGCTATAACAGCAGCAGCCACACTAAAATGGAAGGTGCTGAAAGCAGCATCAGACATCCGGGGGAAATTCCGGCTAAGGCGTATGAACTGAACAGCAATATCTTTAAAACACGCTCACTCTCCCCTGCCCCGGTTAATGCCAATATGATTGTAGACCTTGATGATTCACAGAAAAGTGCAGCCGGAAGTGCAGCGGTAGAGGTTTTTACCGTTTCAGGTAACACTACGGTTCCGTTTCTGTATCCGGGATGCTGCGCAGACATTGAAATGCGTAAGCCCGATACCAGCCAGACCTCTTATTTTACAAAAGTAACGGTTACAGAAGTTCTCCATGAAGTCAATGCAAGAGGATATTACACCGGAAGTTTTGAGGCTGTTGCCGAAGGGACAGGATTTATGCCTAAACCGGATTTTATTATCCCTGATGCGCAGCCGCAGATCGCTACTGTCATTTCCAATACCGATCCTATGAATCAGGGAAGGATACAGGTACAGTTTGACTGGCAGCGGAATCCTGACATGACCCATTTTATCAGAATGATGAGCCCGGATGCAGGCGGAACAGATGCCATTACCCAGAACAGAGGCTTTGTAGCCATTCCTGAAGTGGGAGACCAGGTTATGATAGGGTTTGAATACCATCATCCTGATTTTCCTTTCGCAATGGGCGGGATGTTTCACGGACAGGTGGCTTTGGGAGGCGGACTGAATAACCACATCAAATCCATCCAGACCAGAAGCGGCAATAAAATCATCTTCAATGATCAGGATGGAAGTATTTTTATAGAAGATCCAAGCGGGAATACATATTTAATGGACGGGAAAGGAAATATTACCGTAAATGCCCCTAAAAACATGACATTCACTGCAGGAGAAAATATACAGATCAATGCAGGCCGTAACATTATTGCCTCCGCACAGAGAAACATCAACATTATGGCCGGTGAGGATATCACTGAAACGGCAAATGACGACTACAGCCTGACGGCCAGCAATATTATTGAAACGGCAGAAGCAGGACGGAGCTCCAGGGCAAAAAACATTACGGAAAATATGGAAGCCGGCTCTTATATCAGCACAAAGGATGCAATTAATGTGGAAAGTGCTAAGGAGGTTAACATCAACAGTGGCAAACAGGTAAAAATGCAGTAAAATGGCTGGCGAAGGCGGAAATATCATACGGAATGTCTTTGGCAAATCCTACAAGGAAGCAGAACACATCATGAAAGATGCTTCCCGGGGCAGCCTTGACTTTAAATCACCACAGGAAAACACTTTTTACGGTAAGAAAGGAGGAAAGAAACTGGATGATTACCAGGCTAAAAAAGACAATACGCTGCTGGTAACGAAAGTAGAAGGCCCGCTTGATGACAGCGGTGGCAAAATACGCAAACCCAGAGAGGGAGAGAAACACTGGTTCAGGGCAACATTCAACAGGCCTGCAGCAAAAAATGAATATAAGAAAATTTCATGGCAGGTGAAAATCAACGGAGCGCGTGTCCCATTCTTTTTTGATTATTCTTCTCTGGAAGGAAGCACACAGACCCTACAGGTGAAATTACCGTGCTATGATATGCGTGCCTATGCTTATTTTAAAACCCCGATTGACAAGGCAAGTGTAGAGGTAAAAATAAATAATCCACTCCCTGTTTATATTGACAGATTTAAGGTCAAAGGAAAAGACAGGCAGGGGGTTAACTTAGCCGATGATTTATGTTACGGCCTCGGAGTATCCAATCAGTATCCGTCAAGATATACCCTTCAGTATGTGGAAAGCAAAGGAATCTGGATTAAATCAGAGATCAGCAATAAGACGGATGAAGAATTGTGGACAGGCTTTAAGCGGATGGTGACCGATCTTTTTTCCGTAGGGGAACTGGAAGCGGTTGCACTGGATATGATTGAAAAATTCAGGAGAAGTGAAGGCGGTGAGTATACCAATCCGGTTCTGACAAAGCATGTGCAGGAACACCCTTCAAGTCAGAGGTTCTGCATAAGCATTGAAGATGAAATTGCCGACAGAATTAAAAAGAACAATGGAAATACCGCTTCCATTGAGGATGATGAAATACACTTCACCGATAATGAAATAGGAAAATTCGGGAACCGCGGTTGGGGACACCCGCAGTTTTCAACATTAAAAGATACGTTTTTAGGCGGCCTTACCATCTGTATGAATGATACATGGGCATATGAGGTCAAGTTAACGGGATTCAGTAAATCAGGCAACGGAGCTTATGATGCTACTTATAAAGTAACGTTATATGACCATTTTGGCCTTGATATGCCGGATATAGAAAAAAAATACTATTACCTGCTTGGATTCAGATACTGGTTTATCCTGCAACACATCAGAGGATACAAGCCTTTTATCACCAAAGTGGAATTTGAAAAGACCTTTAAAGAAAATATTTCTGCCGGAAAAGCAGAGCGGCAAAGCCGGAGAAGAGCTGTAAAGGAACGGGAAGACCATCTTAGAAACATGGGACGGAGAAGACCGGGAGAATATTAACCGTCAGTCGATTTATCAGTAAAGAACAGTTATTACCACGAAAAAATGAAACATTTGCCATTTATAAAAATTTTCATCACACTCACTTTTTTTCTTTTAACCACAATATGCTGTGACAAAGAGAAGAATGAATTTATCCCTTTGGATCATATGACCTTTACAAATTCTTATTATAAAAATTCTGTGAAGATCTCATATTATGTGCTGATTAATGATCCTGATTCCGAAGATAACGTATTGAAAACTGAAATTATCCGATATGTTAAAAACAGGATGCAGAACAACCAGGCCCTGAAAGATCCGAATACAGTTTCGTTAAACTTTGTATTTTATAAAAAGACAGGCAACACCTCTTATTTTATGAACCATAAGGAAGATCCCGGCGGATTGATGAGTGAAGAAATATCTCATTACAGAGAAGATTATATTGCCAATTATAATATCAGTAAATGCAACGGAGGGAAAACAGAAAAAATCTACCTGCATGACCTGACGGAAGAGACTGTAGTGAATGGCTGTAACTAACAGTAAAATATTAATCAACACACATGGAAGAAAACCGGGTAAAGCCTTTTCAGAAATATTCGTCAGAAGCATACACCTATCAGGTGGAAAATATGCTTGAAATACGGTTTGGTGAAACCAAAGGCTTCCATTCATCTTATAAAGTTACCTTAGAGGAAACTGAAAATGAAGACCGGACGAAAACCTGGAACATAGAGAAAACAGAAGATACTCCCCTGCCGTCTGAAAATAACTTTATGGAAATTCTTCACGAACTGGAAAAGAGCTCTTATCCTGTAAAAATACAGGTAGATGAAAAAGGCGTATTCTTAAAGGCAGCAGATCATCAGAAATACATAGAAAGCTGGAAACAGAAAACCGAAGGCATTCATGAAAAATACGGAAACAGCGACCTGTTCAGAGAACAATATCTCACGACTTTAGAGAATGAGGAAATTTTTTACAAAAATAAATATAAGGAGCCTTTCTGGAATCTTCTGCTTTTTGCACCGTCTTATGTGGACAACGGAGGTGAAAATCCGGAATCTGTGGTATGGCATATCAAAGGAATAGGAAATCTGGAATGTCCCGGAATTATCCGGGCTGAGCAAAGAGAGTACGGTTTTGATTCTTTTTTTACTTCAGAAATACACGTACCGGATACAATCAAAGAAGAGATCAATAAGAAATATGTGCGTCAGGCAGGGCAATATAAAGCACAACTGACCATACAGATGCAATACCTTTCCCGGAAAAAGCGGTATGCAGAAAAGAAAGCAGCATTCATTCTGTCAGACAGGGATGAAACAGTGTACCAGGAGACAAGCAGTATTACATAACTTTATGAACATCATATGATATGGCGAATAAAGGATTTATCATTGTAGAAGGAGCTACCGCGTACTGCAGCAGTTCCGTAGCCAATAACTCAAAAGGGACTGCTGTTCCGATGGAAGTAAAAAGCCAGAAAAAAAAACTCGGCAAAAACAAATATTTCGCCCAAAGCAAGCCTGTGGCTACCTACCTGGATGATAAAGCCGAAAGTTTTGGCGGAGGCAACGGATTTGGCAGCTGCAAAGGCTCAGACGGCAAATCATACCCATGCAAAGGAAAATGCAGTCTCAAATACAAAGATTATTATGAAAATGTAGAGTTTAACAAAAGCATGAAAGTCCTGCTGGATATTTCTACAGCTACCTGCCCGGGATATGGTGTTCCCGGAAACATTGCATTTGCAACCACCGGACAGGCTAATAATGTTTCGCAGATCGATGTAAAGGAAGCAGACGAATTCTCTGTAGCCAACACTTCGCCGCAATGGGAAACACCAGGCCCCTCTTCCGCCACAACATCAGTGAACAGTGTGTCAATGACACTCCCGATTCCTGCGGCAAAACCAACCGGGACCTATTATTATGTACAGCTGCCTGAAAACCCCTTTGCTCCTTTCTTAAATTCGTTTTCCACAGATAATATTATCCTGAATGCCCAGTTTAAAGGCGATGCCACAAAAATCATCTGGGCTCTTTTCAAAGGAGAAGATATTAAAGACAAAGTAAAAACTTTTATTGGCTTGGGAAGTGTTTTCAATCAGTCTTTAAGCAAGACTTTTAACAGCCTTCCGGAAGGGAAATACAGGCTGGAAGCCTACGGAAAAAAACCCGGTGATAAAAACTGTGCGGTTATTATTGAAGTAGTAAAAGATTTCGTTAAAAAAATTGTTATTCCGGGAGCTTCTACCCTAATCAATATCCCAATACCTGTATCCGTAGAATACAAGCTGAATGCCAATACCGACCGGATGAAAATCCTGAACGGAAATACATTTATGCCTCTGGCCAATACAGCGCACTGGCGGATAAAACAGGGCACAACAGTATTATATAACAGTCATTCCGGAACTGCCTCGCCTCATCTTGTGGGTGTATTAAGAGCTGGAGGAACAGCAACCCTCAGTTTTAAGAATGCCGGAAAATATACCGTAGAAGCATTTACAGATCCCAATGATCCCAAACCGGAATCTGTGGAAATTAAAATTGAGAATGCATTGGGCGTAATGGGTGTCAGCGGAGAAGCCGGGCTGCTCCGGTCTGTGGATATGCTTAAAGTACAGGCTTCAAAATTCAATGTAGCCTATCTTCCGGCCGTAGGGAAAACAGTCCATTGGTACCTTAAAAAAGAAGGAAAAGGAAGAATCGCGGCGTTTGAAGGTTCATCCTCTTTCAAAACTGCCATAATCAATAAAAGAGCCGATGCCTTTCTCAGCCAGGATGCACAGCTCTCCACCGGAGATTATTTGGGGAAATACGTTCTGGAAGCCTATGCCAGTCCGCTCGGAGCCGGGAAACAGCCTGCATTTACAGGATCTGACACCTTCCATTTTGAGATTATTAAAAATGTCATTGATAAATTTACACTTCCGGCAGGAAACATTCCTAAAGGAACAAAAGTAAAATATACAGCCACTGCAAGAATTACAGCACTGGCAGGAAACGAAGCCATAAAAACAGAAATTCCGCAAGGCGTTACTGACAACGGAGACGGAACGCTTACCTTCAATGAACTCGGAGAATTTACCGTTTTCGCCTATTTAACAGGCGACAGTACGGATCGTAAAAAAATTGAAACCAAAATAAAAGTTTCCCAACCTGCCGTAAAAAGAGCACTCTGGGCTTATGGAACCGGTGTTAAACGTACAGAAACCGGTTTCGGAGAAGATACTTATGGCTTTCTGGAAATTGATGGGCTTCAGAATCAAAATCTGAAAGTAAAAGTATGGGTAAAGGGAGAAGGCGATGATTTCTATAAAGAAAAAGATAAATACATGCTGGAGGAAAAAAGTGTAGCGCTTAATAACGAAGGCAAAGCTTCTTTCCTGATTAATACCTCTGAAGAGTATAAGAAAAAACTGGATGCCGCCATTCCCAAAACAGGTGAAAATCCTACGCCCCGATACCGGCTGGTCTTTACTGTAGAACTGCAGGCAGGTACCTCAACAGATGTTGTGCTTCCGGCGGACATTTCAATCGAAGGAATGCGCCCTGTGGTTATAGATGCGGGCACCACCTATCTTGAGGTCCTGGATTCTAATGAAGAACTTTCCATTACTTCTGAACAGGAAATTGTTTCCATTATGTTTTCTACAGAAAACGGAAAGGATATACAGCGCGAACAGACTTTTTATGGAAAAACCCATAAAATCTGGGTACATACCGTTAATATGACCGAAGAAACATTAAAAGTTGATGTTTTCAAAGAAGTTCCCAAAGAAGGCCTTAACGAAAAAGACCATATTGTTTATACCCACGAAAGCAAAGAGACCTACAAGGAAGAAAAAACAGGTAAAGACGGACTATTAGAAGTTTCCTTCACCGCCAAAGAAGAATGGAAAAATCCGCCTAAAAACTTTGATTATTATATTGCACAGGTCTCAAGGCAACTGAAAGATCCCGCCGATCCCAATAAAAAAATCTGGAAAGCTGAAAAAATTCAGGTCACCGTAAACAATACCCTTCCGGCTGATCTGGTACGGACTGAAGACATGGAAAAGCTGGGAATCAGAGCCCGTAAAAAAGATGGAACTCCTTTTACACAGGATGAAATGCTGGAGCTCAGGAAACAGTTTATCTTCTATGAAGCCGGCTGCCTGAAGGTTTCCCAGAAAGAAACCCCGGAAGCTATTGATAATGATGTAATGCCGGTGATGGTGGAAATGGCGGAGGTGAGAAAACAGAAGACCTGTTACTGCAACAGAGACTTTACGGAAACTGAAATGGAAGATCTTATTAAAACAATGACGGGTGGCACTGAAATATGGAAAGGAATTAAAGAAAAATGTGACATTACAGATAAAACAATTAAAAGTTTAACCGCAGAGGTGAATATGATGTTTAAGGGTAATGGGATTAACCGATGTATGCAAAAGATATCCTTTTTAGCCAATGTTTCAGAAGAAACAGGTTTTTTTGTACAGAGTAAGGAAGAACTTAGCAATAATTTATCCAGTAAAAGTACCTACAAGGGAAGAGGTATTCTTCAGATTACAGGAACGGATGATGGAACGGGCTATTATAACAATCCCGGGCCTTATAAAAACTATGGAAAAGCCAGATATGCAGATGCAGATAAATTTCTTAATACTAATGCAGACCTTATTTCCTCAAATCTACACCACACTGTAGATGTAGGGGGATGGATATTCAACTATAAAGAAGTACCTTCATGGGAACTTAACCCTCATAAGACATATTCTCAAGAGCTTAAAGAAACTTTAGCATGGAAACGCAGTTATTTTAGTAAGGGCCTTGGAAAAAACCTTAATCAACTGGGACTATTGATGGAACAGGAAGAAGAGAAGTATTTTTTCTTACAGGGAAAAATATTGAATGGATACTCTCCCTCCCACAGACTTGAGAGACCACCTAATGGATGGGCAGGGCGCAAGAAAGCTTTGCAAAAACTAAAAGTATGGTTTAAGTATGATAAAAATGTTTGTAATGGAGAAGAGGTTGTATTACCAAATCTTGAAGGAAGAGCTCCATGGATGGAACTGGTATGGAAAGAAGAAGCAAGAAATCTGGTAGAAACCGGAAGTAATAAAGAAATTCAAAAATTCTTTGATGGCACACCTTATGAAAGCCAGATGAAAGATGGTACAAAAAATGAGACAGATATCGCATGGTGTGCAGCATTCATCAACTGGGTTATGAAACATTACGGATATGAAGGAGTTACAACAGATAAAGGATACGATGCCGTACGAGCTTTAAAATGGGCTACTTGGGCAGAAGGAAAAGATTTAGGAAAACCTGTATATGGAGCTATTGCTGTAAAAACAAGATCCGGAGGAGGTCATGTGGGATTTGTAGCAGGCAAAAAAGGAGATAAAGTCGTTATATTAGGAGGAAATCAATCACAAAAACTGTATTGCGTGTCTTATAATACTTCTGACTATTTTGCATATGTAGTCCCTAAAAATTATGAAATTACAGAAGCAGATTATAACCTGCCTGAATATAAAGGAAATCCAGGAACAAAAGGATCTGAACAATAAAATAATTAAAATGGAAAATAGATTTTTAATCGGCTTACTTTTTATCTTATCATTTTTGGGTTCATGCCAGGAAAAAAAGGCCAGCAATACAAATATCCAACAAAGCACGAATAGTTTAAAACCTAATCAAGACATTAATACCATGCTGAAAAAACAATTAGAGTACGGAAAACCGTCCTTTGACAATCCGTATCAGTATTCAGAAAAAGATTTGGAGGTAACGGTAACTATGTTAAGCCAGATTCTTACAGACAATGGCTATAAACCGGTTAGTAATGAGCAATTCAATACCAAAATAAAACAGATATTCAACAGGATGATTGATCCAAAATCAGCCAGCAATTTTCTATACGTTAATTTTTTAAATCAATGTGACCGGTCTTCTAATTATACCCCTAATGATGCAGAAAATAACGGAACATTCATAATAAAGAATCTAAACTTCATTACTGATCTCTACCCCATTCCATATATTATTGATTATCAGAAATCATATAATGAGGCAGCACAGGAGGAGGATGCGTCTTCAAAAACCTATAAGGATGCAAATGGTAATGAAGTGAAAAAATATTTATGGAAAGATATTTCCAATCTTAAAGAACAACGCAAAAAAAACATCCAGACATTAACAGCCCGCAATATGTATCTGTTCAATGATAGCAAAGCCCAATATAAATGGCTTATCCTCAATGACCAATATTTCATGGAAAAATTGGTTAAAACTTTTGGATATACTGAAGATTCAGAACTGCTGAAATGGGTAATTGAAAAAACTAAATTTGACAAAAATAATCCATCAGACTATGGCAAATTATTCTGGACAAAAGAGTGCGATGGAAATGTAAGATTACATGCCAACACATTTAAATTATTGCAAAAATTATATATCCCGAATGATCCTTCAGAAAACAGATTTATTCTGGATCATATTAAAGATTATTTAGAATATTTAGGGAATAAAGAAACATCTCAGAACGAGAATCTGACACCAGTAGAAAGAACAAAAATAATGTCAAATCTGGCTTATTTTGTAGAACAGTATAAATATGATCCGAAATTTGATGAAGATAATAAAATGATGGGGAGACTGCGTTTTTTCTTAGATGATCAAGATGTAGAGATTTTGAAAAAGAATAATTACTTCGGGCTCCCAAAATTCAAAGAATGGTGGGACAATGCAGATTATGATGAATATTTTGTAACGGAGTGTGAATATGAAGGATCCTGTGGTTCAGGCTATCAACCTATGAACTATACAGAATGGCGAAAACAAAATCCTAAGAAATAATCTCAAAGCATACTCAAAGATATAAAACCTGAATTGCTTTATTTTTAAAACAGAAATTTTCTTTAACCTTCTCATTGTTACTGAAAGTACACTGTATATTGTGCAATCTACTGCATTATGTTTTTGTTAATGCATCTCATTAATAATGCTTAAATTTGCGGAAAAGCAAAAAGAATATGTCAGCAGTAGAATTAACAGAAAAAAACTCACAGTACTTCATTGATCTTGAAGATAAGCACGGCGCACACAATTACCACCCCCTTCCCGTAGTTTTAGACAGAGGAGAAGGTGTTTTCGTATGGGATGTGGAAGGTAAGAAGTATTATGATTTTCTTTCAGCATATTCTGCGGTAAACCAGGGACATTCTCATCCGAAGATTGTAGAAGCTCTGGTAAGCCAGGCTAAAAAATTAGCTTTGACATCAAGAGCGTTTTACAACTCAAATCTGGGAGAATACGAACAGAAAATCACTACCCTGTTCGGCTTTGATAAAGTTCTGCCTATGAATTCAGGAGCGGAAGCCGTAGAAACGGCCGTAAAATTAGCCCGGAAATGGAGCTATGAAATTAAAGGAATTTCAGAAAATGCAGCAAAAATTATTGTCTGCGAAAATAATTTCCACGGAAGAACCACAACAATTGTTTCTTTTTCCAATGATCCGGATGCCAACCAGAATTACGGGCCTTTCACACCGGGTTTTATTAAAATTCCATATAATGACACTGCAGCTTTAGAAGAAATTTTAAACAGGGAAGCCGGAAATATTGCTGCCTTTTTGGTAGAACCGATCCAGGGTGAAGCTGGGGTTTATGTTCCTGATGAAGGTTTCCTGAAAAATGCTTCTGAAATCTGTAAAAAACATAATGTCCTGTTCATTGCAGATGAAGTGCAGACGGGAATTGCAAGGACGGGGAAATTAATTGCCTGTCATCACGAAGAGGTTCAGCCGGACATTCTTATCTTAGGAAAAGCCCTTTCGGGAGGAATGTATCCTGTTTCAGCGGTCCTGGCCAACAATGAAATCATGAATGTTATCAAGCCCGGACAGCACGGTTCCACTTTTGGAGGAAACCCGATTGCCTGTGCCGTAGCCGTAGCTGCTTTGGATGTTGTAGAAGAAGAAAAACTTTCTGAAAGAGCTGAAGAATTAGGTAAGTTATTCAGATCGGAGATTGAAAAAATTATTGAGAAAAGCTCCCTGATCACAAAAGTGAGAGGAAAAGGCCTATTAAATGCCATTCTAATTAATGATTCACCCGAAAGTTCCACAGCATGGAACCTTTGCCTTCAATTAAAGGAAAACGGCCTTCTGGCCAAACCGACCCACGGAAATATCATCAGATTGGCTCCGCCGTTGGTTATCACAGAAGAACAGCTGATGGATTGTGTGAGGATTATTGAGAAAACCATCACCGAATACAAATAGAATTTAATAAATATAAAAGATAGTACAGCATGGTGAAAACCATGCTTTTTATTTAAACTGCTGACATAAAGCAATTTTTCTTAAAGATACTTCGTAAAAACCAGCTAAATCTTTATGTAAAAATTAAAACTTATCTTTGGACTATAAAATTTGTGATGAATATAAGTGGGTTGATCATAACTTATAATGAAGAAAAAAACATTCAGCAGGTTCTTGAATGCTTCGGTTTATGTGATGAAATTATTGTAATCGATTCTTTCAGTACAGATAAAACCGTTGAAATTGCAAAAACTTTCCCAAATGTAAAAGTGGTTCAAAATAAGTTTGAAGATTTTACCAAGCAGAGAAATTTAGCTTTGGATGAGGCTAAAAATGATTGGGTGCTGTTTTTAGATGCGGATGAAAGAATCACGCCTCCATTAAAACAGGAAATTATTGACGAGTTTAAAAAACCGGAGCAGAAGGATGCTTATTATTTCTACAGAAAATTTTATTTTGCCCAAAAGCCAATTCACTATTCAGGAACGCAAACTGACAAAAATTTCAGGCTTTTCCGGAAGTCCAAGGCACGCTATACACCAGATAAAAAAGTACATGAAACCCTGAATGTAAAGGGTTCGGTGGGAGAACTTACCAATAAGCTTCTTCATTATTCAGTATCAGATTATGAATCTTATAAACAGAAAATGATTCATTATGGTGTTTTAAAAGGGCAGGAACTTTCCTTAAAGGGAAAGAAATTCAATATTTTCGTACAATATTCAAAGACCGCTTTTAAATTCTTTAAGGCATATATTTTGCGTTTAGGAATCTTAGACGGCAAAGAAGGCTGCCAGCTTTCTTATCTGCAGTCATTAAGTGTTTTTGAGACCTATGAATCATTAAAAAAAGAGCAAAATTAACGGGATGAAAATTTGTGTTATCAGTTATGATTTTTGGGGTTATGATCAATATATCGTTGAGACCTTACGGACCAAACATATTGATGCCCACCACATTAAAATAGCTGATGTAACCTATGCTGATTTTAGTGAAAGGGCTGCCAATGCGGTAAGTAAAATATTTTTAAACAAAAATATAAAAGCAGAAAAACGACAGAAATTTGTTTTGGATTCCCTGGAGAAATTAGGATATCAGGATCAGATCCTGGTATTGAATCCTGACACATTTGATTTGTCCACTTTAAAACAGATAAGAAAATGTTCAGACCGTTTAATCACCTATCTTTATGACAGCCTCGACAGGATTCCGGTAGATCAGAGTAAGCTGGAACTTTTTGACAAAATTTTCTCTTTCGATATCCTTGATATACAGCGATACGGATTTGAAAAACTGACCAATTATATTTATCTCCCTCACCTTTCCTGTAATATACAAAATCCGGAAACAGATCTTTTTTATATTACTTCTTATGACCATAAAAGAGTTGCATTTATTAAATTGCTCACAAAGCGGCTCCTTGAATTACATCTGAAATTTCAGATCATGGTAATCGGTAAAAAGGGCTGGAAACATCAGCTTAAAAACCTTTTTATGACTGTTCCGGAAAATCTTAATATCCTGTTCAGTGTAAAAAAAATAAGTCACAAAAAGCTTCCCGAATATTATAAAAATTCACGGGTTTTACTTGATCTCACCCGTGAAAACCAATACGGACTAAGCTTCAGGATTTTTGAAGCTATGGCAATGGAGAAAAAAATCATTACAGATAATAAAATGATTAAAAACTATGATTTTTATAATCCAAATAATATTTTAGTGTTGGATAAAACCTGCAGCAATCTGAACCGGTCTTTTTTTGAATCGTCTTACGAAAAGATTCCGGATATAATTTATAATAATTATACATTAGATTCCTGGACAAAGAAAATCTTTCAGCTGTAATGAAAAACATTCTTATAGTAACAAAAGAGTATAAACATCCTTCTTTACCAAAAGTTGGAGGGACCGGCATTTTTTATAAGAATCTATGTGCAAAATTAAATGATAGCGGACTAAGTGTCAAGGTTTTTCTTATTACCAATAATAAATATCAAATAGAGGATGAGAATGTAGAAATATATGCTATAAAGGATATTTTCAAATCTAATTTTGCTTTAGAATTTATCAGATCTATTTCCGGAAAAATTGGCTTATTAAATTCACTTCATAATAAGATATATTTATTAGAAAAAAGAATCATAAAAAAAAAATTAGGTAAATGGATAAAAATTAATAATTATAACTTCGATATAATTGAAACTCATGATTTTGATGGATTAGCACTTTCTCTTCCAGATAATATTCCTCATATTATACGTTGTCATGGATCTTGGACTATTTTGAAAAAATATTTTGGCTACCAAAATGTCCAGTCAGGAAGAATTTTTTGCGAGAAGCAAGCTTTTAAAAATTCTAAAAACATCATCACCGTTTCAAAATATAGTCAGAAATTAAATTATGAAACTTTTAATGTATATTCTAAAACTATCCATAATGGAATCAATGTTCAGGATTTTACGCCTGACAATACAAAAATTATAGAGCATTCTATTTTTTTTGTCGGTACCGCTTCAAAAGAAAAGGGGTTTTATACTGCACTAGAAACATTCAGATCTATTTTAGAAAAAGAACCTCAGACTACTTTTCATATAATAGGAAATATGACTAAACAGGCAGAAAAGACGCTTGCTTTATTAGATCAAAACATCCGAACACAGATTATATTCTATAATTATTTAGAAAAAAATGAGATTATTGAGAAAATCAGGAAAGCCCATGTTTTACTGTATCCTTCGGAAGGAGAAACTTTTGGGCTTGCACTATGTGAGGCAATGGCATTGAGAAAGCCTGTTATCTGCTCAGGTATTGAGGCTTTTCAGGAAATTATTCAGCATCAGAAGAATGGTATTATTGCTTCTACTAAAAATGATTTTATAGATGCTGTAGAGATGATATTTTCAGATAATATATTGTCAGAAAAAATAAGCAGCAATGCTGAGAATACCATAAAAACAACCTATAATTTAGAAAGTACAGTATTTCACACAATTAATTATTATAATGAATTACTTAAATAAAAGAGTATTATTCTTTTTCCCTGAAAATCCATTTGCAAAGCGTGGAGGAAATATAACCAGAGCCTATACTAATCTTAAACATTTAAAATCTTTAGGATTAAAAATTGATCTGGTAGGTATCGAAGATTTCTACAAAAATTTTGGTGATTCATATGAAGATATAGATAAAAATATAATTGATGATATTCTTATCTTAAAAAGAAGACCCTTAAAAAAATTGTCAAGCTACATTTATTGGAAATATAAAATTATAAAATTCTTCACTAAGAAAAATAAAAGTAACTTCTTTTATACCAAATACTTTCAAGATACATTTGATGATTTTTATAAAGATAAGACTTATGACTATATTATCATAAACTATGAATTCTGGACAGACGTTATCAGAAAACAAAACTTAAAGGGTGCTGTAACAATCATTGATACTCATGACTGGATTACATTAAATGAATTCTATAAAAATAAAGAAATGAATATCGGAAGGAAATTTAATGAAGAAATTAAAAACCTATCTTTTTATGATAAAGTTATTACCATATCATACGATGAATATTTTGTTTTTAAAAGCTTTCTACCCAATAAAGTATTTAATATTCCACCTAGCTTCTCTGAAAATTTTGAAACTGAATTTATTGAAAAAGAGTATGATCTTATCTTTGTAGGCTCTGATAATCCCTTTAATATACACTCTCTTAATTGGTTTGTGGAAAAAGTAATGCCATTGCTTTCCAACATAAATATATGTGTTATCGGAAGAGTATGCAATCATATCCCTGATAAAGCAAATATTAAAAAAATTCCTTTTGCAGATCATCTTGACGAATATTATCATAAAAGCAGAATAGCTATATGCCCGATGTTAGAGGGAACCGGCATTAAAATCAAAGTGGTAGAAGCCCTGTCCTTCGGTTTACCTGTTGTAGGCAATGAAAAAGCAGTTGACGGCTTTATTCAAAAGACAGGTAATGGGTGTATGGTAACTAATGATGAAAAACAGTTCGCCAATATCATTACCCGGCTATGCAGTGATGAAACGCTGTATGAAAAGCAAAGAGAGGAAGCAGTTGAGTTCTTTAAAAATAATTTTTCCGAAAAGAAATCAATAGAACTTTGGAAATCAGTTTTAGAATAGGTGTCCCGTTGCTTCAATCGCTCCCGTTTCATTATTC
>NZ_LMKA01000003.1 GCF_001421435.1 Chryseobacterium sp. Leaf201
ATAATTCTGTTTTAAATGTCACTTCTTAATAAAGTGAATTATCTCATTAAAAAAATTAGTTTTACTTTTTTTACTAAAATTTTTAAAATTGTAGCTTTGTGAAAATATTTAATTATAACCATTTAAACTATAAGCATGAAGACAATTTTAAAATCTGCACTTATTTTATTTTTACCACTTATTTTTAATTCCTGTCATAATGACGAAACATTATCAGAGAAAAATGGAGTGGAACTAAATTTGAAAAATCAGTCAAAAAATGATAATGAACTCTTGCGGGGAGAAAGTTCGCGAGAATTATATTCTGAAGTAGTCAATTCAGAAGATCAGTTTGCCACATATCATTCATTAGATTACAAACAAAAGCAAATGTTTGGCAAGGTAAATTGGATGATTTTGTTGAAAATTCTGAATTAAATGAAGAAGAAGCAGGACTCATAAATGAATTAAAAGCTACATTAACAGAAGAATTTTTTGCGGACATACAAAAAAATTATAATTCTGATGATATTAAATTATTGGAAATAAGAGCCGGGCAAATTTTCGGTACAGCAAGAGGACTTTCATTATTTTACAGTATGGAAACTGTCTATAAAAATACAAGTACAACAACTGAAAAAAACTGTTTCTGGTGTAATAACTTATTAGTGTCAGTTGATGGTCCTTGTCATATAGAATATTTCAACGGAGTTCCGCAGTTTGTAGAAGCTGTTACTATTAAAAAAACACGTTTTTGGATAACTACCGGTACTTATGAGTCAGTTCAAGCCTGCAACCCATAACAAGTTCTGCATATCAACAAGATATAGCTTATTAAAAATTATTTTAATAAGCTTTTGCTTTTTTACAAAACTGTATTCGCAAAGCTTCCATTTAAAAAGAGATTCAGAGTTTATCAAAAATTATCAGATTGAAGTTTATGGTAAAATAAATCAATTATTTATATCTGAAAATAGTCTCGTTGAGATTCCTCTACAAAGTATAGCTGTTTCAGATAGTTTATTAGTATTAGATCTGGATCGTAATATTAATTACAATTTATACAAGGAGGAACTCATAGTTCAAAATACTGTTTTGTTCTTTACCTCCGGACAAACTATTGAAACTATTATAATCAATAATAAGAAGAAAGAATTATCAATTGGTATAGAAGATAAAGGCAGTTCTTCAAAACTTTATATGCTACCAAATGTAACAAAAATTGTCGAAATTCACGAAGACCAATCTTACTTAAATAAAAAAATAAAGAAGATCAGATATTATTTTAGCAGCGGAAAGCATCCTGCTTCCGGAGAGAAAATTGATAAGGAGAGTACAAAAATAATTCCAGTAATGTATACCTGTGATTCTGTAGATTGTAAAAATCCGCAGAGATTACTTCCTGATATAGAAGTAAACTTTGGAGAAAACAATAAATACTTGGAAATTGATGTCAGTCATCGTAATATTATAATTGACGAAAATTTTAAGAATATTTATGTGGGATTTATCTCATTAGGCAGCTTTGTAATGAAGATGAAAAAAACTGATAAAATTGGAGAGAATAAATGTTATAATGTAGGTGAAGACTTTAGTTGGTTTAGACAAGCCACTTATCAATGTCCAATAATATTTATATTAATTGAGTAATATTCTTTAGCTGATTAAAAGTTGATAAATAAAATATTTTTTTAGTTAAATCTTTCATAAAAACAGTATTTAATTGTATTAAGTTTATCGAAAAACTTATTTTTGCGTAATTATAAAATCTAAAATGAAAAAATATCTTTTATTGTTTATCATCGCTGTTTTTGCGATGTCTTGCTCTAAAAAAGTTGAAGTAAAAGGAAAAATTACAGGCGGTTCTCCACTGGAAAGAATCGAGTTTATTGAGGCTTCAGGTGTAGCCACTTTACCGCTAATCAATATGGGTGTCAATAAAGACGGAACTTTTGCAGGAAGCTTTGAGGCTCCTAAAAGCGGAATGTATGTAATGTCTTATGGTGGAAAACAGAATTTAATTTATCTGAAAGGAGGGCAGAAGCTTGAAATCTCCGGTAACGGAATGACATTCCCTTCTGAATATGTAATTACGGGCGATGCCAAGAATAACAATGATTTCTTCACGGCAACTCAAAAATACCTTACCAACTATGCTCAGACCGTTAACATGAATGAGCTGCTGATGAAGGATGAGAAAACATTCCTGAAAGGAATAGAAAAAGTTCAGGCTGATGTTAATAAAAACATTGAGGAAAATGTTAAGAAGTTCAATCCGGATGATGAAATTGTAAAATGGAAGAAAAATGATCTTGCCAGTACTTTGCTTACCATTTTGAATCAATATGACATGAGCCATAAGCAAATGGGCAATCCTTCTTTCAAAGTAACAAAAGCTTTCACTGATTTTGAAAACAAACTTCAGGAAAACAAAGAAGTGATGGTAAAGGAAAATCCTTACTACAGACAATACCTTTTAGCTAAGATGAGTCCTGATTTCCAGAAATATGCTCAGGCCAACAGTGCAGGGAAAACAGATATTACTACATCAGAATTATTTTCAGAATATCTGAAAAAGAACCAAAAAGACCTTTCGCAGACTGCAAAAGATTATTTACTGGCTTTTGTAATGGCACAGTCGGATATCCACCCGGGTTCTCCTGAAAAAACAACTGAGAAAATTAAGAAAATTATCGATACAGACATTAAGGATGCCGGCATTAAAGAAGATCTTAAAAAAATCCAGTTTGCCATCAACGGTTTCAAAATTGGGGAACAGGCTCCTGAAGCTGCATTGGTAAAAGCAGACGGGAAATCTTACAACCTTTCTGATAACAAAGGAAAACCTTATCTGTTAACATTCTATGCTTCATGGAATCCTTATATCGGGGAAGCTACTATTCCTGTATTAAAAGAAATCGTAAATTTCTACAAATCTAAAATGAACTTCGTTTTTGTTAACGTTGACGATACCAAAGAACAGTTTACAAAAACAAGCAATTCTCTATTAAAAGGAATAAACGGAGTGAATGTATATGCAGATGGCGGGCTAAACTCCGATATCGCTAAGAAATATGGTGTATACGGTTTCAAATTACCTTGTTTCGTCATTGTAGATAAAGACGGGAAAATTGCCAGCAAACCATTCTTCAATCTGGGAGATCCTGAACTGGTAACCGTTCTGGATAAGCAGACAGGGCTTTCTGCTCCGAAAGTAAATCCTAACGTTCAGTTACAGCAGCCAGGTATGATGGAAGTGGATCCTGCCGCCGCACAGCAGCAGGCGCCAGCACAGGCAAATCCTCAATCGGCCCAGACAAAATAATTTAAATTGAATACATATAAAAACCTTGTCTTCGGATAAGGTTTTTTTTATTGTATTTTTGCAAAATAAATCAGCAGGTATTTCGCTGATAAAAAATAGAACTATTGATGGGATTTGAAAGAAATCCATCAGACAAACAGAAGATTACGGATGAAAAAGAAAAAGAATCTCATTCTTGAAAATATAAAGCTTGTAAATGCAGGTGCGAAGGGAGTTGCCATAGGGCGCACGGAAGAAGGGAAAACCGTTATGGTTTCAGGAGCCATTCCGGGAGATGTTGTTAATGTAAGGGTTAAAAAAGCAAAATCCAAATACTATGAAGGGGAAGCAGTTGATCTGCTTGAAAAATCACCTTACCGGGTAGATCCGAAATGTATTCATTTCGGTGTCTGCGGAGGCTGTAAATGGCAGAACATGAGCTATGAAAAACAGCTGGATTTCAAACAGGAAGAAGTATATAACAACATCAAAAGAATCGGGGGGATTGATAATTTCGAGACCGTTCCTATTCTTGGGTCTGAAGAGCAGTATTTCTACAGAAACAAAATGGAATTTTCCTTTTCCAATGCAAGATGGCTTACCCAATATGAAATAAGTTCCGAAGAAAATTTCGGCAGCCGGGATGCACTTGGTTTCCATATTCCAGGCATGTGGAGCAAAATTCTTGATCTTAAAGAATGTTTTCTGCAGGAAGAACCTTCAAATACCATCCGTCTGGCGGTAAAAGAATATGCCGTAAAAAATGGACTGGAATTTTTTGATGTCAGAAATCACGAAGGGTTTTTAAGGACTTTAATGATGAGGCAGAACTCAAAAGGAGAATGGATGGTGCTTTTCCAGTTGTACAGGGAAGAAAAAGAGAACAGGGAAAAGCTTTTTGAATTCCTTCTAGAGACATTTCCGCAGATTAAAACACTGGTGTATGCCATTAACTCTAAACCGAATGACTCAATCTACGATCTGAATATCAATGTCTATTTCGGAGACGGTTTTCTGATGGAAGAAATGGATGGACTGAAATTTAAAATCGGGCCCAAATCGTTTTTCCAGACCAATTATAAGCAGGCGCTTGAATTATACAGGAAGACACTGGAATTTGCTGATCTGAAAGGCGAAGAAGTAGTATATGATTTATATACAGGTACCGGTACCATTGCCCAATATGTAGCCAGAAATGCAAAACAGGTAATCGGAATCGAGTCTGTGCAGGAAGCTATTGATGCAGCAATAGAACATGCAGAGCTGAACGGCCTTACCAATACCTCTTTCTATTGCGGGGATATGAAGGATATCTTCAATGATGAATTCCTTGCAAACCATCCAAAAGCAGATGTTCTGATTACGGATCCGCCAAGAGACGGAATGCATCAGAAAGTTGTGGAGCAGATTTTGAAACTGGCTCCTGAAAAAGTGGTTTATGTGAGCTGTAATTCGGCAACCCAGGCGAGAGATCTGGCGTTAATGAAAGAACATTATACGGTGGTGAAAATCCTGCCGGTAGATATGTTTCCGCAAACCCATCATGTGGAAAACATTGCATTACTGATTAAAAAATAATTTATATATATTTGAATTTCATCAGATCCTATTATGAAATATTTTAAATTCCTCATTGCAGTCTGTTTCTTCAGCCTTCTTTTTTCGTGTGGCGGTGATGACGATATCTGTGAAAGCGGAGAAGGAACTCCCCGGATGAAAGTATCTTTCAGAACTTTTGAAACAGGAAAAGAAAGAACAGTGGATTCACTTTATGTAGCGGTAGATTACGGCTCCGGAAAAGTGCAGCTCGGAAAGGAAACCAATATTAAATCCCGTGTTATTCCTTTACGGGTAGATGATTCTCCGTTTACGGACATTTATTTCAGGACTTCAAACACCGGGACTGAATCAAAAATCAGGGTCAATTATACAACGAAATCCATATATGTTTCACCAGGATGCGGCATTAAGAAAACGTATGAAAATTTAAATCCTGTGCTGGATCCTGCAACCACTATCCCGGTAAGAAGCATAGAGCCCGGACAAAATTTTATAGAGAATGAAGACAAAACGAATTTTTACCTTCTTTTTTAGTACCGTATTTATGTTGAGCTTTGCTCAGGATAACAGTCAGGAGGTTAAAAAAGAAAAATGGAAGTATGAACCCAACTTTATGGTGGGCGGAGACATTCTTAATGCAGGCGTTTCTTTTTTCTCAGACCGGAAACTGTACCAGGGATTTATATCCTCAAAAATTAAAGACAATATCCATGGTATTGTTGAAGCCGGTTTTGAATCCAATGTATACCAGAAAAACAGCTATGATGCAAAAGCCAGCGGTCCTTTCCTGAAGCTGGGTGCATTTTATATGCTGGCCAAAGATCCTGAAAATGAATTCAACGGCTTTTACGGAGGCGGAAAAATCGGAGGCTCATTCTATACACAGGAGTACAGGGCTGTGCCGGTCCGCGGATTTGGCGGCAGTTCCTCTTCCATAGCTTTTCCTTCGTCCACACAGTCTTCTTATTGGCTGGAAGGAACCATCGGAGGCCGTGTTCAGCTGTTTGAATCCGATTTTTTT
This sequence comes from Chryseobacterium sp. Leaf201, assembly GCF_001421435.1. GTDB lineage: Bacteria > Bacteroidota > Bacteroidia > Flavobacteriales > Weeksellaceae > Chryseobacterium. Next base: position 5,865 of record NZ_LMKA01000003.1, read on the forward strand.
ATCGATGTCAATCTCCAGCCGAGGTACATGGTTGCCACCACAAAACAGGATGAAATTCAGCCGATGATTATTCCGGGATTCGGAAAAAGCTCTTCCAAATTCAATATGGGGTTCGCCTGGAATATTGCGTACAAGTTTTAACGAAGTTTAGGTTCTCCTCTTTTGGTAATTCCTGATTTGCTTTTTAATAATCTATAGAGTCCCTCTAATTCTTTTGGAGGGATTCCTGCATCAAAAGAGGCTGACTGGTAAGTTTTTCCGTTGGATGTAATAATAATCGTAGATGCTAATGCCCTGTCGGAAAATCTGCCTGTGGTAGGAGATTCGTAAGATGCTATTTTGGAAAGGTCTATTAAACTTGTCTGCTTTACTATATTTTCCCATTCTGAAGATGAAATTTCAGATTTTGAAATATTTTCATTTAAAGAAGTTATTATTGATCCTGCATCAAATGTAATTGATCTGTTTGTTCCTCTGGTCTGCTCTTTTAATTCTATTCTGCTGATTTTTTGTTTTTTTTGTGTAATTACTGTGTGATCATCCGTTTTTTTTATTTTTTCCTGAGTATTGCATTGTACAGTAGTGCAAAGAAAAATAATTAAAGTTGTCTGAATTATTTTGCTCATTTGATAAATTTTAATCTTGGGGTAATTTATTCAGTGAAATTAAAAAGAATAAATTTAAAAACTAATATATTTGCAGCTTAATAATAAATTTAAGAAATGCAAAAAATTACTTTTTTAAGGATTGCTTTTTTATTGCCTTTATTTTGCGCTGTGGGTATTAATGCCCAAAGCTTCGATAAGGTTATAAAAAAGGAAGTTCCTGGCAAGAAGGCAGAAGAGCATGCAAAGTATCATGGCTATGAAAGATGTTCTAGTGATGAGTATGAAGAAATGCTTCATGCAAAATTTCCTAGAAGACTTTCTAAGGAACAATTTGAGTCCTGGTTGGCACCATTGGTACAGCAGGCAAAAACAAATAAATCACAAAACGGGAATGTTATCACGATTCCGGTTGTTGTACACGTTATTCATTCCGGACAGAATTTAGGATCATATCCGAATATTACCGATGCACAGGTTGTATCACAAATAAATGTACTTAACGATGATTATCGTAAAGCCTTAGGAACTGCAGGATATAACAACAATCCGATAGGTGCTGATGTGGAAATACAGTTTGCTATGGCAAAAGTTACTCCTGAAGGAAACCCTACAAACGGTATTAATCGTGTAAACCTTTGTCGATCAGGTTGGACAATGGCTGCGATTGATGAATATGTAAAACCTGAAACAATCTGGGATACTTCAAAATATCTCAATATGTGGACTGTCGCTTTTGAAGGTGCTGATGAAGCTACTTTAGGATATGCACAGTTTCCATCAAATTCAGGACTTAACGGACTTGATGTAAATGGAGGATTAGCTACTACGGACGGAGTTGTTGCTGCCGCCGGAACTTTTGGAAGCAGTGTTTATGATGATGGGACATTTTTGTTATATCAGTACTATGACAGAGGGAGAACAATGACTCATGAAGTAGGGCACTGGTTAGGTCTAAGGCATATCTGGGGAGATACTCAGTCTTGCGTTTTAGATGCTACAGACAGCAATAATGACTTTTGTCTTGATACGCCAGCTGCTGCAGGCCCAAATTCTAATTGTCCTGCCCCGCCAAATAATCCTATTGATTCCTGTCCAAGTTCTCCGGGCTTTGATATGGTTGAAAACTATATGGATTATACAGTAGACCTATGCATGAATACATTTACGCTGGACCAGAAAGCAAGAATCAGGACAGTAATGGATAATTCTCCACGAAGAGTTCAGTTGAAAACTTCAATTGCTGAGCAGCCGATTGCATTGTTCCCGGTAGATGCTGAAATTAAAATTGAGAGAGGCTGTAATAACTTAGCTGCTTGTCCTACAACATCAGTTGTGCCTACTTTAAAATTAACAATCTATAACAGAGGTACTTTAAATTTAACATCTGCTACCATCTCTTATTCAGTAAATGGAGGTGCTCCACAGAGTTACAGCTGGACCGGAAACTTAGCACAAGATAAATTTAATACCTTTACTGTTCCGGTAACAGCATCTACTCCCAGCGGTAACGTAACAGCTTCTATTGTAAATGCAAACGGAGGTGCTGACCAAAGAGCAACAAACAACTCTGCAACGGGAACGTTTGTTAACGCTGCTGCTGATACAGCATTCAATACCAGTACAGTAAACTTTAAGTTACAGTTGGATTATTGGGGAACAGAAACAACCTGGACGCTGAAGAATAGTGCTGGTGCTACATTACATAGTGGGGGACCCTATGTAGATTCACTTACTCCTGCACTTATCAATGAGACATGGACACTAAGTAATAATGATTGTTATGTATTTGAAATCGAAGATTCAGAGGGTGATGGTTTAAGTTTCTCTAATCTTAATCCACTACTTGTTCCAGGATATTATGAATTGAGAACTTCATCAAATCAATTAATCTCTGACGGTGGATTATTTGGAGAAATTGAGTCGAGAGCATTCAGCTTAAATTCATTGTTAGCAACAAATGAAGTTAAAAAAGAAGCCTTTGGATTATATCCTAACCCTGCAAGCGAGGTATTAAACATTACCAAGGTTTCAAATAAAGCTAAATTTGAAATTTACAATGCAGTTGGCCAATTAGTAAAAGGCGGTACAATTGATAACAATCAGGTAAGAGTAGCTGAGTTGGTAAAAGGAACTTATATCATTACGATCAAAGACAATAATATTTCTGAGAGTATTAAGTTTATAAAGAAATAATAATATTTTTCATATATATAGAAGCTCCGGGTATACCCGGAGCTTTTTCTTTTGATCAAATTTGATTTTTTAAAAATAATTGATCAAGCTATTCTGGATAATTACAATTGGATTAAAAAGGAAAAGCATTTTAATCTTAAATTCACTAAAAATGAAGTAAACAAATTATTTT
>NZ_LMKA01000004.1 GCF_001421435.1 Chryseobacterium sp. Leaf201
ATTATTTATTTTTTTATCATTATTAATATGTTATTCTTTTAAATGATCAAGGACCAATAATAAACTGTATGCTTAAAAGCATACCATATTTAAGTTTTAAAATAAAAAAAAGTGGCCGGAGCCACTTTTACAATTCAATATTTTTTTAATTCAGGTAGAACTCATATTTGTTGAGGAGCTGAATTTCTTTGATGAGGTCACCATTGAGATCAACCGAATGTTTCATCGATTGGACTTCCAGATGCTCGACCTGCGAGTCATCATCCATATGCTTGATATAGAATTTTATTTTCTGGTTTCCCTGATTTTTCTCCAGTACCTTCTGGAAAAAACTGAGGTCTTCCGGCCGGAAATCCATCACATCCATTACCAGGGAAATGCTCTTGGCAAATCTTTCAAATGCTTCCTGCAGTTCAATTACTTCATTTACATTTACGAAGACCCGCCCGTCTTTTACCTGGGCAAACTTGATTTTAAAAATAACGAAACGCTGCACTTCAAGCTTTTCCTTCAGCTTCATATAATCCCGGTCTCCCAACCTGAAAGAATAGGACCCGGAATAGTCTTCCAGTGTTACAAAAGCTACTTTCTCACCGCTTCTGAAGCCGTCTTTCACAACATATTCCGTAATCAGGCCTGCAACGGTATATTCTTTTCCGCCACCGCCGTTTTCGCGTTCTTTCTGTATCGTTTTCCAGTCTTTTTTCTTTTCCTCAAATAATTCTTCCTGTTTATTGGCAAAAGCCTGTTCTTTATAGGCATCCACCTCATCAAGGTTCAGGAACTGGAATACGCCTTTCGGCTCTGCTTTTTTGGTTACTTCTTCAATGATTTCCTCCCCTGTCAGCAATTCATCGGAAACAATTTCCACCAAGTCTGCTACATCTTCAGGGGTCTCCTGTTCAAGAACCGGAGCTTCATCCGTTACCAGCTTTACCTCTTCTTCTTTTTCAAGAACCGCTTTTTTGGAAAGCTGTCCCTGCATAAACCGGTAGTGATACCTGAATTCATCCAGCGGATGCGCAGAGAGGTAAAATCCTATAATTTCTTTTTCTTTATTCAGCTTGTGCATATTGGGCCATTCCGGGCAAGGAGGCAATTTCGGCTGTTCAATCTGAACCTCTTCCGCAAAGTCTGCAAAAAGAGAGTTTTCCATTTCATGCTTGCTTTCCTGAAAGCTCTGCCCATACCTGATAAGCCTTTCCAGATTGGTTCTTCCCGCCATATCAATATCGAAATACTGGCCTCGGTGGAAAGAATCCAGTTCGTCAAAAGCTCCTGCCAGTACCAAACTTTCCGCTACCCTCTTATTCATCTGTGAAGGCTGGATCCTCTCAAAGAAATCATAGATATTCTTGAATCTTCCGTTTGCTCTTTCGCGGGTAATCGCTTCACTCGGGCCCTCCCCGATTCCTTTAATCGCTCCGAGGCCGAAACGGATCTGCCCTTTTTCATTTACGGAAAACTTGTATTGGGATTCATTTACGTCCGGCCCCAGAACATCAACACCGATACTTTTACAGTCTTCCATGAACATGGTGATGGATTCGGTATTGTTAATGTTGTTGCTCATTACACTCGCCATATATTCTGCCGGGTAATTGGCTTTCAGAAAAGCAGTCTGATAGGCAATCAGGGCATAACAGGTGGAGTGGGATTTGTTGAAAGCGTATTCTGCAAAAGCTTTCCAGTCATTCCAGATTTTTTCCAGCCGTTCTTCATTCAGGTTATTTTTCCTTCCTCCTTCAATGAATTTCGGGTACATTTTATTCAGAACGTCAATCTGCTTTTTACCCATCGCTTTTCTCAGCGTATCGGCTTCACCTTTTGTAAAGTTGGCCAGCTTCTGGGAAAGAAGCATTACCTGCTCCTGATACACGGTAATCCCGTAGGTTTCCTTTAAATATTCTTCGGTTTCCGGTAAATCGTAGACAATTTCCTCAATCCCGTGTTTCCTGTTGATAAAGTTAGGGATATATTTAATCGGGCCCGGACGATACAGGGCATTCATGGCAATAAGATCGGCAAAAACAGTGGGTTTAAGCTCTCTCATATATTTCTGCATCCCCGGGCTTTCATACTGGAAAATCCCGATGGTCCTTCCCTCTTTGAACAGCTGATAGGTCTTCGCGTCTTCAAGCCCTATTTCATCAGGGTCAATATCAACTCCATGCCGCTGCTTAACCAATTTCAGGGCATCTTTAATAATTGTAAGCGTTCTGAGGCCCAGGAAGTCCATTTTCAGAAGACCGGCACTTTCTGCCACCGAGTTATCAAACTGCGAGACAAGAATATCCGCATCTTTTGCTGCGATGGTTACAGGCACCAGGTTACTTACATCTTCCGGCGTAATAATGACCCCACAGGCATGAATCCCGGTATTCCGGATGCATCCTTCCATTTTCTTTGCACTCGCCAGTACATCATGGCGCGGATCTGAAGGACTGCTCAGGACCGATCTCATCTCATCAACAAGCATCTGGTCTTCCGGCCTTAATTTATCATATTTTGAAAGGGCTTTCGCAATATTCATTCCCGGTGTGGAAGGAATCAGCTTGGCAATATTGTTGGTATCGGGAATAGGCAGATCCAGAACCCTTCCGGCATCTTTAATGGCAGATTTCCCACCCAGCACGGAATAGGTAATAATCTGGGCTACCTGATTTTTACCGTATTTATCAACAACCCATTTAATAATTTTATCCCTTCCTTCATCATCAAAGTCGATATCAATATCCGGCATCGAAACCCTTTCCGGGTTCAGGAAACGCTCAAAAAGGAGGTCATATTTAATCGGGTCTACATTGGTAATCCCGATACAGTAGGCTACTGCGGAACCTGCCGCGGAACCCCTTCCGGGGCCTACCCACACTCCCATGTTCCGGGCTTCATTGCAGAAATCCTGAACGATAAGGAAGTACCCCGGATATCCGGTATTGGCAATAACTTCCAGCTCGAAATCGAGACGCTCTTTAATTTCACCGGTAATTCCGGTGTCTGCATATCTTTTTTTTGCACCTTCATATGTTAAATGGGTCAGATAAGCCATTTCACCACGTTTTCCACCATCTACATCATCTTCAGTGTGGATAAATTCTGAAGGAATATCGAATTTCGGCAGTAAAACATCCCTTTTTAACGTGTAAGGCTTAAATTTCGCCGTAAATTCTTCGTATGCATCAAAAGCATCGGGATATGCTAAAAACGCTTCCTTGATTTCATCGGAATTCTTGATATAATATTCTCCCGTTGCCAGGCCACGCCTTTTTCCGAAACCTTTTCCGACCGGTGTTGTTAATTTCTCACCGTCTTTGATACAGCTTACGATATCCTGGATATTGGAATCGTCTTTATTGGTATAAAAAGTTTCGTTCTGCGCTAAAATTTTAACGTTATATTTATCGGCAAAGTGTAGTAAAACATCATTTAAATGCTCTTCTTCGGGCAGCTTGTGATTCTGAATCTGAACATAAAAATCATCTTCAAAAGTATCTTTCCACCATTTGAAAAGCTCCTCCCCTTTCTGTTCACCGGTATTTAAAACAGCATCCGGGATATCCCCGTGGATTCCTGAAGTCAATGCAATAATCCCTTCCTTATATTGGGCAATCAGATCGCGGCTTATCCTGGGAACGCCGAAGTAGAACCCTTTTAAGAACCCGATACTTGAAAGCTTTGCCAGGTTTTTATACCCGTTAAAATCTTTCGCCAGCAGAACCACCTGCGTCCTTCTGTCCGGATCATCTTTGGTAAACTGTTTCTGCTCGTAACGGTCTGAAATATAAAATTCACAGCCTACAACAGGAATCAGCGGTTCTGAAACCGGCTCTTCTTCACTGAATGGCTCCCCTTTTTCTTCAGCTTCCTGTTTTTTAGCGAGATATTCCTTATGTTTTTTAGCCCTGTCGCTGTTGGCACCCTCTACTGCTGAAACGAACTTAAAGGCTCCCATCATATTTCCGAGGTCTACCATTCCGACAGCAGGGAAATGATCATCCGAAGCTTTTTTAATCAGGTCATTGATGCTTGAAGTAGCGGATAAGGTTGAAAAAACACTGTGGTTATTGAAATTGAAATATTTTCCGAGATCAATATCATCAATACTTCCTACATCGGCCTGTTTTTTCTTACTGTTGAAATCCGCAACCTGCTTTCTGATCACAATATTGAACGGCTTTATCGGATCCGGGTACAGCGTTTTGAAATACGCAAGCTGATCTTCCGAAGTCTTTAACACCTCAGCAGGAATAATCCCAATCCTCATCATTTCAAAGAATACCTGAGCCGTTGCATTTACGTCGGCCGCTGCATTATGCGCTTCATCAAACTTATGACCGTATAATTTTTCGTACAGTTCTTCCAGTTTCGGAGGTTTGAACCTTCCGCCACGGCCGCCGCCGAGCTGACAGAAATCCGTACCGAGAACCATGGTGTCTGCTTTCGGTTTTTCCTGAAGGTTGTCTTTTATATTTTTACGGTAGAATTCGGCTCCCACAATATTGTAATCAAACTCAACATTGTGCCCTGAAACCACCCTTACATTTTCTAATACTTTGGCAAATTCATTTAAAATTTCTTCGAGGTCACGGCCTTCTTCATTGGCAATCTTTGTGGTGATCCCGTGAATTCTCGCTGCGTTAAAGGGAATGTCATACCCTTCCGGCTTTATAATATAATCCTGGTTTTCAATTAACGTTCCGTCATCATCATGCAACTGCCACGCAATCTGCACCATTCTTGGCCAGTTGTCTGAGTCTGAAAGCGGAGCGTTGAAATTCTTTGGTAACCCTGTGGTTTCTGTGTCAAAAACTAAATACATGTAATTTTTTCCAGCTTTTAAAGTAAAAAGAGAATGTAAAGTTACTTCAATTTTTTGTCTTTTGAAATTAGTTTTTATAAATCTCTCTGAATGACAGTGTATATATCTGATAAGGACAAATAAGACTGAACCTTCAAAATAAAAGCATAATAGGATATAAACCATTCTGTTACATGAAAATACTAACAATTGTTAGTATTTTATTTTTTTGTTTATCTTTGCTTTCTATGGAAAATACCCTTCACGAAAAAGTTTCTCAGGATGTTCTGCTTAAGGCTTACAACCATATGATGCTTGCCAAGGCAATGGCAGACATTTACGAAGAAAACAGAAATGTTACCAAATATGTTCATAGTACTTCAAGAGGCCATGAGGCCATTCAACTGGCTACCGCATACCAGCTGAAAAAAGAAGACTGGGTTTCCCCTTATTACCGGGATGAAAGCATTCTTTTGGGGATAGGTTTTGAGCCTTACCAACTGATGCTGCAGCTGCTTGCAAAAGCCGATGACCCTTTTTCAGGAGGAAGATCTTATTACTCCCATCCTTCCAGCAGGGACGAAAATAAACCTAAAATCATTCACCAGAGTTCCGCAACAGGAATGCAGACCATCCCGACAACGGGTGTTGCACAGGGAATCAAATATATTCAGGACTTTGAATTACAGCAGTTTGAAAACAACCCTGTTGTGGTATGCAGCCTTGGAGACAATTCCGTAACGGAAGGTGAAGTGAGTGAAGCACTTCAGTTCGCAGCCCTGCACCAGCTTCCGATTATTTTCCTGGTTCAGGACAACGAATGGGGAATTTCCGTAACGAAAGAAGAAGCCAGAACCTGTGATGCCTATGATTTCGTTGCAGGATTTACCGGACTGAGCAGAATGAGAGTGGACGGCACCGATTTCGTGGAAAGTTTTGAGGTGATGAAAAAAGCGGTTGATTTTGTACGAAGCGAAAGAAAACCATTGGTAGTCTGTGCCAAAACGGTACTGATCGGCCATCACACTTCCGGAGTGCGGAGGGAATTCTACAGGGATGAAGAAGATTTAACCAAACACAGGGCAAAAGACCCGGGAGAAATATTGAGGAATTACCTGCTTGATGCCGGTACTGATGAAGAACTTTTAAAACAGATCACCAAAAAGGCCCGCCTGGAAGCCGAAGAAGCTTTTGAAAGAGCCCAGAAAGCGGAAGATCCGAAGCCTGAGACGGTAATGCAGCATATCTTTGCCCCCACTCCGATTACAGAGGAAACGGGAACCCGCGAGCCGGAAGGCGGAGAAAAAATTGTAATGGTGGATGCCGCCATTCATGCCATTCAGGAGATTATGTGGAAGCATCCGGAAGCATTGCTTTACGGACAGGACGTAGGAGAAAGAATCGGCGGGGTGTTCCGTGAAACCGTGACTTTAGGAAAGAAATTCGGGAGCAAAAGGGTATTCAATACAGCTATTCAGGAAGCCTATATCATCGGCTCTACAACAGGGATGAGCGCTGTTGGTTTAAAACCGATTGTTGAAGTACAGTTTGCAGATTACATCTATCCGGGTATCAACCAGCTGATTACGGAAATTTCAAAATCAAGTTATTTAAGCCAGGGGAAATTCCCGGTAAGCAATATCATCCGTGTACCGATCGGAGCCTACGGCGGCGGCGGGCCTTACCACAGCGGAAGCGTTGAAAGTATTCTGGCAAATATCAAAGGAATCAAAATCGCGTATCCAAGTAACGCAGCCGATTTCAAAGGTCTGTTAAAAGCAGCCTATTACGATCCGAACCCGGTGGTGATGTTAGAACATAAAGGCCTGTACTGGAGTAAGGTTCCGGGAACCGAAGATGCCAAAACAATAGAACCGGCAGAAGATTATATTTTACCTTTCGGAAAAGGGAAAGTAATTATTGAAGCGGACAAAGAAGAAACCGAAAAAGGCCGGACTTTACTGGTAGTAACATACGGAATGGGCGTTTACTGGGCGAAAGAAGCTGCAAAAAACTTTAGCGGAAGAATTGAAGTAATTGACCTGAGAACCATAATCCCTCTGGATGAAGAACTGGTTTTCGAAAGGGTAAAAGCCCACGGTAAATGTATCGTCTTGACAGAGGAACAGCTGAATAATTCTTTTGCAGAAGCTTTTGCCCACAGAATTTCTAAAAACTGCTTCCGGTATCTTGATGCTCCGGTTGAGACCATGGGGTCGCTTGATACACCGGCCGTCCCGATCAACCTGGTCCTGGAAAAAGAAATGCTTCCGAATGCCGAAAAGCTCGCGAAGAAAATTGAACAGATGCTTACACAGTAATCAATATACAGCCTCCGGATATCCCGGAGGTTTTTTATACACTGTTTTTGTTGAAGCATATTTTTTTGATACCACATCCTGTCTTGGTATTTGTTTTGCTTATCCATTCGTTGACCTTAGCCGTCAACACAGCCTATTCATGATTACAACGAGATACATTAATGCCAAGCAGATCCTGAATCTATCAGGTAAGCACCTTATTATTATAACGATCTGGTGTACCCTTATCGCACTGGTTTTTTATTTCCTGGACTGGCAGTGGATGATTATTCCCTGGGTTCCGGTGGCACTTATCGGTACTGCCGAAGCATTCCTGGTAGGTTTTAAAAACAATCAGGCTTATGACCGTTTATGGGAAGCCCGGAAAATATGGGGCGGAATCGTGAATTCCAGCCGGTCTTTTGCCGCTATGGTATATGCTTTTAATACGGATGTTGAAGAGACCAACATGCCTGACATTGAAGATAAAAGGAGAAAAATCATATGCCGCCATATTGCATGGCTGTATGCCTTCCGCGAGCAGCTTTTGGTGCCTACCGAATGGGAACATATCAAAGCTGAGGAAACCGACCAATTCAAGAATATCGACCACAAACGGAACAGGCTGATCAAAGCAGGATTCCCGGATTATACAAGAACCCCGATCTTCCTTAATAAATACCTTTCTGAAGAAGAGGCAGAACTTCAGTCTACCTACAAAAATTTTGCGACCTACCTGATTTCTCAGCAGGCAAAGGATATCAATGAGCTGAAGAACGACAAAATAATTTCAGAATTCAACCAGCTTCAGTTACAGACGTGCCTGAATGAGTTCTACGGCTATCAGGGCCAGGCGGAAAGAATTAAAAAATTCCCTTCTCCAAGGCAGTTTGCCAGTACCGCGTTTATATTCAATATCCTGTTCATTATGCTGCTTCCGTTAGGACTGGTAAGTGAATTTGCCAAGCTTGGTGACTGGGGTGTCTGGGTAAGCATTCCATTCTGTATCATCGTCGGGTGGATTTACATTATCATGGAGCTTGTAGGGGATTATTCTGAAAACCCTTTTGCGGGATTAATGTTTGACGTTCCGATGCTTTCCATTTGCCGGACCATTGAAATCGACCTTCTGCAGATGGCCGGCGAAACGGATCTTCCGGACCCGATTGCCTCTAAAAACGGAGTCCTGGTATAATTACAGAACAATTGCCGTTGTATTCTTAACTTCAGAGATCATAAATGAGCTGTGGGTACTGGCAATATGCTCTAATGTGGTGAGTTTGGTCAGCATGAAATTACGGTAATCCGGCATATCCCTGACTCCTATTTTGAGAATATAGTCGTAGTCTCCGCTTACATGAAAACATTCCGTAACTTCATCAAGCGTCATGATTTCTTTTTCAAACCGGAGCACATGCTGCTTTTTATGCTGTGTAAGTTTTACATGGCACAGCACAATAAAATCCCTGTTGATTTTTTGCCGGTCTAAAAGTGCTACATATTTTGAAATTACACCGGTATTTTCCATTTTCCTGATGCGTTCATAAACGGCAGTTACGGACAGCCCGAGCTTATAGGACAGCTCTTTTGTGGTCTGCTTTGAATCTTCCTGTAAAAAAAGCAGCAATTTTTTATCAATTTCATCAAAGTTCATAGATAAATTTTTGTTAAAAGTTTATGATTATCAAATATATAAAACTTTTTTTCTACTAAATTAAAATA
>NZ_LMKA01000005.1 GCF_001421435.1 Chryseobacterium sp. Leaf201
ATACAACAGTATCAAGTTGGAAATCTTTCAATTACAATACAACAGTATCAAGTTGGAAATCTTTCAATTACATAGCTTTTATAGTAATAGCTCTGAAGAAATTTTATAAAACTAAAAAAGTTTAAATGACTTCATATTCATTACTTAACGATAAATTTCAAAGCCTGGTCATCCAGTTTTAAAATATAAACTCCCTGCCCAAGGTTGCTGGTTTTAATCACATTCCTGGTGTTTTTAAAAGGCTGGTCAATGGTTTGGATAACCTTTCCCTGAAGATCATAAATCTCAGCCTTTTTAATATGCTGAACATCACCTTTTATAAAAATTTCCTGATTGGAAACCGGGTTCGGATAAATCTGCAGGTCTTTCTGAATAGTATTCAATCCGTTAACAGCCCGCTGATTCATTTTTGAAGTTCCCGGATAACAGGTCCAGCTCAGATTATCGATGGCTACTCTGTTGTTTGTTGAAGTGTTTTCCAGGGTTACCGATATATTTCCGGTAATATTGATATTGTTGATGGTTGTGGTCACTGCATTTGCAGAATAAGGAACAGTTCCTACCACAGTGCCGTTTACTTTAACATTAAAAGTGCCGTTACTTCCGGAAAATTTAAGCTGTGTGGTTACCGTTAATGATCCGATACCATTGGCTGAATTTCCTGATGTAAGCGAACCTGCTCTCACCGTAACCGCTTTCCCCGAAATTGTCTGATCCGTTCTGGCATCCGTTGCCGTCCATGAAACCGAATTATTCGTCCAGGTTCTTGTTGTATAAGATGCCGGGCTTGTGGTAGGAATGGTTTCAAAATTTTCGTTGGTACACGAACTTGAAGCCGGAGGAGAAGGAGGTGTGGTTGTTCCGCCGCCTGTAGAAGAGCCGGATCCCCAGATTAAATTGACGTAATTCGGGTTATCGATAAAAGGATTCCTGTTTTTCTGATAGGTATATGAAGCGTTGTTCCGGTTAACTTCTGCCTGTGAAACCGGATCCTGATTGTGCCAGGACAGCAGGACATTCAGCTCCCAGGTCTGCAATCCCGGAAATGCAGAGCCTCCCAGCATATTTCCGGAAGAAAAACCGGACAGTTTACTTTGGTACCGCGTTACAAAATAAAAAATCATCCTGGCTACATCGCCTTTAAACTCATCAATAGGCTCAAAAACCGTTCCTGCATATCCTGAAGAAGCAGAATTCCCCAACTTTGATCCGTTCTTGGACGTAAATGTAGCTGTGCCTACTTTTCCGAAAGGATAATTGGATCTCATTCCGTTCACTTTTCCGTCAGTAGCCCTGATAAAATGAATATCAGAAACCATAGGAGAAGATTGATTGAACAGGCTCTGTGGTACAATATGCTCACGGTTGTAGCAGTTGCCTTCTACAGAATACGTTCCGCATTGGTTGTTTACCAGCGTAAATTTATAAGGATCTGTTCCCGTTGGTTTTTCAGAATAGATATCTAAAACAGAACCGTCATTTTCGTAATTTTTATCAATATCCGTGGTTTTATAAGCTGTCCACAGCCCACTGTAGCCTTTGTCGAGATGGCCATTGGTAATGATGTTGCTTAAGGCAGTTTTTAAAGAAGCTCCCGATAATCCGTTCGCCGCATTGTAATATCCTGCCGGAGCCTGCGCATTTGCTAACATTGAAGCAAATGTCAAGATGAATAATGGTTTTTTCATGTCAATATTTATGTGTGGTAAGATTAGTATAAATTTATGAATAAGAAATTACGGAATTATTAAATTTCAACAGGCTATGGGAAATTTTATTCCGTTTTAATATATTCCGGTACATATTAAGTTATGGTTATATTAATTGGGTTTAAATTAGATTAATTTTATAAAATTGATAAAAATCATAAAATTCTGAATTTGAAATAATACTGAAAAGAAGTATTTTCGTGATATTATATTTATTTAGAATGAATAAAAATTTATACCTTAAGCTTTATGTTCCCTTATTAGGAATAGTGGGCGGCATTTCTGCCATTAATGCCCAATGTGCTCCGGTGAACAGTTTCTCGGAAAATTTTGACACATACAGTTCCCCAAACAGTATTGTGCCAACCTGCTGGGACAGGATCATCCTGAATGGGGCCAGCCAGATTATTTCAGGTACACAGCCTGCTTCCGGAACAAGCCAGATCTACCAGACCGGTTACGGAGCGGGAAAAATTTCTATTGTCGTGATGCCGCCGCTTACCAATATCAACGCGGGAACCCATCATTTAAAAGTGAAAATGAAAGCAAACGGGGCGGGCTATCTGGAATTCGGATATATAAAAGATACTCTACCGGATACTTTTGTAACGCTTCAGCCCATTACCATTACCAACATGTCTTATGACAGTACATCAGAAAGGATTTTTACAGTTCCCATTACTGTTCCGGACGGCATGAGGCTGGCAATCCGTAATCCGGGAACTTCCTTTGCCGGGCATTATTGGGATGATGCGGTTTGGGAACAGATCCCGAACCTGGGGACACATGAAAATGATATTTCTGCCGGAATCAGGGTGTACCCGAATCCTTTCAGTGATATATTAAACATTACGGATATAAAAGATGTAAAAAAGATTACCATTAATGATGCCGTGGGAAGGGTAGTGCAGACTGTTGAAAAACCTGCGGCCACGCTGAGCGTAAATAATCTGGAAAGAGGAACCTATTTTGTGACTCTACATTTTAAAAACGGAACTGAAAAATCATTTAAAGCTGTAAAGAACTAAATTAAACTTTACTGAAAGGCTGTTGATGATATAGTCGGCTTATATTAAACAAAAAAACCAATGCAACGTTGCATTGGTTTTCATATATCTGATTAATTGAATTAATCTTATTTTCTCTGAGGAGGGTAGTTCTTCATAATTTCCGCTACAATCTCAGGGATCTGTCTTTGTTTTGCTTTCGGAGAATCTACGGAAATTCCGCTTCCGATTCCCTGCCATACCAGTTTATTGGTTCTTGCATCTACCAGGTCAACAATAATAGCACCTTCGTTATAGTTGCTCGTCCATGTTCTGTTCATGCCGATTCCCCATCCGAAAGGTCCGCCCCATCCCCACATTCCGTAAGGGGAAGTAGAATTGATATCGGTTACTTTCTTATGGTTTGCTTTTACATTGGCAATCAGATCCGGATTTTCTCCCGACTGAAGTCCTTTGGTCTGAAGCTGTCTGGACAGTTCATTTAATACCCGGTCTTTGTCAATATCATTCAGCTTAAGATCGTCAATTCTTAATTTATACGTTTTGTATGCATTAAAATTTGCCGTCTCTGCATAATCAGAACGTACATTGAAAGGGCTGCATGAACTAAGAGTCAGGGTAGCCGACGCTAACAGAAGAAAAATATATTTTTTCATTTTATTTAATTTTTTTTATCGTTTTTAATGAATGTATCCGTCTTTTTATCGTATCCGTAAGGACAGTGTTTACAGCCGCTTTTACAGCAATGGCCTCTTTTCAGGTGAAACTTTTCCGTAAAAACCTTATATCCCTGCTCATTGTAGTAAAAGTCTTCCCCTTCTTTGATGTCAAAAAGTGCCATAAGTTAAATCGCTAAGTCAAAAAACTTTATATTTGTTAATATGATAATTGTATGCCAAAAGTCGCTGAAAAGGTTAAAAATCAACGGCATTGCCCTTTTTCCTTTTATCCTGATCTGCAATCCCGAAGATAAGAAAAATAAGGTATTGATCAATCATGAAAAAATACATTTAAGGCAGCAGCTTGAAATGCTCATTATTTTCTTTTATATTTTTTATGTGGTGGAGTATTACTACTGGGTTTTCAAACTGAAAGACAGCTATAAGGCTTACCAAAGGATTTCTTTTGAAAGAGAAGCTTATTCCAATGAGCATGACCTTGATTATCTGAAAAAAAGAAAATTATGGAGTTTCAGGAAATATTTATAGGAATTAGGAATTTGATTGTTGATAAAACCTTTGTGTCATTTCGAAGAAGGGGAGTTATATTTAATACCTCGGATTCTTAACTTTGCTTTGCGCCATTCTCAATGATAAAATCTGTGCATATTCCATTGCTGATTGAAACGCCGTTGCGAACGTAAAAAACAGTATTTTTGTTAACTTAAACTTTGCGAATACCGCGTTAAAAACATGCTATTACGACTTCCGACAGAAAAAATCCCTATCCAGGAAATTCCCGTTCAGAAAAATATTCAGCTTTTCATTAAAAGGGAAGATCTTATCCATCCTCAGATCTCAGGGAACAAATACTGGAAACTGTTTTTTAATGTCAATCATTATATAGCTTCAAGTCCTGCAAAGCCGTACATCATTACGTTCGGCGGTGCATTTTCAAATCATATTGCTGCGGTTTCTGCCGTCGGCAGTTTAGCCGGAATTCCAACGTTGGGCATTATAAGAGGAGAGGAGTTGCAGGAAAAATGGCGTGAGAACCCAACGTTGGTTTTTGCGAAAAGAAACGGGATGAATTTAAAATTCGTTACCCGCACAGAATACCGGCATAAAGAAAAATTAACCGCTTTTCTGCAGCAGGAATTTCCTGAAGCTTTGATTGTTCCTGAAGGCGGAACCAATGAAGATGCCGTAGCAGGCATAAAAATGATGCTGGATGACCATACAAAAGATTTTGATTATCTTTGCACCGCAGTCGGGACAGGAGGAACGGTGGCCGGAATCTCAAAATATTGCGGAGAAAGCCAGAAAGTTATAGGCTTTAAAGCAGTTAAAGATGATGCGCTGGATAACAGGATATCTGAATTGACTCCAAATAAGAATGTCAGTTTAATAGATTCAGCTTTCGGAGGTTACGGTAAAATAAAAGATGAAAACATCCGTTTTATCAATGATTTTAAAAAGCACTACGGAATCCCGCTGGAACCGGTATATACAGGAAAGATGATGCAGAAGGTTTTTGAACTGATAGAAGACGGTTATTTTCCTGAAAACAGTAAAGTGCTGTGTTTTCATACCGGCGGATTACAGGGGATTGAAGGAGCCAACCTGCTGTTGGAAAAACAAAACAGAAGTTTAATTATATAAGTAAAAATTGAAAAACATGAAAAGACTTTTCACATTATTAAGCCTTTTAGTTTTATCAAAATTCTCTGCTCAGAATTGGGCTACTGAGGACCAGTACATCCAGAAATTTGCCAGGTATGCTGTAGAAGAGATGGAAAAATATAAGATTCCGGCTTCTATAACCCTTGCTCAGGGTCTTCTGGAAACCGGAGGCGGACAAAGCCGTCTGGCACTGGAGGGCAAAAATCATTTCGGGATCAAATGCAAGGAAGACTGGACCGGGAAAACCATGAAACACACCGATGATGCGCCCAATGAATGTTTCCGCGTATACGATGATCCACGGCAGTCTTACCAAGACCACTCTATATTTCTTTCGACAAGAAAGTATTACGCCAACCTTTTCAATCTGGATATGAAAGATTACAGGGCATGGGCAAACGGACTTAAAAAAGCAGGCTATGCTACCAATCCCCGTTATGCTTCCATCCTGATCGGTAAAATTGAGAAGTATAAGTTGTATGAATTCGACAATACAAGTTCCCGCGAGGTGATGTATGCCGTGTTGAAAATGTATCCCGGTCTTAAGGATGACAGGGCTTTTATGGCACAGCTGGAACCTGAAAAATACACTAAAAAAGTAAAAACTCCGGTAACTGTTGAAGTTCCCTACAAGCAGACTTCCTATGCCCAGCAGCAGAAAAGAGTGGAGAGAATTAAAAGCAAAGCGGAAATCCTCAATACCATCCTGATTAAAAGCCATCCGAATGACGGGTTAAAATACATCATCATTCCGGAAGATACCAATATTCAGTACATTGCGAAGAAATTTAAAATCAGCGAAAGCAAACTGATCAAATGGAACGAGCTTGAAAACGATATGCTGCAGAAAAATGACATCGTTTTCCTTGAGTCTAAAAATTCTGACGGAAATACACCGACCTATAAAGCCGAATCCGGTGAAGATATGCATGATATTGCCCAGAAATTCGGAATCAAATTAAATAAATTATACGCAAAAAACAGAATGGACGAAGGGCAGAAGCCTGCTGCCGGCCAGCTGATTTATTTAATTGATAAAAAACCAAGAAATTAATCTTTGTTGATCATACCGTTTATCAGTTACAGAAGGTCAACCAATAATTATATATGAAGTACCAAAGAAGTTCAGCTTTATTTGATGAAGCGTACAAATACATTCCGGGAGGGGTTAATTCTCCTGTCCGCGCATTCAAATCCGTAGGAGGGGTGCCGGTTTTTATGAAATCTGCAAAAGGAGCCTATCTTACCGATGCTGATGACAATACCTATATCGATTACATCAATTCCTGGGGCCCGGCCATTTTAGGCCATACCCATCCCGAAGTGTTGGAAGAGCTGAAAATCCAGGCAGAGAAAGGGTTTTCTTTCGGAGCACCGACTGAGCTAGAAACGGAGATCGCAAAATTTATTGTGGAAAATGTTCCGAATATTGATCAGATCAGAATGGTTTCTTCAGGTACCGAAGCCTGTATGAGTGCCATCAGACTGGCCAGAGGTTTTACGGGAAGAGATAAAATTGTAAAATTTGAAGGCTGCTATCACGGACATTCAGATTCATTTCTGATTAAGGCGGGAAGCGGTGCCGCAACTTTCGGAAATCCGAACTCTCCGGGTGTGACCCAGGGAACGGCAAAAGATACTTTACTGGCCGGATACAATGATTTTGAGCAGGTTGAAGATTTGTTCAGGCATAACCATGGCGAAATTGCCGCAGTGATTATCGAGCCTGTTGCCGGAAATATGGGCTGCGTGCTTCCCGAGAATGAATTCCTTCAGAAACTGAGAAAGATCTGTGATGAAAACGGGACTTTATTGGTATTCGATGAGGTAATGACGGGTTTCAGGCTGGCTTTCGGTGGTGCACAGGAGCTTTACAACGTAAAAGCAGATCTGGTAACCTATGGAAAAGTAATCGGAGGTGGGCTTCCGGTAGGTGCTTTTGCAGGAAGAAACGAAATTATGGATTACCTGGCTCCGAAAGGTGCCGTTTATCAGGCCGGAACACTTAGCGGAAACCCTTTGGCTATGAGGGCAGGCTTAAAAACATTGCAGCTTATTAAAAATGATCCCGGATTCTTCAGCAGGCTGGCAAAAACAACAGAAACCTTGGATTTTGAAATCGGGAAAATCCTGAATGAAAAAGGCATTGCCCATAAGATCAACAGAAAAGGATCTATGATGTCGGTCTTCTTTCATATTAACCGGGTTTCCAATTTTGAAGAAGCCCAGGAAGCCAATCACGCTTTATTCAATAACTTTTTCCATCAACTGTTGCAAAACGGAATTTACCTTCCGCCAAGTGGCTATGAAACCTATTTCATCAGTGATGCCATCAAAGACAGGGAAATTGATATGACACTTGAAGCAGTAAGAAAATTTGAATATTCTTAAAAGATTGATTCAACTATAAAATAACAGGGGTGAGGCTTTTGCTTCATCTTTTTTGTTGTACTATATTTATTGGACTCATTATAATCATTCCTAAGCAATTCTATTAAGGAAGTAAGGATGACTTCTAATAGAACATCTATAAATAAGCATACATTATATATAAGGAATACAGTAATCCAGAATTTTTAAAATCAAGTTCCATTTTTTCTTAGGAGCTTAATCCCGCTATCCACTTTTACTCCTCACGCCTGTCTGGCCACCGCGTTTTCCTTTGCTTATCCTTTCCTTGTTGCGGGGTAGCCGCTTCTATCGGGGCTAGGTCTTCTTGGTTCTACAACAATAGTGTTATGACTGCTACCTTCAGTATACCTTATTATCATTCTAATTTAATTCTCACCAATCCTTATTAATGATCCCCGTGGTGAAAATTCCCCTCCTTTGGAGGGGTGTCAAAAAACCTTAATGATTTTTGACGGGTTGGTTTAAGATCCTGTACTCTTATATAGTGTACCTTATATTATAATAGATATAGTATTAATCACGTTCACTCAAACCTTATAGGTTTTGAAAACCTATAAGGTTTCTATCAAAGTTTGTATCACGATTTTTATCACACAATTACATTAGCTTGAGATCCACTGGAAATTTTCAGTCAAAGCTGGCTATTCGATACCCATCAACCAGAGTCACTTATATAAAGCTTATTCTAGGATATCTTCATTTTCCTGATTTTTTATATAATTCATAATGTAGTCAAAGCTGTTTAAAGCGATTACCTTTACAAATCAATAATCACTAATTAATAAACATTCCCAATAAAACTCTTATCTGATAAATTATATTTTCTATTCACTATATAGTATATAAGGAAAAGAATGAATCTAAAGTAATGAGCAGTACTGATCAACAATCATTAATTAATATTAACTACGTTCGATTAAACCTCATAGGTTTTGAAAACCTATAAGGTTTCTATTAAAGTTTAGGTTATACAATTCTCTTAGATGTTCTTAATCCGGAAAGCCTGCTTCCTTGAACTTC
>NZ_LMKA01000006.1 GCF_001421435.1 Chryseobacterium sp. Leaf201
AATTTTTTAATATTTCTAATATAAGTCAGAGATTCCGGTCCTTTGTTACAGATCAGATCTAAAATTGATAAATCTTTTAAAAATCCCAGCTTGTCTGAGAAGGTCTGATAGTATTCATCCATCTCAAATTCTGAGGGAAGCTTAGCTGAAAATTTTTCTCTGAAACTGATTTCTTCCGGATTTTTGATGTATTCTCCATTCAAAGAATATGCCTTTTCCGTTTTCAGGATCTGTTGGATCACCTCCAATGCTTTCAGATTAAAATCCAGCAGGTATTTTTCCTGAATGTCAAATATTTTCCTGAGTTTATCTTCATAAAACTCGAAATAGGGTGAACCCTGATAGGCGGTTTTAATGGATTTCCAGTGAAGGCTCCTCCAGTCTTCGCAGTAGGAGATTTCTATATCTTTCAGTTCTCTTTTGCCGTTGTGTGCAATGGGGATGATTAATGACAGCTTCCCGTTGGCTCCGTAAATATTGGTTCTGTTCCTGTAGGTCTGTTTGGGGAAACTTTCGAATCTTTCAAAAACAATTTCATTTTCAGGGTTTAAAAATACTGAGAACCATGAAATCGGCGGCAGATAAAATGCCGGTAATAATACATTCTTCATATTCATTATGCAAAAATGAAGCATTTTTTCAAACACTTCATTTTATTTATATTTATTTAACTTATTAATCGTCTTCTGTTTTCTTCTTTCTGAACAGTTTTACAAAGTACTCCCATCCGAAGAACAGGATAAGGATCATTGCAGCAATCCACCAGTAGGAGGTTTTGTTGGCCTCACCTGTATTGGTTGCTTTAAACATCCTGTCCCAACGGACTTTAAACGGTGCCTGGTAAGAAGAACTCGCATCCTTGAAAGCGCCCTGAAGGCTCATCCAGGTAAACATCGGTTTTCCTACGATATTCTCTTCCGGAACAAAGCCGAAAAATCTCGCATCTAACGACGCATCCCTGTTGTCTCCCACCATCATATAATAATCCTGCTGAATGGTATACTGATTGGTTTCTTTCCCGTTAATAAAGATTTTCCCGTTTTTGTTTTCTAAGCTATTATGTTCATATTCAGAAATTATCCATCTATATTCTGGTAAAGTTTCTTGATTAAGTATTACTACATCACCTTTCTTAGGTATTTTAAGCGGGCCATACCAGTCTTGATTCCATTTTTTATTGATTGGAAAGATACAATTTGTTGTATCAATTTTACTTGAAAGTAATGCCCTACCTTTTTCATCCCCCATAACATTACCATTACTGTCTTTTATAGGAAAGTAGCGTATATCAGAATATCCTTTTTCCATGATATCTTCATGCATTTCAATTACCTGTGGAAGTTGTTTGATATTCGCTGCCATTTTATTAGTAAGCCCTTGAAAAGTGTAGATATATTGACCAGTCTCCAATTGATTTTCACCAACAGGTAAAAAACCATAAATTTTATAAAGAGCTGGAATATCCAGTTGGCTTCCTGTTTTCACATAATAAGTATGCTGAACTTCCTGATCTCCCAAAACGTTTTCCGGTTTCCCGTTAACAAAAAGCCTTCCGGCTCTCATTTCGAAAGTATCACCGGCAGCAGCAACACATCTTTTTACATAAGGGTCCTTTCTGTCAATGGCTGTATGTACGGAATCCTGCGGATAGTTGAAAACCACCACGTCATTCCTTTGAGGCTTGCTGAACTGCAGAATTCTTTCGTAAGGCAGTTTGATGCCGTCAACATAAGATTTAGGATCGTCTTTAGGGTTTCCCTTTTCACCGGAATCGAACATGGTCCCCTGCAAGAAAGGTACGGCAACCGGACGCATCGGAAGGCGGTAACCATAACTCCACTTATTCACGAAAAGGAAGTCACCTACGAGTAAGGTTCTTTCCATAGATCCTGTCGGGATCCCAAAAGGCTGGGTAACGAACACGTGGATAATGGTAGCAAATACAACAGCAAAAGTAATAGACCCTAAAAAGGAATCTTTCTTTTTCCCTTTCTCAATTTTTTCTTCCTCTGTTAAATAAAGGTCATCTTCAGTTTCATCGATCAGCTCTGCGTTAGAGTAATTCACACTTGCCATATAAACAAACGGAAGAATAGCTGTCAGAAGCGGACTTTTCCCGAATTTTTTCATTAAATAAATATGAAAAACCGTCATCATAATCGGTCCGACAATCGGCAGATAGGACAAAAGCGTCCACCATGCAGGCTGCTTTGCTTCTTTTAAAATGATAAAGTAATTGTAAAAAGGTATAAAGGAAAATAATGGATTATACCCCATTTTTTTGAACAGCTTCCAGGTGGAAATCCCCATCAATACAGATAAAATGAGAACGTATACTGCATAAGTTAAAAAATAATTCATAAATTTTTGTGCCTAATCTATAATTTGAGTAATTGGTAATGAGCGATGAGTAATTTGCGGCTCATTATTACTTACTATTAGTTCGCAATGTAGGGATTTTGTTACAAAATTAAAGTCCCAGAACATCCTTCATTTCAAAATTCCCTTTTTTATCCCTGATCCATTCTGCAGCCACCACGGCTCCCAGTGCAAAACCGTTTCTATTGAAAGCCGTGTGCTTAATTTCAATTTCGTCCACTTCGCTTCTGTAGAATACACTGTGGGTTCCGGGTACCTCATCTTCACGGATGGCAAAAATACCCAATTGATTCCCCTGCGTCTCTTCCAGTTTCCAGGCATCGAATTTCGGATTGTTTTTAAAGATCCCTTCTGCGATGGAAATTGCGGTTCCGCTCGGTGCATCTTTTTTATGGATGTGGTGGATTTCTTCCAGCTGACAGGAATAATCATCTACATTTTTAATCAGGCCAGCCAGTTTTTCGTTAAGCGCAAAGAATAAGTTTACGCCCAGGCTGAAGTTGGAGCCATATAAAAAGGCAGTACCATTTTCAACAGCCAGCTTTTCAATTTCCGGTTTTCTTTCCAGCCATCCTGTGGTTCCGCAGATCACCGGGATTTTATTCTCAAGACAGGCTTTGATATTTCCGTAAGCGGCTTCCGGCAGAGAAAATTCAATAACAACATCGGGATCGTTCAAATTTTCAGCAGTTGGGGTTTCTTTCAGGCGGGCTACTACTTCATGCCCCCTTTTCGTGGCAATTTCATCGATGATTCTGCCCATTTTACCATATCCAACCAATGCTATTTTCATATTCCGTTATTTATCTGTTTTTTAATACAAAGATTTTTATTAAAACAGTTTATCTATTAATTAAATGATTAAAACCTGTAACTTAAACTCACGCCTGTTTTCGGAGGGGCCAATCCATACTGATCCTGAATAAGAGCCGGGTTGAATGAAAGATCCGGATCGTGCCGGCTTTCATACAGATGGGCATCCACAACAGCATCCACAATATTTAAAATGTAAATCAACCCTGAAATGGCGATGGCATAATCCCTCTGTCTTTTTGCCCGGTCCTGTGCATTCCCCAAAGCGACTTTATCGAGCCACGGATGGGTATCCACAAATTCATTCGGGGTGCCGTTGAGCTTGGCAATATAATATTCACGGTATTTCCTGTACTGATTGTCATTCCATACCGCTACGCCGACCCCTGCTCCTACCGCTCCCCATACAATGGGAATCTTCCAGTATTTTTTATTGTAAAACTGGCCCAGTCCCGGTAAAACAGCCGAATATAATCCTGCTTTGGTAGGGTTCAGTTTTAATGTTTTCCCGGTGGGTCCGTTTGCCTTCTCCAGATCTGAAACCACGTTGGCTTCCGTCTCTGTATTGTTCTTTTCTACAGACACGCTGTCTGTCGGGTGGTATTCTACCCGGATGGTATCATTGGGATTAACCTGCGAATAGGCAACCGCAAACAGGCACAGGAAAAATATAAAAAATATTTTCTTCATTTATTTGATATGGGATAAAATATATTCCAGTTCGTCTTCATTTTTGAAGTCCAGGACAATTTTACCTTTTTTACCGTTTCCGGTGGTTTTTATTTCAACTTTTACCTCCAGTATATCCGCAATGGTCTTCTGAGCTCTTTTATAGTTGTTGTTAAGTTCAACTTTTGCTCTTTTTGCCGCTGCCGATTTTGGATTTTTCAGTGCTGCAGCTGCCTGCTCGGCCTGGCGTACATTCAGTTTTTCTTTAATAATCAGATCAAACAGAATCTTCTGGTGCTCTTCATTTTCCAGACTGATGATTGCCCTGCCGTGTCCCGCCGAAATCTCTCCGCTTCTGATGGCATTCTGAATATCAGGATTCAGCCTTAACAAACGGATCGAATTGGTGATGGTACTTCTGTCTTTCCCTACCCTCTGGCTTAAATTTTCCTGGGTAAGCCCGATTTCATCCATCAGCCTCTGATAGGTCAGCGCGATTTCAATGGCATCAAGATCTTCCCTCTGGATATTTTCCACCAGGGCCATTTCCAGAAGCTCCTGATCATTAACCAGACGGATATAAGCAGGAATTGACTCCAGACCGGCCATTTTGCTGGCCCTGTAACGCCGCTCCCCTGAAATGATCTCGAACCGTTCCCCTTCTTTCCTCAGGGTAATCGGCTGAATAACGCCTAAGTTTGTAATGGACTGGGCAAGTTCGTTTAATGATTTTTCGTCAAAATAAGTTCTTGGCTGGGTCGGGTTGGGATAAATATCTTCAATGGCTATTTCTACGATATTCCCCACAAACTTATCCGCTCCTTCGTCTGTTGCGGAATTGATTGTTGCTTTGGATTCGGCACTCAGAATGGCGCCCAAACCACGTCCCATCGCTCTTTTTTTGTCTTTCATATCTGCTTTCAGCTTTAGCTCCTGCTATACGCTTTTTAATTCTTTACTAATTTTTCGTTTTTTAATAAAACTTCTTCCGCCAACTGGATATACTGGATCGCACCTTTGCTTTCGGCATCGTAATTCAGAATGCTTTCTCCGAAACTCGGGGCTTCGCTGAGCCTTACATTCCTGCTGATAATGGTTTCAAAAACCATTTCCGGAAAGTGTGCATTCACTTCTTCCACCACCTGGTTAGACAGTCTTAAACGGCTGTCATACATGGTAAGCAGCAGGCCTTCGATATCCAGGTCTTTGTTGTGGATTTTCTGAACATTTTTAATGGTATTCAATAATTTACCGAGACCTTCCAGGGCGAAATATTCACACTGGATCGGGATGATCACAGAATCGGCTGCGGTAAGCGCATTAACCGTAATCAGTCCTAAACTCGGTGCACAGTCGATAATGATATAGTCATAATCATCCTTCACCTCCTGCAATGCTTTTTTCAGCATGTATTCACGGTCTTCCTTATCCACCAGCTCAATCTCTGCCGCTACCAGGTCGATATGGGAAGGAACAATATCAAGGTTGGGCGTTGCCGTACGTTTGATACAGGTTCTGGTTTCAACACTGTGTTCCAGAAGATTATATGTAGAATACTTAACATCTTCCACACCAAGCCCGGAAGTGGCATTGGCCTGAGGATCAGCATCAATGATTAAGATCTTTTTTTCCAATACCCCTAATGCCGCGGCTAAATTAACAGCTGTTGTTGTTTTCCCCACTCCCCCTTTCTGATTAGCGATACCTATGATTTTTCCCATTATTCGAACTTTAAGGCTCAAAAATACACATTTTTCCTTGCTCTGAATGAATGAATAAAACGAAAATTGAGTTAAAATATTGTTAACAAGCATTTTAACGATAAAAAAAATTATCCACAAAAAAAAATCTTTGTGGATAAGTGTTTATTATGTTAATGAGGATTATCCCTCAAACTTCATTGTTATCGGAAACTTGAAATAACTTCTTACGGGCTGGCCTTTGACTTTGGCAGGGACCCATCTTCCTTTAATCGACTTAACCGTTCTCAGGGCTTCACTGTTAAAATCAGCATTTTTACCATCCGCTCTAAGTCCGGAAATAGTCCCGTCTTTTTCTACAATGAACGTAACGGTTGTTTTCACCACACCGTCAGATTCCATTCCGGAACCGTCAAAATTATTCATCACTTTATTTCTGAACGTATCAATACCGCCCATAAAACTGGCCTCAACATCTACTACTGTCGGAATACCATCAGCATCATCAATTTTTGGGACTACTTTAGGTGGCGTAGATATAGAAACAGGTCCTGGATTAATAGCAGGCGCCTGTGGAACATAGGTGTTGTGCGGAGCAGTTTCTCCCTTAGGATTATTCTTTATTCCTGACACAGCGCCTTCAATTTTTTCCACTACCTTTTCATTGGTCACAATAGCTTTCGGTTCAGGCAACCTATCATCAACGGTTTTTACATCCGGAACTTTTGTCTGCTGAGGTGGAACGGTCACTGCAGGAACTATAACATCCGCCGGAAGCTCAGGATCAACAAGCTCAAATATATAAGGAGGAGGTGCTACAGGAGCCTCACTTTTAAATGCCTTAATCGCCAGTGGCGTTAAAGAAATTGCGGCCAACAATCCCACTCCTATGAAAAGCGCTTTTGTTAAAATTTTATCTGATTCGTTTCTTAAGACGTAAGCACCGTATTCTTTGTTGCGGCGCTCGAAAAGAACTTCGTTAAAACGAAATTCCTGATTCTGATGCATGTGTTTCATCCTTTTAATTTTTAAGTATTAATTAAGATTATTAGTTTATCACCCTTTGCTGATAAATAATATTTTAACATCAAAACATCGGCCATAAATTTACCAAATCACCATCATTTATTAAAATTACTTGTAAATGCTAAATTTTAACTATGTTGTAAATAACAAGATATGCTGTTCAAACTATAAATATAAAACCTTATCAGATTGGGAATGAGATCTTTTAATTTCTGTTTTGAGCTACGCCTTCGGCCTTCTATAACAAAAAAAGAGACCATCAAACTGACAGTCTCTTTATTATATTTTAATTTATTATCCTAGAATAATTCTTTTCTGATGATGTTCTGGCTTCTTTCCGGCCCTACAGACACCAGATAAACATTGATTCCCAGATACTTTTCGATAAATTCGATATACTTCTGAGCGGTATCCGGCAATTCGTCGTAGCTTCTTACTTTCGTCAGGTCTTCGTTCCAGCCCGGCAGATCCTGGTAGATCGGCTCGTAGTTGTATAATTTTTCGGTTGATGATGTGAAATAATCAATGATTTTTCCATCTTCCGTTTTATAGTGTGTTACAATCTTTAGGTTTTCAATTCCCGTAAGAACATCCAGTTTGGTAATGACCAGGTTATTGATCCCGTTGATCATACAGGCATGCTTTAAAGAAACAAGGTCTAACCAGCCTGTCCTTCTCGGTCTTCCTGTGGTTGCTCCGAACTCGCCACCGATCTGTCTGATGCTTTCGCCCAGTTCATTGTCCAGTTCAGAAGGGAAAGGCCCGTTTCCTACTCTTGTACAATAAGCTTTGGCAACACCGATTAAATTCTGAAGTGAAGTTGGCGGAACGCCCGCTCCCGTACAAACCCCGCCTGTAGAAGGTGAAGATGACGTTACATAAGGATAGGTTCCGAAGTCGATATCCAGCATCAATGCCTGCGCTCCTTCAAACAAAACGTTTTTCCCGTCTCTGATGGCTTCGTTCAGTTCCAGTTCCGTATCTACGATCCTGTCCTGAAGCTGTTTCCCGATTTCTAAAAATTCATTGTAAATTTCTTCAACATCCAAAGTCGGTTTTCCGTAGTATTTTTCGAAAAGAGAATTTTTAACCTTCAGGTTTTTCTCAATTTTATCTCTTAAAATTTCAGGGTTTAAAAGGTCTACCATCCGGATCCCGATTCTGGCGATCTTATCTTCGTAGCAAGGCCCGATTCCTTTTTTGGTAGTTCCGATCTGCGTTCCTCCGTGCTCTTCTTCACGGTAGGTATCCAAAAGAATGTGGTAAGGCATGATAACATGCGCTCTTCTGCTGATAAAAATGTGATCAGTTCTCATATTTTTGCTTTCGATCTGGCTCACCTCCTTAATGAAAGATTTAGGATTGACCACCACTCCGTTCGCAATGATACATTTCCCTTTGCACTGAAGAACTCCCGACGGAAGAAGGTGCAAAACGAATTTCTCTTCACCCACATACACCGTATGACCTGCGTTGTCTCCACCCTGGAAGCGCACCACATAATCCGATTTTGCCGATAAAACATCCGTGATTTTTCCTTTCCCTTCATCTCCGTACTGAAGACCTACAACTACGTAAGTTGACATATTTTACTTTTATTTTAGATTCATGCAAAATTACTTTTAAAAAATTGGGTGGGCAAATTTGAAGGGGATTTTATTTTTGGGTGGATAATTTTAGTAAGAAATAATCTATATTTAGCATAATGTAACTTAAATGGAAAATAACACAATTGAAAAATTGGATAAGATAGCTGATATTTGGAATAATTTTATTCTAGAATATAAGTTTTGTAATGAAGTCATTTAAACTTTTTTAGTTTTATAAAATTTCTTCAGAGCTATTACTATAAAAGCTATGTAATTGAAAGATTTCCAACTTGATACTGTTG
>NZ_LMKA01000007.1 GCF_001421435.1 Chryseobacterium sp. Leaf201
ATTGATTTATTTTTAAGTAAATGATATATTGGCGGATAATTGATTTATTTTTAAGTAAATGATATATTGGCGGATAAAGTTTTTTAACTGATTAGGGATTGTATTTTAAAAAGCCGATCTAATAAATATCAATTATAACTTTATAGTTTAAAGATAGATTGTTTTACAACGTTAAAAATTAAAGAATGAAAAGCTTTTTACAGCAGAATGTTTCTCAGGATTCCCTTATTACCCTTTTTAGCCAGGCCCCCGTGGCAATGTCCCTGTTGATAGGTGATGATTTTACCATTCACAGTGCCAACCCGCAGATTCTGGAACTCTGGGGAAAGGATGATACGGTGATAGGTAAATCGCTGTTTGAAGTTCTTCCGGAAATACAGTCTCAGGGGTTTGTGGAAATCCTTCACAGTGTATACCGGAACGGAGAAATTTTTAAAGGAAATAAATGGCCTGTTTTTTTAGAAAAATACGGCGTGTCTGAAGAGCATTTCTTTAATTTTATTTATGCTCCCGTATATAATGATGACAGGGGAATTATCGGGGTAAGCATTGTCGCCACTGAAATTACAGACCAGGTGATCTCAGAAAAAAAGCTGAAAGACAGCGAGTACCGCTTTGAATCGCTTATTAAAAAATCAGACTATTCTATCGCCATCTACAGTACAGAAGAACTTTTTATAGAGTTTGCCAATGAACCGATGTTTAAAACCTGGGGTAAAGATGCTTCCGTCATCGGGATGAAGCTTGAAGATGCGCTTCCCGAACTGGAAGGGCAGCCGTTTATAGGGATTCTGAAAGATATTTTCAGGACCGGTGAAACCTATACCGCAAAAGAAGACCGGGTGGAGCTGATTGTAGACGGGATCCTACAGACTTTCTATTACAATTTTTCTTACAAGCCGCTTAAAAACCCAAGCGGTGAAGTATATGCTATCCTGAATATGGCCGTAAATGTTACGGACATCGTAATGGCAAGGAAAGAAGTACAGGAAAGCGAAAAGAAATTACGCGATCTGGCTGATTCGATGCCGCAGTTTGTATGGACGTGTGACCATAACGGGCAGATTACGTACATGAACGAAAGCTGGTACAGATATACAGGGTTCACGGAAAATCAGGACCAGACTCAGTTGGTAAAAGCAATGATGAGGCCAGAAACTGTTGGGAAAGTAGATCAGGCATGGGAAGAATCTGTGCGTACATCCAGTCCTTTTGTTATGGAATATGAACTTGAAGATCCCAAACAGAAAGGGAATTACAGGTGGTTTCTGGGAAGGGCTGTTCCGAACTTCGGGGAAAACGGGGAAGTAAAACAATGGACGGGAACCTTTACTGATATCAATGAAGTCAAGCAGCTGGAAACCCAGAAAGACAATTTTCTCGGTATTGCCAGCCATGAGCTTAAAACACCGCTCACCAGCCTTAAATTATACACCCAGTTCATCAAAACGAATCTGCAGAAATCAGGAGATTACAAAAATGCAGATGTTGTGAAAAGGATGGACGGCCAGATCGACCGCCTTACGGAACTGATCAATGAGCTGCTGGATGTTACCAAAATCCAGAAGGGGCAGATTCAGCTCAATGAATCTTATTTTGATTTTGATCAGCTTGTGGATGAAGTGGTAGAAGAGCAGCAGATGACCTCAAGGCATAAAATGGTCGTAAGCAAATTAAAGGTAGGCGAAGTTTTTGCAGACCGGCACCGGATTTCACAGGTGATGGCCAATCTCATCAGCAATGCCATCAAATACTCGCCGGATGCTGATGAGGTACACATTTCCTCATCGTTAGAAGGAGGCCGGGCCAAATTCTGTGTCCGTGACTTCGGGATCGGGATTCCGGCTGATAAACAGTCGAAAGTTTTCGATCAGTATTACAGGATCAGCGAATCCAGAGCCCATACATTTCCCGGTTTAGGACTTGGGCTTTTTATTTCCTCCGAAATTATAAAAAGAGCCGGAGGGGAAATTTCTGTTTCTTCCGTTGAAGGAGAAGGGTCTGATTTTTGCTCCAGAATCCCAAAGAATAAAAATTAAAAAATTACCATGTCTAGTTCTGCAAAAATAATGGTGGTAGATGACAGCCCTGCAATTGTTGACTCGATTGAAATGATGCTTGATTTTGAAGGATTTGAGGTTGATAAATTTTACAAAGGCTCAGAGATGTTCAGTGCGCTGGATCCTGACATGAAGCCTGATGTAATCTTAATGGATATGTGGCTGTCCGGTGAAGACGGCAGGGATTTTTGCAAACTGATTAAGACGGATGAAAAATTAAAAGATATTCCTGTACTTATTATGTCCGCAAGCCGCGGCCTTGAACAGTCCGCTCTGGATGCAGGTGCCAATGAATTTATTGCCAAGCCTTTTGATCTCGGAAACATGGTAGACCGGATCAGGTTTTACCTTAAATAAACAATTTATCTACAGTATTTTTGCCGTTTTTTCTCTAAGAATCCTTTGCACGGGTAAAGGATTAATTTAACACTATTTACCTTCCCGCCGGATTTGAATTCTCCATATAATACACTAATTTTGTATTCCTAATTTTTTTTGCAGTATGGAGGATTATTTGAAAGGACTGAATGAATCACAATTTGAAGCTGTTACCACGTTACAGGGGCCGTTAATGGTTCTTGCGGGTGCAGGTTCCGGGAAAACACGTGTGCTGACGATGCGTATTGCCCATTTAATTACAAATGGAATTGACCCTTTCAATATTCTGGCGCTAACTTTTACCAACAAAGCGGCAAAGGAAATGAAGGAGCGTATTGCAAAAGTGGTGGGGCACAGCAATGCCAGAAGCTTATGGATGGGGACTTTCCACTCGGTATTTGCAAGGATCCTCAGAAATGAAGCCTATTACCTGGGATATCCTTCCAATTTTACCATTTATGATCAGCAGGATTCCCTGAATGTCATCAGGAAAGTTTTGAAGGACATGAACATTGATGCCGATCTGTATAAACCCAAAAAAGTCCAGGCAAGGATTTCAACGTATAAAAATAACCTGATCACCGTAAAAGCATATTACAATAATCCTGAACTTCTTGAAGCAGATGAAAAAGCCAATATGAAATTCATCGGCCAGATCTACCAGAGATATGTGGACCAGTGTTATAAAAACGGGTCAATGGATTTTGATGACCTGCTGTTGAAAACCAATGAGCTGTTAACACGCTTTCCCGAAGTACTGGCAAAATACCAGGACCGTTTCAGGTATATTCTGGTGGATGAGTACCAGGATACCAACCATTCCCAGTACCTGATCGTAAAAGCACTGGCCTCAAAATTTGAAAATATCTGTGTGGTTGGAGACGATGCACAATCCATTTATTCATTCCGTGGAGCCAATATTTATAACATCCTCAACTTTAAAAAAGACTATCCGGATGCCGTTACGGTTTCCCTGGAGCAGAATTACCGTTCTACCCAGAATATTGTCAATGCTGCCAATGTGGTGATTGCCAAAAACCTTCAGCAGTTCAAAAAAAATGTCTTCAGTGAAAATGAAGAAGGTGAAAAAATCAAAGTATACCGCTCGCTGTCTGATGCTGATGAGGCTAATTTCGTGGCTGGGAATATCTGGGAAACCCGGAACCGTGAACAGAGAAGGTACAGTGATTTTGCCATCCTGTACAGAACCAACTCGCAGACCAGGGCTTTTGAAGATGCTTTGAGGCGTAAAAATATTCCCTATAAAGTATACGGAGGGCTTTCTTTCTACCAAAGGAAAGAAGTGAAAGACCTTATTGCCTATCTCAGGCTTTTGGTAAATGAAAATGATTCCGAAGCACTGATGAGGATTATCAATTATCCGGTAAGGGGAATTGGAGATACCACACAGAATAAA
Source organism: Chryseobacterium sp. Leaf201 (assembly GCF_001421435.1). GTDB lineage: Bacteria > Bacteroidota > Bacteroidia > Flavobacteriales > Weeksellaceae > Chryseobacterium. The sequence goes on from NZ_LMKA01000007.1 coordinate 3,856, forward strand.
CTGATTGTTTTTGCAGATGCCCATAACGTTACCGTTTCCAATGTGCTGGACAATCTTCCTTCCTATGCCCCGCAGTTAGGGCTCAATAACGGAATTTTAAATAAACTGAATGACTTCTGGTCGATGATCAAAGCATTTCAGGTACTCCTAAAAACAGAAACGGCTTACAACGTTGCCATGGAAGTGGCCAAACGCAGTGGGCTGATTAAATTTTTAAAGGATGACCAGACACCGGAAGGCATTTCACGCGTGGAAAACGTCCAGGAATTAATGAACTCCATGCAGGGATTCATTGAAGAGCAGATGCAGCTGGAAGACGGAGACCCGAGCTTACCCAATTTCCTTGAAAATATCGCGCTTTCTGCCGATACGCAGAAGAAAGATGATGAAGAAGAAATGGTTTCATTAATGACGATTCACCTTTCCAAAGGACTGGAATTCCCGGTTGTGCATTTGGTTGGGCTGGAAGAAAATCTTTTCCCGAGCTTTATGAGTTCCACAACCAGGGAAGATCTGGAAGAGGAAAGACGGTTGTTCTACGTAGCGTTAACCAGAGCGGAAAAGCAGGCCTTTTTCTCTTATGCGGTCTCAAGGTTCCAGTGGGGAAAAATAACCGATGCCGAGCCATCAAGGTTCTTAAGTGAAATTGATGATCAATATATTGAATTTGTAAATCCGGCCATTGAAAAACGGTTCATTAATAATGCAGGGCTGAGGTCAAATATTTTTGATGAGCATCCTTCAGAACTCAAAGGATTCAAAAAAGTTGAAAAGAAAACCATTGAGCGGGGTGAAGGGTCAAAACCTATCGCTGAGCCCAGAAAATTAAAACCGGTAAGCACGGCGAAAATAATCAACCCAAGCGGTGCTTCTTCACAGGACATCGAAGTGGGGGATAAGGTAAGGCATGACCGTTTCGGGGTAGGGGAAGTGACTTTCCTTGACGGGACTGATCCTCAGAACATCAAGGCTAAAGTAATTTTCCAGCATGAAGGAGAGAAAAACCTGATTCTGAAATATGCTAAGCTGACTAAAATTTAAGGTATTGCAGGAAGCAGAAAAGTAATTTTAATATAATTTCCCGCATGTTTCATAACTCAACAGCTTTTTCTGTGAGATCTGTGAAGTCTGCGGGAATTTTTATTGATAACCGTCAGGTGAAAAAACACAAATTCGTATATTTAAATAAATAAACTCCCATTATGAAAAGGATTCTGGTATTTTTAATCATCATATTGTGTTCCGTTCCGCTTTTTTCCCAGGAATACTGCACAGAGAATAACATTCATTATTATGATGAAAAAACCAATAAAGCAGATGTTTATATCAATGAAAGATGTGTTCTGGATGTCTATGTCCCGAAAAATATAAAAAACTTTTCGACGGTTATCTGGTTTCACGGCGGAGGCATCACAGGCGGGCAAAAAGAAATCCCCGAGGAGTTAAAAAATAAAGGAATTGCCGTTATCGGCGTCAACTACAGGCTTTCACCCAAAGTAAATGCACCGAAATATATTGAAGATGCTGCCGCTGCAACTGCCTGGGTGTTTAAAAATATTAAAAATTACGGAGGCCGCGAAGACCTGGTTTTTATTTCGGGGCATTCGGCAGGAGGATATCTGGCTTCCATGGTAGGACTGAACAAAACCTATCTGCAAAAATATGGTATTGATGCAAATACGCTGGCCGGAATCATCCCTTTCAGCGGGCAGATGATCTCCCATTTTACCGTCAGAAAAGAAAAAGGAATTGACGAACTGGATGCCAGGATTGATGATTTTGCGCCGCTTCATTTTATCAGAGCCGATGCACCGCCTTTACTCCTGATCACGGGAGACCGGGAAAAAGAACTGCTCGGCAGGTATGAAGAAAATGCCTACATGGCCCGAATGATGAAGCTGAAAGGCCATAAAGAAACAACATTATATGAGCTTCAGGGTTTCGATCACGGCGGAATGGCCCAGCCGGCTTTCCCTCTGCTGCTGAATGAAATGAAAAGAATACAGAAGCTGAAAAATTAATTATCAGAGACAAAATCAAAATAAATTCAGGAATTCCTAGATGAATTAGACCGGCATTTATAATCTCAAAAAATGATAGAATGAAGTTAAAAGCAAAAGTGACCATCCGGCAATATTTAAAAATATTATTCAGCTTAACATATTCAAAGCCCATAATGATATTTCTTGTCTGTTTCGCGTTATTACTCGGGCTTTGGATTGCGCTTTACCATTTAAATATTTTAAATCTTCCGGAACCTGTAATTTATCAGTATATCACTTTACTTTTAATTGCTGTGATTCAGCCGACTGTGATATTTACTACAATTCTAAGAAATTATTACTCAAGCAATCATTTAAGGGAAACGCTGGATATGGATTTAACCGAAGACGAGATAAAAATCAGAGGCGAATCCTTCTATATGGAAATTCTCTGGTCGAAAATCTATAAGATAGTTGAAAAGAAAAATTGGTTTTTAATCTATCAAAACAATTTATCCGCGATTTTGATTCCTAAAAAAGAGCTGTCGCCAGCGCAAATAAAGCAAATTCAAGAAATTTTAGGATCAGTAAAAACCATTAATTAAACTTAAGCAGAAATATAAAACCCTTTCCGTTTTAAGGAAGGGGTTTTGTCATTAATGTAAATTAATTTAACAAAATCTGGTTAATTTAATATATTTGCAAATAGAATCTTCTAAATGAATAATATTTACTACTCAGTGCTGTATTTTATTGAGAAATTTACTATTAACATATGAGAATTTATGCATATAGTAATTTTCATATTAGTTTATCTCCACCCATTATTACATTATATTCCAATCATAACTAATCTTAGACTTAAATGAAAAGTATTTTCATACTTTATAATTTGGCATACACAACGATGAAAATTTTCTTACAAATGCAGCAACGCGCACAGGATACAAAAAGTTTTGTATTTTCTCTGCCCTTATTTCTTTGTTTTATATTTCCGAATAGCGGAAAGGCCCAGACCAGGGTAATTGTAAATCCCGGACTTGAGTTTGGGGTAGCAGCCTCTACTTTTGGCCAGTATGATTCTAATTTCGGTTTTGATACGACTTTTGATGCAGGTTCAGCAGTTACTTCACCGTGGTATACTTCTCACCCTACCCAGGCAGGAGTCTGTGAACCGGGAGGTTCCGGAAACTGCCACCCTATTGAAATATGGGGTACCGGATATAAAAGTGTACCTGCTACCCAGGGAACTAACTTTGTAGAACTGAATGCTTATGTAAACTCCATGATCTACCAGAATATGTACCTTGTCAATGGCGATATTATCACCTATGACTTCAGGCACCGGGCAAGGGTGGACGGATCTGAACAGGCAGCCATGGTAATTGAAAACCAGAATGAAGTAAATATAGCTACGGTCAGCACTACAACTTTACCTTCAAGTATCTCGGCATGGTCTGTAAACCAGGGAACCTATACCTTTACAGGAACTTCAGGAGTTTATAGGGTAGGTTTCAGGGCTGTAAATACGACGAATCCCGCAGCAGGTAATTTTCTTGATAACATCAGTATTACGCTAAACCCGCTTATCGATTTAAAATTCTCCAATGCCCTGTCCTCATGTGAAGGATCAGGCAACGGTAACCTGTTCTTAAGGATCAGCGGCGCGGTAACCAGTGCGACTACCGTGGCGGTAGAACTGATAAACCCAGTCAACGGAAACCCAGTGGCTACCGATGCCGATATCACCCTGACCCCGGCAACCAATTCCACCGGTACACCAACTATTTCCCATACGCCGGGAAGCAGCATCTACCTCATTACCATACCCGCAGGAAACTATGACGGCGGCGTTACACCGGGATATGCAAGCCCTAACAATGATGAAGACGGGATCGCCATCAATATCGCTTCTGTAAATGAAGGGGTGGACGAGCCTACAGAGACTTTTGCTTTTGAAATCAAGCAGCAGGGAACCAGCGGCTCCACCAATAATTTCGTTTCCACTTCATCTCCTGTACCGGGCGATACGTATTTCCCGAGAACAAACAGTTATTTTATCCAGAGATGTATCTGTTACGATGATGCCAATACTTCTACCCCGGGAATCGACAGTAAAGTAGGGGTTACCCTTTTGGGAAGAGCTGGCGCGGACAGCGGCAACTGGCCTATGAACAGAAAGTCGGCCCACGCGGTTCTGGAATCCAACTCAAAAGGATTTGTCGTAACAAGATTAACCAT
>NZ_LMKA01000008.1 GCF_001421435.1 Chryseobacterium sp. Leaf201
ACCTGGAGGCAGCAAGGTATATTATCGAAAAAAAGCTTTAAAGCCCTGCCACAAAAGGAATCTGATCGGAGAACTGTAAAAAGAGTCAGAAATGGGCATCAGCAGGGCGTGCCAGATACTTGGGATCAGCCGGAGTTCTATGGCTTACAAAAGCATCAAAGATGACACGGTGCTTTACAGACAGCTTGCTATCGTTAACAGAAAGTCATCCCCGTGACGGGTTTTGGAAATGTTACCATAGGCTTGGTAACCAAGGTGAAAAGGTAAATCATAAAAGGCTTCACAGGATTTATAAGTTGGCGGGATTATCTTTAAGGAGAAAATCCAAAAAACGGAAGATNAATGTCATAGACAAAGCCTGTTCCTGAAGAGGAAAGGTAGGCTTGGTAACCAAGGTGAAAAGGTAAATCATAAAAGGCTTCACAGGATTTATAAGTTGGCGGGATTATCTTTAAGGAGAAAATCCAAAAAACGGAAGATCTCCAGAGTAAAAGAACCGCTGTCCATTCCGCAAGGCTTTACCCAGAGCTGGAGTATGGACTTTATGAATGATGTTTTAGAAAACGGAAGAAAAATCAGGACTTTTAATATTGTAGATGATTACAACCGTGAGGTATTGTATATAGAAGCCGATTATTCTATCAAAAGCAACCGTGTGGTCTGGATTCTGAAACACCTGATTGGCCGTTACGGAAAGCCAAAAAGTATAAGAATGGACAATGGGCCGGAGTTTATCTCTCACCTTATCCGGACGTGGAGTTTGGTAAATGACATCAAGCTTGCTTACATCCAGCCGGGGAAACCTACGCAGAACTCTTTGATTGAAAGGTTTAACAAATCATTCAGAGAAGGCGTTTTGGATGCGTATTTATTTTCAAGTCTGGATGAAGTAAGAGAAGTAGCAGAGGGATGGGTGAAAGATTACAACCATTATCGACCGCACGATGCATTGGGTGGCTTATCACCTGTAATGAGGAAAAATGGACAGCAAGCCAAAGCAAACCCAACGTTGTTTCCTGCCCACTTTCCCACATTTGAAAACAACAACAAACTATTAACAAAAATTACTACTTTTGATTAGTACTGATAAGGGGAAGTCTACAACAGACAATTTCTAAAATAGAATATTTTCAACAGGGAGAAAACAATTTCACTAGCAAAATATGCTGTGTCTACATGAATTCGTATAATTGGGATAAGGATATTTTTGAAAATATAATTTTAATTTTTGAAAAAGTAATACTTTTTAACTTTAAAGAGACAGAGAATACCTCTAGTTTAAATGTAACTGATGCATTACTTACATATGAAAATTCTATTATAACTTTAGATTTTTTTCCACATCAGTTTTCTAATTGCTCATTACAAGTTAATTTACATTCAGATTTTTTAATAAAGTCTGAAAAAATAGTATCCCTTTACAAGGCTTTCAAGTACTATATTTTGCAGTTTTTATCTTCTTTGGCGTAGTTCATAAAGAGTTCTTATGTGGCCAATGAAATTACACAACCAAACACAATTTTATTAAATTACTGTTCGGAGAAATCATGACAAAGCAGATGACTTGAGTTTAAGGTAATTCTTATAAGTTCAATCTTTAGGAACTTGGTTCCAGGTATGTTTTATTATCACTTTATCAGATCAATTTTATATATCTTAATTATATCTTTATCCTATTTATTTCTATCTGAAACATAAAAATTTTTAATGTTTTTTATTGGGGCTTTAATAGGTTTTGGTTCTATTCTTTTATCTTATTTACTATTTGCGACTGATATTGTTTCTTTCATGTATTGGGCATTATATTATCATTTCTGATTTTTGAGATAATTGAAAGATGAAAATTTGTATCACGTATAAAACATAATAATTAGTTTAAAGTCATCAGCACAGTAAACTACAATAAGAAATTTTTCAGGATAGCAATATGAAAAACAGCATCATTAAAATATTTATTTTAAATCTTATTATTTTTTCTTTAATTACCTATATATTAGGACTTACAGACACTGCCTTCAAAAAAAATTACCTTTCAGACAATATAATACTGTATGTAATTAATTCTATAAAGTATTTTATTTTCTGGGTTCTACCCAATTGGTGGATAAGTATTTTTTGCGGGTCTTTATCATTAACTTTTCTATATGGGTTAATAAGAAAAATATTTAAAATTTAGCATTGTATTTACCGGATTTTAAATTGTACATAGCGTAAAATATTATTGAAGAGGACAGGCTTATAAATCAAAGTGAGGTAAACTAATTCACATAAGAATCTGTATAAATGGGTTGATTAAGAACGTCTTTAATAAATCAGGCTGGAATAAAAACAAAATCTCATGATCTGTAACAATAAATAGAATATATGAAGCTAATGGAAATGAAAAGAAAAATAAAATGACAATCAAAAAGATCATATTAATTTCTGTTTTGAGTATTTGTTTTTTCTGCACAAAGCATAAGGAAAAAAATAATGAAGATTATAAGTGTATAGAATGGATTAATGATAAAAACGGCTGTGATGGAATAAGAAAATTGGAATATGCTGAAAGTATAATAAAAAAAAGGAATATTTTAAATGGTTCTGAGTCAGATTTTGTTAGGATTTTTGGTACTCCTGATAATATGGAAGAGGATTAAATCATAGAATGTTATTTTATTAACACAGATTCAAGTTGTAATAATGGGGAAATCATAAAAGATTCAGACGTATGCTTTATCATTTTTTATTTTAAAAATAATAGGTTTACTGAAATTAGTATGAGATGTGAATAGATATTAATGGTTGCTAAATATCAAACACTTTTTAGGACACATTACTTTTATCATAAACCAAAAAAACCAGCCCTCCATACAAAACAAAAAAAATCCCCGGGATGTCCCGAGGATAAAAACTAATAACCATGAAAACTCAAATTAAACATGAGAATCAGTTGCAAATATACACAAATAACTCCACTTTTTTGATATACTTTATCTATTAAAATAATTGGTACTTAAATCACCTTTCACAAAAGATAGATTTTCCTTAGGTAACGTGCACATTATGAGAGTGAAGTTTAAAAATATAGGCAACAATACTGAGGTATTTTTTTATTAAAATATGGTATTTTTTTTATTTTAAATACGCTGTTTTTTATAATGACTCTTTATTCTTTAATTAATTTGAGACCATTGCAGTACAGACCGGCAATAACTGGCCATATGCTGATATGTGCATCAGCTACAAATAGTTCTGAGTTATATATACTGGAACTGCAAGTATTTTAAAGTAGAATCGCACAAAGGTTTCATCAAATCAAACTGTACGATAAATAATCATAAATCTAAATAGAATTATGCAGATATATAATCTGACCCGGAATTAAGCTTACAAGTAAAAGACTGACGTAAAATGATCTTTAATTAATTACAATACCTTAAAAGATCTGTCTGAAACGGAATTTAAAACAATACATACAGGTGCTGTAGTTTACCGCCTTACCATACAAAAAATGTACATGAAGTTTTGTCTGGAACATACCCCATAAAAATGTGGATAAAGGATAAACAATTTCCTCTTCTTCAGTATTTTCAGGAACGGTGATCCCATAAAATTCTTTTATTTCGGCAGAAATGAGAGGGGTGAGGTCGTCTTTCGGGAAGGTCATGGTCTTTATTCAGGGAATTTTTCAGTTACTTAAAGGATATATACGATAATATTGGATGTTCGGATGTTATTCTGTACTGAATCTTTTCACTAAATATTTAATGTCCGGAATATTCATTTTCCTCAGGATTGATGTTTACATATTCATTCATTTAAATTATGGTATTGGACTAATCAGTGGATGTTGAAAATAACAATTAAGCCGGACCTTTTTAATCTTGTCGTAAGCGTGTCTGATTCAGTCTTCACTCTGGCGAAAAATTACCGGTAAATCTGATAAATCCCGTTTGAGTTTATGCAAATAACTTCTTCTCTTTAGGCGAGTTATTGTTAATAACTCTACTTTTCAAAATTTTAACATACCACAAAAGTGCAGTATTCATAGCAGTTCGTCAATTTAAGTCGTATAATTTTTTAATTTTGCAGCCTCTTATAAAAAACTGATTAAATGACCATTAAAAAGTTAATTGCATTGGGGATTTTCTCTATATCCCTTAATTTTCATGCCCAGCACGCAGTTTCTAAAATCTATTCTGACTTTGGAGGTTTCTGGGATAGCTCAAGTACCGTTCAGCCTAACAACAGCCATAATCTACTGGCTTTCAGGTGGGATCCGGATGGGGCAGGAACGGCATTTCCTGCTGTTACCTACAGTACCGGAGTGAATGACGGTGCCTTGAATACGGCGGGAGTGACTTTCCAGCCCGGAACGTTCATTTCTTTACCCATTTATAACATTCCCACTCCGGGAACCAGCACTTTTATCGGTGTAGGGCAGCTTTTCGGGGGAAACGGTAATGTAGCCCCGGTACCGGTAACCAATAATCTGACGGAATACCTGTCCGATGGAGTAAATGGCCTGGGCCTTGGTTCTGCTATTTTTAACATTCCCCAGGGTTCCAGTATAAGCCTGAATACCATGGGTATCGTGCCGGCGTCCATCGGAGACGGTGTACCGGATCTGATATTCACCCAGATGGGTTCGCCTTCCGGAGTTAATGATACCTATCACTTTGAAGGTATTAATGGCAATATGGTGGGAACAGTATATTCCGTGGCATTCAACAGTGTACCGAGCATCGGGAAGGCCTGCTGGAAATTTTATAATGCCAATACCAATCCGCCATCCTATAACGCGGGTGTTTCCAGCGGTTGCGAAAGGGATGTCAGGGTTCTGGCGGCCGACTGGTCAGAATTCGGGATTACCAGTGCCAATTACGGTCAGGCTGTTAAGCTGATCCAGGCATTTTCCGGAACCTCTGATCTTGCGTTTATCGGGGCTTATAATAAGGAGTCGATCACATTTGCAGCGAGCATTACCGGAAGCGTTTTTAACGATAACAACGCAGGGGTGCCGGACGGAAACGGGATGAGCGGGGTAACCGTAAAACTGTTCAGCAATAACACGGAGATCCGCACTGCAGTTACCAATGCAGCAGGCTTCTATTTCTTTGACAACATCAATACAAACACCCATCAGGGGCCTTACCGGGTAGAGATTACCGTGCCGGCAGGATTTACCATGGTGGGCAACAGCATCGGCTCAGCGGTTAACAGCCTGAATGTATCCCTTAGTAACAGTACCTCGACAGGCAATAATTTCGGGATCAACCAGCCTCCGGTGGCTGTCAGTGATAACCTTTCTGTAGCAAAGAATACGGTTAAGAGCATTAATATTACAGCCAATGACTCGGATCCCAATTCAGGTTCTTTAGTCTTATCTTCCATTAATCTGATCCCTCCGGCAGGTGCTTCCGCCATTACTGTTGCAAACGGATTGGTAAAAGGGTTTAGTATGGCAGGCCAGGGAACATGGAATGTGGATAACCTGGGTGTTTTGACCTTCTCTCCGGTCATGAATTTTTTCAATACTGCGTCTGCAGTAAATTACACGATCCATGACCAGGCAGGACTGACCAGTAATGTAGCTACTGTTAATATAGCGGTTGATTACTGTACTAAACCGGGAATAGGTGGTGTGCCGGATGGCTACGCAAACGTAGGGATTTCTACATGGTCCGGACGGTACAAAAGCTGGCCGAAAGGTCCGGGTATTACGGATGGCGGCGTTCCGAACGGTTTTCTGGCTCTGGATTCTCCGACTAACGGAATGGTGATTACAAGGGTTGTCAGCTCAGCGGCAGTTACCAGTCCGGTGAAAGGAATGTTGATTTATGACCGTGAAGCGCAGTGTATCAAACTGTATAACGGAAGCACCTGGCATTGCATTAAACGTAGCTGTAACGATTAATTAAAATAGAAGAATAGAAGATTAAGATAAAATGAAAAAGATAAAAATATACAGTTTGTTTTTAATACTGGCTGCCGTTCATATAGTAAGTGCACAGGTTGCGATAGGTAAAACAACGGTTTCAGGAAACAGTTCGCTTCTGGAATTCGGCGGGATGACTTCAACCGGCCTTCCTACAGATACCGATACCGGAAATTTCCGTGGCATCATTCTTCCTGCAGTAACATCTTCTCCGGTGTTTTCTGCCGTGAGCCCATCCACCAACCATCCGCAGAACGGTACTTTTCTTTACAGTAAGCAAAGCCGTACCGTAATGATGTTTGAAAACGGGCGCTGGATCAATATGACGGATGAAGGGAATGCTGCCTCCGTTATTCCTTCTTCCGGAACTGAAACGGGTAACGGGGTAATCATCGGTTCTGCCGCCAGCAGCGCGAAAGGGGTTCTGGTACTGGAATCTGCAGATAAAGGTCTGGTTCTGCCGCATGTTAAAAATCCGCAGAGTACAGTCAAAAGCCCTTATCCGGGGATGATGTGTTATGACACGGTGAGCAATTCGGTAGCCGTTTATGACGGAGCGAACTGGAGCTACTGGAAATAACCGGTTTTCTTAAAACTGTTATTACACAATATAGATTATTCATCCGGTGTCTTCTTAGGAATTCACCGGATTTTAATTTTTCATACCAAGGTAAAGTCTGTTTTTGGATAAGATTCACTGCTCAGCTTTTTGATGATTTGTTTTTCATTTCTTTTCACGGATTGTGGATGTCTTTTACAGGGCAAAAAAGCTTTGTTATCCGGGGATTCAGCAATTGACACACATGCATAAAACTGGAATATAGTGGATTGTAATGCATTGGCGTGATTTTAGATGATGCGTACAGCAGGAATGAAGCACTTGTTCTTAGCAGGCAGTTTAGCAATAACAGCCTGCCCGGGGAAGTATAAATTACCTGCCGTGTAAAAATTTGAAATGACAAGCAAAACCCCGCTTTATGATTCTAAAATCTTCAAAAATTGATCTGACCATTGAACAGCTGAATGTAAAATCATTCATATATTTCCTGGCTGAGCTTCAGAATCTGCTGGAATATATAGGGGAGCAGTTGGTAGAAATTAATGAAACGGTTTCCATCGCTGAAAACGTGACTGCCGGATTTTTACAGTTTTCATTTTCTCAGATCAAGGATGCCTCTAAATTTTTTAAAGGCGGCGTAACCGTTTATACGCCGGGGGATGATGTGAGCCTTTTCGGGGTAGATCCTGAGAAAGTGCTTTTCTGCAATTCCGTGTCGCCTGAAGTGGCTGAAGAAATGGCACTGTCCGTCGGGAAAAAATTTAAAAGCGACTGGTCCATAGCAGTTACCGGGTATGCCTGCCCCGTAGAAGAATCCCGTCATAAATTATATGCATTCTTTTCCATTTCGTATCACGGCAAGATCATTCTCTCGGAAAAGCTTGATCTTCATTCCCGGACCATACCAGTTAAAGCACAGCTTTATTACAGCGAATTCATACTCGGATGCTTTAAGCTGGAACTCGATAAAGTCAGGGCCGATCAGAAGATCGTATAAGCTTTTGAAAAAATCAACTTCATTAAATGCTAAAATAAAGATGATTTGATCCGGCAGACGAATCCTTTTTAAACTTTTCATTCAGATGCAATCAGAGGTTCAGGCTGATCAAAAATACAGGCACTATAATTTTCTTTAAGGTTATTAACATTACACCTCATTTAAATTGTAAAAATCTTTTATTTCATTCTGAAATGAACTTAAATCATATTTATTTAAAATGATCTTAATTAATTTAGATGTTTTAAATAAGGTTAAACAAATACTGATAATTCTCCACCCAGTAAATT
>NZ_LMKA01000009.1 GCF_001421435.1 Chryseobacterium sp. Leaf201
ATTTTAAACTATCCATTTGTATTAGATTATAAACTGTTAAAAATAAAAAATGCATCTTAACAATAAGATGCATTTTTTATTTATTTTATTTTTATTTCCGGAAACTACATCGTTTCCATCTTAAACGTCATGCTTTCAATAACTTTCAGGATCGCTTCTACCGTATCCATTGAAGTTAAACAAGGAACGCCGTTTTCCACGCTCATTCTCCTGATCTGGAAGCCGTCTCTTTCAGACTGTTTTCCTTTGGTCATGGTGTTTACCACATACTGAACCTTTCCTTTCTGAATCAGGTCAATCAGGTTTACGCTTTCCTCTCCGATTTTGTAGCCTATTTTACAAGGAATGCCCTGCTCGCTGAAGAATTTAGCCGTTCCTTCCGTTGCCCAGATCCTGAACCCTACTTCATGGAATCTCGCCGCCAGATCTGCCGCTTCCTGCTTATGTTTGTCCGCTACCGTGAACAGGATCGAGCCGTGCATCGGAACTTTTCTTCCTGCCGCAACCAATCCTTTGTACAATGCTTTTTCAAGCGTGGTATCTTTCCCCATCACTTCTCCTGTGGATTTCATTTCAGGTCCTAAAGAGATGTCAACCTTCGTTAATTTTGAGAAAGAGAATACCGGAACTTTTACAAAAACACCTTCTTTATTGGGAACCAGTCCGTTCTTGTAACCTAAATCGGTTAATTTCTGGCCTAAAATTGCTTTGGTCGCTAAATTGGCCATCGGAACTTCTGTGATTTTAGATAAGAAAGGAACGGTTCTGGATGATCTTGGATTTACTTCAATCACATATACATTTCCTTCGAAAAGAACGTACTGGATATTCATTAACCCGATTACTTTCAATCCTTTAGCCAATCTCTGCGTATAATCTACCAGCGTCTCAACTTCGCTTGGTGAAATATTCTGTGGAGGATATACCGCAATTGAGTCTCCGGAGTGAACCCCTGCTCTCTCGATATGCTCCATAATCCCCGGAATGATTACCGTTTCACCGTCGCAGATGGCATCCACTTCAATTTCTTTTCCAACCATGTATCTGTCGACCAGAACCGGGTGCTCCGGACTTGCATCTACGGCAAATTCCATATAATGAGACAGTTCAGCTTCGGTATAGACGATTTCCATGGCTCTTCCTCCTAAAACGTAGCTCGGACGAACCAATACCGGATACCCAATTTCGTTGGCAATTTCTATCGCCTCTTCTTTTGAAGTCGAGGTTTTTCCTAAAGGCTGCGGAATTCCCATTTCCTGAAGGGCTTTTTCAAATTTATCCCTGTTTTCGGCTCTATCTAAATCTTCCAGAGAAGTTCCTAAGATCTGAACGCCGTGAGAGGCAAGTTTATCGGCTAAGTTGATGGCTGTCTGTCCGCCGAACTGAACCACCACGCCCATCGGTTTTTCAAGCTCGATGATGTTCATGACATCTTCTTCCGTCAGCGGCTCGAAGTATAATTTATCCGATATGGAGAAATCCGTGGAAACCGTTTCAGGGTTGTTGTTGATAATGATGGCTTCATATCCCATTTCTTTGATTGCCCAAACCGAGTGAACCGTTGCGTAATCAAACTCAACCCCCTGCCCGATTCTGATCGGTCCGGAACCGAGAACAATAATTTTATTTTTATCAGAAGCTACACTTTCATTTTCTTCTTCGTACGTTCCGTAGAAATAAGGCGTTTCGCTTTCAAATTCCGCAGCGCAGGTGTCTACCATTTTGTATACCGGCATTACCCCGTTTTCTTTTCTGAAATTGAAGATTTCACGTTCTTTTACATCCCAAAGCACGGCAATATTAACATCGGCAAACCCTAATTTCTTGGCCTGGATTAAAGTTTCCTTGTCAAATTTGTTATCTGCAATTGTTTTTTCGAAATCAATTAATTTCTTGATTTTCCAGATGAAGAATTTATCAATCTTACTCCATTCAACAATCTGTTCCCAGTCATATCCTCTTCTTAAAGCATCCCCGATGATGAATAATCTTTCGTCATCACACACCCTGATTCTTCTTTCAATTTCTTCTTCGGTAAGCGCTTCTGCCTGTTTGGTTTTTAAACCGACATGCTTGATTCCTGTTTCCAGAGAACGGATGGCTTTCTGTAAAGACTCCTCGAAGTTTCTTCCGATGGCCATTACTTCACCTGTCGCTTTCATCTGTGTTGATAATCTTCTGTCTGCCGTTTCAAATTTATCGAACGGGAATCTCGGGAACTTGGTTACTACGTAATCCAGGGCCGGCTCGAAGCAGGCATATGTTTTTCCGGTCACCGGATTCATGATTTCATCTAAAGTTAATCCTACCGCGATTTTTGCAGCAATTTTAGCAATCGGATAACCGGTTGCCTTACTGGCCAGAGCGGATGAACGGGAAACCCGTGGATTTACCTCAATGATATAATAGTCAAATGAATGCGGGTCCAAAGCCAGCTGTACGTTACATCCGCCTTCAATTCCCAAAGCCCTGATGATTTTTAAGGATGCATTTCTCAACAATTGGTATTCCCTGTCAGAAAGTGTCTGAGAAGGTGCCACCACGATGGAGTCACCTGTGTGTACACCTACCGGATCTATATTTTCCATGTTACAAACCACAATCGCGTTGTCGTTTGCATCACGCATTACTTCGTATTCAATTTCTTTGAAACCGGCAATTGATTTTTCAATAAGACACTGCGTTACGGGACTGTATTTCAACCCTAATTCCGCAATTTCCTTCAATTCAACTTCATTGGAAGCGATCCCTCCTCCGGTTCCGCCCATGGTGAAGGCAGGACGCACAATTACCGGATACCCGATTCTGTCCGCAAAGTTCAATGCTCCTTCTACCGTGTTGACGATATCAGACTCAGGAACGGGTTCATTCAGTTCCCTCATCAGTTCCCGGAACAAATCCCGGTCTTCCGCCCTGTTGATGGCTGAAAGTTTTGTGCCCAGAACCTCAACCTTGCATTCTTCAAGAATCCCGGATTTTTCCAGCTCTACCGCCATGTTCAGTCCGGTCTGGCCGCCAAGTGTCGGTAAAAGTGCATCCGGACGTTCTTTTCTGATGATGTGACTGACAAACTGAAGGGAAATCGGCTCGATGTATACTTTATCTGCGATTTCAACATCCGTCATGATCGTTGCCGGGTTTGAATTGATCAGGATCACCTTGTAGCCTTCTTCTCTCAAAGATAAACAGGCCTGCGTTCCCGCGTAATCAAATTCCGCCGCCTGACCGATGATGATGGGACCGGAACCGATTACTAAAATTGTTTTTATGTCGTTTCTTTTCATTTTTTTCTTTTTTATTATTCCATGGATTTCATCCGTGGCTATTATTGTTGAACCATTTCATGGTTCTGTAGTTTTATATTTTGGGGCAGCCACGGAGTGGCTGAACTTTAATAGCCGTAGGTGAAACCTATGGATTGGATCGTTAAATCATATTCAGACAACCCATAAAATGGGTTGAATATTAATTACCAAAGATATTTTTCATCAAATTCCACTCCATGAGATTTAAGCAGGTCCTTATATTCAACCTCGAAAGATGCATTCTGATGATGCTCTTTTTGGTTTTCAATATAATTGATAATCATTTCCTTTTCTCTTTCGGAATAAGTGAATGCACCGTAACCAGTTTGCCATTCTTCAAAATCAGGAAATAATCCGCTCTGCTTTATCCATAAGTTGCTTGAAACCTTAATGTCCTTTACAAAACTGCTTAAGGAAACCGAGGGGTGCAGATCTGTAAATAAATGAATATGATCCGGCATTCCGTTAATTTTATACAGTTTACAGTTTTTATTTTTAACAATTCCTCCAATATATCTGTATAAATAATCTTCATACTCAATATTTAACACAGGCATTCTGTGCTTTGTACTAAATACAATCTGATAATATATTTGGCGGAAGGTTGACATTTATATTAAATACAGTTTACTGGTTTCCACTCTTAAAACCCTCCATCAGTTCTATGAAATCATCAAATAAATAATTTGCATCTTCCGGGCCCGGACTTGCCTCCGGGTGATACTGAACGGAGAAACAAGGGTGAATTTTGTGTTTCAGGCCTTCATTGGTTCTGTCGTTTAATGCGATGTGTGTTTCTATAAGGTCTGTAGCTTTTAAACTTTCCTGATCAACGGCATACCCGTGGTTTTGGGAAGTGATGGCCACTTTATTTTTTTCTAAATCCAGTACCGGGTGGTTTCCTCCGCGGTGTCCGAATTTTAGTTTGAACGTTTTTGCACCACAGGCCAGGCCGATTAACTGGTGTCCTAAACAGATTCCGAAGATTGGAACTTTTCCTAGCAGTCCGCGGATCATTTCCAGAGCCTGCTGGTTGTCTTCAGGATCGCCGGGGCCGTTGGACAGCATCACGCCGTCAGGATCCATCAATAAAATGTCTTCCGCAGTTACATTCTGGGAAACAACGGTGATATCACAGTTCCGCTGAGACAGTTCCCTGATAATTCCTAATTTGGAACCGAAATCAACCAATACCACTTTCAGGCCTCTGCCTGGATTGGCGTAAGGCGTTTTGGTGGAAACCTGCTCTACCTGGTTGGTAGGGAAAGTGGTTGATTTCAATTCTGAAACCACCGTACTTTCGTCAGCATCAGCATTCACGATTTTTCCTTTTACCACGCCATGGTTACGGAGAATCCGGGTCAGTCTCCGGGTGTCGATCCCTGAAATCCCTGACAGGTTTTTCTTTTTAAATAATTCGTCTAAAGTAATCTGAGTACGGAAATTGGATGGCAGGTCACAAAGCTCTTTTACGATAAGACCTTTGATTGCCGGCTCAATACTTTCATAATCATCTCTATTAATCCCATAGTTTCCGATAAGCGGATACGTCATGCAGACAATCTGACCGCAGTAAGACGGATCCGAAATCAGTTCCTGATACCCTGTCATTCCGGTATTGAAAACCACCTCTCCCGCAGTTTCCAAGGCTGCCCCGAAACCTTCTCCATGAAATACTTCACCGGACTCCAGTATTAACTTTTTCTTCATTTTTTAAATTAGATATTAGATTTTAGAAATTAGAAGTTGGACTTCTGCATTCTGTTATTTTATTTCTTATTCTTTCTATTTATAATTTCTTTTGTAAAATGTATAATGTAAGTTGTAGTGGTGTAGTTTTTACTTTGTACATTATACTTTTTACAATTCTTTAAAAGTATGCCCTTCTTTTTCCAATGCTTCTTTCAGGATAGCCATCCTTGCATACACCCCGTTTTCCATCTGCTTGAAGATTCTTGAACGCTCACATTCCACCAGGTCGGTATCAATTTCCACGCCCCGGTTAATGGGTGCCGGATGCATAATAATTGCTCCTTCTTTCATTGCTTTTTCCCTGATTTTGGTCAGTCCGTATTTTCTGTGGTATTCTGATGCGGAAAAGCTCATTTTGGCATCATGGCGTTCATGCTGGATTCTTAACAGCATCAGGACATCCACTTCAGCAATCAGCTGTTCCACCGCCAAGTAGGTTCCGTTAATAAGGGCACCCTCATCAAACCACTGTTCAGGGCCTGAAAAATATACTTTTGCGCCTAATCTTCTCAGCGCTTCTGCATTTGAATTGGCAACACGGCTGTGTTTTACATCACCCACGATCCCTACTTTCAACCCTTCAAACTTCCCGAATTCCTGGTAAATCGTCATCAGGTCCAGCATACATTGTGACGGATGATTTCCTGTTCCGTCCCCTCCGTTGATCACCGGAATGCTGATGTTTTTAAGATCGTCAAAATACCGGTCTTTTTTATCCCTGATCACGACCAGATTTACGCCCAGGCTCTCAATGGTCTTTACCGTATCGTACAGGCTTTCGCCTTTGTTCACAGAACTGTTTGAGGCATCGAAAGGGACTACCTGAAGGCCCAGTTTCCTTTCAGCAATATCAAAGCTGGTCTTTGTTCTGGTGCTGTCTTCAAAGAAAAGGTTTGAACAAAAAACTTCCCCTTCAATTTTAGCCGTTTTACCCTTGGCAAAAGCTATGGCTTCTGTCAGTATCCTGTTGATTCTCTCGGTGCTCAGTTCTGTAATCGTAAACATAATAACTCAAATTTTTTACAAAAAAAAAGCGAAGAAAATATCTTCGCTTAAAATAAATAAATATCGTAAAGGGCGTCTACGCCCGGTAATTCTAATGATATAAATACTGTGTTATTCATTAGGTGCAAAGATATAACAATTTTATAAATCTGCAAAAGAAAATATGACTTAGTTAAAATACCACAATAATACCATAATTTAATTTTTATATATTATTTTTGTGGCCATTCAATCATAATTATATGGATTTAAAAGACAAAATGATTCTCAGCATCGTTCAGGAAAATTCTACGCTGTCCGTAAAAGAAATTTCAGAAAGAATCGGTCTTACTTTTACGCCTACCTATGAAAGGATCAAACAGCTGGAGAAAAACGGGATCATAGAGAAATACGTCGGTCTTCTGAACCGTGAAAAATTAGGGTTGAATATTGTGGTCTACTGCAATGTCCGTCTTAAAGAACAGTCCCAGAAAGTGCTCGAAAGCTTTGAGAAGAATATCGGAAAATATGATGAAGTACAGGAGGTAATCAGCCTTTCCGGGGAATATGATTATATGCTGAAAATCATTGCGAAAGATGTTAATTCTTATAATGATTTTACCGTCAACGTAATTTCCAATATTCCGAATATCGGTCAGTATCACAGTTCTATTGTGCTTAATGAAGTAAAAAAATCCACCAAGTTTAAAATTGACCTGGCATAAATTTAAGAGTCCGCTATAATCGGGCTATATGATCTGCCGGTTTACCGGAGGTCAATCAGCGCTCCTTTTAAATTAAAATGATTCCACTATTGCTGTGGGAATTTCCGGCACTTTCCTGATGGATTGATAAAGACTTTTCTCAAATCTTATTTATTATTCAGTCCTGCCCTTTTTACATATCCATTTCCCAAAATACATTCATTTTTCATTGTCTTATAAGCATGAATTTTACCGTAAAAAGTAAATATTGCTAAATTATTATATATTTGCTAAAATACTATACATGGAAAATATCTGCCCGAAATGTAAAAGCGATAAAGTGGTTAAAAGCGGAATCATCAATGAGAAGCAAAGATTCCATTGTAAAGAATGCAGCTATTATTTTACGGTTAAAAAACTGGGTAAAAAAATAGATGATTATTATGTAACCAAAGCACTTCAACTCTACCTTGAAGGCCTCAGTTTCCGCGAAATAGAAAGGATTATCGGTGTATCCCATGTAACGGTAAGCTCATGGATCAAAAAATACAATATCACAAGACCGCCGCATTCTGATTTTCATCCTGTTTACAAAATTTTAAAGCAAAATGAGCTGATTGACTATATTTCAAAAGAAGAAAACATCAAAGATTCCGGCTTGATTATTACCCAGTTTGCCGATAAGTATATGCTGATTAAATGGGAAAGGTTTAAAAAATAGGTTTTAGAAGTTATGAGTTATAAATGATGAGTTTTGAGTTCTTCAACAAGAATTTATACAACTATTTAGTTTAAACCGAGCAATCTTGCGAAAAGACTCTGTGTCAATTGGAAGTCGAAGGATTTCTTTTC
>NZ_LMKA01000010.1 GCF_001421435.1 Chryseobacterium sp. Leaf201
TATCGTATATCGTACCGGTGTAAACTTTCAGGCACTTGGCCGTGGTGTCATACACCATCATTCCTTCCTGAGGAGATACCAGGGCGCTTACCTGTGTTGTGGTTAATCTTGTTACGACAAATCCTTTTGAGTTGGATTCCAGAACMGCGTGGGCCGACTTTCTGTTCATAGGCCAGTTGCCGCTGTCCGCGCCAGCTCTTCCCAAAAGGGTAACCCCWACTTTACTGTCGATTCCCGGRGTAGAAGTATTGGCATCATCATAACAGATACATCTCTGGATAAAATAACTGTTTGTTCTCGGGGAAAAGGGTAACCCCAACTTTACTGTCGATTCCCGGAGTAGAAGTATTGGCATCATCATAACAGATACATCTCTGGATAAAATAACTGTTTGTTCTCGGGAAATACGTATCGCCCGGTACAGGAGATGAAGTGGAAACGAAATTATTGGTGGAACCGCTGGTTCCCTGCTGCTTGATTTCAAAAGCAAAAGTTTCTGTAGGCTCRTCCACCCCTTCATTTACAGAAGCGATATTGATGGCAATACCGTCTTCATCATTGTTAGGGCTTGAATATCCCGGTGTAACGCCGCCGTCATAGTTTCCTGCGGGTACTCCACCCCTTCATTTACAGAAGCGATATTGATGGCAATACCGTCTTCATCATTGTTAGGGCTTGAATATCCCGGTGTAACGCCGCCGTCATAGTTTCCTGCGGGTATKGTAATCAGGTAGATACTGCTTCCCGGCGTATGGGAAATAGTTGGTGTACCGGTGGAATTGGTTGCCGGGGTCAGKGTGATATCGGCATCAGTAGCCACTGGGTTTCCGTTGGCTGGGTTTATCAGTTCTACCGCCACGGTAGTCGTACTGGTTACCGCGCCGCTGATTCTTAAGAACAGATTACCGTTGCCTGATCCTTCACAGGATGAAAGGGCATTGGAGAATTTTAAATCAATAAGCGGGTTTAGCGTAATCCTGATGTCATCAAGAAAATTACCTGCTCCCGGACTTGTTGTATTTACAGCCCTGAAACCTACCCTATAAACTCCTGAAGTTCCTGTAAAGGTATAGGTTCCCTGGTTTACAGACCATGCTGTAGTACTTGAAGGTGAAGTTGTGGTATGAACTGTAGCTATATTTACTTCATTCTGGTTTTCAATTACCATGGCTGCCTGTTCAGATGTGTCCAGCCTTGCCCGGTGCCTGAAGTAATAGGTGATAATATCGCCATTGACAAGGTACATATTCTGGTAGATCATAGAGCTCACAAAGGCATTAAGCTCTACAAAGTTAGTTCCCTGAGCGGCCGGTACGTTACCAAAACCTGTGCCCCACACTTCCATAGAGACCNCCTGAAGCCTGAAGTAATAGGTGATAATATCGCCATTGACAAGGTACATATTCTGGTAGATCATAGAGCTCACAAAGGCATTAAGCTCTACAAAGTTAGTTCCCTGGGCGGCTGGTACGCTGTTAAAACCGGTACCCCATACTTCAATAGGGTGGCAGTTTCCGGAACCTCCCGGTTCACAGACTCCTGCCTGGGTAGGGTGAGAAGTATACCATGGTGAAGTAACCGCTGAACCGGCATCTACATTAGGGCTAAAGCCAAAGTTGGCATCGTACTGGCCGTAAGTGATTGCTGCTACCCCAAACTCAAGTCCGGGATTTGCAATTACCCTGGTCTGGGCAAAGCTGTTTTGTGAAGATAACAGAAACAGCAAAAAAGCTGCGAAAAATACATGTCCTGTACTTAACAAAGGCATTGGAATCCGAATTAATATTTTCATAAGATGTTGTATAGATCGGTCAGATTACATATAACTGCAAGCAGATTTATCCGGTATCTGATTTTAAACCTTCAATCAGAAATCTGAATTTTTATCATTATGTAATCCGACCTTTAGTTTTTTTTACCCGTTTTAAAGCAACGCGAAACTATGATATACGGTACCGTTAAACAAACATTTGATGTATCATTTTCAGTAATTTGAAACATTTGCATGAGTTAAAGTGTTTATAATCAGTTGTTTTATTTTTGAGTAAAATGAAGGTATAACATTGATATTTGCACCTGAAAGTCGGGAATGATTAATTTTTATTTCAGGTTCAGTCAGGAATTTAATAAAAAGAGCCAAAGCACATGTTGCTTTTTCTTTAGAATAGTTGAAATATTTCAGCGGGCGGGCCGTTTTTAAACGGAGCTGATGATATTTTACAGATTCCGGATATTGAAAACCTCTTTAAAGCAGAAACTTATAAATTTACTTTTATTCCCTTACTTCGGAATAATTGGCATTTATTTATAAGTTAAAATAACCCTGTTTTTTAAAAATATAATTAATTTTGGGCTTTCTAAAGTATGAATCAGATGCGTGTTACTATTTTCGCATGATGTATTTGAAATGATGTATAAAAAAATCTGCTGTATCTTCTTTTTCTTATTGCTTACTTATGATAAGGCCCAGGATACGGTGGCTTATAATTCTGTGTATACCAAAACGTATCTTGAAACTTCGCAGAAAAATTTCAAGGCGGCACTGCAGACGGCAGATTCTCTGTTTGTTATTTCCAAAAGCCCTTATTTCAAGACCAAAAGCCTCATGTTGTCTGCCTCTTTATACCAGCAGTCCGGCGACCTCAAAAAATCAATATATTATGCAGAGCAGTCGGCGGGTATTATTTCAGAGACAGATAATGTAGCCTGGAAAGCAAGGGTATATGGCTTTTTAGCCAGCCAGTACAGGATTTTAAAAATCTATTCGTTATCTAAAAAATATATTGACAAAGCCCTTAAAGAAAGCAGCCTTATTGAAAACCCTGAAGCAGCAGCTACTGTAAAAGGAATGATGTATCAGGAGATGGCCCATTATGAACATGAAAAAGGGAACTACAAAAAGTCTGTTCAGGACATCACCAGGGCCCAGGCTTATTTTCGGTCAGCAAAAAGCGACAGTGATTTTTTTGCATCGAATAATGAACAGCTGTTGGGACTTAATTACCTGGCTCTCAATAATTCGGCGCTGGCGATGAAGCATTACCAAAATGCCCTTGTATTGAATAAAAAACTACCTGAAAATTTCCTTACCGGTCTTATATACAGTGGTTTAAGTAATGTTTATTTAAAAAAGAATGATTTAAAAAATGCAAAAAGATATCTTGATCTTTCTGAAAAAATAGCGGAACAATCCGGTTATCTTCAGCTGAAAACAGAGGTATATACCACTTCCAAACGCTATTACTCTGCGGTAAACGATTTAAAAAAACTGACTGAAATATCCGGAAAGAAAGATTCCGTCGATACGGCATTAGATGAATTATCCTCGCAGTCTGTTGACAGGTCCTATGCAAAGATCGATGTTGAAATGTCAGAAACAAAAGAAAGTGACCATAATAAAGGAATCATTATCGTGTTGACCATCATTGTTCTTTTGGCATTCGCTGCTTATTTTCAGTGGTACAGGATCAGGCAGAAAAAGAATATAGAACAGTATAAGAATATTATTAAAAATTATGATATTGCCGCCGCAGAACAGGCAAAAAAAATTGCAGAAAGCTCTGAAAATGAAAGCTCTGAAACTGAAATCCCGGTAACAGCAGATAAAAATACGGCTGACAGAACAATGGTGATGACGGATGCCACAGAAAATCTCCTGCTCCGTAAACTTGAGGAATTTGAGCGTTCAGCCTTATTTACCGATAAAAATATTTCTCTTACCGTGCTGGCTGCACAACTTGGTATTAATACAAGGTATGTATCTTCCGTTATTAATAAGCACAAAGAAATGGACTTTAATAATTACATTAACAGTCTCAGGATTAAATATGTGATCAGCCGGCTCAAAACCGATTCTACCTTCAGGAAATACAAAATATCAACCATAGCGGAAGAGGCCGGTTTTTCATCACCCAATAAGTTTACCACGGTATTTAAAAAAATCAACGGCATATCACCCTCAGAATTTATTAAGTATCTTTCTGAAGAAATTGAATCTGAAAAGCAGGCATCATTTTAAAATACATCATATTTCAGGCTGACATACATGTATATCAGCCTGAATTTATTAATCTTTTATTTTAAATACCTAAAGACTTATTTCAGTAAATCATAACGATTTCTGTTTTCCTGAAATTCTGTTGGATTCTACAATTCTTCTTGTTCCGGATGGTAAAGCACAACATATTCCCACGGGTCCATCGTCAGGATCAAAGTATCCGAAACGCCCTGGTATTCTCCCGTAAAAAGGTTTGTGTACCTGCCCATATCAAAAGAAGTATCGAACTGAACAATCAGAGGTTCTTTGCTGAAATTAATGAAGGTCATTACCTTATCGCCGTTTTTCTCCCGTACGAATGAAATTACCTGTTCCATCCGGTCATTCATAATCCTTACCATTTCCCCTCCGTGGCCACCGTTCCAGAGTGCCTGGTTCTTGTGTTTCAGCATGAAAAGGGTAGTGTAGAGTGCTTCATTTTCGTGAGGCTTCCACTGTACCGGGTCTTTTTCAAAAAACTCCAGAGAACGATTCTGTCCCGCTTCCTGTCCGTTATAAACAAGCGGCATTCCGTCCATCATCACCGTAAATACCGTGGCCGCATTAAGCGCATCGCCGAAATTGCTGTACGGGTTTCCTTCCCAGGAATTTTTGTCATGGTTATCGATGAAGTTCAGCCGGATGCCTTCTTTCGGAAAAATAGAAACGTGTTCTGCAATATAAGCTTCCGTAAGGGTTTTTACACTTCTTTCATTCAGGGCAATCTGGTGCAGGATATTCCAGAGCGTCCAGTTATAGGTGGCGTCAAAGGCTTTGCGGTGAAGCTCGCGGTCTTCGGCTTCGGCCAGCATAAAAACGGGCTTAATAGCATCAAGCTCGTTTCTTACATTTTCCCAGAAGTCAATCGGGACAAAGCTCGCAATGTCACACCGGTAGCCGTCAATATCATATTCACGTACCCAGAATTTCAGTGCCTCGGTCATATATTCCCGCAGTTCCTGGTGGCTGTAATCCAGTTCGATGATGTCATCGTAATCCCTCCAACGGGTAGACTGGAAGGTGTCTTTCCTTGATTTTCTGTACCATTCCGGATGCTGTGCTACGATCTCATTATCCCAGCTGGTATGGTTGGCAACCCAGTCTACAATAACATACATGCCCTGTTGATGAATCGCACTGACCAGGTTCCGGAAATCCTGTTCGGTACCGAACTCCGGACTGACCCCATAATAATCTTTCACAGAATAATAACTGCCCAGGCTTCCTTTACGGTGGGTTTCGCCGATAGGGTGAACGGGCATCAGCCAGATAATATCGATCCCTATTTTTTTAAGCCGCGGAAGCTGCTGTTCAATGGCTTTGAAAGAGCCTTCATCTGAAAACTGCCGGATATTAAGTTCATAAAGTGTTGCATTTTTTACCCAGTCCGGACTGGTGATTTTCACATATTTTTCCGGATGGTACCGGCTGTCAGTCTTTTTTTCCATAAGTTATTTGCACGTAAAATCAATCACTGAAACGATATAAGAAATAAATATACCATTTAATTGGTAAACTGCTGTGCTTATTAAAAATATTCATCTTTCCTGATTATATTTTTGCTGTTACATGATGTGTAGCGGCAAATAATTTGAAATTGTAAATAATTCATAATGAATATATAAAAGTAAAATATTCTTCAGAAGTCCTGATAAGGTTTAATTTTTGCAGGAAGTAAAAAGCATCGCCCGGATGCCTTTAACATGATACCAAATATTAAAAAATAAATATATGATTCCTAAAAAAATACACTACTGTTGGTTTGGCGGACACGCAAAGCATGAACTTGCAGAACACTGCATCGCTTCCTGGAAAAAGATCCATCCTGATTATGAACTCGTGGAATGGAATGAAAGCAATGCCCCTCTTGAGGACAACAATTATGTAAAAGAAGCATTTGCCCAGAAAAAATGGGCCTTCGTTTCTGATTATGTGCGTTCTAAAGTTATGTATGAGCATGGCGGCATCTATATGGATACCGATATGGAACTGAAAATGCCTCTTGACGAGTTCCTGAATGAAAAAGCCGTATGCGGTTTTGAAGTGAAAGGGGTGCCTTATTCTGCATTCTGGATGGCCGAACCGGAGCATCAGCTCTCAAAGGATTTTGTAGCCTATTATAATGAACAGGAAGGATTTATAGAACGCATCAATACGGATATTTTTTCTGAGATGCTGGAAAAAGAGTACGGTGCAGACCGTTACAGTGATACGATTCAGAAGCTTAAGCATGATGTAACGCTTTACCCTTCAGTATATTTCTCCCAGGATCTGCCTAAGAATTATGTAAGCCACCATTTTAACGGTTCATGGTTCGGCGGCGATGAAGAAAATACACACAAGAAGATGGTTAATACCTATGGTCTTCTGGAGCGCCTTGTTAATGCACCGGGAGCCGCAAAATCAATCGACAGTATTATCAACAAACATAAGATCATCGATGTAAATAAAGTTCTTGATCTGTTTCCGAAAGAGAGCATCAGGAAATATCTGGAAGAGACCGTATCTGATAATACTACAGAATAACAGAATTAAAATTTTACAGAATACAAGGAACAAAAACTCCGGAGTCTTTTTAAGCTCCGGAGTTTTTTGTTTGATCTATATTGATAACAGTCAATTTAATTATACGGATCATTATCTGAATTCATGATGTCAGATGTATGAGCATTAATCCATAGACTGATTATTAATAACAGGTTTGCACTTCATCCTTAATGAAGTGAGCAAATGTATATGAATGCTGAGGATTACCTGATCAGATTTTCAATTTTGACAAGAACATCGTCAATATCAAAAGGTTTGCTTATAAATTCATCGGCTTTGCAGGAATTAATAACATGTTCTGCCTTTGCATGCGCACTGATAATAATTACAGGAATACCGGAAGTTGCAGGTTCTTCTTTAAGCTGGTTGCATACGTCTGTACCCGATCCGTCAGGAAGCATAACGTCCAGTATAAATATATCCGGCACGGCAGATAAGTCTCTTTTGTTGAATGCCTCAACCGTAGAAAAGGACCTTACATCATAATCTTCAAATGACAGGAGCAACTGTAATGCATCTCTGATGCCTGTCTCATCTTCAAGGATAAAAATAGTTTTCATACCCTTGCTTTACAAAAACAGAACCAATCTTTGTAATGACGTAGAAATAAATTGATTTTTGGGTTTTAAGGGATTAAAATTATTGTTGTGTGAGAATCTTGGATATTCAGATAATCAGAATTTTTAATATTGATTTTAAATGCGACAAGTTCTGTCGTTATACAATAATATCTTTGTTGTAGAATTAAGGACTTATAATTAT
>NZ_LMKA01000011.1 GCF_001421435.1 Chryseobacterium sp. Leaf201
CTGTTTTATTAGTAATAATGACAATAAATACCTGTTAATATTAGATTATTTAGAATACTTTTCCTGAAATATCTGCGTTCTTAAATTACTTGTACAATTTTCTAAAAATCCGTAATTTTACGCATCTTTTTTACAACAAAATCTAATATAAAAAATGAATACAGAACAGTTTGTGAGCCGTCACATTTCCCTGAATGAAGCCGATAAACAGGCGATGTTGGAGAAGGTAGGCGTTTCAAGCATCGAAGAGCTTATTTCTCAGACCATTCCTTCTTCTATCCGTTTAGAAAAGGATCTTGAAATCTCAGAACCGCTTTCGGAATACGAAATGCTGATCCATTCCAAGGAGCTGGCATCGAAAAATACTGATTATACAAGCTATATCGGGTTTGGATATCACAATACTTTATTGCCGTCGGCAATTCAGAGAAATATCTTTGAAAACCCGAGCTGGTATACGGCTTATACGCCTTACCAGGCGGAAATTGCACAGGGAAGACTGGAAGCGCTTCTTAATTTCCAGACTGTTGTGTGTGATCTTACCGGTTTTGCATTGGCCAATGCTTCATTGCTTGATGAATCTACTGCGGCGGCAGAAGCAATGCACATGTTCTTCAACAACAGGACGAAAGACCAGAAGAAAGCAGGAGCAAACAAATTCTTCGTTTCAGATCTGGTATTGCCTCAGACGGTTTCCGTTTTAAAAACAAAAGCGGAAGGGCTGGAGATTGAAATTGTGGAAGGCGATCACAAGACCCACAAACTGGATGGTTCTTACTATGGAGTTTTATTGCAGTATCCGGGTAAAAACGGGATTGTTTTAGATTATACGGAAGATATTACTGAATATAAAAAATTAGATCTTCAGGTCGTGGTAGCGTGTGACCCGATGGCCTTGGTGAAATTAAAGTCACCTGCATCTATGGGTGCCGACTGTGCTGTTGGAACAACGCAGAGATTCGGTATCCCGTTGGGTTATGGTGGACCTCACGCGGCATTTTTCTCCTGTAAAGAAGATTACAAAAGAGATATTCCGGGAAGAATCATTGGGGTTTCTCAGGATATGTACGGAAAACGTGCACTGAGAATGGCTTTGCAGACCAGAGAGCAGCACATCAAAAGAGAAAGAGCAACGTCAAACATCTGTACAGCTCAGGTTCTTTTGGCGGTGATGGCGGGAATGTACGCTGTTTATCACGGCCCGAAAGGATTAAACTACATCGCTGATCAGATTCACTTTAAAGCAAATGCTTTGAAAAACGGTCTTAAAGCATTGGGATATCAGATTGTGGAAGAGCCTATCTTCGATACTGTAAAATTCACGATCAGTGAAGAGGATAAAGGAAGGCTGATGAGAATGATGCTGGATCATAAGCTGAACCTGAACTACTTCACGGAAGGCGTAGTAAGTATCGCGATCAATGAAAGCACCACCCTGGATAAGCTGAATTACCTGATGGCTTCTTTTGCACAGTTTAAAGATAAGCAGACCTTCAAATTAGAAATAAAAGAAGGATACAGCATTCCGGAAGAAAATTTAAGAAAAGACGAAATCCTTACGGAAGAAGTATTCAACAAATACCATACAGAGACAGAATTGATGCGTTACATCAAGCGTCTGGAAAGAAAAGATTTATCGTTAACGCATTCCATGATTTCTTTGGGATCTTGTACGATGAAGCTAAATGCAGCTACTCAGATGTTGCCGCTTTCATGGGATAACTGGGGAGCAATCCACCCGTTTGTACCGATAGACCAGGCAGGAGGTTATCAGGAAATGATTACTGAACTTGAAAAAGATTTATCTGAAATCACAGGTTTTGCAGGAACTTCTCTTCAGCCGAATTCCGGTGCGCAGGGAGAATATGCAGGACTGATGGTAATCAGGGAATATCATATCTCAAGAGGGGAAGGCCACAGAAATGTAGTGTTGATCCCTCAGTCGGCACACGGAACCAACCCGGCTTCTGCAGCCATGGCAGGAATGAAAATTGTAGTCGTGAAAAACCTTGAAAGCGGAGAGATTGATTTCGAAGATTTCAAAGCTAAAGCAGAAGCAAATTCTGAAAATCTTTCTTGTGTGATGATTACGTATCCGTCAACGTACGGATTCTTTGATGCCAATATCAAAGAAATTACCCAATTGGTTCACGATCATGGCGGACAGGTGTATATGGACGGTGCCAATATGAATGCTCAGGTAGGATATACAAGTCCGGGGAACATCGGAGCAGACGTTTGTCACCTGAACCTTCACAAAACATTCGCCATTCCTCACGGAGGCGGAGGTCCTGGTGTTGGTCCGATCTGTGTAGCAAAACACCTGGTTCCTTTCTTACCATCCAATGCAAACATCAGAATCGGAGGTAAAGAAGCGATTGAAGGTATTTCTGCAGCACC
Organism: Chryseobacterium sp. Leaf201; assembly: GCF_001421435.1. GTDB lineage: Bacteria > Bacteroidota > Bacteroidia > Flavobacteriales > Weeksellaceae > Chryseobacterium. Next base: position 2,401 of record NZ_LMKA01000011.1, read on the forward strand.
TTATGGTTCCGGATTGATCCTGAATATTTCTTACGCTTATATCAAAATGTTAGGGACTTCAGGCTTGAAAAAAGCAACTGAGCACGCTATCTTAAATGCGAACTATTTAAAAGAAATTTTAGCGGAGCATTTCCCTATTTTGTATTCAAATACAGAAGGCAGGGTAGCACATGAGTGTATTGTAGATTTCAGACAGTTCAAATCATTAGGCATTGAAGTGGCTGATGTTGCCAAGAGACTGATGGACTACGGGTTCCACGCACCGACGGTTTCCTTCCCGGTTGCAGGTACCTTAATGATTGAGCCGACAGAATCTGAAAGCAAATCTGAAATTGACCGTTTCGCAGAAGCATTAATTGCGATTAAACATGAAATCGATGAGATTGCCAACGGAGAAGCCGACCAGGCCAACAACGTACTGAAAAATGCACCTCACACGGAACAGCTGGTGATTTCAGATTCTTGGGATAAGCCATACAGCAGGGAAAAAGCAGCCTATCCTTTACATTGGGTAAGAGACCACAAATTCTTTGCTACCGTTGCAAGGGTTGATGAAGCCTACGGAGACAGAAACTTAGTGTGTACCTGTGAGCCGATTGAAGCGTATATGTAATTACAAGTTTTTATAAATAATGAATCCCTTTCAGTTTTGAAAGGGATTTTTTGTTGTATTAATTAATGATATCCGTGACTTCGACTTCTATGACATCAGCAATTTACTTTGTGTCACGAAAGTTTAACTGAACTATTATTTAAAATTATTCTTCGCCATCTTCATCATCCAAAACATTTTCATACACTTCATTCCATAATTCGTTTTCTAAATCAAATTCATTTTTAAGTTTTTCCAAAAGTAACGGTCTGTCTTCTTCTAATTCCTTTATCTGTTTTAGCTGATCTGAAAACGCCTCTATATTTTCTGAAACCCTGACCGGTGTCCAGTTTCCCGCACCGTGTTGGGCATAATAAACAGGCAGATTAATTTCAGATACATCAATAAAGAACGGGTCATTAAAATAGTTACTGCATATAACGAACCAGTTTTCTTTAAACTCGCCTTTCTGTCCGGTTAAATTTTCGTTGGTCTTTGCATCAAATCTGTATCCTGCCTGAAAATCGTTGAACTTATCAGCACTTGGATAGTTCCAGGGCAAAGACATATTTTCCAATTCTATTTTTTCCTCAATGAAATTTTTTATTTTTTGCGGTAGTTCCATCATAATTTCTGATAACATTTATTTTTATAATAGAGGATTGTATTTTTCAATGGATTAAATTTTAAGTGAAAAACAATCTTTTATTCAAATTTAATAAAAAGCTTGCCTGGTTGTGTAATTAATGAGCCTGAATTAAAAACGGGAGAGCGGATTTTTTTAAGGTTTTTTGAAATTTACCTGAATAGGAATCTTTTTAAATATTAAGGAAACAGCAGCTGGTCTCACTAATAAATTGATTTTTAATGGGTAGCAGGATGGCGCAGGATGCTCATGTTTTGCAATGTAGGTAGATTGGTTAACACAAAATTAATATTTATGAAAGACAGATCTTTACTGTTTAAGCAGACACTTAAATCTCTATTGCTTTGTGGATTGACCTTATCCACCATTGGTTTGGATGCTCAGACACTGGCCTTTCCGGAAGCTACCGGTTTTGGGCGGTATACAACAGGAGCCAGAGGGGCTGCCAATCCTCAGATATACTTGGTTACGAATCTTAATGACAGCGGACCGGGTTCGTTCCGTGATGCAGTAAGCCAGCCGGGCCGGTTTGTGATCTTTAAAGTAGGAGGGATTGTTAATTTACAATCCGTTGTTGCGGTACCTGCGAATACAACGATTGCCGGACAGACCGCTCCCGGAGAAGGGATCCTGTTTCTGGGGCCGAGGGTTTCATTTACCGGAGCCAACAATACCATTGCCAGATTTATGAGGATCCGTTACGGCGGAACGTCTCAAAATCAGGATGCTTCAGGGATTGCCAACGGTGCCAATATCATTCTGGACCACATGACTTTTACCTGGGGAACCGACGAAGTATTTTCGGTGAACTGGGATAACAACGGAACGAGCCCTGATAATATCACCATTCAGAATTCAATTATCGGACAGGGAATGCACCGACATAATCACTCTGCAGGAGGGTTGATGCAGCCGCCGCCGGGTGGAAAGATCAGCCTGATCGGGAATTTATACATCTGCAATAAAACCCGTAATAATAAGATCAAAGGGATTAATGAATTTGTGAACAATGTGGTTTACAACTGGGGGAATTACGGAAATACATACGGCCACACGCAGTCCGGGGAAGCCTACATCATGGGTGGAGATTCTGCGGGAGCATCGTATGCAAATATCATCAACAATTATTTCATCGGGGGCCCGAATACAAACTCTGCCGTTACCACACCTTTCAGTGTAGGGAATGCCAATTTCAATCTATACGGTTCCGGAAATTATTTCGACAATAATAAAAACGGGATGCTGGACGGGGCTGTGGTGCCTCAGAATTTAACGGGATATCCTGTTGGGGATGTAACTTCAATCATGTCAGCTCCGTATGATTATCCGATGAAAAATACAACAGTAACGGCACAGGCTGCCTATGATAATATTGTGGCAGGCGTGGGTGCATCATATCCGAGACGCGACCAGGTGGACAACCTGATGGTTTCAGATTTAATGTCGAAAGGGACAACCGCTACCTATGTATATGTACAATCTGATTTAACCACCCAGTTCGGATTTACCAACGGCGGGGCAGGGCATATCTATGGTGCGCCGGCTCCTCTGGATACGGATAATGACGGGATGCCGGATGCATGGGAAACCGCCAACGGACTGAATCCCAATGTTGCCGATGCCCTGGCCGTAAGCACAACACAGGCTCCGTATCTGAATATTGAAGTATACATCAACAGTTTGCCCAATACCGTTGCCCCGGATTTTATTATTCCGCCAACCAATCTGAATTTCTCAAATGCTTTAACGGCAGGAAGCCCGGCGGCGAGTTCTTTAACGGTTAACTGGAATGATAATGCGGCCAATGAAACCAATTATGTTCTGGAGCGTTCTGCCAACGGAACCACTTTTACGCAAATTGCCACATTGCCAGCGAATACAACAAGTTATAATGAAACCGGATTAACACCGAACACCCAATATTATTACAGGGTGAAAGCAACCAACGCTACAGATTCCTCCGTATATACGTCAAGTGTATCCGTGACGACACCGCCGGTTCCGTCTGCTCCTGTAAAACCGACAAATCCGGTTCCGGCTAATGGGTTTAATGATGTACAGCTGAACAGCGGCAGCTTTATTTTAAAATGGAGCGGCAGTACCAACACAACAACCTATATGGTTTATTTCGGGACAAGTCCCCAGAATTTAACCAATGTGGCTACGGTACCTTATTCTGCCACGCCGTCTTATCAGGTTAACAATTTAAATACGGCAACCAATTATTACTGGAGGGTTGACGCTTCCAATGCGCTCGGTTCCGTAACGGGGGATGTCTGGAGTTTCCGGGCTCTGACACCAAGCCTTGTGGGAAACTGGCCGTTTGCAGAAGCACCTTTATCAGGTGAGCAGATTGCCGATGTAACACCGTATGCCAATAACGGGACTTTAAATGTAGCTTACGACAATGCAAATGTAAGAGTAGCCGGAAAAGAAAACAATGCCCTGGATCTGTCCACTTCGCCAAATACACCGTACATCGTGAGTATTCCGCATCAGGACCAGATTTTATTCAATACCAATTCTTTTACCGTTTCCTATTGGATGAAAGCTCCGCAAAGTATGATTCCGTCATCTTCGGCGACCAGTTTATATGTGTTGTGTAAAGGTTCTTTTACGAAAAATACCACGACAGGAGCCACGGGTAAACGTTTCAATGTAGAAATCAAAGGAGGGCAGCTGCGGTTTGCCATCGATGATGATGTTACGAAAAAGGAAATCACTTCCCCGATTGCCAATTATTTTACCAATAACTGGGTGCATGTCGTAATACAAAGGGATGTGACGACGCATAAAATGAGAATTTATACCAACGGTGTATTGAGTTCTGAAGGTGATGAAACTGCGGTTACCGGAATCGGTGAAGCGAGTGATCTGATCATCGGAAACATCGGTGAACTGGAATTTTTGTCAGCCACCAATACTCCGGCGCCGTATAAAGGGGCGTTTGACGAACTGAAAATGTACAATTATGCATTGTCTCCAATTGAAATATCGGCTCTGTACAATCAGGCAGTGTTGGGGAATGCGGAATTGAGCATCAGCAAAAATGCAGGAACCGTATATCCGAATCCTGTAAAAGACCAGATTTTCATTAAGCTTCCTGAATACAAAAAATCAAGCTTAACGGCTACTGTGATGGATATGTCCGGAAAAGTGATCATCAGGGAAAAACTGAACGCTGACGGAAACGGAACTTTCAACCTGAACATTTCCGGAAGAAAAGCATCAGGAAATTATATCCTGAATGTTTCAGGAGACCAATTGAACAGTAATTTTAAAATTGTTGTTCAGTAAGCCTATAATAAGGGCACCACTAATTCATTCATATTTTTCAGAAGAAAATCCTTTCAATTGTTTGAAAGGATTTTCTGTTTTGTTTCGATAAACTATTTTAAATGATGGAGGTACAACAGTGTGTTCTGCCACCTCGGGTAACGGAGCAAAGCAGAGTATATAGGGAAGTTTGTGATTCACCGGTTCTCGATACATTTTTCTTCATTTCATTACGAAAAACAGTCCAACTGACGGATTTACAACACTAGTACACGTCACTTCGATTTCTATGACATATGCAACTTATTTTCATAGACAGAATTGTTTTTTATTAGGGCATAAACTCTATGGATGATTTTATTTCTAATTGC
>NZ_LMKA01000012.1 GCF_001421435.1 Chryseobacterium sp. Leaf201
ATAAATTTGTTTTGATTAATTGAAAGAGAAACTTATCATCATCTCAACTCCTTAATAATGGGCTCCAATCCCGAATTTCTATCTGAGTTTTTGATAAGGAGTTTTTGATAAGAAAGTGTTTAAGTCTTAATCGAAGTATGAGTTGTACTCGGAGTAATTATTAGTTTACTTAAACACTTTTCTCTTCATAATAAAAATATCATTTTCTTTTTACAAATCTAAAGGAGGTAATTGGAAATCACCAGGAACTTCACATCCTGCTTGTTCTTTTCCAGGTCCAGTTCAGAAAGCTGTTCGCGGAGCCCGGCCATTTCAATGGATTTATTCACCAGCCCTCCTTTAAAGATCAGCTGGGTTGCCTGAACGGCATAGGAACTTCCGTAATGGGGCATCGGGACATTCACGGAAGATGAAAAGTCTTTATCGAGTGCTATGGCGTTGCCTAAATAAAACTGGCTCGTAGATGCCGTAATATTCGGCAGCTTCTGAAGCCTGACAATATCTGTATTCTGTTTTGCAATATCGATGTTCCGTGCCGAAACTTTTAACTGCTGATGGTTCTCCACGGCGAGCGCGGCCACTTCACCGGCTGTAATCTGCTTTCTGTCCTGTGAAAAAAACAGCGCAGGGAGCATAGCTGTCATCAGAGACAGTGCTGTTTTTATATTCTTTACCATTGTACCTTGTTTTACGGTTGCAAAGTTAGGCTACGAAGAAACTCAAACAAATGTTTGAATTTTGGAAAAAGATGTTCAAATGTAGGATTTCAGCTTTCGAACTGAGTACGGTACTGTGACGGACTTTCGCCCGAATGTTTTTTAAAAAAGTGGGAAAATGAATACAGGTCACTGAATCCGAGTGTGGAAGAAATTTCAGAAACAGGCTTACTGGTGGAGTTCAGCAGTACTTTTGCCTCATTCATCACGATCAGGGCAATCACCTGGCCGGCAGATTTCCCGGTCACTTCCTTCACCACTGCAGAAAGATGTCTGGTTGTAATAGACTGCCGCTCTGCATAAAACTCCACGCTGCGCTCGGTATGATGGTGCAGGGCAAGATCATTCAAGAAGATAAAAACAATTTCCTCCTGCCTGGACATCTGGTTCATCGCATTGCTGTCTTCCTTGGAGATAATCCCGGCCATCTGGTAACAGAATACGGAGAAAAGATGCTCTACAATCTCTTTTTTATAGGTCATTTCCGTTTCAGAATCCAGGATATATTTTAAGAAATTTACGCTTTTCCAAACCACCTCCATTTCATCTGCATGAAAAGGAACCCCGATATTCATCTGCTGCCTGAAATACCGGTACGTAATGAGCCTGTTGAACTTCAGCGATAGGGCCGAAATAAATTCTCTTTTATATGATACCATTCTCGACTGGAAATCGTCACTTACAGAGATCATTTCATAAACCGTCTGCGGATCGGTAACCATAAACATATTGGCAGAAAGCTCCAGGTCCCGGAAATGCTGCCTGAGCCTGATGGTTCCGGTCTTGATAAAGATAAAAGCCGGGTTGTCCGGCCGGAAAGGCTTATCCACAGCAATCCGCTCGAAAATATTATGTTGCGTAAAGATCTCGACTCCGAATTTTTCCAGGACAGACATAACACAAATGTAAGCAATCTGCGGAGTGATTACAAAAATTTATTATTTTAGTGTTTTCCAAATTACCGGTATGAGAAAAATTGATTTGCTGTTTGCAGAGTATGCAGAAAGCCACAGAAACGCCACCAATAAACTAATCCACTGGATCTGTGTCCCGCTGATTTTCTGGACGATCCTGGGATTTATCTCGCTGATCCCTTCAAAATCCATCTGCTTTATTTACATCGGATGTATCAGCTATGTAAGCCTTGCCGCCATCGCGCTGGTGACGGTATTTTATATGAGGCTGTCTTTTTTAATCGGTTTTATTATGCTGATCCTGATGATCATCATGGAAAGTTTTGCTTTCGGCGTGAATACCCGTACAGAGAAACCCTGGCTCGTTTACCTTTCGGTTTTCGTGGTTACCTGGGCTTTGCAGTTTGTTGGCCATAAGATCGAAGGGAAAAAACCTTCCTTTATGAAAGACCTTCAGTTCCTGCTGATCGGGCCCATCTGGCTGCTGAGCTTTATTTTGAAAAAGGCAGGCATCCGGTATTAGTCTTCCAGTGCATAGACAGCAAAACTGGCCAGCCAGTGGTCTCCGCCGTAATTTCCCTGGAACAGCAGGGGAAGCCCATTGGATAAAAATACCTGCGCGGTTTTCCGGAACTCTTTTTTCAGGGGATGGCTGTCAGGCAGCGCGCCGGCAATCCCTTTCATGCACCATGCTTTGGAAAAAGACAGTCCTACCAGATGAACCGTCTGGTAATCTGAAAGGTCGCTTACCACAGGGATTTTCTCAATGTTTTCAAGGCTGCGTTTACCGTAAAATGCATTCAGCCACTGTACGAATTCTTTCTGCGGCAGTACCCTCCGCATCAGGTCGGTAATTTCAAGGCTGGGCGAAAAGAAGTCTGAGCCGTCGGGTTCAAGATAAGCCGGTGTCTTCTCGTCTTTCAGATAGAAATACTTTGCTTTTTCCAACAGCTGATTCTCAAAATCTTTATCATGGTTCGCCCGTGCCCAGTCGATCGCAAAAGCCATGGCGAAAGCGGTATTGAGATGAACGCCTGTTCGGTTCGGGTAGGTCTGCTTGGGCAGATAGGTTTTCCAGGAATTCAGAATTTTATCCGTTAGCGGCTTTAAGTTCTGATGCCAGGTTTTCGCTTTCGGATGGTTCCACGTGGTCAGTTCTTCATCCAGTTTCAGGAGCCAGGCCCAGCCGTAGGTTCTTTCGAAGGTGGTGGCCAGCTGGTACCGGGTGAAATAATTTGCTTCGGCGTCCAGGTTTTCTTTCCGGAAAGACTGGTCCAGTATATTTTCAATGTCCTTAGCCACAGACAGATCCGGTTTTGTCTTTAACAGCCGTAACAGCATCCAGTGCCCGTGAACGGAGCTGTGCCAGTCGAAACAGCCGTAAAAGCTGGGGTGCAGCTGCTTCGGGCTTAAGGAAGCCTCTCCTGCATTATTGATGATATGTGCGGTTTTATTCGGGTATTCCTGATTAATGCAGTGCAGCGGTTTTTCCGCTAATTTCATGGCCATGGCATCGGTAAGTTTCGGAACTTCCTGTGCATACAGGGAAAACGGAAATATTAACGCGGCTAAAAGACTGTTTTTCATCTGATAAAAATAGAAAAATATATGGTTTGTTGAAGAGGATGTTTTTTAATGTAAAGATTATGTTTCTGTGAGTTAAACTTTGCGTTCAATTAAGCTGTTTTTTAAACGCAAAGTTTATTTTTCTGTATGTTTTATTAAAGAGGGAGCAAAGAGTGAATCAGCAAGCTGATTTGATGAAGCGAACGTTTTAGCCATGAGCTTTATCAGCGGCTTTGCCGGTATCCTTTGCTCCCTTAAAATTTTAAAGTATTATTAATAAAACTTTGCGTTTAATTAAGATGTTTTTTTAACGAAGATTATCTTTCTGTGCGTTTATTCCGTTCATTTTGCCTTGATGCAAAACGAACCAAAAGATCAAGACCTGGATTCTTCCGCTAAAAATAAATCCTGTTCACTAAAAATTCTAAACTTGTGCGAAATCATTTTTTGGTGAACAAACACTGGTTTCCTCGCACTTCGGACAGTAGAATTTTCTTAACGTTCACAGTATCTATTTTCTTAACGCTTCAGACTCCTATGTCGTTTTTTACTGACAGTCGGTGATGTAATTTTTTGTATTCTTTATTTAAAGTTTATTTTGAGTAATCTAATATCATCTGATGAAACGGACGTATCAGCCAGGCGCTTTATCAGCGACTTTGCCACTACTCTTTGCTCACTTAAAATTTTAAAGTATCCTGAATAAGACTTTGCGTTTAATTTTTTTAACGTAAAGATTATCTTTCTGTGTGTTTATTCTGTTCATTTTGCCTTGATGCAAAACGAACCAAAAGATCAAGACCTGGATTCTTCCGCTAAAAATAAATCCTGTTCACTAAAAATTCTAAAACTTGTGCGAAATCATTTTTTGGTGAATATACACTGGTTTCCTCGCACTTCGGACAGTAGAATTTTCTTAACGTTCACAGGCTTTATTTTCTTAACGCTTCAGACTCCTATGTCGTTTTTTACTGGCAGTCGGTATTGTAATTTTTTGGTGTTTCTTATCTAAAGTTTATTTTGAATAATCTAATATCATCTGATGAAGCGGGCGTATCAACCAGGCGCTTGATCAGCGGCTTTGTCGCTAGCCTTTGCTTCCTTAAAATCTGAACGTATTATTAGTAAAACTTTGCGTTTAATTTTTTTAACGCAAAGATTATCTTTCTGTGTGTTTTATTTAAGAGGGAGCAAAGAGTGAATCAGCAGGCTGATTTGATGAAGCGACTGCCGGAACTTCGTTTTTTTTACGTTTTCTCCTTTCCAGAATTAGCTGGGCAGCATCCAGCATTTTGTTCAGGTGGATGAACGGCGTGACGATATTACTTTCCGGGACATTGTTGAAAGAGCCGAGGGAGAAATACACGATCTCCGCCAGGAAATGATCAAAATCCCTGATTGTAAATCCACTGAACGCTTTCTGAAATACCAGAAACGGGTCTCTGTATTCTTCTTTTGAAAGCGAACCCAGCATCAGATGTAGCGCCGGTTCTGCCGAATCATGGATTGCCCATTTTTTTGATTTGAACTGCAGACAATAGCCGGCCCGGACAAATGAACGGAGTGAAAGGTATAAATGAAAGATCACGGAGGGATTGTCTTTCATCAGGACTTTCCGGTTCTGGGCGTAGTCCATCATTTCATACAGCCTGTTTTTGGCGGCTGCCGGATCATGGAACTGGAAAAAGGTTTCCATCAGGCTGAATGCGGAATGTTTCCTGCGGTCCGTCCAGCATCCGGATTCAAAATCTATGTTTTTCTTTTTCATGGCAAGATATTTTTTTTGTGTTGATCGCCTGTCGGTTTTGCGGTTCCGGTTGGGCAGGCTGCAAGCGAGCGGCCGTCCTGGGACGGCCATGCCTGCAGTGGTCTTCATCATTTGTGTATTTACGGTATGTACCTCTCCTGCCCTTTCTTCGTGTTGCTTTTGCAGAAAGAGGTTTTGATTTTATCAATGAATGGCTTATAAGCCCTGTCAGTTTTTGGTAATTGAGCCTGTGGAAGCCCCGCAATAGGTTGTACACCCTATCGTACAATGTCATTCTGAATGCAGCGCAGCGAAATATATTACAACATCTCCTGACGGCACTCTTATCTTGTAAAGCAGGCTTAGAATAATTGCAGAATACCGGACGGCATAAAAATAAAACGGCATGGAACTCTACATTATCCGATCTGAGGTACTGGTATACCTTACGTACAGATAAGAGAGCCCACGCCTAGGTCGTGAGCTTCCTGCTTATCGTCTCGTACGTTAAAAATTACCAGTTTTCAGATCGAGATTCTAAGCAATAGCTTCTATTGTTCTTTGAAGTATCGCAAAGTTACATTGCTGTAACTTATATTGCAAATATAATAACTTTATTTCAATTGTGACATATTTGTCAATGATATTTTTGACAAATATGTCACTTTTATTTAATGAATCATATTGAGGATAAATATTTTATTGCTGTTGCTGATTACATTAAAAGATTTCTTGATGAAAAAGGAATTGATGCAGCTGACTTAGCAGCAGCAGCAAATGTTGATCGCAAACAAGTTTATAGATTACTTAACAAAGAAAATGTTCCTAAACTTTCAACATTAATAAGAATATCTTTAGCTGCTGGAATAGAACCTTCAAAACTTTTCTCAATCAAATTTGATTTTGAAATGTACATGAAAGAGAATAATATTTTAAAAGCTAATGCTAAAAATAAAAAAAATCCTAACAAGAGTCAGGATTTTTTTTAAAACTTTTATACATTTGATAAACTAAAAAAGAATTATCCTTGTTTGATTATCTTAATAATATTCTCAAGTAAGAATTATAATTCAAATAAAATATTCTATACAAAAGAATACCTATTCGATCAACATATATGTTTATATTTCTAAATTTATTTTGTTTTTGGAGGCTTCAGATTAGTTGGCTTAACAGTCACTCTACCTAAACCAATTTTTACCATTGGAATAGTAGATTTTGGAACGGATGATTCTGGTATTGATATCTTTTTGCTCATAATTATTTTTTAGGTTTAATTTGAAAAGAAGGTTTTGTTGTTGTCCTTCCTTTTTCATCATTTAAAGGCCTTGGATTTACATTTGTATTAGCACCCTTAGGAACGTCTTTATTAGAATATTCTTTTTTGCTCATTGTTTTTATATTTAAAATTAAAAATATTGAAAGCATTAATGTTGCTAATGTGATTGACGAAACACAGCCCCTATTAAGAAATACAATAACCTTGTTCCTTTTATCTATATTTTCAGAGATAACCTCACATTGATTATCAATATCAATTATATTTTTTTCATCATTTGAAATTGCAATATAATGCGAAAATAAATTTAATAGTAGGCTTATAAGGAAAAGTATACTAGCAAATATAATAAAAAATTGTAATTGATAATATACTTCTTTCTCAATCAGCTTGCTCAAAATAGTTAAACATATAAAAAGTCCTCCACTGCTGAAAATATTTAAATATTTTTCAAAATCATCTTGGCTTTTTGTAAGATTTTGTAAGATTGTATTTCTATATTTCTCCCAATCACTAAATGATTCATCTGTATAATTAATATTGTCAATTTTTTTTGGATAGTAATTATTATCCCCATTATATACTGCCATTTCACTTATTTAATAATGTTTAAAAATAACAATTAA
>NZ_LMKA01000013.1 GCF_001421435.1 Chryseobacterium sp. Leaf201
CTCATCATTTATAACTAAAAACTTATAACTATATATTAAGCATAAATATATATTAAATTTTCAAAACTAAATTATTAATTACAATTTGGCTTTCATAAAATAACAGCCAAAAAATTAATAATTTATGAGGAAAATATTAAGTTTTATTGGATTAGCTTTAATCAGCAGTTCTGTATACGGCCAGGGTTCCCCTGATTATGGAAACGGTTTGAAAATAAATTTAAATACTGAAGGCGATAAGTATGTAAGATTTATATTATGGGACCAGTTCTGGATCCGGAACACGGAAATGAACCCCGGAAGTATGGTGGGCGGCGAACCAACTAAAAACACGTGGAACCTGGGAAACCGGAGGGCGCGTATTTTAGCCTATGCCCAGATTACAAAACGTTATATGATCCTGACCCATATCGGGATCAATAACCAGACGTTTATCAACGGCGGCGCCACCGGAACAACCGGAACAGGAGGTTATGGAAACGGTAAAAAACCACAGCTTTTCTTTCATGATGCATGGAATGAGTATGCGGTTGTAATGCCCGGAGAAGCCGGAAAATTCAGCCTTACTTTAGGAGGCGGCCTTCATTATTACATGGGGCTTTCCCGGATGACGATGGCTTCAACACTCAACTTTTTAACCCTGGATTCCCCTGTTTTCAGCTGGCCTCTGATTGACAATTCAGATCAGTTTGCCAGACAGATGGGTGTTTTTGCTAAAGGGAAATACGGAAAATTTGAGTACCGGATGAGTTTAAACAAACCGTTCGCAACCGATTTAACACCTGCAAATACCTTGATTCCCGGAAACGAAGTCGCGGTTGACAATAACGGAAACCCCAACTGGTCCAAAGCCGGTTATTTTGAATATCAGTTCTTAGATACGGAATCCAATCTCCTTCCTTTTAAAGTCGGTTCTTATCTGGGAACTAAAAAAGTGTTCAACATCGGTGCCGGTTTTTACCACCAGGCGGAAGGGACCAGAACTTCAGTCAATTCAAATATAGAAAAGCATGACATCACTTTACTTTCGGTAGATGCTTTTGCCGATATTCCTCTGGGTGGAGCCAAAAACAAAATGGCCGTTTCTGCTTATGCAGGATTTTACAACTATAATTTCGGTCCGAACTACGTGAGAAATTTAGGAACCATGAACATTGCTGCCAGCGACCCGAATTTTGTGGGACAAAGAGCTTTGGCAGGCCCCGGAAATTTACAGCCGATGATCGGAACCGGAAATGTAGTGTACGCTCAGGCAGGTTTGCTATTACCGAGCCAGGCAGAGAAACCGAAAATCAGGATCCAGCCTTTTGCAGCTTACACCTATAAAGATTTTGAAGCGTTTGACAAGCCTTCCTCGCAGTTTGATGTGGGAGCCAACTGGTTTTTAGACGGGCACCATGCAAAAATTACCACGCAATATTCTACAAGGCCGGTTTACACAAGCCCGACCGAAAGCCCGAAATCTAAAGGGGAATTTATTGTACAGCTTCAGATTTATTTATAAAAACATCTTCCATATAATTTAAACAATCAACAAAAAAATTAGTGATATGAGCGAACAACACCACGATGTTTACGAGAATATGACGGAAAGGCAAAAGAACCGCACCATCTGGAGCGTCATCACGGCTTCGTCCCTCGGAACTCTGATAGAATGGTATGATTTCTATATTTTCGGAAGTTTAGCGGTCGTTCTGGCGACCAAATTCTTCCCGGCAGACAATCCTACCGCAGCATTTTTGTCTACCCTGGCAACTTTTGCGGCCGGGTTTGTAGTAAGACCTTTCGGAGCTTTATTTTTTGGAAGGCTTGGGGATATTATCGGAAGGAAATACACTTTCCTGGTTACTCTCCTGATTATGGGATTTTCTACATTCCTGATCGGATGTATTCCCGGCTATGAAACCATCGGATTCATGGCGCCGGTTCTGGTTTTAATCCTGAGACTTTTACAGGGACTTGCTCTAGGCGGAGAATACGGCGGAGCGGCAACCTATGTTGCGGAATACTCACTGCCGCACAGAAGAGGTTACTGGACTTCATGGATCCAGACTACCGCTACCGCAGGACTTTTCATTTCATTAATTGTGATCCTTATTACAAAAAATACACTTTCAGCGGAAGAGTTTGACTCCTGGGGATGGAGGGTTCCGTTCTGGATTTCAATTCTGATGGTGGGCGTTTCTTATTTCATCAGAAAAAACATGAAGGAGTCTCCCCTTTTTGCCAAGGCTAAAAGTGAAGGGAAAACATCAAAAAATCCTTTAAAAGAAAGTTTCGGAAATAAATTTAATTTCAAATTTGTCTTATTGGCATTATTCGGTGCTGCAATGGGACAGGGTGTAATCTGGTACACCGGGCAGTTCTACGCCATGAGTTTCCTTCAGAAAGTAATGAATATCAACTCTATGCAGGTAGATTACCTGATGGCAACGGCATTACTGATGGGAACGCCTTTCTTTGTGTTTTTCGGCTGGCTTTCAGATAAAATCGGCAGGAAAGCGATTATGATGACCGGAATGCTGGTTGCTATTTTAGCCTACCGCCCGATCTACGATGCCATGTACAAAAGCGTGAACATAGAGGCTAAAACCGTTGCAAGTGAAGGTGTCAAAGAAACAAGAATGGCCACCCTCCATAAAACGATTGCAACGGACAGCATGGTCACCTTTCATAAAGAAACCGCTTTTACAGACGGAACTTTAATTAAAAAAGACAGTATTGTTCACTGGTCTGCTGCAGGTCCCGTAATGAAAGACGGAAAAGCTGAAGAACCGAAAGTTTCCACAGCAATCACCCTTAACAATGAAACAAGATGGTATCTGGTATTCCTTGTATTTATTCAGGTAATTTTCGTGACGATGGTATATGGACCGATTGCCGCATTTTTAGTGGAGATGTTCCCGGTGAGAATCCGTTACACATCCATGTCTTTGCCGTATCACATCGGTAACGGGGTTTTCGGGGGACTGCTTCCTGCCGTTGCTACTTATCTTGTTACTTCCGGAAAAGATGCGGGGCATGCGACGTGGTATCTTGAAGGGCTTTGGTATCCGATTGGGGTTGCTGCTGTCTGCTTAGTCATCGGACTGATTTATCTTAAAAACAAGAACAACAATATCCATGATTAATAGGGATAATCACTTAAAAATTTATTAATTTTAAATCTACTAAAATGAACGGATTAAAAAAGATATTAGGCATTGTATGGATTTTAGCTGCCTTAACCGTTGCCTACTTCGGCATCACGGTGATGGGCATTCCTAAAATCACCTCCGGCAAACAGGAAGACCTGGTATTCGGTATCATCATACTTTTCGTACTGGTGCCGATTGTTACCGGCGGGCTGGCCATCTTCGGATATTATTCTTTAACAGGAGAATACTCTGACGAGAAATAAATTATAAAAGATAATTGATGAATGATTTTGTTCATCAATTATCTTTTATTAATAATCGATAATGAAAAAAAGACACGAGCAAAAACTGATTATCCTGAGCATAGGCTTATTTATTGCTTTCAGCATTCCCATTTCACTGCTTTTCAACAGTGAGAAGGAGGTTTTCGGCTACCCGATGCTTTTGGTTTACGTGTTCGCCGTCTGGATGCTTTCCATCATTATTTCTTTTGTAATCGTAAAAAAATATGATGAGTAGTTTCGCATTATTTATCGTTGTCCTTATTTACCTCGCACTTTTGTTCTTAGTTGCCCATCTGGCAGAGAAGAAAAAGAGTAAGATCTGGATCAATAACCCATACATCTACGCATTGTCCCTTGCCGTATACTGCACCGCATGGACGTATTACGGAAGTATCGGCGTGGCAGCGACCAGCGGACTCAATTATTTACCCGTTTACATCGGACCAATTGTGGTGGTTCCGGCCTGGATTTACATCAATACAAGGATTGTCCGCATCTCAAGAGTGAATAAAATAAGCAGTCTGGCAGATTTTATTTCATTGCGGTACGGAAACAGCAGGAGCTTCAGTGCCATTATTACCCTGGTTTGTTTTTTTGCGATTATCCCTTATATCGGATTGCAGATCAAAGCCATTTCAGAAACATTTCATCTGGTGACAGAAACGAAAATATCACCGAATATCCTTACAGACAGCGGGACTTTTGTGGTCATCCTGATTGCTGTCTTTTCATCATATTACGGCACAAGATACGTTGATGCCTCCGAAAAACGCTTGGGAATCATTTCCGCCATTGCCCTGGAGAGTTTCCTTAAATTATTCTTTATTATTATTCTTGGATTGTTTGTCATTTATTATGCTTTTGACGGATTTTCAGACCTGTACCAAAAGGCAAGTCAGTTTCCGGATTTTAAAGCTAAAAATACCTTCAACGGAATTGAAGGTGCCATGAACTGGATGGTTCTCTGCATGATTTCGGGAACGGCCATCTGTATTCTTCCGAGACAGTTCCACACTGCAATTGTTGAAAACAGACAGGAAAAGCACATCAAAACAGCAATCTGGTTTTTCCCTTTGTATCTTCTGATATTCACCGTTTTTATCTTCCCGATTGCCTGGGGCGGAAGGTTGATTTTTAACGGGCAACACGTAAACCCTGAGTTCTACTCTATCCTGATTCCGCAGCATTTTGACAATACCCTCATTACGGTTTTTGTATTTTTGGGAGGCCTGAGTTCCAGCATTTCAATGATTATTATTTCGGCCATCACCTTGTCGATTATGCTTTCCAACAATCTGATTATCCCTTACGGATTACTGGGAAAGTTTAAAGCTGAAAACGAAACCCAGAATACCAGAAACATTACCAACATCCGTAAATTCTCGATTTTCGGATTGATTATCGTAGCTTTTGCTTTTTATAAATACTTCATTTTAAAAACTTCTTTAGACTCCGTCGGATTGATTTCGTTTGTTATCATTGCGCAGCTGGCACCTGCATTTTTCGGAGCGATATTCTGGAGAAGGGGAAGCTACAAAGGCGCGGTGGCCGGCCTGTTGGCAGGGTTGGTTATCTGCTATTTCGGACTGATTATTCCGCAGTACTATTTTTCCTATAACTCTGAACTGAAAGGAATTTTAAGGGATCTGTACAATGCTTTCCAGTTTTTTGACATTTCTTTTTTAACCCGGATTCCGGAAATTTTCTTCTGGTCAGTTTTAGTAAATACCGCTTTGTTTACCATACTTTCCGTCAGCATGAAAGGAAATTACCGGGAGAGAAATTTTGCTGAACTCTATGTTGATATCGATAAATACATACAGAATCACGAAAACGCATTCATCTGGAGGGGAACAGCGTATGTTTCTGACATCCAGAACATCCTGGAACGTTTTTTAGGAAAAAAGAAAACCGAACAGGCAATGCGGATTTTCAATATCAAATACAATATCGATTCGCAGACGGAAACCGCAGATTCCAGATTTATCAAATTTTCCGAGAACCTTCTGGCCGGAAGAATCGGGACGGCTTCTGCTAAAATCCTGATTGAAGGTGTTACCAAGGAAGATAAAATTTCATTAAAGGAAGTCCTGGATATCCTGGAAGAATCCAAAGAAAATATCACCTTAAATAAAAAGCTCACCGAGAAATCCGAAGAGCTGAAGCAGCTTTCCAGTGACCTCAGTACAGCCAATGAAAACCTGATTGTTAAAGACCGTCAGAAAGACGATTTCCTGGATTCTGTGGCGCATGAACTGAGAACCCCGATTACCGCCATCCGTTCAGCCGGGGAAATCTTAGCTGACGATGATGATATTCCGTCAGATCTCAAAAAAGAGTTCTTAAACAACATCATCACGGAATCTGACCGCCTGAGTGAAATCATCAACGATATTCTGTATCTGGACAAGCTTCAGCACGGAGAAATTGCTTTAAATATTCAGGAAAATAATATTATTGAAACCTATAAAAAAGCCCTGAACCCAATTTTTCACCTGATTCAGCAGAAATTTATTCATGTCAGCGAAGTGGATTTGCTGAATGATTACCTGTTTAAATATGACGAGGCCAGGTTTATCCAGCTGTTTCAGAATATTTTAGGAAATGCCCTGAAATTCACGGATGAGCAGGGAATTATCCAGACCAAGTTTTCACAGAAAGATGATAATCTTATTATGAAGATATTCAATACCGGAAAAAACATTCCTGATGAAGACCTGAAACTTATTTTCGATAAATTTTACCAGTCCAAAAACCAGAATATCCGGAAACCCACCGGAAGCGGCCTTGGATTGGCTATTTCAAAAAAGATTACTGAAGCCCACGGTGGAAATATAAAAGCGGAAAACAGCGGGCTGGGTGTGACGTTTACCATTACCTTACCGATGAAAAACATTGTTGATGACAACACAGAACCCGAAGGGTTCAATTTTAATAGCCCTGGGTGAAACCCATGGAAATTGGAAGCAGCAAATAAGAACCCGGAAGGGTTCAATATTAAAAACAAACACAAATGGGAACGTACAGACAAATATTTTACCACATTGTTTTTGGAACAAAGCACAGAAGCCCGGTAATTAATGAAAAGAATGAATCAGAACTTTACAAATACATCTGGGGTATTCTAAAAAATAAAAATTGTAAATTATACAGGATTAATGGAATGCCGGATCACATCCATATTTTTTGTGACCTTCATCCCAGCGTGAGTCTTAGCAATTTAATAAAAGATATAAAAGTTGCAACGAATTTATGGATGAAAGAATCAGGATTATTTCCTGAATTTGATGGTTGGCAGGAAGGTTATAGTGCGTTTACAAGTTCGGTAAAAGAAAAGGAGACCATTATAAATTATATAAAAAATCAAAAAGAACATCACAAACATGAAAGTTTTGAAGATGAATTTAAAAAGCTATTGGCTGAGCATATAATCGAATTTAAACAAAATAATTGAAATTCAACCATACGGGTTGGCTTGATGAAAATCATAATTACACAGGTTTCACCTGCGGCTATTAAAATTGAACCCTTTGGGTTCTCCAATCAAACAAAGAAAAAAATGAAAAAGATATTGATTGCTGATGACGAACACAAAATATTAATGTCCCTGGAATACAGTTTCCGGAAAATAGGTTACGAAGTTTTTATCGCCAGGGACGGAACAGAGGTTCTGGAATTTCTGAGAACACTGGTTCCTGATGTCATTTTACTGGATATCATGATGCCGAACCTAGATGGCTACAGCACGCTGGAAGAAATCAAAAAAAATGAGGCCCTGAACAGCACGAAAGTCCTTTTCCTGAGTGCCAAAAACAATCCCAGAGATATAGAGAAAGGCCTTGAGATGGGAGCCGATGCCTATGTAACGAAACCGTATTCAATAAAAAAACTGATCCAGCAGATTGAGGAAATGTTTGAATAGATTTCAGATAATAGAGAAGAGATCAGAGACTTATAATTTATGGCTAATGATCATATTAACATACAAATTACAGAAGGCATTCAGAAATTGAATAAGTCTCATTTCAAGTTTTTCACCACTAAAATGATGTAAGAAACTGAGATTATTGAGATCATATAGCAACTTTATTCTCCGAAATGACAGAAACACAAGAATTAATATGAAGGCAGAAGATTTTTTTAAACAGAGCATAGAAAACAAAGTGCAGTTCTGGAAAGAACAGGCTCAGGAAATTCCTTGGTTTGAATTTCCCGAAACTATTATTTCAAAAGATGAAAACAAGTATACCCAATGGTTTGCAGACGGAAAGCTGAACATGTCGTATCTCTGCATAGACAGGCATATTGAAGACGGCTTTGGTGAAGAAACGGCGATAATTTATGATTCTCCGGTTACCGGTCACAAGAAAAAGTACACGTTTAATCAGGCTAAAGAAGAAGTTTCAAAATTAGCCGGCGGCCTGGTTTCCCTGGGTTTAAAAAAAGGCGACACGGCCGTTATTTATATGCCGATGATTCCGCAGACCCTTTTTGCAATGTTAGCCTGCGCTAGAATCGGTGTGATCCACAATGTTGTTTTCGGAGGCTTTGCGCCGCATGAATTGGTCATAAGGATTGACGACTGTAAACCAAAAGCTTTGATTACCGCCACTGCAGGAATAGAGATTGCGAAAAGAATCCCGTATTTGCCTTTGGTGGAAAAAGCGATTGAACTGGCACAGGATAAGGTGGATAACATCATTGTATTCAACAGAAAATTAGTTGATAATCAGAACGAAATGTTTGAAGGAATTATTGATTATGAAGAATTGGTCGGTAAATCAGAACCTGCAGACTGTGTTCCGGTAGAATCCAACCATCCACTATATCTACTTTACACTTCAGGAACAACGGGAAAGCCGAAAGGAATCACGAGAGATACAGGAGGTTACGCAACTGCTCTGAAATTTTCCATGAAATATATTTATGGAATTGAACAAGGCGAAACGTTTTGGGCAGCTTCCGATTTTGGATGGGCAGTGGGCCACAGCTACAGCGTTTACGGACCTTTAATTAACAGAAACACCACCATTATTTTTGAAGGAAAACCAATTATGACGCCCGATGCAGGAACTTTCTGGAGAATTATTTCTGAATATAAAGTGGCAGCAATGTTTACGGCTCCCACGGCAATCCGCGCGATTAAAAAAGAAGACCCTAACGGTGAACTGGTAAAGAAATATGATCTGTCGAACTTCAAAAAACAGTTTCTGGCAGGTGAAAGATGCGATGTTGCCACACTGGACTGGTTCGAGAAGCACATCTGCGTTCCTGCGATTGACCATTGGTGGCAGACAGAATCAGGTTGGCCAATGCTGGGCTTAATGACCTTTGATGAAAATTATAATATCAAAAGAGCTTCAGCCGGAAAACCCATTCCGGGATACGACATTAAAATTTTTGATGAAAACGGATACGAACTGAATGAGCACAAAGAAGGTTTTTTAGTCATCAAACTTCCGCTTCCGCCCGGTGCCATGCTGGGAATCTGGAATGATTACGAACGTTTTGAAAAAAGCTATTTATCACAATACAAAGGTTATTATTTTTCAGGCGACGGAGCCATAAAAGATGAAGACGGCTATATTTTTATTACAGGACGGGTGGATGATGTGATCAACGTTGCCGGACACCGTCTTTCCACTTCTGAAATGGAGGAAATTGTTTCCTCACACCCTGATGTTGCCGAGTGTGCTGTTGTAGGAGTTGATGATGAGCTTCGCGGACAGGTTCCTTTTGCAGCGGTTGTTTTAAAGAATGGTTCTGACATTTCAGAACAGAATGTGGAAAAAGAAATCATTTTGAAAGTCAGGGAAAAAATAGGTGCTGTTGCTTTCCTGAAAAGCGTGATGGTCGTCAAAAGGCTTCCGAAGACCCGTTCCGGAAAAATTTTAAGAAAACTCATCCGGACAATTATTGACGGGAAAGAATTTCAGATTCCGTCGACCATTGACGATGAGAAAATCATTGAAGAAATCCAGCAGAAAATCAATGATTACAGGGCTTAAACGAGAAATTAAACATACATTTAAATAATAAAAATTCAAATTCAAAAAAGAAAGGGATATGAGAAACTACCTGATAGAAGATTTACCGCACTACTTTGAAGAATATAAAAAGTCTATTAAAAACCCTAAAAAATTCTGGGACAAGATAGCCGATCAGAATTTTGTCTGGTATCAGCGGTGGAGCAAGGTCGTAAAATACGACATGAATGAAGCGAAAATCACCTGGTTTAAAAATGCCAAATTAAATATTACCAAAAACTGTCTGGACAGGCATCTTTCCGTGAGAGGAGAAAAAGCAGCCATCATCTGGGAACCTAATGACCCGAAAGAACAGGCACAGCATATTTCTTATAACGAATTATATACCCGCGTTAACAAAACCGCCAATGTCCTGCGCGAAATGGGTATTGAAAAAGGCGACCGGGTCTGCATCTATTTACCGATGATCCCTGAACTGGCCGTAACCATGCTGGCCTGTGCCAAATTAGGTGCCGTGCATTCCGTAATTTTTGCCGGATTTTCTGCCGCCGCCGTAGCATCAAGAGTCAATGACTGCGGAGCTAAAATGGTGATCACTTCAGACGGAAGCTACAGGGGAAGCAAGGTTCTGGACCTGAAAAGCATTGTTGACGAAGCTTTGGAAAAAACCCCGACTGTTGAAAACGTCCTTGTGGTGAAAAGAACCCACAACGAAATTAAAATGAAGGAAGGGCGAGATCACTGGATGGCTGATCTATATGAACAGGCATCTCCGGATTTTGTAACCGTTATCATGGATGCAGAAGATCCTTTATTTATTCTTTACACATCAGGTTCTACGGGAAAACCGAAGGGAATGCTTCATACATCCGCAGGTTATATGGTTTATACCGCTTATACGTTCAAAAATGTATTCAATTATAAAGAAAATGATATTTACTGGTGTACTGCAGACATCGGCTGGATTACAGGCCATTCCTATATTTTATACGGGCCGCTTTTAAACGGAGCAACTACCGTAATTTTTGAAGGCATTCCCACTTATCCTGAGCCGGACCGGTTCTGGGAAGTGATTGAAAAACATAAAATTACCCAATTCTATACTGCTCCTACGGCCATTCGTTCATTAGCCAAAGAGAGCACGGAATGGGTTGACAAACATGATTTAAGCTCATTAAAAGTGATCGGCTCGGTGGGTGAACCGATTAATGATGAAGCATGGCACTGGTTTAATGACCATGTCGGGAAGAAAAAATGTCCGGTTGTCGATACCTGGTGGCAGACGGAGACAGGAGGGATCATGATTTCGCCGCTTCCGTTTGTGACCCCGACAAAACCAACGTACGCTACCCTGCCTCTACCGGGAATCCAGCCTGTGCTGATGGATGACAAACGCAATGAAATTTCAGGAAACCAGGTAACAGGAAACCTGTGTATCCGCTTTCCGTGGCCGGGAATTGCAAGAACCATCTGGGGCGACCATCAACGGTATAAAGAAACGTACTTCACTGCTTTCCCGGGGAAATATTTCACAGGTGACGGTGCATTGAGGGATGAAGTAGGATATTATAGGATCACAGGCCGTGTGGATGACGTGGTGATAGTTTCCGGGCACAATCTGGGAACTGCTCCTATTGAAGACAGCATCAACGAACACCCTGCCGTAGCAGAATCAGCCATTGTAGGTTATCCTCATGACATTAAGGGGAATGCGCTGTACGGATTTGTGATCTTAAAAGATTCCGGTGCCGACAGAAAGCAGGAAAACCTGGTAAAAGAAATCAATCAATTAATTTCAGACCAGATCGGACCGATTGCAAAGCTGGATAAAATCCAGTTCGTTTCCGGGCTTCCGAAAACCCGTTCCGGGAAAATCATGCGTAGGATCCTGAGAAAAATTGCAGAAGGAGACTTCAGTAATTTCGGGGACATCTCTACCCTATTGAATCCTGAAATTGTTGAGGAAATCAAGAATGAAAGAATTTAAAACTAAAAAAGCGCAGAAATTTCTGCGCTTTTGCTTATTCATTTTTAATAACCTTGACTGACTGCCTTCCTAAATTGGAATGGACATCAAGCAGGTAACTTCCTGGGGGATAATTAAATTCCAGCGTATATTTTTTCAGGCCTTTATCATTCACATCGTCTTTAAGGATATTTTTTATAAATTTCCCTGAGGCCTCGTACAAACCGACAATAATATGATCAGAATGTACATAATGAACAGTCAGGTTCAGTTTATCCTTCACAGGATTCGGCACTACTTCCACTTTTAATTTCCGTTCCTGCTTTTCACCGGATACTTCCTGTGCTGCCAGACTTCCCGTTGTCATTTTATAAACATTGGTTCCGGCTGCAAACGCAACGTTGTTATTAAGAATGAAAATCCGGTTCAGAGAACCTCCTACGCCTGTATTCGTCCAAGTATTTCCACCGTCGAAAGTCTCATAAAACCCGGTATTGTGGCCACCCATCCAGCCGTGTGTTGCCGACGTAAAACCAACTGCCTGCACATAATGATCAGGAAAATCCTTTGTTTCCCAAGTAAATCCGCCATTCAGAGTCTTCAGCAGTTTCCCGGTATTCGGAAGCTCCGATTCTATGGAACAGAAAATTTTGTTATTATCTAAAAACTGCATTTTCCAGACATATTCATTATCAATGTTACTGTTATAAATTTTTGTCCAGCTGTTTCCGCCGTCCGTAGTTTTCAGGATCACAGCGCCGTTATCATCATTTCCTGCCGCATATCCTATATTCTCCGTAACGAAATGAATTTCTACCAAAGCATTAGCGTAAGCAGACATATCAATATACTGCCATGTATTCCCGCTGTCTGTGGATTTTATAATATATGCCGGATAAAACCAGGCTCCGCAGCCGTAAACGGTGGAAGTTCCCACGCAATCCAGTCCGCAGATGGCCTGTGGATAAGGCGAAATGTTGTTCACCCGCTGCCAGGAATTTCCGCCATCAACAGTTTTGTAAAAATTGTTGTTCAGCGTTCCTAAGAAACCGACGTTTTCATTTAGAAATTCTATGTTCCTGTAATACTGGTTGGTAGCCGCGCTTACCGTCTGCTGCGTCCAGTTGGCACCGCCGTTGGTTGTTTTAAAAACGGCTCCGTTACCGCCTCTTGCCGCCCAGCCTACATTTTCGTTCAGGAAGAAAACATCATCATACCTTCCGTTAGCACTTGCCGGAGGATATGAAAAAGCAGTCCATGAATATTGTGCACTGAAGAGCGAACCCAGAAGCGAGAAAGCAAGAATCATTTTTTTCATAAGGTTATTAATTTTTCAAACACAAATTTGCCACATTTCATACAGATACGCAACATATAATCCCAAAAGCATTACATAACAGTTTCATTCTTAAAAAATCAGCATTCCGGTCAGCATTAAAGCAGAAACTTTATTTCCAGGATTGGCCTGTACTTCTTCCGTTGTTTGAAAAGTGCTAAAATTTTCGTATTTTCGTGTACATATAGGCATTTGCATAAATGAGTTACGACTTAGAACAGGAAAACAAAGAGATCCTCGCAAGATATAAGGATCTGATTTCAAATACATACCGCACTTTGGATGAGGAAAACAACCGACTCATCCGGAAGGCCTTTGATATTGCACTGGATGCACATAAGGATCAAAGAAGAAAAACCGGAGAGCCCTACATCTACCACCCGATTGCCGTAGCAAAAATTGTGGCAACAGAGATCGGTCTGGGAGCCACTTCTATCGCCTGTGCCCTTCTGCATGATGTGATTGAAGATTCTGATTACACGTATGAAGACCTGAAGAAAATTTTCGGGGAGAAAATAGCGGATATCGTGAACGGGCTCACCAAGATCTCGATCATGAACCATCAGAATATTTCCGTACAGTCTGAAAATTACCGTAAGCTTCTTCTTACGCTTTCGGAAGATTTCCGGGTTATCCTGATTAAAATTGCCGACCGCCTCCACAATATGCGTACGCTGGAAAGCATGGCTCCGGACAAGCAGAAAAAAATAGCCTCCGAAACGGTGTATATTTATGCCCCGATGGCACACCGCCTCGGTCTCTACAACATCAAATCTGAACTGGAAGATCTTTCCCTGAAATACAACAATCCGGATGTCTTCAATGAAATAACGGAGAAGCTGGAACTTGCCAAGGAAAACCGCGAAAGGTATATTGAGGAATTCAAGACGGAAGTTTCTGAAAAGCTGCATGAAGAAGGATTGAACTTTAAAATAAAAGGCCGCGCCAAAGCCATTTCTTCTATTTACCGGAAGATGCTGAAGCAGGGCGTTTCTTTTGAGGAAGTCTATGACAATTACGCCATCAGGATCATCTATAAATCCGATGCCAAGAATGAAAAATTCCTGGCCTGGAAAATTTATTCCATTGTAACGGATGTCTACCACAGCAACCCTTCAAGGATGCGTGACTGGATTACACAGCCGCGGTCAACCGGTTATGAAAGCCTTCACCTTACGGTTTTAGGCCCTGACAAAAAATGGATCGAAGTACAGATCCGTTCCGAAAGAATGGATGAGATCGCGGAAAAAGGGGTTGCCGCCCATTACAAATATAAGGAAGGCTATAAGCAGAGCTCAGACGACAGGAATTTTGAAAACTGGGTGACTGAGATCCGTGAAGTACTGGAGCAGCAGCAAAATCTTACCACATCGGAACTTCTTGATAATATTAAGCTTAACCTGTATTCCAAAGAGGTATTTGTCTTTACGCCGAAAGGGGAAATTAAAATTTTACCGACCAATGCCACTGCACTGGATTTTGCTTTTTCGGTGCACTCTGACCTCGGGATGAAGTGCCTCGGGGCAAAAATCAACGGAAAACTGGTGCCTATCTCCTATATCCTCCAGAACGGCGATCAGATTGACATCCTGTCTTCCCAAAACCAGAAACCCAAATCTGACTGGCTGGAATTTGTCGTAACGTCCAAAGCCAAGTCTAAGATCAAGAGTTATTTAAATTCGCAAAAGAATCAGCTGGTGGAAGAAGGGAAAGAAATCCTGCAGAGAAAGCTCCGCCACGCGAAAATTAATTTTAACGACGAAGAAATCAATAAGCTTCAAAAATATTTCAATCTTAAAAGCTCACAGGAACTGTTTTTAAAGTTTCAGACCAATGAACTGGATGCCAGCAGCTTAAGAAAATACATAGAAAGTAAAAACGTATTCAATAATTTACTTTCGAGGTTCAGGAAATCCCCGTCCAAAAATACGGCGTACATAGAGCCTAAGGAGCAGAACCTGGACATGATTGTCTTCGGGAAAGATGAAGAGAAGCTGAATTACACCTATGCCAAATGCTGTACGGTGATACCGGGAGATAAAATTTTCGGGTTTATTACGATTTCTGAAGGCATTAAAGTACACAGCGACAGCTGCCCGAATGCCATTAACCTCCGTGCGCAGTATGACTACCGGGTGATCCCTGCCAAATGGGTAAATGCGGAAAGCTTCAAAAACAGGGTGAAAATTGAAATTGAAGGGCTTGACCGCATGGGTATGATCAACGATATTACCACTGTTATCAGCGGTGCGATGGGTATGGATATGAAGAGCTTATCGATAGAATCAAATGACGGAATTTTTACGGGAACCATTAATCTTGAGGTTAAAAATAAAAGCCAGCTGGAACAGACCTTTAAAAAACTTACCGATATCAACGGTATTTCAAGAGTAAGAAGACTATAATATTTCAGGGATGAATTTAACTTTATATTTTAAAAAATTTTTCAGCAACAGTCAGGCTTCAGGAATCATCCTTATTTTCTGTGTCCTGATTTCATTATTAATTGCCAATTCTTCTGCAGCCGGAGGATTTCAGTACTTTTTAGATACAGAAACAGGAACAGACCTGTTCGGATTGAAGTACCCGGTAAGCATCTGGATCAATGACGGCCTGATGGCCGTATTCTTCCTTTTGGTAGGCCTGGAAATTAAAAGAGAAATGGTGGAAGGCGAACTTTCATCCTTTAAAAACGCTTCACTGCCCATCTTTGCGGCGGTCGGTGGCATGCTTGTTCCGGCGGTTATCTATATCGCTTTTAACTTCGGGACAAAATATGCAAACGGATGGGGAATCCCGATGGCTACAGACATTGCTTTCTCCCTGGCTATTATTTCCCTGCTGGGAAAGAGAATCCCGAATTCAATTAAAATCTTCCTTGCCGCACTGGCCATTGTGGATGATTTAGGCGCTATTTTAGTAATTGCCATATTTTATACGGAACAGATTCACTGGATGTATTTATTACTGGCTTTCGGAGTTACCGCTTTGTTATTTTTACTGAATTTTTTAAAGGTGACCAGGATTGTTTTCTATCTGGTGCCCGGATTGTTTTTATGGTATTTCCTGCATCATTCCGGGATACATGCAACAATTGCAGGCGTTCTGCTCGCCTTTTCGATTCCAACCAATGTATCTATGACTGAAATTTCACCACTGGAAAAACTGGAACATCAGCTGCATGTTCCGGTAGGTTTTCTTATTATGCCTCTGTTTGCCTTGACCAACACCAACATCACTTTCACCCGTGAAATGGTGTCTGAAGTAACAAATACTTTAGGATTGGGAATTATCTGCGGTCTGGTGTTAGGAAAACTGATCGGAATCAATTTATTTTCATTTATCGCGATTAAATCAAAATTGAGCTCGCTGCCTCAGAATGCATCCTGGAAACAGATGTTGGGAGTCGGGCTTCTGGCCGGAATCGGGTTTACCATGTCTATTTTTATTGCCCTGCTTTCTTTTAAAGGAGCACACGAAATCCAGGATGAAGCCAAGTTTGCGATACTGATCGCTTCCCTGCTGGCCGGAGTATCAGGTTATATGATCCTGAAATTAAGCGCCGGGAATACGGTAACGGAAGATGAAAATTAGATTTCTCAGGTTCAGGTATTGATGTATTTAATGTAAGCTAATTCTCAGTCAGATTATATATTCTCATCATTTTCAGCATTGATCTTTTCAGATTCTTTTCTAAGTTCGTCTGAAAGGATTTTTTTGATTCTTACTTTTCTGAGGGCCATATTGAGTTCATTTCCGAACAGCAGAAGGTATACATTGACATTCACCCAGACCATCAGCAGGATCATGCTTCCGATGGAACCGTATAATACGTTGTAACGGGCAATATTTTTAACATATAACGCAAAGAAATATGTTGTTACCACAAACAGCACCGTCGTAAGAATGGCACCGGGAACTGCCTGGCGGAATCTTGTGATTTTTACCGTTCCCAGCCAGTAGAACATGGCTAAGAGAATGAAATAAAAGATCGGGAACGAAACCAGTCCGATGATTTTCGTCAGGTTGCTCATCAGCCAGGAAACATCATACACCGGCGTAAACATTTTAAGCACGACTTCTGAATAGTAGACTCCGAAAAGTGTCAGGAAAACAATAAGTATGAAACCGATGGTAATAAAAAACGAAAGGATAAACTCCTTGACGTCGCCCATCTTCTCCTCGGTCTGCTCATTAAACCCGTTAATTAATGAAAATGTCCCGTTGGTGGCAAATACTAACGCTAAAACAATGGTAAGGTTGCTGATCCCTTTCATGTTGGGGACAATGCTCTGCTCAATATAATTCCGTACATCGCCTTCTATGTTGGATGGGAAAACATTGTGCATCAGGACTTCAAAAATGTAAAACTGAAGCTTGTCATAATGCGGCATATAAGGCATTACCGACAGAAGGAATAAAACAAACGGAAATAGGCTGATGGTAAAGCTCCAGGAAATGGCAGCTGCTTTTCTTCCTATCTTTTCCTTGAAAACCCCTCTGAAATAAATCTGAAACATTTCCCACAGCGATATACCCAACAGAGGAATATGGATGTCATTGAGAAACTCCCGGACTTTCAGGATAAATTTAGGAACTTTCATGCCCATGGTACTTTAAATAGTATTTATCTTCGTTATCTGCTTCAGAATTGAATGAAAAGCAGAAAATAAAAGAATTAACGCTTTCTATCAAATAATGCGCTGCAAAAATAATGTTTTTTTTAAACTTACGAATTTTCTGTAAAAAACACAGGGTATGACTTTCTTTAATTTATGAATATCTTTGCCGCTTCAATTACTTAAACACATTATATGCAGATTAATTTGCTTTGTATAGGGAAAACAGACGATAAGGAAATTACGTCTTTGATCAGTTATTACCTGAAACGCCTTCCCAAGCACTGGAATTTTGAGATTGTGGAAATCCCTGATATTAAAAATGCCAAAAATCTGACGCCGGACCTTTTAAAGAAAGAAGAAGCCAAACTGTTTATGGCACATATTGACCGTACCGACCTTGTCCTGATTCTGGATGAAAAGGGAAAGCAGTTTACCAGCCGGGAATTTGCACAGAAAATAGACAGCTGGATGAATTCTTCAGTAAAGAAAATCCATCTCCTGATTGGCGGGGCTTACGGTTTTTCAGAAGAAATTTATACAAGGGCCAACGAAAAAATGTCATTATCCAAAATGACATTTACCCACCAGATGATCCGGTTATTTATCGTTGAGCAGCTGTACCGTGCCGACCAGATCTTACAGGGAAAACCTTACCATAACGATTAAGTTACAAGCCTGCTTTTAAACCGATCTGCCTTTTTGCTTCCCCCACCACGAAAGCAACGGAATTGGCAATATTAAAACTCCGGATCAGCTTAGACATCGGGATGGTCAGATGGTTTTCAAAACGGTCTAACACCTCTTTACCAAGTCCGGCACTTTCTTTCCCGAATACCAGCCAGTCGCCATCCTGGAAATCGGTCTCCAGATAGGATTTCTCGGCATGCGAGCTCATCAGCATAACACGGGACAGGTCCGGAATCACTTTCATCCACTCCTCTACATTTTCATATTCGGTAACATCAAGATGAGCCCAGTAATCAAGTCCGGAACGTTTCAGGTTTTTATCATTGATGACAAACCCGAACGGATGGATCAGATGCAGCCTGCTTTCGGTTCCTACGCATAATCTTCCGATGTTTCCGGTATTATTGGGGATCTCCGGTTCTACAAGAACAATGTTTAACATGAATTATGGATATGTATTTTAAAGTTTCCGGTGCAGCCGGTCAGAACAGTTAATATTTTGAATATAACCGGTTATTTTTTTTCGCATTTGGCATAATATTCCAGAAGCAAAGGTTTCTCGTACCCTAAAGTTACCGCTTTGTCTAAGCTTGCACAGGCTTCCTTCGGTTTTGCGGTTTCAAATAAAATCAAAGCTTTATTAACGTGGGCCTGGGCGAATTTCGGGTCAATAGCAATGGCTTTGTTTACATCTGCGAGAGCTTCCTTATTTTTTTTCAGTTTAAAATAAACATCTCCCCTTCCGCTGTACAGAAGCGATTCCGGTTTTTCTGAAATCAGCTGGTTATAATCTTTTAAAGCCCCTTCCAGGTCTCCGCTGTTCTTTTTGAGGTTTGCGAGTCCTGTCCTTGCATAAATATTATCAGGAGCAAAACTTAAAAGCTGGTTCAGGTCTTTTGCGGCAAGATCTTTTTTGCCTAAATTTTCATACACTTTAGCACGCGTCAGGTACATATCGGCGTTTTCAGGCTGTAATTTTATCCCCTGGTTCAGATAGTCCAGTGCGGCCTGTTTATTTCCTTTCTGTCCGTGGATGGAACCTAAATTGGCATATACGGCTGCAGACATTGGATTGGACTTGAGCGCAGACTCATAAGATTTAAAGGCAGACGTTGTTTTCCCCAGCCTGCGCTGTGCAGTTCCGAGGTAGTTGTAATATTCAGACTTGATCTGCTGGATTTTCTCGGTCTGTGCCAATGCGGAATACTGCTCTTCGGCGCATTTATAATCTGCTTTCTGGAAGCATTCTTCAGCAGTTTTTTTGTCCTGAGCGTAAAAGTTTAATGATAATAATGCTAAGGTAAGAAAGGATAAATGTTTTTTCATGAGGTTATCTTTTGTTTATTGATTACTTTTCTGGCGAGTGCACCAAAAATCACCCCCAATAAAGTTCCAACAAACGACCCCACCAAAATATCTATCGGGAAATGCACTCCTAAATATATCCGGCTGTATGATACTACTGCAGCCCACACAAATATAGCATAAGGAAACCATTTAAGGTTCTTTTTTAATAAAATAGTTAAGTAGCTGGCTAAAAAGAAGGTATTGGAGGCATGTGCAGAGTAAAAACCGAACTGCCCGCCGCACTTTACGATTCTCATGTGATGTTCCAGGGAAGGGTCATGACAGGGCCTCAGCCTCTCAATCCCGTGTTTGAAAACCCCGGCAAGCTGGTCTGAAACGGTTACGCCGATGGCTACGAACACCAGAATAAAAACAAGTGACCTTAATTGATAGTTTTTGAATAAAAAATAAAGAAAAATAGCATACAGCGGAACCCAGATCCAGGTACTGGAAATCAGCATCCAGAACTGATCAAATGAAGAGTCGCCCAGATTATTAAGAAATAAAAAGACCTTTTTGTCTTCCTGAATAATTTCCTCCATCTGACTTATCTGCTTACCGGTCCTTCGTAAGTTTCATCGTCGGCAGGCTTCGGCTGTACAGGCTCCTGAGGCTGTTCAGGCTCTCCTGAAACCGTACCTTTTTCAGTTTCCTTCATCGGATTGTAGTCTTTCGCCGCATCTTTCACCTTTTCGATTTCACGCTTGATCTCAGAAACAGGATTGTCTGTCTCTTTCATGATCTCCGTTTTGATATCTTCTACCGCGCCGCGCATTTTTCTTACACCTGAGCCTAAGTCACGTGCGATTTGAGGAAGTTTATCCGGACCGAATAATACAACGATTGCAACGGCAATGAGTGCCATTTCTCCTATGCTTAGTTCCATTTGGTAAAATTACGAAAGATTATACATATGCAATACAAATGTATTGTATTTTAAACAAATTTTAAGAAAGAATCAATTAAGATTAAAAATTCAACGGTTAAATTTTTCCGGAACGGTTAGCTGCACCTGAGATTATTATATTTCAAATACCCTATTGACTGCCGTTTCCGAAATCAATCCTGAATGGACAGGATACCAGGCTGATATTCCGGCAGTTTATTTTAAAGATCTTTTTTCAGATTCTTTTTCCGGAAATTAATATAGGTAATAATCACACTGGCTGCCATTAAGATAAAAGCCAGAAAGAAAGGGGCTCCTGAAAACTTGAACGGAGCATCTTCGTGCGTAAAAAAATAAAACAGGTTGGTCATCATCGGCGGACCAATTATGGCAGTGGCACTCATCAGGCTGGTTAATGCGCCCTGCAGCTCACCCTGCTCATTGGAAGGGACGCTTTTTGTAATTACTGACTGCAATGCCGGCCCGCAGATTCCTCCCAGGCAATACGGGATCAGGAAGACAAACATCATCCAGCCCTGGCTAGCAAAAGCAAACAGCAGCATACCGATGGCATACAGGGTCAATCCGTAATAGATGCTTTTCTGTTCGCCGAATTTCGGGGTCGTCCATCTGATCAGGACTCCCTGAACGAGCCCAACCAATAACCCTACGACACCCAGTGAAATCCCCACCATTCTTTCATCCCAGCTGAATTTATACATGGTGAAAAAGCTCCAGTTGCTCTGAACGGCATGCCCGGCAATATAAATCAAAATCAATGAAACAATCAGCCCGGAGATTTCAGGATGCTTTCCCAGGAATTTAAAGGATCCGACCGGATTGGCACGCTTCCAGTTGAATTCCCTTCTTTTTTCTTTATCCAGGCTTTCCGGAAGAATGAAATACCCGTACAGGAAGTTCAGCAGGCATAATACCGCCGCCGCATAAAAGGGAACCCGTGCTCCGTAATGCCCTAACAGTCCGCCCAGAACCGGCCCTATAATAAATCCAAGTCCAAATGCAGCCCCGATTAAACCAAAGTTCTTTGCCCGGTCTTCATCTGTAGAAATATCAGCAATGTAGGCACTTGCCGTTGTGACACTTGCCCCGGTAATCCCGGCAATAATCCTTCCCAGGAACAGCCATAAAATGGTAGGTGCCAAAGCGAGTAAAACATAGTCTATGGCAAACCCGAAAAGTGAAATCAGGATGATCGGCCGCCTTCCGTACTTATCACTCAGGTTGCCGACTACAGGAGAAAAGATAAACTGTGTAAATGCATATGCAAAGCCCAGCCAGCCGCCATATTTGGCCGCCTCACTTATATCGGCATGAATAAGTTCTTCAATCAGTTTCGGGACAACGGGAATAATGATTCCCCATCCTGTAATATCAATCAGCAGCGTGATAAATATGAAGCTCATTGCAGCTTTTTTCCTTGCGTTTTCCATAATGCTGCAAAAATACTCAAATCAGGAAAATAATAATAAAAAATATTGATAACCTACAGAAAATGATGGGTGTTGTGATTGAAGATTAAGCAGACTTAAAAATTTAATGAAACGTTTATCAAAAATTCAGGCATAAAAAAAGCCTTTCAAAACTGAAAGGCTTTCTCTTATTTATTGTAGTCACTTATTTTGAAGCAAGCACTTCTTTGCTGGTTGTAGATTTACCGTGTACTTCATCTTCTTTTCCTGTTTTAAGGAAATCGTATGCAATAGCAGACGCAATGAAGATGGATGAATAGGTACCGAAACCGATACCGATTAACATCGCAAACATAAATCCTCTCAGGTTATCTCCACCGAAAATGAAGATGGCCAGGATTACTAAGATGGTAGTAAATGAGGTGTTGAATGTTCTTCCCAACGTACTTGAAATAGAGTCATCAAATAATCCGGCAAGGGTTAAAGATTTTTTCTCTCTCAGGTACTCACGGATCCTGTCAAAGATAATTACCGTATCGTTAATTGAATATCCCAATACCGTTAAGATCGCAGCGATAAAATCCTGGTTGATCTCCATGTTGAACGGCATGAATTTGTGAAGCAGTGAATAAGCTCCCAGAATAATTACCGCATCATGGAACAATGCTGCCACAGCACCTAATGAGAACTGCCATTTTCTGAATCTTACCAGGATGTAGATAAAGATCCCCGCCAAAGCAGCAATTACCGCTAAAATACCGTGAGTCTGGATATCATCTGCCACGGTAGGACCTACTTTCTCAGAAGAAATAATTCCTGCGTGGTTCTTATCTGCAGATTTGAAATCTGCTAAAGTGGTCCTGGAAGGCAATTCTGATTTTAATCCTTCAAACAATTTCTGCTCGATGATCTGGTCAGCTTTCAAAGATTCGTCTTCAATAAGGTAATCCGTAGAGATTTTCAACTGATTGTCATTCCCGAACGTTTTTGCTTCAACGGAAGAGTTTTTACCGTCTTCAGTTTTGAACAGGGTTATTAATTTCCCTTCAATATCTTCAGCATTTACCGGCTTGTCAAATCGTACCACGTAGTTTCTACCTCCTGTAAAATCGATACCGTATCTGAATCCGTTGATTGCGATGGAAGCAATACAGATTACCGTTAAGATTGCTGAAACGATGTATGCATATTTTCTTTTTCCGATAAAATCAATCCATGTATTCCTGAACAGGTTTTTCGTTGCAGCAGTCCATACAGAAAGGTTTTTCCCTTTGTTCAGCCTTGAGAAGATCATTGCTCTTGAGATCAGTACAGACGTAAAGAATGTCATTAAGATACCGATTCCCAGTGTTAATGCAAAACCTTTGATAGGCCCTGTCCCGAAAAGGAAAAGTACACCTGCCGTTAATAACGTTGTTAAGTGACCATCCACAATGGCATTCAATGCATGTTTGAAACCGTCTTTGTAGGCTTCTAAAATACTTTTTCCGGCAAATAATTCTTCTTTGGTTCTTTCATAGATGATTACGTTCGTATCCACCGCCATGGCCATCGTCAGTACAATACCGGCAATACCAGGAAGGGTAAGCGTAGCATCCACAGAATCCATGATTCCGAAAATATAGAATAGGTTGATGATCATTGCGATTACCGCGTAAACACCCGCTCCACCGTAATAGAAAATGATATAAACGATGATTAATAAGAATGCAATACCGAATGAAATCATTCCGGCGTCGATAGATTCCTGCCCTAATGAAGGCCCTACTACAGTTGCCTGAACTACTTTTGCGCCTGCAGGCAGTTTACCGGCTCCTAAAACGTCTACCAGTTCTTTGGCTTCTTCCTGAGAGAAGTTACCTGAGATCTGCGTTCTTCCGTTCGGAATGGCGTTTACTACGTTCGGTGCAGTATATACCCTATCATCTAAGGTTACGGCAACCGGTTTTCCTACGTTTTTCTCCGTAAGGGTTTTCCATTCCTTAGCTCCTTTGGAATCCATCTGCATGTCTACCACCACTCTGCTCAGCTCATCATAGCTAATGTTAGCTGTTTCAACAGCACCGTCTACCGGAGCTTTCTGGTTGATGTTGCTTCTGATAGCATACAATACAAGGCTTTCGGCATCATTCGCTTCAGGCTTGTATCCCCACATAAACTGGGTATATTTAATATTGGCAGGACGTAAAGACTGTGCTACCTTACTGTTTAAGATTTTATTTACTGCCGCTGTATCAGAAAGTTTTACGTTGGCTACACCGTTGGTTCTTAATTTATCCAGATGTAAAAGGTTCATGAAGTTTGTTGTTTTGGCAACACCCATAGAATCACCTTTCGCAGCTACAACAGAGGTAAGGGTCTGGAAATACGGTGCCATTTCAGGAACCTGCTGTACTTCCCAGAACTGAAGTTTTGCAGAAGTCTGAAGCATTTTTTTCACCTTGTCGATGTCCTTCATACCCGGCATTTCCACAGAAATCCTTGCGGTTCCCGGTACTCTCTGAACGTTCGGCTGTACGGCTCCCATTTTATCGATCCTGGTACGGATAACTTCAAAAGCGGTTCCTACAGACGCGTCGATTTTTCTTTTGACAATGCTTTTCACCTGTTCGTCAGGCGTGTTGTATTTTACTTCAGTAAGTGTGGTGTTTCCGAAAAGTTCCGGGTCTGCCAGCTTAAGATTGGTGCCTTTTGCTTTATTTACCGCATCGAACTGGTCAAAGAAGTTATCAATGTAAGATCTTGTAGAATTCTTCTGTACTTCATCCGTTTTGTTCAAAGCCTCAATAAGGACCGGGTTGGTAGAATAATTGGTAAGATCGTTCACAAGATCTCTCTGGTTGATCTCCAAAAGAACGTTGATCCCGCCTTTCAGGTCAAGACCAAGTTTCATTTCCTTGTCTTTGGCTTTAGAATAATAGAGTTGGGTAAAGCCAAGATTAAGGGTATCCTCCTTCAATCGCTTGATCTCTTTCTCGTTTCCGTTTGCAGCTTCAATCTGCGATTCAATTTTGCTGGCGTACCAGGTTGGCAATAGCTCATTTAAGCAAATCAACCCTAGTACAATAGCAACAATTGTAATAAGTCCTTTTCCTTGCATTTTGTTATAACTACGTTAAATTAAGTCGGCAAATATAATCATTTTCTTGTATTTTATAAATTTTTAACAACAGAAATCGTTTATTTTCAGATATATCGGCAATCTTATTTTTATTTTAGATTTAATAATGTTTTTATGATATTATAATGGATTTTTCAATAGCTGATTGGTATGAAATTTTCATTCCTATTTAATACACTAAATATCAAAATATTATGAAAAAACTATTATTCTCTGCCTGCACCCTCTTTTTCACCCTCGGCAACGCACAAAGTATTAATTTACAGGAGTTTGCCACGGGGTTTACGGCCCCTGTTGAGATTGTTCATGCCAACGACAGCCGGATGTTCGTGGTTCAGCAGAACGGGATCATCAGAATTTTCCAGCCCAACGGAACCGTTAACGCAACCAATTTCCTGAATATCAGTTCCAAAATCACCTATGGCGGCGAAAGAGGACTTTTAGGACTCGCCTTCCATCC
Source organism: Chryseobacterium sp. Leaf201 (assembly GCF_001421435.1). Lineage (GTDB taxonomy): Bacteria > Bacteroidota > Bacteroidia > Flavobacteriales > Weeksellaceae > Chryseobacterium. Next base: position 25,264 of record NZ_LMKA01000013.1, read on the forward strand.
GCAATACCCTACGAACGGGTATTTTTTTGTGTATTACAATGACACCAGCGGAAATATCACGGTGGCGAGATACACCAGAAGCTCAGCCAATCCTGACACAGCTGATCCTTCTACGGAAAAAATCATCCTGAACCAGCCGAAACCTTTCGACAACCATAACGGCGGAAGTATTCATTTTGCGCCGGACGGCTATCTCTGGGTGGTAACCGGTGACGGCGGTAGCGGCGGCGACCCGAACAACAACGGGCAGAACAAAAACTCACTTTTGGGAAAATTGCTGAGGCTGGATATCAATTCTACGGGACCTTACAATATTCCTCCAGGAAACCCTTTCGTTGGTATTGACGGTGCGGATGAAATCTGGGCTTACGGATTGAGAAACGCGTGGAAATTTAATTTTGATACGGTTGCAGGAAACGTAATGATTGCCGATGTAGGCCAGGGCCAGATTGAAGAAATCAACAGAATGCCGCTTACCCAGGCCGGAATCAATTACGGATGGCGGTGCTACGAAGGAAATTCAGCGTATAATACTACCGGATGTGCGGCACAATCTACGATGACGTTCCCGGTGGCAGCCTATAACCACAGCGGAGGAAGATGTTCCATCACCGGAGGTTATGTTTACAGAGGCACCCAATTCCCTGCGTTACAGGGCAAATATATTTTTGCCGATTACTGCTCTACACAAATCGGGATTTTAAATACTGATGACTCCATTACCTGGACCTCAGCGTTTTCCGGAAACAATTTCTCTACTTTCGGGGTAAACAATCAGAATGAACTGTTCGTAGCGGCAGTGAACAGCGGCAGGATTTTCAGGGTAACCACCACCACGCTGGCTACTCAGGAAAATGACTTTTCCAACCCGATAAAAGTATATCCGAACCCGGCCTCGAAAAAAGTGTATGTGGAAGGGTTAAAAGATAAAAAATCAACGATAGAAATCATCAGCTTTGAGGGAAGAAAAATCATGGAATCGGCCGGCGTTAACAACGACAACAGCCTTGACATTTCGGGAATTCCGGCAGGAGCTTATTTTATCAATATCAATTCGGGAAATACAAAAACCTACAGCAAGAAATTAATTATCAAATAACAATTCAGCAAATTCTCATTTCAGATAGTTTTCAGAGTCTCAATCCTTTTGGATTGGGGCTTTTTTAATAAAGTACAGCATAATGAGCATCGGCAGGATCATTATTAACCTGATGGGCAGGGAAAACCTTTCAACCTGATCATCAAATAAAGAATTCGGAATCAGCGTGACCAAAGCAAATGAAACAGTAAAAACAGCAAGTTCAGTCAGAGATATATTTTCATATGGTTCCTGAATTTCTGTAGGTTTCGAGTTTAAAATCCCAAAACTGAGAAACATAATCATAAAAGGGAACGACCAGATCCTGTAGGTATCATACGCAACTGCATGAAGCAGCAGCGGTACAAATGAAACGATTATGAGTAAAGCAAATATCGGGAGGTTCTTCTGTAACCTGAATTCCTTAAAAATCATCCATAAAGAAAAAATCATAGGAATTCCATAGAAAACCGTGGCTTTTGAAATAAACAGCCGCTGAATAAAATGACCGTTCTGCTCTTTAAAGTAATAAATGAAACTCTTGGTATACGCAGAGGAAACAGAATCGGCCGCCTTGTGCGAAATAAAAGGGATATGGTTCAGATAGTTAAAGACTGTATTAAAATAATCCGCTCCGCTCATCTCCTGGTACATTGAAACGGCAAATGTTGTAAGCACCGGCAGGGATAAAAGCAACGCCAGCTTTTTCAATAGGTTTAAAGAAAAGAAAGATTTCACCGGGAATTGCCTGCACTCCGTAACAATCAGGGCAAAACAGCTGACCGGCAGCAACAGGAAAAATGAAATTTCATGAATAAAAATACCCACTGCCGCGACCACAGAGGCCAGGAAAATATTCCGTTTCTTAATTAAAAAGATACTCAAAACCGTCATCAGGAAAACGACATGATCCAGATACCCGATCAGATGTGCCGAAAAAACAATATACTGCGAAAGAAAAAAGATAAGGAAAAACAATATGCTGTAAAAACTGTTTTTCCTTGTACCTGTTTCTTTTACCGCGATCATAAAAATCAAAACATAGAGCAGAAAGAGTATTCCGGCTGACAGCACCAGAATGGTGAATTCATTTTTCTCAGAAAGCCACCCGAACAGTTCTCCGGCAAGCCCTCGTTTGACAAACCCAAACCTGTAATCCAGCATCCAGTGCGCCTCAGACCAGTCATTGGGCACCCGTATTGTTTTCAGGACACTGAATACCAGTGCATAAAAATACAGTAAGGTCAAGAGGGCTTTCCTGCTCATCATCCCAATCAGATCAGATCGTCATGGAGAAAATCCTGGTCTCCGGTTTATTCCTCATCATCCTGAGATCAAAAACCATCGCCACATTCCGGGTAAATGCCCTTCCCTTTTCTGTAATCTGGATATGGCTGTCATGAATTTCCACCAGCTCATCCCGCTCCATTTCCTTCAGCATTTCAAATGCGTGCTGGAGTTCGGGAAAAGAATTACCGGCATCAAAGGTTGTTTCAAGCTGACACATTAAATTTAAGATATGCCTTCTTACCACCAGGTCTTCTTCATTCAGGATATGACCTTTCACGACAGGAATTTCACCTGCTTCTACCATTTTCTGATATTCCTCAACGGTTTTTATATTCTGCGCAAAGGCATACCATGAGTCAGAAATGGCAGACATCCCAAGGCCTACCATCAGCTGGGTTTTGCTGGAAGTATAGCCCATGAAATTACGGTGCAGCTTTTTCTGAATCAGTGATTGATACAGGTCGTCATGCTCCAGGGAAAAATGGTCCATTCCCACTTCAATATATCCAAGCTCCTCCAGCAGTTTTTTTCCGTCTTCATACAGGCGGCGTTTTTCCTCACCGCTAGGAAGATCATTTTCATCAAAACCTCTCTGCCCTACTCCTTTTACCCATGGAACGTGTGCGTAAGAATAAAATGCCAGGCGGTCCGGTTTAAGTTCCATTGTCTTGCGGATGGTATTTTCCATCGCTTCCCAGGTCTGGTGCGGAAGCCCGAACACCAGGTCATGGCTGATGCCGCGGTATCCGATCTCTTTAGCCCATTCCGTTACTTCCTTTACTTTTTCAAAAGTCTGGATCCTGTTGATGGCTTTCTGTACTTTCGGGTCATAATCCTGCACACCGAAACTCACCCTTCTGAACCCAAGGCCATACAGTGTTTCCAGATGTTCCCTTGTGGTATTGTTCGGGTGGCCTTCAAAAGAAAATTCAGGTTCTTCTGCGATTTCCACCGTTTCGAAGATCCCTTCCAGTAAAGCTTTTAAATTTTGTGGTGAAAAGAAAGTGGGTGTTCCGCCTCCTAAATGCAGTTCTTTTAATTTCGGCTTTTCATTGAAAAGACGGAGATACAGCTGCCATTCTTTCAGTACGCTTTCCAGATACGGGATTTCAACACTGTGCTGTTTGGTAATCCTTTTATGACAGGCACAGAACGTACATAAAGCCTCGCAGAAAGGCAGGTGGATGTAAATAGAAATCCCCTCTTCTGCATTGCTCTCCCTGAATGACCGGATTACACTCTGCTTCCAAAGCTCCGGTGAAAAGGAACTTTCGTCCCAGTAAGGAACGGTAGGATAAGAGGTGTAACGCGGACCGGGAATATTATATTTATCTATTAAAGAATTCATTGTTGGTTTAAACTTTTTAAATGAACTTCAGGATAGAAATTCATTATGCAAAATTAAATATATCTTATGAATTTTGAATCATGAAATATATTAGGGTTTTTTTTCGAAATTTATAATGAGTCTAAATACTTCTTCGGCAACTTCTTCCCCATATCAATATAACCTTCGCTGTTGTAATGCCACGGATCATTGCCGTAGCCATAATTTCTGGTTGACCGCACAATGGCTGCACTTTTATCATTTTTAACGAATTTTTCCTGTGCATACTGAACAAGCTCCCCCGTTTTCCAGACTCTTCCGGAAGGGTCTTTCCCGGAATCTGAAATTTTCCCGATTACTACCGGAAGGTCATCCGTCAGTAAAGCGGCCCTCATCTGGTTCATTAATATTTTAAGGTGATCATCATAAGCATCTGCAATCTCTTCGGAATAGCTGGCATCGCCTTCACCCTGCATCCAGAGGATTCCCGAAGGAATGATGATGTCTTTGTTGCCATCTTTATCAATATCTGTTTCAGACAGGGCATTTTTCACTGTTTTTAAAAAATGATCATATTGGTTGAGTCCGTTGGTTCCGTAATAATCAGCATCCCAGCAGCCGAAATTTGCTTTTGCTGCACCGTCAATGGAAGTTCCTTCGCGGGCATATTTAATCAGTGCAATTTTATCATTGGGGAAAAGTTCTTTCATTTTTCCGGCAAAAGAAAGTTCCGGCCCAAACCGGTCTGAAAGTACATTTGTTTTCCCATCCGTTTTAAAGCCGGTTCCGTTGCCGGGCTTCAGGACGTCCCATTTGCCGGTTCCGCCGTTCAGATCTCCGTCCGGAACGGAATTCCCCTGAAAAATATAAACGTCTTTAAACGTTTTTAAATCACCCGGCAGGTCTTTATTGTAACCGAAACCGTTCATATTGGATTGTCCGGCCAGGATGAAAACCCTGATCTTCTGGGTGTAAAATAAGACGGGAATCAGTAAGAAGAAAAATATCTTTAAGTTTTTCATGAACAGAATTTAGTCAAAGGTAAAGCGAATAATATTTTAAATAAAGTCTTATAAAAAGATATATTCTATAGTAAGAATTCAGATACTGAATTGAATTATCTTCTGTCCAGCCAATGAGGTTCAGGAACGGATTCAAGAAAAACCCTCCACTCTTCTAAAATAGCCAGGAATTCTGTAACAGGCAACGTTATTTCAGTTCCACCTGTATTAAATATGGCAACAGGCGGATCCGGAGGATGGTTTCTTATTTCAACAGATTCCGAATCATGGTAGCCCCAGATCGTGTCATTTTTAAAATCAAAAGTATAATCCAGTGAATTAATTTCACCTCTGATATGTTCTGTAAGTTCTAATCCGTTCGGCTCCAGGAAGCTTGCAATTTCATGATTAAAAGCATTTCCGTTAATATTGCTGACACCAATACAAGGTCTTCTGGTAAAACCGGGCATTTCGGAAATATAAAAAGTTAAATTATATTTTTTTTGCTGTATTCATCATTTAAAACTTCAGTCTCATCACAGAAATCTTATCTTTTCCCGCAAAAACAACTGTATTTCCATCAACCCATTCACAGACGAAAAATCCTTTTTCATCAGAAATCTTTTTCCATGTCTTACCGAAGTCTGAAGAATAGCTGATATGACGGTCTCCTGCGGAAATAATTTCCCTGCCTCCGGAACCGGGTTTGATTTTTACACAGGTGGTATACCCTGCATTCTGCCCTGAAGCCTGTACCTGCCAGGTTTGCCCTGCGTCTTTTGTGGTGGCAATATTATTGACGTTTGCCTCTTGTTTTGTATAGTCCCCGCCAACTGCAATCCCGAACCGGTCATCTGAAAAATCAATGGAATAGATGCCCTGTGAAGATTCACCCTGGACAAAAGGAGTATTAAAAATTTCAAAATCATCTTTTTTAAGGTTTAACCTTAGAATTCTCGAAGCTTTTCCGCCGGTTGCAATCCACAGGTAGTTTTTCGTAGAAGCCATGTTGGTATTACTGGCTGCAAATGCCGCTTCCCCTTTGTTTAAGATAACCGTATTGTCATGCATGCCCCATTTTCCCTTTTTATATTCGGCCAGCTTCAGTTTGTTGTCGGTATTGGCATCACTGAAGGCAAATGCATGTTTCTTATTTACAAAATGCAGTGCATCATAAAAAGCCGTTTTGGCGGTATCTGAAAATACAATTTCAGCGGTCAGGTCTTTTTTACTGATTTTAAAAAATTCAGCAGGACTTTCAATATTGACGGCATAGAAAAAATTCTTATCCTGGGCCAGTGTCCGGAACTGCAGTTTCTTTTCGGATAGCAGAATCTGTTTGTGATTTTCAGGATCTTTCAAATCGACAAAGCCAAACTTAGAATCCGTGCCGCTGTACCAGATTTTGTTATCATACATTTCAATCGCACGAATACTTATTTTGTCAGTGAAGACGGTTTTCATGCTTTCGATATTCTGCGAAAACATGAAAGCCCCTAAGAATAAAAACAATGCGGGAAGGAATTTTCTCATATCATTCAAATTTAATCAAAAAAAATTCCGCACGAAGCGGAATTTAAATTTATTGTTTGTTGTCAATATCGATATCAACGTCTTGTAAAGGTTCCTGTTCAGCTTTGAACGTTTCTCCGTAACCACCGTTCTGCAGTTTTGAATTTCGCTTGCTGTAAAGAAAGTAAATAACAAACCCGATAGCCAGCCAGCCCAAAGAATACATCTGCGCTTCTTTGCTCAGGTTGAAAATTAAATACACATTAATGGTAATTCCCAGACAGGCAATTAACGGCAATGCGGGAACTTTAAAACTTCTTACTAAGTTTGGTTCTTTTACTCTTAAAACCCATACCGCAACACAAACCATAGTGAATGCGAATAAAGTTCCGAAACTTGTCATGTGTGCCAGGTCATTGATAGGCGTAAGTGACGCTACTATCGCAATCACCGATCCTAATATCATTAAGTTCTTTCTTGGAACTCCGGAGGTAGCATTTACTTTTGAAAAGGTAGCAGGAATAAGTCCGTCTTTAGACATTCCCAGGAAAATCCTGGACTGCCCCATGATCATTACCATCAAAACTGAAATCAAACCGATGGTTGCTGCAATCGTGATGATATAACCGGCCCAGGCCTGCCCTGCAATATCGAATGCATAAGCAACCGGAGCTTTTATAGCGTCAGGATATTTACCCAACGGATTAAAATCACTGTAATGCATCATCCCCGTAAGCACGAGAGATACCAGTATGTATAAAACTGTACAGATGATTAATGAAGTAATAATGGCAAAAGGAACATCTTTTTTAGGGTTGATTGCCTCACCGGCCTGTGTAGATACGGCATCAAATCCTACGTACGCGAAGAAAATCGCAGAAGCACCGGCAACAATACCGGCAACGCCGTATGCTTTATGAGGGACCCCGTTTTCTGTAATTGTTGTTGCTTCAGGGATAAAAGGCGTCCAGTTGGACGTGTCTATAAAAAACAGACCTGCAATAATGACAAATATAATCGCAGAAACTTTTAAAATTACAATAAAATTATTGGCTTTTGCAGCACCTTTGGTTCCTCTCAGTAAAATCCAGATTACAAATAAAACGATTAATAATGCCGGTAAATTCAAGAAAAGCTTAAAATCCATTAATTCAGGAGCCGCATTGAAATTACTGATGGTGTCCTGGAAACCCTGCAGCTTATCTGCAGGCAAATTTCCTTCAGCGAGCTGTTTTGTTGCCTCTCCGAAAGCTTTGTGAGCCGTACCGGGATCTGTAGTCATCCAATAAGGCAGATGCAGACCGAACATTTTTAGGAGTTTTGCAAAATACCCGGACCAGGAAACGGCAACCGTCATAGATCCCATGGCGTATTCCAAAATCAGTCCCCACCCGATTATCCATGCAAAAATTTCTCCTACCGTTCCGTAAGCATAAGCATAGGCAGAACCTTCAACGGGAAGTATTGATGCAAATTCAGCATAACATAAAGCAGCAAATACACAGGCAATTCCGGCAATTACAAAAGACAGAGCCAAAGCAGGTCCTGCATTATAATAGGCACCGGTACCTGTAAGTACGAAAATTCCTCCTCCTATAATAGCTCCAATTCCTATTGCAGTAAGACTCCATTTTCCCAAAACACGTTTCAGTTCACTTTTCTGTATATCAGCCTCGTAAGCACTCATTGGCTTTTTAGCCCAAATTTTCGACATATTTTATTTGTTTAGTAAAGATTTACGAAAATATAAAAAAAATAGAAACTTTAACGTTTATTAATAAATTTAAAACAATATTTGTACATAAAAAATTTTAAAATTCTGATTTACACTTTATTTAAACCATTTTCAGGGGCGTGATTTTTTGTTTATTTTTGACCTCATGAATTTATATGATCTCTTCATAAAACCTTATGAAACCTACACTCCCTTACAGATATTTTCAGAAGCCTTTGCCACCGTTTTCGGGATCCTGAGCGTTTATTTTTCAATTAAAAAAAACATCTGGGTTTATCCTACGGGAATTATCTCTACCCTGCTTTATGTTTATATTCTTTTTGATTTCGGATTGCTGGGCGACTGTATGATCAATGTTTACTATACGGTAATGAGCATTTACGGCTGGATGCTGTGGGCCGGAAGCTCGAAAGACCACATCCATGTGGAAGTTTCACGGGCCACTGAAAAAGAATGGCGCTACGGGATTTTACTTTTTGCCTTAAGTTTCATCTTAGTAACTGCAGTATATTATTTCAAGCCTTATATTGATAACGGATTTTCAATGGCCGGTGCAGATTTGGGACTCTATCACCTGGACTGGGCGAACTGGCTGGACGTTATGACCACTTCCGTTTTCCTGGTGGGAATGTGGTTTATGGCCAAACGCCGTATTGAAAACTGGATCTTCTGGATCATCGGGGATTTCATCTGCATCCCGATGATGATTTATAAAGGTTTAGGAATCACTTCGGTTCAATATTTGGTATTTACTGTAATGGCAATCCTGGGATATGCCACATGGAAAAAAAGTTTAAAAAAAATGTATTAAAGTCATGAAAAATTTATTAAAAATAGCATTCAGCGTAATCACCATATCAAGTTTAACTTCTTGTGCAGTGTATTCTGATCCTGCGGTAAGCGGGTACGGAGACCCGTATTATGATAACGGATCTTATTATGCCCCTCAGGGATATTACGGAAACGGAGGATATTGGGGAAATGACGGATATTATTACAGAAATGATGTCAATTACTATTATGACAACGGCATTCCTTATTATTATCAGAATTACGACAATTCCAGAAGGAAAGTATATGTAGACAGAAGATCTACTGCGTCCGGACAGGGAGCCACCACTTCACAACGGCCTAATAACGGTTTCAGAGGCGGCGTGAAAGACGGACCTACCAATAATGGCAGTTCCAACACCGGGTTCAGACAAAACAACAGGCAGAACAGCAGCCAGAGACAGAACAGCGGATTCAGGAACCAGCAGCAGAGCACCCCGAGAACCCAGAACAACAGCGGCGGATTCAGGAATAACTCTTCTACGAATTCCAATACCAACACAAACAGCGGCGGGTTCAGAAACAGTTCAGGGACCACTACCACGCAGCAGAACTCTTCTTCCCAGCAGAATACCACCCGTAATACAAACAGCGGCGGGTTCAGATAAAAACGGTTATAAATAAGTAAACGGACAGCTGACACTGTTCGTTTTTGTTTTAATTATAGTAATTTTGCACGTTCAGTTTTAAGACAGATATGATATCAGAAAATATAGAATTTTATAAGTACCAGGGCACAGGAAATGATTTTGTCATGATAGACAACCGCGACCTTCAGTTCCCTAAAAACAGGGAAATTATCGAGAAATTGTGTGACCGGAGGTTCGGGATTGGTGCAGACGGACTGATCCTGCTGGAAAATGATCCTTCGTACGATTTTAAGATGGTGTATTATAATGCCGACGGCGGAGAAAGCACGATGTGCGGAAACGGCGGAAGGTGCCTGGTCGCATTTGCTTTCTTTCTTGATATTTTTGAAAACCGATGCCGGTTTATCGCGATTGACGGCGAACATGAGGCGGAGATCCATAACGGGATTGTCAAGTTAAAAATGATTGATGTTGATACCATCTCCATGGAAGGCGAAGCTGCCGTTATGAATACGGGTTCTCCCCATTATGTAAAATATGTAGAGGATCTGGCTAACTACAATGTTTTTGCAGAAGGACATGGCATCAGGAACTCTGAAAACCATAAGGAAAATGGCATCAATGTCAACTTTATGGAAAAAATAACCGATGATGAAATTTTCGTAAGGACCTATGAACGTGGCGTTGAAGATGAAACCTACAGCTGCGGGACGGGAGTTACGGCTTCGGCTTTAACTTTTCTGCAAAAAGGCCATCTAACCTCAGTAAAAGTAAAAACCCTGGGGGGCAGCCTTAAAGTGTATGCTGAAAAAAACGGGGATTCTTTCACCAATATCTGGCTGGAGGGCCCGGCAAAGCAGGTTTTTAAAGGAAAAATCAACCTTATTTAATTAATAACTTTAATCATAGTGCATGAAAAAAGCTATTCTCATTATTATCCTTCTTGTTTTTGTAATAGGCGGATTTTTCGGTTTGAGATTATATACCAAATACTACGGGAATAACATTGAAAAAGACGGCTACGTCCTGATTCCCCATAACGCAGGTTTTAAGCAGATCCTGGATTCAGCGGCAAAATATGTTGACGATAAAGAATCTTTTGAAGCGGTTGCCCGGGAGAAAGATCTGGAAAGCAGTTTCAAAGCGGGGCGTTACCATTTTCAGAAAGGTCTGGGAAATGCAAAACTTGTGAATATGATCAAGGCCGGAAATCAGACGGAGAACAGTTTCAGGATCGGGGATTTCGGGGACGTTTACCAGATGCTGGGTAAAGTAACCAAAAAAACAGAGCTGGACTCTCTTAAGTTCGTGGATGGGCTCAATGCCATTGCCGCTGAAAACGGGTACAGTAATGCAGAAGACCTTAAAAAATATTTCTTTATTGATACCTATAATTTTTTCTGGACGGTTACGCCAAAAGATTTTTTCAACAGGTTTAATGACCAGTACAATGAATTCTGGAATGCCGAAAGAAAAGCTAAGGAAGAACAGTCAGGGCTGACAAGGGATCAGGTGTACGCACTTGCTTCGATTGTCTATAAAGAATCCGGAGGGAAAAAGGATGAAATGAGAACCATTGCCGGCCTGTATCTTAACCGCTACAGAAAAGGCATGAAGCTTCAGTCTGATCCAACGGTTATTTACGCCATTAATAAACAGACCAATTTCAAAGAGCCGATCAAACGGGTATTCTACAAACATCTTTCAACACCTTCACCTTACAATACCTATGCTAACAAAGGCATTCCACCGGGGCCGATCTGTATCGTAGATAAGAATTCTGTGGAAGCCGTCCTGAACGCAGAAAAAAACGAGTATATTTTTATGTGTGCAGATCCTGCAAGATTCGGATACCACAAATTCACAGCAAGTGCCGAGCAGCACGCCATTAACGCCAAGGCTTACCAGGACTGGCTGAATTCAAAAAATATAAAATAGAAAATAAATTTAACTTTATTTTAACAATTCGATAATTAACATTTCGCGTTTTAAAGCGACTTATGTACTATAAATAATAAATTATTACTTAATATTCAGGAATAGGCAGGTTAGCAATTTCGTAATATTAAGTAAAATCTTTCACGATTTTACACAAACAATACCTTATGAATCAGACGGAAATTATTAACATTTTTACAAAAAAAACCTTAGGGCTTACTTTTGTACTTTCGGCAGCGGCATTCGCCTTTGCGCAGGAGAAGGTCGGTATTTCCGGGTCGGTGGTCAATAAGAGCAACCAGCCCGTTCCTTATGCTTCTGTTACATTCAGTAACAAAGCAAACAAATTATTCAGCGATGCTACGCTTACGGACGAAAAAGGCCAGTATAAGCTTGAGCTTGCACCGGGAGCCTATGACATTACCATAGAAGCCATTGACTATAAAAAAAGTGTTGTCAATAAACAGATTACAGCACCGGGAAATATCGGGGCGTTATCCATCGATCCTGAAAGCAGTGCCACAAATCTGAAAACAGCAGACATTCAGGGTGTGGTAATTACTGCCCCTTCGACAAAGCCTTATAAAGTAGAACTTGATAAAAGAACCTATGACCCTTCCCAGGATATTGTAAGTAAAGGAGGAAGCCTGCAGGATGTACTTTCCAACGTTCCTTCCGTTTCAGTGGACACAGACGGTACGGTTTCTATGCGTGGAAGTTCCAACGTAAGATTTCTTATAAACGGTAAGCCTTCTGCCCTTCTCGGTATTGATGACGGTGCCAATGCTTTGCAGAGTATCCCCGCAGACCAGATTGAAAGAATTGAGGTGATTACCAACCCGTCTTCAAAATTTGAAGCCAGCGGAACAGCAGGTATTTTAAATATTATTTTAAAGAAAAGTAAAAAAACAGGTTTCAACGGAAGTGTAATCGGAACTCTGGGATATCTGCCTCAGACAAACTTAAATACCAATTTAAGCTGGAGAAAAGGAAATTTCACATGGTTTCTGAACGGCGGCGGCGGTTACAGGGAATCTAAGAATACCAGCAGAAATAACGCATACCTTTCTACAGGAAATTTCAGAGAAACACATAATGAATCTATTTCTGACAGCAAAAATGACAACTATAATGCATCCGGAGGCCTTGTTGTAGATCTTACCGACAAAACATCCATCAATGCATCAGGTACCGTGAGAACTTTTGACGGAACAAATATTGGGAATATTGATTACCTTAATTATGGCTTTAACAATGCGGTTACAACACGAAACAGAACCAGTACCGGTATAAACAACAATTTAGCATTTCAGGGAGATTTCGGTTTAGACCATAAGTTTAATGATAAAGGACAAAACTTAGCGCTTTCATTAAGTTTACAGAGCAACCGCTCAAATAATGGAAGTGATATCTATCAAACCCAAAATAATCTGTTCGATCTTGAAAATATTATTGACCAGAAAACAAGAAACAAAACATTAATCGGTAAGGCAGATTATGAACTTCCTATTGGTGAAAATTCAAAGCTGGAAGCAGGTTACAGAATTGATATCAACAGAAACAATTATCAGAATCTTGTTACCCAGAATACATCTACACTGCCCTTTACACTATTTCTTGAAGATTATACCTATACGGCAAAATATGAGGAGATGTTTAATGCAGGATATGTACAGTTTAAAAGTAAAATCGGTAATCTCGGATATCAATTGGGCTTAAGAAATGAAAATTCAAGAATTGACATCGATTATTTAAGCATGGCTGACGATGCTAAGAAAACGGTAAAAAATTATAACAACCTTTTCCCAAGTGTATTTCTGAGCTATGAAATCTCGAAAGACAATCAGTTCTTGCTGAACTATTCACGCAGAATCGACAGGCCGAGATCATTCTTTCTGATTCCGAATCCTAATTACAGTGATAATCAAAATATCTTTGACGGAAATATTGATCTGAATCCTTCTTACGTTGATTCTTACGAATTTGGCTACAGTATATCCAAAAGTAAATTCACAATCAACCCTACCCTTTATTTCAGACATCAAACAGATGATGTGAAAATTGTGACTTATAACAAACAGGAATTAATCAATAATGTTCCGACAACTGTTTTCCATACGAGACCGGTAAATGTAGGAAGTGATGACAGATTCGGTCTTGATCTAAACTTCAACTGGGATACAACCAAATGGCTGAAATTCCTTGGAAACGTAGATCTTTTTGGGTACAATACAAAAGGAACCTTTTTTGACCCTGCTTTAATTGATAAGCCTATGTCTTTTGAAGGAAGTGGTTTTTCAGTGAGAGCAAGACTTACATCAACTGTTAAGATCGATAAAACACTAAGTCTTCAGCTTCAGGGTTTCTACAGAGGTGGACAAAAAACACAGAGTGTTGACAGAAAAGATATGTATGCTTTAAATTTCGGAGCGTCAAAAACAATTTGGAAAGGTGACGGAACGATTTCGTTCAATATTCAGGATATTTTCAATACCAGAGCAATGGAATCAACATCATACGGCCCTGGTTTCACCAGAGATTCTTACATGCAGTGGCAGCCTAGACAGTTTGCCGTTTCATTGACTTACAGATTCAAACAGGGTGAAAAAATAGATCAGCCTAGAAGGAAGAAAGATGTCAATGCCAATGCTACAGGTGATGACCAGCAGGGGCCAATGTAACCCGGTAAAAACATCCATACAAATAAAGAATCCCGAAAGTCATTTCGGGATTCTTGTTATTTTACAGCTTCTTCAGTCTGCATTCTTGAAAGTTTGGCAAGTTCTGCTTCGTAGATTCTTTTTCTCAGGTCGCTGGAAGAAAACCGGTGGTCTCTTTTATTGTAAAAGATTTCAATTCCCTTTTCTTCACAGTATTTTTTTCCTGTAAAATCTTTGTCAAGATAATCATCACCGATGATTCTTACATCAATCACAAAAGACTTCAGGATATCCAGAAGGTCTTCTTCGGTGTAATAAGGGATGATTTCGTCTACAGCATTTACTGCGCGCAGCTGAATGTATCGTTCTACAATAGTCTGGGTAGGTTTGTTTTTAGTCGGCCTGTCGTGCGAAGGGTCAATTTGCAGACCAACGATCAGATAATCACAAACTGTTTTTGCCTCCTCCAGCATCTTGATGTGACCGGCATGCAATAAGTCAAATGAGGAGAATGTGATGCCTATTCTCTGTGTTTTCATACTAATATCCAATTATTTGTTGATTTTAAAATGTTGCTGAAATAAAGGTTCTTTTAAAAGGATAAAAGACCGGTGATTTCGTAAAAATATGTTTTAGTTCTTTCTTATAATCTTCTTTAAAGCCTTCCTGTAAATCTGCGGGGAGCCTTTCCGTATAAGGAATCATGGCCGTTCCTGATGCCCAGGTAAAAACAGCTTCTGCATCTTCCATTACGAGAGGGTAAACTTTTTCAAAAACCGTAATTTCACTGCCCTGCTGATCATACATAATCCGGGCATAGTCTTCAGTCTTCAAAACGGAATATTTTCTCTCCCATGAACCATAAGCTGTTTTATACGGTTCGGTTTCCGCCACTTTTTTCAGCAGCTGATGCACGATGAATTCATGATTGGAAGGAATCTGAACGGCCAGCTGCCCGCCTTTGTTAATTTTACTGATGATTTCCGGGAACAGTTTTTCATGGTGGCCGCACCACTGGATGGCTGCATTGGAAATAACCAGGTCAAAAGTTTCGTCTGATTCCAGCTGCTCTTCAATACTTCTCTGATAAAATTTAAGCCTGTCTGTCTCAAACGGCTTGGCTTTTTCAAGCATTTCAGAAGAAGAATCAATTCCGGTAATTTCTGATCCCGGTAAATAATTCAACAGTTCCGAAGTCAGTTCACCCGTTCCGCAGCCCAGGTCAATAACGTTCAGATTATCCCTGGGAATGACCAGTTTCAGAAGATCAAAAAACGGTGCGGACCGTTCTTTCTTAAATTGATCGTAAAGTTCAGGATTCCAGGCCATACGCAGATATTTAAACGTTTCTTGAAGCCAGATAGTTCTGCCATTGCCATACAGACCGTAATGCTTCCTCTAAAGAAGTCTCAGATTTCCAGCCGAGTTCTTTCTCTGCTTTGTCAACGTTGGCATAAGCAATGGTAATATCCCCTTCCCTGCGGTCACAGATCTGGTATTTAACCTCAACATCATTGGCTGTTTCAAAAGCTTTCACCACTTCCAGCACTGAAGATCCTTTTCCGGTCCCCAGGTTGAAAATATCAATTACCGCTTCATCAGAATCATTCTCCATTAATTTTTTTAAGGCAGCAACATGGGCTTTTGCCAGGTCTACCACATAAATATAATCACGTACTGCCGTTCCGTCTTCTGTAGGATAATCATTCCCCCAGATGCTGAGACTTTCACGGATTCCCGCAGCAGTCTGCATCACATAAGGAACCAGGTTATTCGGGACCCCGATAGGCAGTTCACCTAATTTTGCAGAAGGATGTGCCCCGATCGGATTAAAATATCTCAATAATGAAATTTTCCGGCGATAGGCTTTCGCAAAATCAGCCAGGATCTCTTCTCCCATCTGTTTGGTTTTTCCGTAAACGCTTTCCGGCATTTTCAAAGGGGTACTTTCATTAATCGGCATTTGGTCTGCCTGCCCGTAAACCGTACAGGATGAACTGAAGATAAAGTTGGAAATCTCACGCTCTTTAAATTCCTGCAGGATATTGATCAGGGAAAACAGGTTGTTTTCATAATAATCAACGGGCTTCACCTGGCTTTCACCCACTGCTTTTGAAGCGGCAAAATTAATGCAGCCGTCAATC
Source organism: Chryseobacterium sp. Leaf201 (assembly GCF_001421435.1). Taxonomy (GTDB): domain Bacteria; phylum Bacteroidota; class Bacteroidia; order Flavobacteriales; family Weeksellaceae; genus Chryseobacterium. The sequence goes on from NZ_LMKA01000013.1 coordinate 41,370, forward strand.
TGGTGTGCATTAAAAACCTGGGTAAGAAGCTCTCTCCTTTTTAAATCGAAAGGATAAAAAATGGGCTTTTTTCCTGTAATTTCCTCAATATTCTTCAGAATAAATCTTTCTGAGTTCGAAAGGTCATCAACGATAACCACTTCAAAATTATTATTTAAAAGTTCTACTACCGTATGCGAACCGATATATCCAAGACCTCCTGTTACGAGTATTGCCATGTATTAATTTTTTTTGGGCTTTGCCGGTATTTGACTTCCGGCTGTTTTTTATCTGTTTATGTTTTTATCTTTTGTTATACAATATCAATAAGTAAAGTTATCTAAGCATACTATACAGAATGGTATATATTTTTATTACAAATTAATTGAAAATAAAAACGTACAATCCAAAAATTATCAGGATTTTATGATATAGCTGATTAAAATCCTACGTTATTTTTTAAGAATCAATAAAATTCTATTCGATAGAAACTCAAAAAACGGACCATTGTTACCGATAATCCTTACTGAAATGCGTGATGTGGTATTTATTGATCTATTCCTTTAAATACAGCTGTTTTCATCGTATCAGATTCACAGATTTATTAAGTTTCCGGTGAGTCTTCAATGAAAACAGCCTGATATAAAATAACTCAATGACCTGTATTTAAAAACAAGTTACTGAATGACATTTCATCCGTATAGAATAACGGTAATTTTGAATTTTAGTTCATAAATTCCAGTACCGCTTCTGTAATATACTTCAGCTGCTCGTCATCCAATTCGGTATGCATGGGAAGGGAAATTACCTGTTCCAGCAACCGGTCTGTGTTTACAAAATCCGCATCGTTGCTTTCCTGGTAATAAGCCTTCTGTTTCCTCAGCGCTACAGGATAATAGATCATAGCCGGAATATCTTTTTCGGTCAGGAATTTCTGTAAGTCGTTTCTTTTTCCGTTTACGATCCTTAAGGTATACTGATGAAAAACGTGAGACGAATTTTCTGCTCTTCTGGGAGTTAAAATATGTTCGTGCCCGGCAAATGCCTCATCATAATAATCGGCTGCTTTTGCTCTGGATTCGTTATAATGGTCGAGATGAGGAAGCTTCTTCCTTAAAATAGCTGCCTGCACACTGTCTAATCTTGAGTTTACCCCAACTTCATCATGGTAATACCGCTCATACATCCCATGGTTGACAATACCTCTTAAACGGTGGGCCAGCTCATCATTATTGGTGAAAATAGCACCGCCGTCTCCGTAGCATCCCAGGTTTTTAGATGGGAAGAAAGAAGTAGTTCCTACTGTAGACATCGTACCCGCTTTTTTCACGGTACCGTCTGAAAAAGTAAACTCGGCACCGATGGCCTGCGCGTTATCTTCAATCACATAAAGGTTATGCTCTTCTGCAATTTTTAAAATCGCCTCCATATCGGCACACTGCCCGAAAATATGTACAGGAATAATTGCTTTTGTTTTAGGGGTGATTGCTTTTTTAATTGCTTCCGGCGAAATGGTGAACGTATCATAATCAACATCTACCAGAACGGACTTAAGCTTCAGCAGGTGAATCACTTCCACAGTAGCTGCGAATGTAAAATCTGCCGTGATAATCTCATCTCCTTCCTTAAGGTCAAGCGCCATTAAGGCAATCTGAAGTGCATCTGTACCGTTTGCACAGGGAATCACATGATTTACGTCTAAATAAGACTCCAATTCATTCTGGAAAGACTTTACTTCCGGGCCGTTGATAAAAGCCGCAGAATCCATTACATTTAATACTGCATTATCCACATCATTCTTTATTTTGTAATACTGACTTTGTAAGTCAACCATTTGAATCTTTTTCATAGATAAATATTTCTGTAAAAATAAGGAATTTAAAATCCTATCAAAAATTTTATTGATTTTGTTTTATCTTTATACAAAATAAAGATATGAAAAAAACTTTACTTTTTTGTCTTTTAGCGGGTTACTCTATGAGTTTCGCACAGACATCGCTGGTTTTTGTGTTTTTCAAAGACAAGCCGAACAAGGCTGTTTTCTATGCCAATCCCCTGTCTGAGCTCTCTCAGAAATCCCTTAACCGGAGGACGGCACTGGGTATAACCCTCAATGACCAGGATGCCCCGATTGAACAGTCATACATTCAGAATATCCAGACTTTAGGCTTTACGGTTACGGATTATTCAAAATGGCTGAACGGTGTTGCCGTAAATGCCACGCCTGCACAGATTGCCACCCTTCAGGCCCAGATATATGTGCAGTCGGTGGAGAGTTTTGCTAAAAATACGGCCGGCATTCCCAAATATAAAAATGTCAATAAATGGGAAGCTATTGCTGATGGCTCCGCAAATAAAACCTTAACGACCTTCGATTACGGTTCCGGTTCCGGGCAGATTGACCAGGTGAATATCCGCCCGCTCCATCTTGCAGGATATACGGGAACTGGCGTAACCGTTGCTGTGATTGATGCCGGATTTCCTAATGTTGATACCGGTTCTGCCTTTTCAAGATTGTGGACTAACGGGCACATCAAAGGCGGCTATGATTTTGTGACCAAAGGAACTGATATTTACAATACTTCAATCAGCAACCACGGCTCTGTGGTTTTGGGAGCTATCGGAGGATATATTCAGGATACCTTTGTCGGATCCGCACCGGATGCTGATTTTTACCTGTACCGGAGCGAAAATGCTGCTGTAGAAATCCCTGAAGAAGAACTCTACTGGATTGAAGCTGCCGAAGAGGCAGACCGGAAAGGCGTTGACCTTATCACCACTTCTCTGGGCTATGCGACTTTTGACGACCCGAAATACAACTATACCTATGCTAACCTGAACGGAACCACTTCCTTTATTGCAAAAGGGGCTGAAATTGCGGTCAGTAAAGGAATTTTCACTCTGTTTGCCGCCGGAAACTCAGGTGCCCAGCCATGGCATTATCTTCTGACCCCGGCAGATAATGCAAAAGTATTCACCATCGGGTCTGTAGATGCCGCGGGTGCTTCTTCAAATTTTTCATCCTATGGCCCTAATTCTTTAGGTGTTGTAAAGCCTGATGCCAGTACAAGAGGATCCAATGCAACCTCTGTTGATAACGGTTCAACCGTACAGGTGAACGGCACTTCCATTGCCACACCGATTGCCGCCGGAGGAGTTGCCTGCCTGCTCCAGGCGTTTTCTACCATGAACAGAGATGCCATGAGAAACCGGTTAAGGCAGACCGCCTCCCTGTATCCGAATCATACGGATCAGATGGGGTACGGAATCCTGAATTTCGGAAGTTTTTACAATACGGTATTGAATACTTCGGAAACAGTTAAAGACAAACAGCTGAGCATTTTTCCCAATCCCGTTAGAGACATCCTGAACATTGTGACGGAAAAAGAAGTTCTGTCTGTAGAACTCTATGACAACCTGGGAAGGCTAATTACGAAAGTTAATCAGCAGAAGTCGGTAAAGGTTGAAGATTTTGCCAAAGGCATTTACTACCTTAAGATCCAGACGAAAGATAAAATCTTTTATGAAAAAGTAATAAAGGAATAATAAAAGCCTCTCATGTGAGAGGCCTTATTATTTTACGTTAAGTCAAGTTCATCAAAATCTTTAATTTCAGATAACAGAACAGGTTTCTGAGCCTTAATTTTTGTCCAGGTTTCTTTAAACACCTCTTCTCCGCTGTCTGCATCCTTGTTTGTATTTTCCCTGAACTGCTTTTTACCGGTCAGGAAATTGATACTCGTTTCGCTGTTGATCACCGGACCGAAATTATCACTGGAATCATACCCTGTCAGCTGGAAATCAGAATTCCTGTACTGGAAAGTGTAGGTCCAGTAACCATATCTCCCGTGCCCGTAGTGGATAAATAATTTATTCTTTTCTATCGATACGTCAAGCTCCGGGGCAAAGTAAACGCCGCCGTCTTCATTTTCTGAGGAAAAACAGGCCTTATTTTCATTGATCAGCTGGTAGCTGTTGTTTTTGGTTTTAAACAGTACGATAATCCCGCGGCGGTTCCGGTCCAGTGTTCCGCGGTCTTTATCAGTAACCACCTTATCTTTTTCTGTTCCTTTGATGATCAGGATGTAGTCATTTATTCCGTCGTTATTCAGGTCTCCCTGAACTTCGTCAAAAAGCACAAACCCTTTCGGCAGGAAATCCGCCGGTTTTTTCTTTTCCTCAACGTTTATGTGGTCTTCCACTGCTTTTTCAAGGGACAGTGCTTCATTTCCTGCAGCAGGCGGCAGTTTATCTTTTTTTGATTCTTTACAGCCTGCCGAAAACATCAGGGCAATTATTAAAACGCATCTCCTCATTATTAAGTTTAAGCTGAATTCCTGCTTGCATTAATATTCCCGAACAGTGAACGCATCACCAGTTTCTCATATGCTTCCCTGTTTCCTTCGCCTTTCTGGATTTTCATCAAAGCATACTGCTGGATGCTCAACAACGGCAATACGATCTTTTCACGGATTTTCACGGATTTTCTTGATAGGGCATCTTCTTCCTGAAGCATGGTAAACCCGGTAAGTTCCAGCATAATTTCTTTGGAAAGCCGGTATTCATCAAACAGGACCGTCCAGAACGGGCCGAATTTAGGATTGTTTTTAATGTAATAGGTCAGCGGGAAATATGTTTTGTTCATGCTCATCATAGAGTTGAGCACCAGCGTCCTGAAGAAATCCGAACCTTTGTACAATTCTCTTACTTCATCAAACCTTCCCTGTTCCTTCAGCTGCTGCATGGCAAACCCGAAACCGAAAAATCCGGGGACATTCTGTTTCAGCTGTGCCCACGACCCAACAAACGGGATTGCTCGCAGGTCTTCAAATTTCAGCTCATTTCCGCCGCCTCTTTTTGATGGGCGGCTTCCGATATTGGTCCTTCCGTAATATTCCAGCGTACTCATTTCCTGAAGATAAGGCACAAACATAGGGTGCGCTTTCAGGTCTGAATATTTCTGATAGCTGATCTCGGATAGTTCTATCATCAGGGCCCGCTCTTCTTCCGTTAAATCTTTTTTGGCATTTTTAAAGACATCATTTTCCACGCCGGCGGTCAGAAGCTGCTCAAAATTGTATTTCGCCTGTTCCTTGTTCCCGAAAATACTGGTAATGGTCTGTCCCTGAATCGTTAATTCAATTTTATTATTGGCAATGGTACTTCCCTGTGAGGCATAGAAATCATGCGTTTTTCCGCCTCCCCTTGCCGGCGGTCCACCTCTGCCGTCAAAAAAGACCACTTTAATCCCGTTCTTTTCAGAAAGTGCGGTAAGAAGTTCTTTGGCTTTGTAAATCTCCCAGTTGGCTTTCAGGTATCCGCCGTCTTTGGTTCCGTCTGAAAAGCCCAGCATAATGGTCTGCTGGTTCCCTCTTCCTGCCAGATGTTTCTGGTAAACCGGGTTCTTGTACAGCTCGCTCATCACATTTTCTGCATTGGCCAGGCCTTCCATGGTTTCAAAAAGCGGAACGATATCCATATTGATTTCTTCATCCCGGTACCCGCATATTTTAAAGAATGCATAGACATTCATCACGTCCTTCACCGCATCGGAATTGGAAATAATGTAGCGGTTCATCCCTCTGGTGCCGTTCATCTGCTGGATTTGGGATATCTGCGTAACGGTTAGTAAAGTATCTTTAACAACATCTTCAAAGTCTTCCGGATTAACCGTTTCCGACCTCTGAATCAGTTGACTGAACTTTTCTTCATAGCCAGCCTCTGTATTCCCGGATGTTTTAGCAAAAACCTCATCAATAACTGCCTGATGAATCCTGCTGTCCTGCCGGACATCCAATGTGGCAAAGTGGGTCCCGAAAATCTTCACGCGGTCCCTGAAATCAGTCAGCAGATCCAGGAACAATGAGTTGTGCTCTTCTACGACAATCTTCTCAGCCTCATCAATTCTTCTGATGATATCTTCTGCCGTAATCTTTTCATTCCTGAAAATGGCCGCATACAGTTCATTGCTTAATTTCCCCAGAACTTCGGAAACGCCTCTGAAGCTGAGCCTTCTCCGCACGGATTTAAGGTTATTATAATAGGCTTTTAAAATCGCGGAATGAAGTTCTTCCGCTACTCTTTTGGTAACGTCTGCGGTAACGAAAGGGTTTCCGTCGCGATCACCTCCGGGCCAGAATCCCAGCTGGATCAGGTCTTCATGCAGATGGAAATGGCTGGTGCCGAAATTTGATTTGATCTTGGTAAAAAGTTCCCCGATGGTATCGTAATACACATACCTCAGATAATAGATGATGCTCATGGCTTCATCAATAGGCGTCGGCTTTTCCTTATTGACAAAAGGGGTTTTTCCCAATTGCTGGAGCAGCATGTCAATATCCGTTACTGAATCTTTGGTGATGGCATTCCTGAGATCGTGCAGGATTCTCTGTACGGAATTGGGATAAAACTGTGTAGGGTGCGCCGTAAAAACAATTTTAACGGCAAAGTCCTTCAGTTTTTCACGTACTTTTTCAAGCTTATGATCCTGCAGCGAACGTTCATATAAATTGGTTACCGTTCCTTTATCGCTTTCCGAATGCAGGCTTGGAAAAGCCGCATCTTCAATACTGTCGAACAGGACTACCTGCCTTTCAATATACTGGATGATCTTAAAAAGCAGTTCAAGCTTCTGTTCTTCCGTCTGTAAATCGGTATGGTTTTTAAAAAATTCTTCTACGATTTCTTCAGGGGTCTTTCCTGCTTCGTAACCGGCTTTGCTTTCTTCGCAAAGAAACGGAAGGAGCATCCCGATGTTGGTCATTTTATCATAAGGCAGGCTCATAAACAATGAATTGTAGATCTGGAATTTATTTTCCACAATTTGCCTGAATTTTTCTGCGCGTCGGTCGTGTCTCATATAACAAATGTAGGGGATTTTGGTTTGAATTCAAATGGTATCCTGTTAACTAATTTAAAAATAAAATTGTATTTTTTTATGATTATTGATTAGTTTTGACAAGTTTTTAACCGGTATGATCAAATTTAAATTCCATATTAAAGCGGACAATTCCTTTTCTAACATAAACCCTGTTGATGATAATGGCGGGAATTTTCAGGCATCTGATAAAAATACGCTGAAAATCATCCTGATTATTTTCGGAGTTTTCTGCCTTGTTTGCTTAACATCTTTTATCGGCTTTTTCTCTATTGTTTTTAACGGAATCAATTCAATGAAGAAAGGTGCTGAAGAAAAGAATGAACAGTGGAAAACAATACATGCCCTGCCTGTTTTAAAATGTAAAATTTATACCGATGAAACAGTAACCGCTCCGATTTCCGGAAGTGAAGCAGCATTTTACTTTCTGAGGATAGGAAATGAACATTATCTGAAATATGACAGTTTAAGAGCCAATACGGAAACGCAAGGAGACATACAGATCTATGAAAATTTCGATTACAGTATGATTACCAGATACCCGAAAGGAACAAAACTTTCTGTAAACGGGAATTTATACACTATTGATTTTCAGTATTCAATTATGGATACGCTTGGAAATAACAATGTTCATTTTACCGGAAAAATTGTGAACAGAAAAGAAAAAAACATCAGTATGTATGCGCCTTTCCATTCTAAAAACCATCAAATTATAGATCATTTTAAAAATGAACACCCGTGGATCAGTTCATATCTTGAAGACATCAAGGGATATGAAAATATCATTATGGAAGAATATACCTTTAAAAACGGAGACTCTATTTATATAAAAGGTAAAATTGTAGATCATAAAATTGTTGCTTTTAATGAACATCAGATGTATACGCCTTATAAAACACAGAAACAGATCAGGGAAGAGCGTGGAATACAATAATGCATGATGGCTCTGTAAATCAATAATATTCTACTCTTTTATTATAATTTTGAATACCAGCACTTAATGATTAACTTTACATTTCACCGACATAATCTTTACCCCATGAAAAAAATATTTATCTTCCTTGTCATGGCTTTTCTTTTTACAGCCTGTGGCGACGACTGCTATAACGCTCCTCAGCCGATTGTTTTTGAATTTGTTGATGATCAGGGCGAAAACCTGATTACCAACGGAACCCTGGATCCGTTTTCGGTGAGCGACGAAAACCAGGTGGGTATACCGCTGACCAAAACTTCTGACGGGAAGGTTATTTTAGAGAATGTCGGGGCTTACAACGGGACAAAAAACTATACGTTTTATTCTGCGGTAAGAGTTTTTAATTTTTCAATCCAGTCATCCGAATTTAAAGGAGGCTGTGACGGTTACCAGATTAATAAATTAACGTTTACAGGAATAGGCATTGATGTAAAAGACGAACAGGGATACTATAAAATTATCCTGCAATAGAACTCAGGATCATCATCAGACTCATGAAAATCATTTCAATCATCTCATTTCTGGTATCCGGTTTACTGTTCTCCCAAAATACCGTTTCCCAGGACTTTAAAAAGATTCCGGAAATCCTCGACAATCCTGAACTTCTCTACCCTTTTATCGTCCCGGACAAGAAATACCAGTACTGGTCTGTGCTCCGCAATAATCCGGATCCTGATCTGGCCGTGATCTATGAAAGCCAGATGCCGCAATACATGACCCTTAATGATCCGGCACCTCAGAAAGGTTTCTTTCAGAAATGTCTGAGCGAAGACTGCTTCTCTTACCTTATGGCCTGTGAAAACGGCCGTTCCGTATATTTCTCAACCGAACAGCAGTTAAGGGATTTTATCGGATCCGTGGATAACCTTCCAGAAGCTGTTTTAATTGCCAATACATATGGTTTCAGCGTTGATTCAGCCAACAGGCCGGGCAGCTCATATAAAATAGACGACCGGTATATTTCACTGTATCTTTCAAAAACAAAAAACTGTCCGCTGACCAAGGAATCTTTCCTGATCAGAATCAACAGGAAAACCGGGAAACCGGACTCTAAAAGCAACGGCATTTATTTTAAAAGTGAAGACTGTATTACTGAGTAGAACCGGAAATCCAATCTTACTGACAGTGTAAAACCTTCATTGAAAATCACGGTTAAATTCCTGTGGAATAATAGATATTGCTCCTAACTGAATATTTTTATCCTTTAACTAAAATTGCGTGCTTCTTGAATGATCCCAATTACATGATCGTTTTTATTAAAGCCCGTCATCAGAATTTTAAAACTTCTTTAACGCTGTTTTCAGGGTTCATTGCGTACATTTGGGTTAAAATAAATCAGAACAATGCTTAATTTCGAGTTTAAGAATCCAACAAAAATACTTTTCGGGAAAGGGGAAATTGCTAAAATTTCCAAAGAAATTCCTGAAGATGCCAGAATACTGCTGATTTACGGCGGCGGCAGCATTAAAAACAACGGTGTGTATGACCAGGTGAGAAAAGCCCTTGCAGACCATGAGTTTTATGAGTTCGGAGGTGTACCTGCGAATCCTGAATATGAAGTCCTGATCACGGCCCTGGATTTTATCAAAGAAAAAAATATCACTTTCCTTCTGGCAGTGGGCGGCGGTTCGGTTATCGACGGCACAAAGTTCCTGTCTGCAGCAACCAATTACGACGGCGAGCCATGGGAAATTTTAAAGAAACTGGTACGCACTTTTGAAGGCGAAGGACTGCCGTTCGGAAGCATCCTTACGTTACCGGCAACAGGTTCTGAAATGAATTCGGGCTATGTGATTTCGAGAAGGGAAACCAATGAGAAGCTGTCTTCGGGAGGCCCGGGACTTTTCCCTCAGTTTTCAGTACTGGATCCGGAAGTGGTAAGAAGCATTCCTGAACGTCAGATTGTAAACGGATTAACCGATGCCTATACCCACGTATTGGAACAGTATATGACCACTACTTCCCCGGCTGATCTTCAGGAGAGAATTGCCGAAAGTATCCTGATCAGCATTCAGGAAACGGCTCCGAAAGTGCTGGGCGGTGATTTCGATTATGATGCAGCCGGCAATTTTATGTGGTGCTGTACGATGGCCCTGAACGGATTGATCCAGAAAGGCGTGATTACCGACTGGGCCGTGCATGCTATGGGACACGAGCTGACCGCTTATTTCGGAATTGACCATGCAAGGACGCTGGCTGTCATCGCTCCCTCCCATTACCGTTACAACTTTGAATCCAAGAAAGAGAAGCTGGCGCAGTATGCAGAAAGGGTTTGGGGAATCAAAGACGGTTCAGTAGAAGAAAAAGCGGAACTTGGAATTAAAAAACTGGAAGAATTTTTCCACAGCCTTCATATTCAGACCAGGCTTTCAGAATATACGGAAGATTATAAAGGCACTGCCGAAAGGGTGGAAAAAGCATTCACGGAAAGAAACTGGCTGGGCTTAGGTGAATATAAGACACTGACTCCGCAGGATGCACGCCAGATTGTGGAAATGAGCTATTAGCAAAGCCCAAAAACAGGTTGTTTGAAATTTTATTGAACAGGTTTTACAGCTTTATAAAGTCAGATGCTGAAATTTAAAACCGCTGTAAAGTTTTTAACCGGTTGCTTTCCGTATCTTTTCACCTGTATAAATTTGTCTTTTCTACAACTGTTGGTTTAAAAAAGCAGAATTTCATTACTGATATTTCAAATTTATTTATATTTTAGCATATTCTAAAATTTGTGAAATGAAAAAACAGTTACTTTTATTTGCCTTTTCAGCATTGGCGCTTACTTCCTGCGAAGATGACGATATCAAGGGTTATGAAATGGATATGATGAAAGGTGAGTGGAAAACCAGCAAGACAGAACTTGTTTCCGGAAAAGACGATAAAACGGTAATTGACACCACGGTTCCTATGGGTTGCTCTGCAAAAAATATTACGGAGTACAGAACGGATTATTATGCATCATATTCCGCCTATGCAGGAGTGGGTACAGATTGCCAGCTAAGTGCTAAGTCAGAAGGAACTTACGAGTACAATGCCGAAACCAAGGAACTGATTATTAAATATGATAATGACAGCTCCAGAAAATATCAGGTGGTTGTGCTTACAAGCTCTGAGATGAAACTGAAACAGATGTTCGGGAATGTTGATGAAGACGGAGACCAGATTATAGACGTAACGTATATCTCGTATAAAAGATAACTTAAGATAAAACAGACTCCCGAATTTCCGGGAGTTTTTTATGAAAAAGAATTTTAATAGAAAATAAAAAGTATTAAAAAAATGAAGAAGACTTTAACGGCATTTCTATTGCTGACCTTTGCCCTTTTCTTTTCACAGGAAAAAAAGCCGATGTTCTGGCAGGACATCCAGAACTTCAAAAAAACGGATCAGGAAACCGCACCGCCGAAAGATGCCATTCTGTTAGTCGGAAGCTCGTCTTTTACCAAATGGACTGATGTTGACCGGTACTTTCCGGGTAAAACCATTATCAACAGAGGTTTCGGAGGCTCCAGGCTGACCGATCTCAACGATTATGCTGATGACCTGTTAAACCCTTATCAGCCCAAACAGATCATTGTGTATTGCGGGGAAAATGATTTCGCCGACAATGATAAGCTTAAAGCAGATGTTGTGGTTGACCGTTTTAAAACATTTTATAAAAAAATCAGGTCCCGGTTTCCGAAAATTGAGGTAGATTATATTTCCATCAAATATTCTCGGAGCCGCGAAAAACTCTGGCCACAGATGAAAGAAGCAAATAAAAAAATTGCCGCTTTCATGAAAAAGGAGCCTAATGCAGAATTTATTGACATCACTGAAGTTATGCAGGATGCCAACGGAAAAGTAAGGAACGATCTTTTTGTGGAAGATCTGCTTCATATGACACCGGAAGGATATCAGCTCTGGACTTCGGTTATGATGCCTTATATGAAATAAAAATAAGCAGTATATCTGTTGTTGATGTAATACAAAGAAAAAAAGGAATTTACATTAATTATTATAAAAGCTGTCTCATCAGGGTGAGACAGCTTTTTTATGTATAATAAGGATGACTCGCTAAAAATGCTTTGAATACCTGTATATTGAGTACAATCTATAACCTTTCATGATTAGCGGAAACTGTGAAAATCACGGAACAGAAACACAGCCTTATTCTTATGATGCGGTGCAGAAAAAATTAGTCATAGACGGAGAAACTATTGAAGTAGTAAGTATTAACAATAATAAACTGCAGCTTGTAGAAGCTTATGAAGATATAAACGGAGATAACGTTGATGACAAATTTATTCTTTACTTGGTAAAATAAAGCAAAAAACTCCCGGCATTACCCGGGAGTTTTTTGTTCTGTATAAATACTGTTTATTTCTTCTTTTTAGACTTCGAGATCGCTTTTTGCTGCGCCCTGTTCGCTCCGAATTTCTTGGGTTCTTTTCTTTTTGAAGGGCCGCCCCAGTTTTCTTTCTTGTTTTTGTCTTTCTTCTCATGGAAAGCACCTCCACCGTCATACAGCTTCACCTGCGCCGGATTTTTCATGACAATCAGCTCTTCCTCAGAGGCGATTTTCTTAGGATTCACTTTCACGCCTTCAGGGAATGCAATAAAGGTTAATTCCTTATCCATCAGGAGCTCGATATCAAGAATTAAAGGTTCTTCCTTCTTGGTTACAAACGTTACGGCTATCCCGTTTTTATCTGCCCTACCCGTTCTACCGATCCTGTGAATGTACTGTTCCGGAATTTCAGGGGTTTCAAAGTTGACCACGTGGGTAATGTCTGAAATATCCAGACCTCTCGCCATGACATCTGTAGTAATCAGGCCTCTTATTTCTTCATTCTCAAACCTCTTCATGGCTTTCAGCCTGTAGTTCTGAGATTTATTGGAGTGGATCACGTCAAACTCATCAGGGAAAAGCTCACTAATTTTTGTGTACAGAAGATCTGAATTCTTTTTATTATTCGTGAAAATCAACACCTTAGACATATCCTGATTGCTCTTCAGCAAATGTTCAAGAAGGTTGATCTTGGTATTGAAGTTTTCTACCTTATAGGCAGTCTGTTCTATTTTTTCAAGTGGCGTACCGGATTTCGCCAGGGAAATTTCAATAGGCCCTGCAAAATACTGGTCCAGCATTTCATCTACAGCATCTGTCATGGTAGCTGAGAAAAGGATATTCTGCCGCTTGTCCTTCATCATTTCAAAAATGTGGGTCAGCTGCGGCCTGAAACCTAAGTTAAGCATCTCATCAAACTCATCAATAATCAGCTTCTGAACTTCTTTCAGGGAAATGGCATTATCAATGGCGAGATCCATAATCCTTCCCGGCGTGCCCACTAAAATATCACATCCGTTATTGAATAGAAGCTTTTGGGTATTGATGTTTTTCCCTCCGTAAATCCCGATTACTCTTGCAGTAAGATTCTCTGTTAATTTCTCGACAATTTCCGTTACCTGAACCACCAATTCCCGGGTAGGAACCAAAACAACAATTGTAGGGTTCCCGTTTTTATTGTACTTCCAGGTTTTAAGGACAGGCAGCAGATAGGCTAATGTTTTTCCGGTACCCGTCTGCGCAATTCCCATCACATCCCTTCCGGAAAGTATAGGCCCTATACTTTTTTCCTGAATGGGTGTAGGCTCAAACAATTCCAGGTCCGCAAGAACATCAAGAATTTTAACAGGCAGGTCAAAATCTGCAAAAGTGAGTTTTTCCATTTTGCAAAGATAGGCAATTAATTTTTTGCAGTTATACAGATGAACAACATAAGCGTCATGCGTGAAGATTTAAGAATGATCAGAATAATGTTCTTCTTTAACAAGCTCTTATTTCCTTGTAATTCTCAACAGAATGATGATGATCAACACCATTGAAAAAATAAATCCCAGTAAAGCTATCAGAGACATTTCCCCGATTTTAGGGCCGGATCCGGAAACAAAGACAATAGCCGTGGCAATTATATTGGCTCCGAGAACCATCGCTAACATCAGATTGACGATCCCTGATTTTATGAGCTGATTTGTTTTGTCGATATTCTTGATCTCGCTGGTAACGGTAAATTTGTTTTCATCCAGCTTCTGCAGGACGGACCGGAGTTCTTTCGGGATTTCATCCATCGTATCCGTGAAGCTCATCATCCTATCTATTCCCGTTTTTACGATGTTTTTCGGGCTGATCTTTTTAGCGAGTATTTTCTTCGTGTAGGGATGAAGGCTTTTCACCACATCAAGATCAGGGTTGATGGTCCTTCCGACGCCTTCAATCAGGCCGATTCCTTTAAAGAGAAGATAAAAATAATCCGGCATGTACAGGCGGTTGTCCTTCAATACATCTTTCATTTTATTGATAACGGACTGGGGATCGATTTCTTTTAAAGATGTACTGTGAACAAAATTAAGGATATCCTCTACGTCATTTTCAAACCGCTTTTCATCCGGAATCTGGTAGCTTACCGCCATTTTTTTCAGGTAACGGACAATTTTATGGGGATTTTTTGCCACGAAACTGACAATCATATTCTCCAGGACTTCCTTATCATTCGGCGGGATTTTACCTACCGCTCCGAAATCAATGAAAACCACTTTGCCGTCTTTCTGCACCAGGATATTGCCGGCATGCGGATCTGCATGGAAGAAACCGTAATCTAAAATCTGTGAGATAAAAAGCCTCAACCCGACTTCAGAAATCGTCACCGGATCAATATGATGTGCTAAAAGGCCTGCTTTATCCGTCACCTTAATCCCGTCGATAAACTCCATGCAGAGCACCGTATTATTGGAAAATTCCTCATACACTCTGGGAACATAAGTTTCTTTATGGTTTTTAAAGTTCCTCCTGAACTGCAGGATATTTTCCTTTTCATTGATCAGCGACACTTCTTCAAGCAGCGATTTTTCAAACGTGTAAATAGCCTGCTTCAGATTCAGCTTCTCCCCTATTTCAGAATAGGATGAAACCAGTTTTTCAAGGTCTTTAATCAGCAGTAAGTCATCTTCTATAATGCTCTGGACATCCGGTTTCTTAATTTTTAAGATAACATCCGTCCCGTCAGCAAGAACCGCTCTGTATACCTGCGCAATAGAAGCCGTTGCAAGAGGCTGTTTTTCAATCTTCAGAAAATGATCTGAAACCGTGATGCTGAATTCAGATTCCATGATTTCTTCCACGTCCATTTCCACCGTATCCACTTTATCCTGGAGCTTCTGGAGTTCCTGTACGAGTTCCGGAGGAAGCAGGTCTTCCCGGTTGCTGAACGTCTGCCCGAGTTTCACAAAAGTAGGCCCCAGTTCTTCCAGCACGAGCCGGATTCTTTCATATACGGTTCCTTTTGAAATAATTTCATCGGGGTTCCGGGAAATTTCCACCGGCTTATTCCCGCTGTTCATCCTGGCGAGAAGATCTTTAAAACCATATTTACTCAATACGGAAATAAGCCTGGCAGATCTTTTCAGTTTTCTTTGCTGTTTATCGAACATAATGTATAAAAATACAAAAAAATAAGCTGTCACTATACCACAGCACCTTCAAATATTATCCTGTACACAACAAACAGGTTTTCATCTTTATACCTGACAGAGGGACTCATGTGAGTTCATACCACAATCCCGAATGGCTTACTCTATCATTTTTAAGATTTTAATTGAAACAATAATTCTCTTAACATGGAATAGTACGGCTAAAATTATTATATTTAAAAAATTAATCATTAAATTATATTGTTATGAAAAATTTAAAGAAAATCTCAAGAAACCAGATGAAAAGTATTGCAGGAAGCGGAATTATCAGAAACTGTTCCAACCAATGCTGTCC
This sequence comes from Chryseobacterium sp. Leaf201, assembly GCF_001421435.1. Classification (GTDB taxonomy): domain Bacteria; phylum Bacteroidota; class Bacteroidia; order Flavobacteriales; family Weeksellaceae; genus Chryseobacterium. Next base: position 57,000 of record NZ_LMKA01000013.1, read on the forward strand.
GGATGACGGAAGGCCAAGATGCCCGAGATTAGTATGTCCGGCTGTGATCTGCCCTCAGTAGTATCTTTAGGATCACTGATTTAATAAAAAAAAGAATGCAAAACTGCATTCTTTTTTTATTTACCGTAAATAGATATCGTATAAATCTTTCCTCCGGTCTTTCATCACCTGTACAGAACCATGGTGGTGAAGGTCTTTCAGAAGGTTAAGGTCTACATCTACAATTAAGGTCATTTCCGTATTCGGTGTGGCTTCCCCTTTAACAGCATTGGACGGGAAAGGAAAATCCGACGGGGTAAAAACAGCAGCCTGTCCGAACTGGATATCCATATTGTTTACGCCGGGTAAATTCCCCACACAGCCTGCAATGGCCACGTAACATTCATTTTCAATGGCTCTTGCTGCCGCACAGTGGCGGACGCGTATGTAAGCATTCTGCGTATCCGTAAGGTAAGGGACAAAAAGTATTTTCATGCCCTGATCTGCCAGGATTCTCGGAAGTTCCGGAAATTCCACATCGTAACAGATAACGAGCCCGATTTTTCCGCAGTCGGTATCAAACACTTTGATTTCGTTTCCGCCTTTCATCCCGTAATATTTCCTTTCGTTCGGGGTGATGTGGATCTTACGGTATTCATCTATCCTGCCGTCCCGGTGGAGGAGATAGCTGACGTTATAAAGTTCATTGTTTTCAAAAACCGGCATGCTTCCGGAAATGATATTGACATTATAGCTGATCGCCAGATCTGAAATTTTCATTCTGATATCCGAAGTCAGTTTTGCCAGCTCGATCATACTGTCCCGTTCGGAAAGCTTGTTGAAAGGTGCCAGTAAAGGCGTATTGAACAGTTCCGGGAACAGCACAAAGTCTGATTTATAATCGCCCATTACATTCACGAAGAACTCAACCTGCTCATAAAAAGCGTCGATGTCCTTAAAATGCCTCATCTGCCACTGTACCAGTCCCAAACGGATGATGCTGTCCTGCATGGTATTCGGTTTTTTGCTGTAGTAGATGTTGTTCCACTGAAGCAGTACCGCATTTTCACCGGACGATTCATCTTCAGGCAGGTATCCTTTCAATACCTTGATCGGCAGGAAGTTATTGGAAAGCTGAAAAGAAAGCACGGGATCGTAAAGTTCTTTATCACGTACCCTCCGGATATATTCCCTGGGCGAAAGTTCGCTGTGTTTATGGTAATTCGGGATCCTTCCGCCTAAAATAATCGATTTTAAATTCAGTAATTCGCACAGTTCTTTCCGGGCATCATACAGCCTTCTTCCCAAACGCAGTTCACGGAATTCCGGATCAACAAAAACTTCAATGCCGTACAGGACATTCCCTGTTGACAAATGGGTATTGAAGGTATAATTCCCTGTGATATCACTGTAGGTATGTTCGTCCCCGAACTCGTCATAATTCACGATAATGGAAAGTGCCACAGCCGCCAGTTTTCCGTCTACCGTAATACAGATCTGGCCTTTTGGAAATATTTTAGTAAGCTTTTCTATACTTTTTTTAGACCAGACGTACTCTGACATCTGGGGATAAGCACGCCTCATCGTTTCAACCAGCTCATCGTAATCCTGAACGGTAAGCGGCCTTGTTTCAATTTGCATCTGATATAATTTTATCTAAATTTAAGGAAAATTTCCAAGGGATAAAAGTTATTACGGAACATAAGCACAGAAATGAAAATATTAATTATCCTGAATGCACTGCTGATCTTTTTCTGATTGAGACAACAAGAAAATCTACCCGGATATAAATAAAAAACCTCCCTTAGAAAGGGAGGATAAAAACACAAATGATGAAAAAAAATTATTTCGAATTACAAATCTAGGTGTAATTATTTATTTTTTTTATGAGTCTAATCATTAACATACCATTATTCCCACTCAATTGTTGCCGGCGGTTTGCTTGAAATATCATAAGCCACACGGTTGATTCCTCTTACTTCATTAATGATTCTGCTGGAAACCGTATCCAAAAACTCATAAGGCAGCCTGCTCCAGGTTGCCGTCATGAAGTCGATGGTATTGGCAGAACGCACCACTGCGGTATATTCATAGGTTCTCTCATCGCCCATTACGCCTACAGATTTTACAGGAAGAAGCACAACAAAAGCCTGTGAAACTTTTTCATACAGGTCATTTTTATATAATTCTTCGATGAAAATATCATCTGCTTCCTGAAGGATTTTTACTTTTTCAGCGTCAACGGCTCCTAAAATCCTGATTCCCAAGCCCGGGCCCGGAAACGGATGCCTGTGTACCAGATGATGCGGGATCCCCAATTCCTCTCCTACTTTTCTTACTTCATCCTTAAATAATTCTCTCAGAGGCTCAAGCAGTTCAAAATCCATTTCTTCCGGCAGCCCGCCTACATTATGGTGTGATTTGATGACTGCTGAAGGACCGTTAACCGACTGGCTTTCGATCACATCCGGATAAATGGTTCCCTGTGCCAGGAACTTCGCACCTTCAATTTTATGGGATTCTTCATCAAAAACATGTACAAACTCGTTTCCGATGATCTTTCTTTTCGCTTCCGGATCATCAACGCCTGCAAGCTTTGATAAGAACCTTTCTTTGGCATCTACCAGCTTGATGTTCATATGGAAATGTTCCCCGTAATTCTGCATTACTTTTACATCTTCATCTTTCCTCAACAGTCCGGTATCAACAAAAATACAGGTCAGCTGGTCACCGATTGCCTTGTGGATCAACACTGCAGCTACGGAAGAATCAACCCCTCCTGAAAGTCCGAGGATCACTCTGTTTTCCCCAACCCTTTCGCGGATTTCTGCAACTGTTTTTTCAATATAATTGGTCAGTTTCCAGTTTTTGTCTGCATCACAGATTGCAAAAACAAAGTTTTCCAGCATTTTCCCGCCTTCTTCCGTGTGGGACACTTCCGGGTGGAACTGTACGCAGTAGATTTTTTTATCTTCATTGGAAATGGAAGCGATTACTCCGGATTTTGCATTCAATTCAAATCCTACAGGCAATTCCCCCACTTCGTCAAAATGGCTCATCCACACTACAGAATCCTGGGTAACGCCTTTTAGCAAAGCACTTTCTTTTACAATTTCCAGGTGTGCCTTTCCGTATTCCCCTTTTACGCCTTTATGAACTTTACCACCCATAAGATGCGCAGTAAGCTGCATGCCGTAACAGATTCCCAACACAGGAATTCCCTGTTCGTATAATTCTTTTTCTACCAGGTGGGCATTTTCTGCATTCACAGAGCTTGGCCCGCCGGAAAGGATGATGCCTTTCGGCTGTCTTTCTAAAATGGTTTCTAATGGCGTGTTGAAAGGTAAAATTTCGGAATATACGCCCATCTCACGGATTCTTCTTCCGATAAGCTGGTTGTACTGGGAACCGAAATCTAATATAATAATACCGTTGTTCATTTTTCTGAATTATTATTAATGCTTTAGACTATAGGCAATAAGCAGCAGGCCGTTTGTGAATGTTAAAGCTTATTGCCTATAGCTTAAAGCTTACTGCTAAATGTAATTGTTTTACAAAAAAAGACCTGGATTGCTCCAAATCTTTTTATTGATTTTTTTTATTAAAATTTTCCGATGTCTTCTCTGTAGAAGCCGTAGTCAAAATGTACGTGGCTGGCGTCTTCGTAAACTTTTTTGCGGGCATCATCATAAGTAGCGCCTGTGGCTACAATGTTCAGTACCCTTCCGCCGTTGGAAACCACTTTGTCACCTTTTCTGATGGCACCTGCATACAGAAGCCTGCTGTGTTTCAGCTTGTCTTCGCCTACGATTTCAAAACCGGTCTCAATGTTTCTCGGGTAACCTCCTGAACACATCACAAGACATACTGCTTTTTCATCCTTAAAGGTAAGCTCGATATTTTTCCCTTCCATACAATCCTGGATGACGTCAAGAAGGTTGTTTTCCATCAAAGCCATCAATACCTGGGTTTCAGGATCTCCGAATCTCATATTGTATTCCAGCAGGTAGGTACCGTTTTTGGTAACCATCAATCCGAAGAAAATGATTCCTTTGAAACCGAAACCTTCTGCTTTCAATCCTTTAACGGTAGGCTCAAGAATGTTTTTCTCGAAATCCGCATAATGTTCCTGGGTAAATTCCGGGCTTGGTGCCACACATCCCATCCCTCCGGTATTCGGGCCTGTGTCTCCGTTTCCGGCTTTTTTATAATCTTTAGCAGCTACACACGGGAATAGTTTTTCACCGTTTGAGAATGCAATGATGGAGGCTTCAAAACCTTCCAGGTATTCTTCAATAACCAGACGGATTCCTGCATCTCCATAAATCCTTCTGATCATGAAATCGTGGATGGTTGCTTCCGCTTCTTCCTGGGTATCGCAGATCACAACTCCTTTTCCGCCGGCTAACCCGCTGGCTTTAACCACTAAAGGGTACTGCTGTGTCTGAACATATTCCTTGGCATCATTATATGAATCAAATACCACCGCTTTCGCAGTCTTGATATCATAGGTCTGCATAAATTTCTTAGAGAAAGCCTTGCTGCCTTCCAGGCTGGCTACTTTCTGGTTAGGACCGAACACTTTAAGATCATGCTTTTTGAATTCGTCTCTTAAACCCGCTACAAGCGGAGCTTCAGGACCAACGATGGTAAGATCCACCTTTTCCTTGATTGCAAAATCCCTCAGTTCTTTAATCTCTGATAAATGAACATTCTTTCCTATAACATCCGTAGTAGCGTTTCCGTTAGCAAAAAACATTTTAGAAATTCTCGGGTCATTCTGAAGTTTTGCCGCCAAAGCAGATTCTCTTCCACCTTCACCTATGATTAATATTCTCATATTTTTATTTAATTAACAAGTCTATTTTACAAATATATAATTTTGAATGCTAAAAATACAATCTCAAATTATTTTTTAATTCTATTTTAATTAATGGAAAAAGTGCCTGATTCCTGTAAACATCATCGGGATTCCGTGCTCATTGGCCGCCTCAATGCTGTCCTGGTCTTTCACACTTCCTCCCGGCTGGATGATGGCCGTGATTCCTTCCTGATGGCAGAAATCCACCACATCACGGAAAGGGAAAAATGCATCGGAAGCCAGTACCAGTTCTCCGGTAAACTTTTCTTTTGCCCTTTCAATTGCCTGCTGCGTTGCCCAGATCCGGTTCACCTGTCCGCCGCCGATACCGAAAGCCTGGATGCCGTTGGAAACCACAATTGCATTGGATTTCACGTATTTTACTACCCTCTGGGAGAACAGCAATGCTTTTTTCTGTTCTTCCGTCGGCTGTGTTTCAGTTACTACCTTAATATCATCAGAGAAAATACTGTCATTGTCCTGAACAAGGATTCCTCCGTCCACCTTCACCCATGTCTGCTTATCAGAAACAGGGTTTACAATTTTTATAATTCTCAGGTTTTTCTTCTTTCTTAAAACTTCAAGTGCTGCTTCATCAAATTCAGGAGCCATGACGATTTCAAGGAATGTTTTATTTAATTCTTCTGCTGTTGCCGCATCAATTTTATAGTTCATGGCAACAATTCCGCCAAAGATGGAAACCGGGTCACATTCAAATGTTTTCTGATAGGTTTCCAGTGCAGAAGTCCCGATGGCAACACCACACGGTGTGGAATGCTTCACGGCACAGCAGGCCATTTCTTCTTTAAATTCAGTTACCACTTTCCAGCACAGATCCATATCCCGAAGGTTATTGAAAGACAGCTCTTTGCCTCCCAGCTGCTCAAAATCTTTCATCGCCCCGTTTTCAAAAGTGGAAACGTAATATGCTGCCGTCTGGTGTGGGTTTTCACCATATCTTAAGTCGGAAACTTTTTTATAGGAAGCGTTCAGATAAGCAGGATATTCTTCATCCAGAAGCATTCTTGAAATAGCCGCATCGTATGCAGAAGTAAGGTTGAATACTTTTCCTGCCAGCTTCTTACGGGTTTCGATATAGGTATCGCCGTTCTGTTCCATCTCGATTTTTACCGTTGCATAATCTTCCACATCGGTAATTACGGTAACGGAATCAAAATTTTTAGCTGCTGAACGGAGCATTGAAGGGCCTCCGATGTCAATGAACTCCACTTTTTCGTGAAGGGAAATGTCTTTGTTCACATTTTCAAAGAAAGGATACAGGTTTACAATCACCATATCAATCAGCTCGATGCCGTGTTCCTGAACCGTGTTCATGTGTTCTTCATTTGAACGGACAGCCAGCAATCCGCCGTGAACTTTCGGGTGCAGTGTTTTTACCCTGCCGTCCAGCATTTCAGGGAAGTCGGTTACCTCATCAATCTGAATCGGGTTCAATCCTGCCTCTTTCAGGTGTTTGAAGGTTCCTCCTGTAGAAATCAGCTCATATCCCTGAGATTCCAGAAACTGTGCGAATTCAGTCAATCCGCTTTTATCCGAAACACTGATTAAAACTCTCTTTTTGCTCATTTTTTCTTTCAATTTTTTACTTTTTACAGCTATTTCAAACTGTAGACCGGTTCTTTCACCTCCGGTCTTTATTTTTACTTACTTAGATTCTTACTTTATATCTTTTCCAGTTCTGCGAAAAAAGCTTCCAGCTTTTTTTCGTCAAGTTTGCCGTTGCTTCTTACGCTGCTGCATAAATCAAGTCCGAAAGGCTGCACTTTTTCAACAGCTTCCCTTACGTTTTCAACTTTCAGGCCGCCTGCCAGAAAAACCGGGATTTTCACAGATTCCCTTATGGTCCTGCTAAGGTTCCAGTCGTGTATATTTCCTGTCCCGCCCAATACTTTTACTGCTAATTTGGGGTTTCCGCTGTCCAGCAAAAGCGCATCAACATGCGGGGCAGATTCAATTGCTTCCCGCACAGAATCTTCATCGATAACATGAATCACCTGAACTAATTTGATGCCCGGCAAATGTTCCCTGATAAGATGATATTCACTGTTTTCCAACGCATCAACCAGCTGGATTACGGAGGTCCGGACTTTTTTATGATGGTTAATCACTTCTAAAGCATTTGTTTCACTGGTCAGAAGGAACGTGGAAACGGGCGGCGGAACACTCTCCTGGATTTCTAAAATCAGGCTGTCCTCTATCATTCCGGGACCGCTTGGCATCTTCCCTACCAGACCCAGTGCTGAAGCTCCGTGCCTGATGGCCAATTGAGCTTCTTCCACACTGCTGATACAGCAAATTTTTACTTTTGGTTTCATCAATCTTAATTTCCTAAAACTTTATTGATCGCTTCCGGGAAAATTTCATATTCAATTAAGTGAACTTTCTCTGCTACCGTTTCAGGCGTATCATCTTCTGTTACGGCAAATGATTTCTGAAGAATGGCTTCGCCTTCATCAATTCCGGGAGTCACGAAATGTACGGTTGCCCCGCTTTCTTTTTCTCTGGCCTCAATCACGGCATGATGTACATGATGCCCCCACATGCCTTTTCCTCCGAATTTCGGCAGGAGCGCAGGATGGATATTGATGATCTTACCGTTCCAGTTTTCGCAGAATTCAGGCTTCAGGATGGATAAGAATCCTGCCAGTACAATTAGATCTGTATTTTCAGGGATCATTTTACCCAATTCGCTGCTGAAATTCTTGCCTCTGGGAATCAGAATGTTTTCTATATGATGATTTTTGGCCCTTTCCAGTCCGTAACATTCCCGGTCTGCCACCACCAGCGTTACTTTTGCATTCCGGATTTCTCCGTTATCAACCGTATCTATAATCCTCTGGAGATTGGTTCCTGAACCTGAAACGAGTACAACAATGTTTTTCATTAACTGAGATGTTAGATTTCAGATACCAGATTTCAGACTGATCGTCTGATGTCTGATGTCTTCCATCTGATGTCTTATTAGAATTTTAAATTTATCTTTTCGTTTCCTTCTGTGATTTCCCCTATTTCGTAGGCGTCGTCTAAAAGATGAAGTACTTTTTCTGCGTGTTCTGCGTCTACCACGACAATCATTCCGATACCCATATTAAAGGTCCCGAACATTTCTTCACGGGCAATCCCGCCTCTTTTTTCGAGTTCAAGCATAATGCTCGGAATCTGGATTTTTGAAGCATCAATTGCAGCACACAGGCCTTCACCGATAATTCTCGGGATATTTTCATACAATCCGCCACCTGTGATGTGAGCGATCCCGGCTACCTGAACCTCTTCAAGCACTTTATGAATGTCTTTATAATATAATCTTGTAGGAACCAAAAGTGTTTCATACAAAGGCTTTCCTTCAAATTCTTCATTGAAATCCGGGAACACTTTTCTTACCAGAGAGAATCCGTTGGAATGGAAACCTGAACTTGGCAGTGCAATGATTTTATTTCCGGCTTTGATTCCTGATCCGTCGATAATCTGGTCTTTCTCAACAATCCCTACACAGAACCCGGCAACATCATAATCGCCCGGCTGGTACATACCCGGCATTTCAGCCGTTTCACCACCAATCAGTGCACAGTTGTTGTCTTTACACGCTTTCACCATCCCTAAAACGATTTCAGCAGCAATTTCGGAATCCAGTTTTCCGCAAGCCAGATAATCCAGGAAGAACAGTGGTTTTGCACCGTGGCAAAGGATATCATTGGCACACATGGCAAAACAGTCTACACCGATAGAATCATATTTTTTCGAGTCCAATGCGACCTTCAGTTTTGTTCCTACCCCATCGGTTCCTGAAACCAGAACAGGATTTTTATACCCTCCGATTTCATAGAAAGCCCCGAAGCTCCCCAAATGGTTCAGTACATTGGCATTGTGCGTTTCACCCACTGCCTTTTTGATTTTATCAACGGTTTTGTACCCTTCTTCTTTATCTACGCCTGCTGACTTGTATGTGTTGCTCATGTTTTATTTAGATATTAGATGTTAGATTTCAGATTTCAGACTTATCATCTTATATCTGCAATCTGATGTCTTTTTGTCTTTTTAATATTCTTGTTCAAATTTTGGAAACAAAAAAGCCGACAATCTTGGTAGATTATCGGCCGTTGTTTTATCTCAGAATTTCAGAGCCCACAACATTCCCTTTTTCGGAGAAACATTCTTTAAAAGCGGTCTGAATTTTCATCTTATTTCTTTTTGCAAAGATATTAATTTTAAATTAATTTTCAATTTATTTTTCAAGGATAGATTCAATGGCAGAAATTTTCTGAATTTTTTCCTTCAGTTCACTGTCTTTTTCTTCATTGGAAATTTTCTGTGCTTCCTTATCGAAGTTATCATTGAAGAAAGGCAGCGAGAAAGTATCTATAATGTTTCCTCCATGCAGCGGAAAACGCTTGGAAGCGGCCTCCAGAACGCCTGCGCCACCTCTTGCGCCGGGTGCTGTAGCCATTAAAAGCATCGGCACTTCATTCCATACAGCACGGTTTTTTATTCTTGAAGTCCAGTCGAATACATTTTTAAAAGCTGAAGAATAGGTTCCGTTATGTTCAGACAGGGAAATCAGAAGAATGTCTGCATGGTCTATTTTTCCGGCAAAATCAATTGCCTGCTGGGGAACTCCGCTTTCCACTTCTCTCTGGTGTTTATAGATCGGCATCTCGAAATCATTCATATCCACGATTTCCACTTCTGCATTTTCAATCAGTGATGCGGCATAAGAAACCAGTTGTCTATTGATTGAAGTATCGGAATTGCTTCCCGCTATGGCTAAAATTTTCATTATTGTTGTATCTGTTTTAAGTGAGTATTTTGTGGTACAAAGATCGTAAAGTTTTTGAATCCTCAGATATATTTGTCGCCACTTCATAAAAATTCTTTCTGAATTCACAACTTCTATAAAGAATAGAGTTTTATGCTGTGAAAGATTTTATTATTTTAAATAGTCCGGTAATTCCATCGGCACTTCCATCAGGAGAACCTCCGTATCTTCTACCGCTTCAATGTTGAAACTCTGTGTATCCCAGATTCCAAGGCCGTCTTTTTCATGGAGGATCCGGTCGCCTATTTTGGCGGTTCCTTTTAAAACAAAGGCATAGACGCCGTTCCCTTTTTTATTCAGCATATAGTTTTTGCCGTTTCCTTCTGTAAAATTAGCCAGGTTAAACCAGGCATCCTGATGGATCCATACGCCGTCATCATTTTGGTCCGGTGACAGAATCTGCTGGAATCCGTTGATCTTTGCCCCTTCCTTAATGCTTTTCTGATCATATCTCGGCTCCACACCCTGTGTTTTTGGGAAGACCCAGATCTGTAAAAACTTTACGGCTTCATCTTTATTCTTATTGTATTCGCTGTGTATCACGCCTGTTCCGGCACTCATCACCTGGATTTCACCTTTCCTGATAACCGCAGTGGTTCCCATGGAATCTTTATGTTCCAGATCCCCTTGCAACGGAATGGATATGATTTCCATGTCCCTGTGAGGATGCGTCCCGAATCCCATTCCCTGAGAAACGGTATCGTCATTCAGCACCCTTAATACCCCGAAGTTGCTTCTGTCTCTGTTCTGGTAATTGGCAAAACTGAAGGTGTGGTAACTGTTTAACCATCCGTGGTCAGCATGGCCTCTTGAATCGGCTTTGTGATATACTGTTTTCATATTTTATTTATTTATAGTACAAAGGTACAATATGGCTGTTCCCGGTATATTGACGTAGGATAAGAAAGGATTACGGGTCCGGATTTGCTTAAAATACCGGTTTCAAAAAGCTTCCTTTATTTTTGAGTTTTTCTTCAGTACAAAAAGCAAAGCGCAGATCATAACAGCCAGGATAACAAGCAACTGCAGGATTGATAAAGTCCGGTCTGAAAAATGACCCAGGATATTGGTTACGATTCCCGTCCCGATCTGGTTGGCCGCCATCAGAAATCCTGAAACCATTACAGAAAGTGTAGGAAACTCTACCGTTCCCCACCCGATAGCTCCCGGAAATATACTTCCCATGAAAAATCCGGCTACGAACATCAGCGCAAGAATGGTACCGGTACCGGAAAAAAACAGCAGCAACCCGATGATTAACCCGACTGACACCGGTGATAAAAGGAACAGTAAAGAAAGGTCATATTTTCTGGCAAAAATCCCGAAAAGCAGCCGGTTAACGGCAATCCCTCCCCAGAATAACGAAAGTCCGAGACTGGCATCGGCGTTATCCAGTCCACGGCTTTTAAGAATCACCGTTCCGAAACTGCCAAAAGTCCCTTCTATACAGCCATATAAAACAATGATCCCGAAAAATGCCCATAACCTGGCAGGAACCGTAAACCGTTCAGGAAGTTTAAAAGACGTTTCCCCGGGCAGCCTGATGAACAATAATATGGTAAACAGTATGCTTACGGCAACAACAATAATTCCGGGAACATACATCCAGTGGTGTACATCGCCTGCCAGATTCATCATCAGCGGCGAAGCAGAAGTTCCCAATCCTACGAGAAACTGCAAAATCAGAATGGCAGACGAAGGGTTATTCTTAAATAAACTCGCCGCCAGAGGGTTGAGTGTCGTAATCGAAAGGCCGAAACCCGTACCGGTAAATGCAACCAGAACCATGAGTACCGGAAACAGCATTTCCTTTTCCTTCATTAAAAACTGCATGCCCCATAAACCTGCAGTAGCCATCATCATCAATGCAATTCCTATCGCCAGGATTATTTTAGGGCCTGATTTATTGACGAGAAACGGAGCGGCGAGGCACGAGATGATAATACATGCCACCTGAGGCAAAAAGAGATTCCCGAACTGCGATGATGAAAGCGCGAACACCGAAGGATCGGTAAATGCCGTTCCCAAAGCAGGAAAAACCACAAAATTAACCCCGGTTATGAACGCCAGTAAAAAGACAATCCCTATTTTCACCGTTTGTGAATTCATGAGGTCAGAACATGTTTTTTAAGATGTTCCCCTACCCTGAGGGCCATTGCAATAATGGTAAGTGCCGGATTCACGGCACCGCTGGATACGAAGAAACCGCCGTCTACGATATACAGATTGTCAAGGTCGTGGGCTTTGCAATAAGGATCTACCACTGAGGTCTCCGGGTCTGTGCCCATTCTGGTAGTCCCATTCTGATGGGCAGGCGAGGCAATGTCCATCCCTTTGCTGAAATAAATGCCTTTAAAGAAAAATGAACTGAATTTTCCCGAGGCTTTTAATGCTTTGATCAGTTCATCTTTAAGCAGTGCATGGCCTTTGGTATTATTCGGGGTATAGCTGATCCTGATCTGTCCGTTTTCTTCCACCGTCACCCTGTTTTCAGGATCCGGAAGGTCTTCGGAAGTCAGCCAGAAATCTACGGCGTGCTTGGCCATCAGCTCAAAAGTAAAACCGGGTGCGGGAACCGGACTGTCGGCGCTGATCTGGTGCTCGTCTGATTTTCCAAGCATCTGGATATGCCCCAGCGGAAATTCGTAGCCCCTGTTGGCATGGTAAAAATCATTGATCCCGAACGTTTTTCCAAATTTGGTATTATTGGGCTCGGTATACAGTGCCACTAAGGCTGAATTCTGATGGAACATATAATTCCTTCCCACCTGGCCGGAGGAATTGGCCAGTCCGTCGGGAAACTTTTCACTTCTGCTCTGCAGCAGCAACGCCGCGGAGTTGATGGCTCCTGCCGACAGCACAACATATCCTGCTTTGAGGGTTTTTGTTTCCCCGTCCTGCTCCACCATTACTTCTGAAATCTTTTTTCCTTCATCATCTGCAACCAGTTTCAGGACTTTGGTATTGATCATCAGTTCCACATTAGGATGTTCCAGTGCTCTGGATAATGAACAGAGGTGAGCATCGCCCTTTCTTTCTGCAGCATCAGGAAATCCGTCAAAACGGTCTAAGGTATAGGGTGCATTAACTGCCGGGTGCGGAGTAAAATTCACCCCGACCGGAAGTTCAAAGGGTTTCAGTCCGTATCTGGTAAGTTCATCAAAAATTTCCTGGATCCGCGGTTCATGAGGAAGGGCATCATACGGATATGGTTCTGAATCTGAAGGTTCTGTAGGATCCGACCCTCTTTTGCCATGAACATAAAACAGTTTTTCCGCTTCAAGATAGTAGCCTTTCATATCTTCATACTGAATGGGCCATGCCGGTGACGTGCCTCCGTAATGCTGTATTTCTTTAAAATCTTCTTCCCTTAACCTGAACAAGGCCGCACCGTAGAATTTGGTATTTCCGCCTACATTATAATGCATTCCAGGCCGGAAAGATTTTCCGTGCTTATCCAGCCATTCATCGGTTGTGGTATACCTGTTTTTACGGAATACTTCTACGGAATCCCAGTTTTCTTTTTCTACCGGAACATAGCCTCCTCTTTCTATAATTAAAATTTTCTTTCCGCTGTCTGCCAGCTGATAGGCCATTGTTGCGCCTCCTGCTCCGCTGCCTATAATGATAATATCATACATCTTTTGAAATTTGCTTCCTCTAAATTAGAGATTTAAATACCACAAAAGCTTAAGAAAAGATTAAATTGCAATAGATTATATAAATAAAAAGCCATCCGGTGATGGATGGCTGAATATAATTGGGTTCAGATTTTTAAAAATGTACCTGTTTAATTTCTTCTTCAATTTCTTCCGGGGTTTCATCATCTGACCTGATAAAAACCATGGTGATAACGGCTCCTGCTATCATGCATATGCCTCCTACCACAATATAATCCATTGCATAATTTCCGAAATAACGGCTGACAATAGGTCCACCGAAAAGTCCGTTGATGATCTGGGGAATGACAATAAAGAAGTTGAAGATGCCCATATACACGCCCATTTTCTTCTGCGGGATCACTTCAATCAGCATCGCATACGGCATGGCTAAGATACTTGCCCAGGCAAAGCCCAGGCCGATCATGGAGATCCAGAGTAAGTTGATATCTTTGATGAAGTACATGGAAATCAACCCGATTCCGCCACATAAAAGGGCTAAAGCATGTGTCTGTTTCTTCCCTATTGCTTTTGCAAGGGGAGTCAGGAGAAAAGCAAATGGGATTGCCCAAAAGTTGTACATCCCGAAGAGTTTTCCGGTAAGGTCTCCGGCATTATTGAAGGCTTTCGAATGCGTATCTTCCGGCGAAAGCCCGAAATGATGGGTAGCCAGTGCACTGGTGGTAAACACCCACATGGTAAATAGGGCAAACCACGAAAAAAACTGTACGGCACCCAGCCTTTGCATCTGGCCCGGGATCCGTGCAAAATCTTTAAAAATATCTGAGAATTTAGAAACATGTACGGTTTCCGGGTTCTCATTGGCAAATTCAGCAAACTCGCGGGGCGAGTATTCTTTGGTGGTGAAAATGGTATACAGGATCGTCAGCAAAAGCAGGACCGCCCCAACGTAAAAGGAGTAAATTACATTATCGGCCACGAATCCTTCGGGCGCCGTATTGGAAATCCCCAGCTGCGTTAACCAGTCCGGCATATAAGATCCGATCACGGCTCCGATCCCGATTAAAATAGTCTGCACCGAAAAACCCAGGGTTCCCTGATGTTTAGGGAGCATATCTCCCACCAGTGCACGGAAGGGTTCCATTGCTACGTTGATGGACGCATCCATCATCGCCAGGAAAATCACGGCCAGAAGCAATACGCTAGCGGCCATCATCTGTGTGGCAGAGGCGGCATTCGGCAGCATTACCAACCCGATGGCACATAAAACGGCACCGATCAGGAAATACGGCTTCCTTCTTCCCAGCGGGCTCCAGGTATTGTCTCCTAAATGACCGATAATCGGCTGGACAATCAGTCCGGTAACCGGAGCCACCAGCCAGAACCACGACAGTTCGTGGACATCAGCTCCGAAATTGGCCAGGATACGGCTTGCATTTCCGTTCTGCAATCCGAAAGCCATCTGGATGCCCAGAAATCCCATGCTCATGTTGATGATCTGAGCCATGGAAAGATTCGGTTTCTTTTTTCCTGTAATCTGGCCTGCAGTAGATGTACTTTCCATTATTTTGTTTTTAGTTGTTGAATCATCACATCTTCAATCGGTGCTTTTTCTGCCACCACTTGATCCACTACTTCATTAGGGACAGTCATGGAAAGTACATACTGCCTGATTTTCCATTGTCCGCTGATTTTTTCCAGCACTCCTGAACCGCGGCAGATTTTCATCTGGGTATCCAACAATTCGTCAAACCAGGCTAATTTACCGTCTTTGCTGAAATAAATATTCCTTTTTAATGAAGTAAAGTTCCATGTGGTTTTTTTATCAAAATAAGGCTTAGCCCAGACCTTGAATGCCTGTTTGTCCCAGACTTCAGAAGCATCGGTTCCGATAAAGGAAGATTCTTCGGCGAAATAACTGAAATAGGTATTGAAATCCGCTTTTGCGGCTGCAGTATTAAAACTGTCGAGCATCGTGCTGATTTCTGCTTTGTCTTTGTCAGACCTGCCTTGTGCTGAAATACCCACACAGTTCAGGATAAAGATCAATAATGCAGAGAATAAGGTTATTTTTTTCATGTTTGAATATCGTTGTTAATGATCTTAGGGATATTTTAATCCGGCACAAGATCCGGAATTTTTAATAACTCTGTTTTTAATTTAAAGTATTGATTTATTGTTTATTTAATCAGTTCAATTACCATCGGGGTTTTTGCCGGTACGGACAATGAATTCTGCAGAGAAACTTCTTTACCGGAAATAATTTCTTTTCCTTTTGAAAATCCGTTCAGCGATTCTGTAAAACGGCCCAGGTCTATATTCTGTACGCTTTCATTATTGTTCAGAACCACCATTACGCTTTCCTGACCGTTGTACCTGAAATAGACAAATACATTATCCTGCGGAATATAATTTTTGGTTTTTCCGGTATGGATCACGTCTTTGCTTTTTCGCCAGTTCAGTATTTTTTTGGTAAACTGATAAAATTCTTTCTGCTCAGGAGTTTGTGCGGAAACATTGAATGCACTTTGAGAATCCGACTTCCAGCCTCCGGGAAAATCCCTCCGGATATCAGCATCACCGCCTTTATTTTTGTCTCCTCTCATGCCCACTTCCGTTCCGTAATAGAGCTGCGGAATCCCGCGGACTGTGGAAAGAAGCGTTAATCCGAGCTGATAGGCTTTGGGATCGGAATTAAAAATTTCATTCCATCTTTCGGTGTCGTGGTTTTCAAAGAATACAAGTACATTGTTGATATCCGGATACAGGAAATCGCTTGAAAGCCCGTCATAGATCTTCATCATCCCGGAATCCCAGCCCTGATTTTCCTTCAGTGCTTTCGGCATGTTCCCGTACAGCATAAAATCCATCACGGAAGGCAGATTGGAATTATAGTTCGCGGCTTCCCCTGTTTTGGAATCTTTCTGCCAGGCTGAAATATGCCCGGCCGTATTCAGCCAGGTTTCGCCTACAATATTAAATTGCGGATACTCATCGGTAATGGCTTTTGCCCATTTCGCCATGGCTTCTTTTTCATTGTACGGATAGGTATCTACCCTGAATCCTCCGAGTTCTGCATATTCAATCCACCAGATGGCATTTTGGGTCAGGTATTTTAAGACCAGCGGATTTTTCTGGTTGATGTCCGGCATCGTGGTATCAAACCAACCGTCCAGTGCTACCCTTTTATCGCTCTCGGCAGCATTGGTATCAAACTGTGAGGTGATCTTGTAATTGGAACGTTTGAAACCGTCTTTTCCGTCCTTGAACCAGTGGATCCAGTCTTTTGTCGGGAGATCTTTGATGATCCAGTGTGAAATGCCCCAGTGGTTGGTGACATAATCCATCACCAGCTTCATATTTCTTTTATTGAGTTCACGGGAAAGTTCACGATAGTCTTCATTGGTTCCGTAACGGCCGTCGATTTTATAGAGATCGGTTTGGGCATAGCCGTGGTAGGAGTATACTTTTTCATTATCTTCATTTACCGGAGTCAGCCAGACGGCTGTAGCGCCCAGGTCCTGAATATAATCGAGGTGATTGATAATGCCGCGCAGGTCTCCTCCATGCCGTCCGTTAGGAAGGCTGCGGTTGGCTTTCTCGGTAAGTTCCGGCCTTGAATCATTTTTTTCATCGCCATTGGCAAAACGGTCGGGCATGATGAGGTACATAACGTCTTTTGAAGTAAATGATCCGCGGGCTGCCGAACCCGGATTTCTCTCTTTCAGCTCATAGGTATAAGAGCCTGTATTTTTCCTTCCTTTCTTTGTCGTGATCTTAAATTTCGGGACACTGATTTCATTGGTATTTACCGTAATGAACACATAGTTCGGGTTTTCAACTTTCTGGATATTGCTGATTTTCACTCCGTCTGAAAGCTCGATTTCCTGATCCGCAATATTTTTTCCATACACCAGGATCTGAAGTTCAGGATTCTTCATCCCTTTCCACCAAAAGGCCGGTTCTACTTTTTCCAGGGTTTTGGTCTGGGAAAAGGCAGCGGACGCAACGGTACACGCAAAAATTACATATATTTTTTTCATATATTTAAAGATAATCAAATAGATTCTTATACTTCAACATCCGGGGTTCTTTTTGCTATTTTATTGGCCAGCCAGCTTACATAGAACAGCTGGAAACTGTGGTACACCATAACCGGCAGCAGGAACAGCACTTTCTGATCATCCGGAATCCCCAGCACCAAAAGGAAAAGGCTTCCGTGAACCAGGGATTTTTTGGAACCGCAGAAGGTTGCCGTGATCCGGTCTTCAGCTCTGAAATTCATTTTCCGGGCGATGAATCCCAGGATATGGTACACGGTAAAAAACAGGAACACTACACTGAATGCCAGGATCAGAAATACCAAAGCAGGCACTGAAGCAAAGATATTTTCTGTGAAAGCGGCAGAAAAACTTTCATAGACAATCAGCAGGATAATCAGCCGGTCAAATTCTGCAATGGCTGAGGAAAACCGGGTTACCCATTTTTTGAGAAAAGGATTCAGCAGGATTCCCAGGATAATTGGCAGCAATACTTTGATGAGCAGTTGCTGTATGATTTCACCCTGATGGCCGGAACCTTCAGCCGGAACCAGGAAAAAGCTCATCAGTAAGGGTGTCATGACAATCCCTATCAGCCCTGAAACAGAGGCATTGAAAATTGCTGAAGTCACATTGCCTTTAGCAATGGAAACCATTACCACAGAAGATGAAACGGTAGAAGGCAGGCAAGCCAGAAAAAACACGGAGAGCCAGATACTGACATATCCGGAATCCTTTACCAAAGGATAAAACAGCAGTACCAGCAGCGGAAACAGGATAAAAGTACCGGACTGGATAAGCACATGCAGCTTCCAGTTGGCAATATCTTTCACCACTTCTTTTAAATCCAGCTTAAGCCCGTACAGCAGGAAGATCCCTGCAATGCCCCAGTCTATAAAAGCAGAAAGGTTAAAATACCGGTTGTAGGATTCGTGGAACGGGATAAGCTTTGCCATCAGCACCATGACAGCCAACAGAAAAAGAAAAAGATTCTGCCTGCTAAACATTTTAGTTATCAACATCATTAAAAGATAAATTATTCGTACATAAAAAATCCTTAAAGGCGGAGAACCTTTAAGGATGATAAAGTTAAGAAAATATTATTTACTGTACGGGCTTAACCGAGATCGCAAAGCCGCCGCTGCGTACCATTTTCATATTGATTTTGGATTTGCTTGTAATTTTCTTTTTGTAGATATGATAGCTTTGAGGATTATTGATGTAATCGGCATCTTTTCCGTCTTCATAGATCGTGGCTTCATACTTCTTCCCTTTGTCCAGGAATGAAAAATCTACGGTATAATCCCGCTTGTTTTCATCGGTAATCCCGCCTACGAACCAGTTTTCGGTTCCTTTAGCTTTTCTGGCCGTCACTACATAATCTCCGGGTTCTGCGGACAGGATTTTGGTATCATCCCAGTCTGCGGCTACATCCTTGATAAACTGAAAGGCATCCATGTGCTTCCTGTAGTTTTCCGGTAAGTCGGCGGCCATCTGAAGCGGCATATACATAGTTACATATAATGCTAACTGTTTGGCCAGCGTGGTTTTTACGAAACGTGTATCACCCGGAAAGTAGTAATCCAGTTTAGTCTGGAAAATCCCCGGCGTATAATCCATAGAACCGCCCATCCATCTTGTAAACGGAAGAATGGTCTGATGATCCGGATTGTTTCCGCCAAATGCTTCGTATTCGGTTCCGCGGGCTGCTTCAGCAGAAATATAGTTCGGATAGGTACGGCTTTCCCCTGTCGGACGAACCGACTCGTGGGAATTGACCATGATTTTATACTCGTTTGCCTTTTCTGCAATCCTGTAGTAATGGTTGATCATCCATTGGGAATAATGGTGCTCCCCTCTCGGAATAACATCTCCCACATATCCTGTTTTCACAGCATCATAACCGTATTTATTCATCAGCTGGAAAGCTTTATCAGACCACCTTTCATAGTTTGTTGCAGAACCTGAAGTTTCATGGTGCATGATCAGCTTGATTCCTTTTGAATGCGCATATTCGTTCAGCATTTTGATATCGAAATCCGGATATGGCGTAATGAAATCAAAAACATATTCTTTTGAACGTCCGAACCAGTCTTCCCAACCGATATTCCAGCCTTCAATCAGCAATCCCTGGAAACCGTTTTCAGCAGCGAAATCAATATATTCTTTAACTTTTGTATTGTTGGCACCATGTTTTCCATTGGGTGTCAGTTTCGTAAAATCGGTCTGGCCTAAACGTACATTGGATTCCGGCTGCCCGTAGGCCCACTGGGATTTCCCGATGATCATTTCCCACCAGACGCCCATGTATTTGGTTGGGTGAATGTAAGAGGTATCGGTATATTTTGTAGGTTCGTTCAGGTTAAAAATCATCTTTGAATCCATAACCTCTTCTGCTTTCGGAGCCACAATAATGGTTCTCCACGGCGTTACGGAAGGCGTCTGCATATATCCTTTGGCACCCTGACGGTCTGCCGTGAGGTGGGTTTTGAACTTAAAGTTCTGTGCATCCACTTCCAGGTGGGAAGCCGGATAATCTAAAACAGCAGCTTCTGCCAGGTTGATATATAATGGCTGCCTGCCTTCTTTTTTAAGCATCAGCGGCGACTGAACCGCATTTTTGATCAAGGTCTGTGAGGCGTTGGCATCTGCCGCTTTCGGCCATCGTGCCGGAATTTCGGAGATTTTGGTTTCCTGATACTGGTATTCCTGGGAATCATAATCTGCCACCATCCACCAGGCTTTCATATCATCGGTTAAATCGATCTCAGAATCTTCTTCACGGATCACGAAGTAGTTCAGGTTTTTCTGCTGCGGAAATTCATACCTGAATCCTAACCCGTCATTAAACAATCTGAATTTAACAATAATATTTCTTTCCGTTGAAGACTGATTCAGGGTTACGGCCAGTTCATTGTAATGGTTGATGTAGTTTTTCTTTTCCCCCAAAACAGGCTGCCACGTTTCATTTTTGGAATCTCTTTTTTCATCCGTTTTTGTGAAACCGTTGTTAAGATCAAATTTTACATCTTCCGGTTTTGCAATTTCAGAAGCAAATTTAATGGAAGTATCTTTAAACAACCTCAATCCCAGCTTTGAATCTTCCACCACTACGGCTCCGTTGTATTTTAAACTGTAATAGGGAACGCCCTGCTTCAGCTGAAAGTTCATTTCAAACTTTCCGTCCGGCGACTGTAACGTCTGTGCGTTAACCCCTGCAAACATCATTGAGAACAGCACTGCTCCCATGGTAATTTTCTTCATAATGACTCTTATAAGTTTTAAAAATAAAAAAAGTGCTGCCGAAAAGCAACACTTTGCTGTTTAAATTTTATGTTCTATAATTTTGTAACTGTAAGCTTATAGTAAGCAGAATTGTGTAAATCCAATTCGATTTTATAATTTCCAGCCTGAGAAACCTTATATGCAGGATCCCCGGTTACAGTACCTTCTGAACTTAAGAAAGATTTTACTGCAGTTCCTGACACTAAAGTCTCGTCACCACTTTCCGGTTGGAATTTAATAATCCAGTCATCATTAGCTCTAAATTTAAATACCCCTGTGTTATTTAAAGCAATTGAATTAATTACATACGTTTTTGTTGTCGGACTATAAACAAAATCAGTGTCTGAATTCCAACCTGTAGGCGTAGCATCACCGATTACTCCAAAATTAGCAAGTACAGACGAATAAGTATTCTGAGCCCAGTTTACATTGATATAATACGTTCCTTTTACTGCTGCTTTGATATTCTGCTCTCCTGTTTCTACTAATTTACCTGTCAGTGTTCCGTCATCTCCTTTATCTCCTGCCCAATCCTGATTGATTGTAAATTTATATTCACTGTTCGGATTGGTTACGTAAATAAATCCTTTGTACTTATCATCTTTGGTCGGTGAAAACAGATTCGGAGCGTTTGCAGGATTCCAGTCTGCATATCCTGCTGCTCCTGCATATCCGCCGGGAACATTAATTTTAGGATAGATCAGATCCGGATTCGGAGTGTAGCCTGTGATGTTAACAGTAATGATATTAGAGTAATAGGCAGTTGTTGTATTTACACTCGATTTTAGTCTGATTTCAATTGGTTTCACAACATTAGGAGCAACATTTAAAGTTGTTAAAATGGTGTTCAGCTGCAAATGTGTCAAAGAAAAAGTTTTCTCATCCATTGAAATTGTCTGACTGGCAACAGGACTGAAATTGGTTCCGGGAACTGCAAATTCAACCGTATTGGCAACACTTACATTCGGGCTAAAGCCCGGGTTTGTGTAAGTAAAAGCAAGTGCTGCCTGATCTGCAATTGTTTCATCGAGAGTTATTGATGTTTTATTTACAGTAAGGCTTCCTGCTGATGTATTAGTAAGTATCGTTTTATCGTCTTCTTCTCTACAAGAAACCATAAAACTTATAATGGCTATTAGAAATATTTTTAAAATATTTTTCATGATAGAATCAATTAATTATTAAAAACCAGGATTTTGTGTCAGATTAGGATTCGACTGCAATGCTGAACTTGGTATAGGGAAAACTTTGTAATTATCTGAAATTGAGGTCCCATTCTTCACACCCCCTTTCCATGGCCACAAATAAGTGCCGCCGGTGAATTTTCCGAACCTTATAAGATCCTGCCTTCTCATTCCTTCAAAATTCAGCTCTCTAGCTCTCTCATCAAGAAGGTTATCCAATGTTATTGACCCTACTGGTATAGCTCCTGCTCTTGCTCTTACCTGGTTTACATAAGTTAAACCCTGGGTTACTGTAGTTCCGGCTGCACCTCTTAAAGCACACTCGGCATACATCAGATAGACATCAGCCAATCTGAACAGCGGGAAATCAGTTGATGAATAATCGGTAGCTCCTCCTACCCCATTGGAATCTTTGTTCCAGAATTTATCTGAAGGCAAGCCATCTGTCCATGCTTTGTAATCATTCATCTCCCAGTTATGTCCCTGAGTCCAGAAAAGTTTAGCTCTTTTATCCGGACTTGCCTGAAGATCTGCAATACTGTTTCCGAACAGACCATACCATGCTTTGGTAGCCCTATGCCCTGCCCATCCCTGTTTAGCACCAAAATCTGCAGGAACCATGGTATCTGTACTTATACTTCCATTCACAAGATAAGAAGTATTACCGAAACTCTGGCTTGAAACCGCATCTGCCAAAAACGGGAAAATAATTTCTTTGGAAGTATTGTTATCTGATGAAAAATTCTTTCTGATATTGGACTCCAGCTGATATCCTCCTTCATTTATGATTTTATTGATATACACTGCGGCATCATTATATCTGGCTGTTCCGGTGTAAACTTCTGCATTCAGATATAATTTGGCAAGCAGCATTCTTGCACAGGCTTTGTTCGCCCTACCATAAGAATTGCTTACCGGCAGTGTAGACTCGATAGCCAAAAGTTCACTTTCCACGAAGCTGAACAACTGTGTTCTTGAAGATTCCGGTAAAGGTGCAGATGTATTAAAGTTATCATCATTTACCAAGGCTCCTTTACCAAACAAATCTATCAGATAATAATATGACAAGGATCTCAGAAACCTTAATTCATCCACCACCTGATTTTTATTCGCATAATTTACCTGGTCACTTTTCATAATAAGGATCAGGTTGGTTGCCTGAGGGATGGTATAATATATTCTGTCATAAACATATTTGAAGAATTTATTATTTGAAGTCCAGTTCGCAGTGGTAGTCAGCTGATCCAGGCCATTATCTCCCCATCTGTTTTTCATATCATCAGCCGTAAAATCCTGCAGGTTCACTAATCCACGTACAAATGGTGATTCGCCGGGATCCGCACCTGAAATATCTGATTTGTCAGGACCTTCCACACTGGAAAGCGCAAAACTTGCGTATAATCTTGAAAGCAAACCTTCTACAGCATTAGGATCTGCTGCCAACAGGTTTTCTAAAGTCTGTTCTACTTTGGGCTCGGTATCCAAATCGTTTATACAAGCTGTATTGACAGCTAAAAACGTTAAAAGGGCCAGTACTTTATATTTAGTATTTTTCATTTTAATATTTTAGAAGTTAAAGTTGAATCCAATTGTATAAGTTCTTGGTCTCGGATAGAAGTTATTGTCGATACCTGAGAAATTTTCAGGATCCTGTCCGGAATAATTCGTCAGGATGAAAGCATTATTCACAGATCCGTATACTCTTACATTGGTGCTTTTAAATACATTTTTGAATAGGTAACCTATAGTAACGTTATCCAGCCTTAAGAATGAAGCATCTTCCAGAAAATAATCTGATAAATAAAGGTTATCTGAAATCGTAAACGGTGAATCTGCGGTTGAAGTTAAGGTATTATTTAAGTTCAGTGAGTTTGAAGGAATGGTATAGCTTTTCAATCCCTGCGCTATTTTCCTGGTATTATATACCAAGCCTCCGATCTGTCCGCGGAAAGCAGCATTAAAATCCCAGTTCTTATAATTTACAGAAGTACTGAAACCATAGGTCCATCTCGGTCTTATTGCTTTAAAGTATCGGTCATTTTCATTAATAATACCATCATTATTTTTATCAACGTACACATTATCAAGTGGCTTTCCATTGGCATCATATACCTGTTCCAGTACCCACGCAGAATAAGGCTGCCCCCCAACTGTATTAGATGCTAATTTAACTCCCGTTCCTACAGGAAGTGTACTGTTCAAGTCCTGTAAATTACTTATATCACCCAAACTTAAAACTTTAGAGTCATTGTATGCGAAATTTCCTGATACAGACCAGTTCACATTTTCAGTTTTTACCGGAACAACAGTTAAATTAAGCTCGACCCCTTTATTCTCTATAGAACCTACATTTTTTGTAAATTCGTTTGTAAGACCTTGTCCGGGAGGCAAAGTGATTTTAGCCAGAAGATTGGTTGTTTTCCTCTGATAAACATCAATACTTCCTGACAACCTTTCCTGTCTGAAAAATGAAAAATCAATCCCTCCATTCCATGTTTCTGCAGTTTCCCATGTTAAGTTAGGATTAAACGGCAACGCACTGTAGGTACCGACTCCAGGAAAATATTGTGAATTCGGCCCTCCGATTGAAAAATAGGCACTGGATGGATAAAATCCGGCAACACCTATAATATCAGCATTACCCGTTCTTCCCCAGCCTAATCTTAACTTCAGGTCATTTACATTTTGTACATCATTAAACAAATCTTTATTCATTTTCCATGCAAAGCCTACACCCGGAAAATATCCCCATCTTTCTCCTTTCTGAAACAATGAAGAGGCATCTGCCCTGAAGTTCAGCGTAAACAAATATTTATCATAGAAATCAATATTTGCTCTTCCGATGAATGACTGTAGGTTTAAAACATTATAATATCTGTTATTCGGGTTAAGGACAGTTCCCGGATTTGGAATCCTTAAGCCGGTTGCATCATCATACCTGTATTGGTCTTTAAAACCGTCATTTTTAAAGTTCTGATAAGAATATCCACCCTGAACCAAGAAATGGGAAAGAAGACCGGAATATCTTTTCTCATATACTAAATAAGCATCCATTGTCTGATTAACAATATTCTGATGTTCAGCATAATCAACTCCGGGACTGAATACATAGTCATTCGGAACCAATCCGTTCTGCGGATTCCTGTAGGTAGCAACAGCATTATTTTCAAAAACCGTTCTCAGGTTAGATCTTGAAGCTTCCAAACCTAAATTCACGATTGCTCTCAGGTCCGGTAAGAAATGAAATTTATAATTGATTTCTGCATTTCCTAAAAATTTGGCAATCCTTTGAGGCGACTGTCTCTGCATAAGAATAGCCAGTGGATTACTCTGTCCCTGAATAAGATACTGGTTTCCTTTTAATACAACGTTCTGGTAATATCCACCAAACCTGTCATAAGGTTCCCCTGCGAGACCAGTTTCGGATACGTAAACCGGTAATGTAGGATTCATGTTAAGTGCTCCGCCAATAGCGCCTCCGTCATCGATGGCATTGAGCTTTGAAAATAATCCTTTTAAACTGAAATCAATTTTTAAATGGTTATCAAAGAAACTCGGAGTAATGTTCAGACCTGCAGAAAATCTTTCGTAATCACTTGTTCTTACCACACCTTCTGTCCTGTTATATCCTAAAGATAATCTTGTAGGTACTTTATTGAATAAACTTCCTGAAATACTCAGGTTATTATCCGAAGAAACAGAATTCCTGTAGATTACTTTCTGCCAGTCTGTGTTATATATTGTTCCCGGTACTGTTTTATTATTTACATCTCCTCCAACGCCTAAAAGATAGTTGAAATCCGGGTAATTCTGATTGATGAAATCAGTGAATTCACCGGCATTCATTACGTCGATATACTTACTGACGGTACCTACCGAAACGTTTGTATTCAAACTTACCCTCAGTTTTCCGCCGCCTCTTTTTGTTTTGATAATGATAACTCCGTTAGAACCTCTGTTTCCATAAATTGCCGTTGCAGAAGCATCTTTTAATATGGAGAAAGATTCAATATCATTCGGATTAATCAAATTTAAAGGATTGGCTACCCCTGCAGGATTATTTGTATCAAGCGGAATACCGTCAATAACGATCAGAGGATTGTTGTTGGCACTGAAAGATGAGCCTCCCCTGATTCTGATATTAGGCGCTGCATCCGGAGCCCCTCCTGAACTGGTTATTCTCACCCCGGGTGCTTTACCTGCAATCAATTGGTCAGCGGAAACAATTGCCCCTTTGTTGAATTCTTTTTCAGAAACAGCAGTAATAGATCCTGTAAGATCAGATTTCCTTTGCCGTCCATAGCCGACTAACACCACCTCCTCAATTTTTTTCTCTTTTGTTGTAGAGTCTGTCTGCGCATGAATCATTGTGCTGGCCAGTAAGAAGGCCGGCGCAATTTTTAATACCGTTGTAAAATTCTTCACAATATTATTTTTATATAGTTTCTTTATTAATAAATCCGGCATCAGCCGTTCTGCAATTTA
>NZ_LMKA01000014.1 GCF_001421435.1 Chryseobacterium sp. Leaf201
AATTGAAAATCAGATATTTATTTTATATTCAATTTATCATTATCCTTAAATTTCAGAGGATTTATAACGATTGTGTGATTTAATAGAAGTCTTTAAAATCAGTCGTAACTTATGATTTCCGTCACCTTAAAAGCCTGTCTGACTTTGTTTTAAAAATAATTTTTCGCGGATATGTCAACCGCTTCAGATTTTATATGCATTTGAGCTGTTTGATTTAAAAAATAGCTTTTAAAAATTTTATGTGTTTCAATTAAATTTAAACCGTTTTACAGGATCAAATCAAAATTTTTCAATACTTTTACATAACGCTTTAGGGGTATTCTGAAAAGAATTGAGACAGTCCCTTTGAACCTGATACGGCTTACACCGGCGTAGGGAAAAGCAATATGCCATTATCTGATGATGGCTGTTGTCCGGATATATCCTAAAGCTTTTATTGATATAATATAAGAAATGGAAAATACACTCTGGCAACATATACTCCGCGTTAGGAATAACGCTCCCCTGGTTCACAATATAACCAATTACGTGGTGATGAATATAACAGCCAATGCGCTGCTGGCCGTTGGCGCATCCCCGATAATGGCCCATGCAAAATCAGAAGTAAAAGATATGGCAGCTATTGCAGATGCAGTGGTCATTAATATCGGTACAGTAGATGAATACTGGGAAGAAGCCATGCTGCTTGCTGCAGAAAAGGCCAATGAACTGCAGAAACCCTGGATCCTGGATCCTGTGGGAGCAGGGGCAACACCTTACCGTGACCAGGTCCTGAACCGGCTGCTGTCTCTGGACCCTCCTGTGATCCGCGGAAATGCTTCTGAAATCATCGCCCTGGCAAAAGCCAATACAACCGTTACAAAAGGAGTAGACAGTACAGCCCTGAGCAATGAAGCTGTTGAGGCGGCACAATTTCTTGCAGAAAACCATAATTCGATGGTCTGTATTTCAGGGGAAACCGATATCGTCATCAGCAAAAACCAAAGGATTTCCTTAAAAAACGGCCATGTTATGATGACAAAAATAACCGGGCTCGGCTGTACGGCATCAGCCATTATCGGTGCATTTCTCTGTGTTACCGAAAATAAAACGGAAGCGGTGATTGCCGCTATGAGCCTTTTAAACATTGCAGGGGAACTGGCTGCTGAACAGAGCAACGGCCCCGGAAGCCTTCAGGTTAACATCCTTGATAAGCTGTATTCGATTACGCAGGAAGAATTTTCCGGCCGTTTAAAACTTCAGAATCATGACAATTAACCCATCATTCCCCTATCTTCTGTATCTGGTGATTTCTGAAAAAGACTGCCTGGGAAAAGATTTTCTCAAGGTTGCGGAAAAAGCAATTATTGGAGGCGTGGATATGATTCAGCTGCGCGAAAAAAATGATTCAGCTGAAGCATTTCTCTACAAAGCTTTGAAGTTAAAAGAGATAACGGATAAATACAACATTCCGCTGATCATCAATGATCATGCTGAAGTTGCCCGGGAAGCCGGATGTTCGGGGATCCATGTCGGAAATAATGATACGGCTCCTCATATATTGAGGGATCAACCTTATTTTAAAGATAAAATGATCGGGTATTCCATTGAGTACCTCAGCCAGCTGGAAAATGAAAATACAGCCGTATCAGATTATTTAGGCATCAGCCCTATTTTCAGCACCGATACCAAAAAAGATACTGTTACGGAATGGGGACTGGAGGGCCTGTCGAAAATACGGTCCCTAACCGACAAGCCGTTGGCAGCCATCGGAAATATCAGTTCTTCCAATGCAGCGGCCATCATCAGAGCGGGAGCCGACACCTTAGCCGTGGTCTCAGCGGTATGCGGTGCGGAAAACCCTGAAAAAGCAGCGTACGAACTTAAAAATGAAATACTGAAATGAAAAAATACACCTATCCTTCCGTAATGACGATTGCCGGTTTTGACGGCAGCGGCGGTGCCGGGATCCAGGCCGATATCAAGACATTCTCGGCGCTTGGATGCTATGCCACATCTGTGCTTACCGCCCTTCCGGTACAGAACACCACGGGCGTGAGAAAGATATACCCTATTCCGATAGAAGCGGTTTCCGACCAGATCGAAGCCGTGCTGGATGATATTTTCCCGCAGGCCATCAAAATCGGGATGGTGCATACGCCCCAGTTGGTGGAAGCCATTGCAGCCACATTGGGCAGGTATCCGAAAATCCCTGTTGTTTTTGATCCCGTAATGGTAGCAACAAGCGGCCACCGGTTAATTGAAGAGGAAACCATCACCACCATTACCGAAAAATTATTTCCCATTGCCGATATTATAACGCCTAACATGGACGAAGCTTCCCTACTGGCCGGGATGGAAGTAAAAACCCTTGATGATATGCGTACGGCAGGAGAAAAGATCTTAACATACGGATGTAAAAATATACTGCTGAAAGGCGGACATCAGGAGTCGCCTACCGTTACTTCGTTGTTTTTTGACGAAAACGGAAGCCAGCATTCTTTTGAAACCGAAAAACTGGCAACCGTCAATACACATGGCTCCGGCTGTACGCTTTCTTCAGCCATTGCCGCTTACCTCGCCCGCGGTGAAGCACTGTATGATGCGGTTGCACTGGCGCAGGATTATGTATTTGAAGCCATCAGCAGCGGAAAAGATGTTGTGACCGGAAAAGGAAACGGCCCGCTGAACCACTTTTTTAACCCACAAAAATTAATTAAACATGAACTGGTCTGAATCTGCCTGGAAACACATTGAAACCACATACCAATCTATCCTGCAAATGCCGTTTATTGAAGAACTGGCAAACGGAACCCTGCCTAAGGAAAAATTCCGGTTTTACATGGCCCAGGATTCTTTATACCTTGAGCACTTCGGGAGAGCACTGGCATTAATTGCGGCAAGAGCACATGATATCCAGGATACACTGAGCTACCTGAAGTATGCTGAAACGGCCATTATCGTTGAAAATGCCCTCCATGAATCCTATTTCAGGGATTTCGGCGTCACTGACAAAGGAACCATGCAGCCTGCCTGCCATCATTATGTCCATTTCCTCAAAAGTACATCAGCACTGGACGCTGTGGAGATTGCCATGGCCGCCCTCCTGCCCTGCTTCTGGATCTATAAAAAAGTAGGAGACCATATCTACAGTAGCCTTCAGTCTGAGAATAATCCCTACCAAAAATGGATTGACACCTACGGAGGGGAAGATTTTGCCGGTGCCGTGCAGCAGGCGATCAGCATCTGTAACCGGGTAGCTTCTGAAACGACGCCTGCCGTAAGGGAAAAAATGACTGAAGCCTTTATCACCTCTTCCCGAATGGAATATTCTTTCTGGGAAGCAGCCTATGATTTAAAGAGCTGGACATGATGAATATTTTTGCATGATGAGGAATAAATGATGATTCCGAATTATTAACTGCAGGTTTATATTAAATTTGTATTATTACTTTCATCTATTATAATCATAAACAGTTATAATCAAACACTTGATTGATATTTATGATTTAGAAGTAATTTTATATTCCATAATAAGCTTTAAAAATAATCCTGCAGTTCATGAAAATTCACAAGAGAATTAATGGGGTCAGACGATCCGTAATGCGTAATCTGACTAAAAATATCGGAAAATCAAATGAAGAGGCAGGCAACGGAACCACTACGGCAATTAAGAAAATACTAATCACCCGTCCGAATCACCGGCTGGGTAATTTATTGCTGCTTACCCCATTGGTACAGGAAGTTATTGCTACATTTCCAGACAGTGAAATTGATCTTTTTGTAAAAGGCGGCGTAACGCCCGTTATCTATAAAAACTATTCCAACATCTCCAAAATTATCCAGCTTCCCAAAAAGCCGTTTAAGGATCTGTTTAAATATCTTAAAGGCTGGGCGGTCATCAAAACAAAAAATTACGATCTGGTGATTAATGCCAATTACGGGTCATCATCCGGAAGGCTCTCCACGCTTTTTGCCCAATCCAGATACAAGATGTTCGGAGATTTTGATGAAAGCTTAGCATTAAGCCATCCCGACTATAAGCATATTGCTAAAAATTCCATCTACAACCTGAGACAGTACCTTACCCAGATGGGAATTCCTGTAAACACCGGTGAAATCCCTTCTCTGGACCTTAAACTGGATCAGGAGGAAATAAAAACAGGCAAAGAAAAATTATTCAGCCTGGTAAAAAACGATAAAAAAACAATATGCCTGTTTACGAATGCTACCGGAGACAAATGTTATTCAGAAGACTGGTGGACCGGATTCTATGGAAAGCTGGCGCAGGCTTTCCCCGATTACAATATCATTGAGCTTTTGCCCGTAGAAAACATATCGAAACTCAATTTCAGCATCCCTTCTTTCTACAGTACCGATGTCCGTGAAATGGGCGCTTTTGTTGCTGCCTCGGTACTCTTTATTGCTGCAGACAACGGCGTAATGCACCTGGCGAGTGCTTCGGCGACTCCTACCATCGGCCTGTTTTCGATAACTGATGAAAAAGAATATGCACCGTACAGCAAGAACAGCTTTTCCGTCAATACAAACATACTGGACCATGACGGGATCACAGCCCTGATCCGCAAGAGCCTGAATAATCCTGAATCTTAAATAAAAACTGTTATGAAAGTGATTTTTGCCGAAGATGTATCGCAGTACAGAGAAGACATCACCGCTATTTTAAACCGGTTTAAAAGCGACGGGACTTTAATAGGAAACGGGAACAGAAACGTTATTAAATTTTTTGATCTTAACGGTTTTACGTTAAACTTCAAATCGTTCAAGCAGCACAATATCATCAACCGCCATGTTTATAAATTCTACCGGAAATCCAAGGCCAGGCGGTCTTTTGAATATGCACAGATGCTGATCAGCAAGAGCTTCCACACCCCGAAACCCGTGGCATATGTAGAAAACCATGATTTTATCGGCCTTACTTCCAGTTATTACATCAGCGAACAGTTAAAAGATTCATTTCCTTTATCAGACGTACTGGGAGATCATTCGTTTCCTGACCGGGAAAAAATCCTTAAACAGTATGTAGCCCTGATCTTCAGCCTGCATAATGAGGGAATTGAATTTATTGATAATTCCCCCGGCAATTTTTTAATAAAAAAGGAAAACGGCGGCTATGAAATTTATCTTGTAGATCTGAACCGGATGAATTTTTATGAACATATTGAAAAAGACAAGCGTCTTAAAAACTTTGCAAGGCTGACGAATGACCAGGAAACCATCAGAATTATTGCTTCGGAATATGCTTTGCTGTCGGGCATCTCTCCGGAATACTGTCTGAACACAATCCTTCACGCCATAAACAGGATGATCGTAAAAAGGAAGATCAAGAAGGTACTGAAACTCTACAAGCGCATTATAAAAATTTAATACGTAATCTTCATATGTCAAGATATCACCATTACAACCCTTCCGGAAATCCTGAAGGGATTTTACTTTGATTTATAATAATTCAATATAAAATCTGAATTTGTTATTCCTATAGCTTAAAATTCCACGTACACCCAAGAAGATCAGGACATTCTGATATAGGTTTAAGCTTAAAGAAAAGACGGTCGGCAAAAAAAGATCCCGTTAAAAATCACTGGAATACGGCTGTACAAATCTCATTCATCATGGAGATTACAGAATGTCACAATTATTGCTGATAGTAGTTTTTAACCAAATACCATACAAATATGCAGTTTATTGATTTCAACAAAGAACATTTTACCCGTGATGAAGAAACAGGCGGTTATTTTATCGAAATTCCTAAAGATGAAGTAGACTTCGGGGATATTAAAGTACAGGAAAAAAAGGAAGACGGAACCTATACGGCAACAGACTGTGAACTTATTGACGAGACCACCAGGATTACCATCAAAATGGAAACACCCGTTGATGTAAGGGTCAGCTTTTAAAATACACTCCAGAGTCTGAGACTTTGGAGTTTTTGTTTTCAACACATGTACTTAGCTATTCATACAAAACCCTCACAATTTCTGCAAGGGTTTATTTACTGTTATAATAAAGATTGTTAATTTGCAAGTGCAAGAGCTACTAACTAATCTATAAAATACGATCACTACATTTCTTCCAATACCTAACCAATTGTATTCATAGTTGGTTTTAAAATATAATCCTATTTTCTGACCTGTTATTAAAAATATGAAATTAGTTGGAGTAATTCCGACACCTAAAAGG
Source organism: Chryseobacterium sp. Leaf201 (assembly GCF_001421435.1). Taxonomy (GTDB): domain Bacteria; phylum Bacteroidota; class Bacteroidia; order Flavobacteriales; family Weeksellaceae; genus Chryseobacterium. Next base: position 6,181 of record NZ_LMKA01000014.1, read on the forward strand.
CAGCAACTTCAATAATCATTATAATACACTTTTATTGTCAATATGCATATTTTGGATTTCTCTTTCTTTAAATATTCTTTCCCTACTAGTTTTACCTATATAGATAAACAAAAAAAGTGTAAATATAATGATTATAAAAAAATAAGAATAAT
>NZ_LMKA01000015.1 GCF_001421435.1 Chryseobacterium sp. Leaf201
GAAGATATGAAATAAAATAAATAACAAAATTCTTTAATCCAATAATAACAGGATTAAAAATTAAATTTAAACACATTCTTATTAATAACACTAAATTAACAAATTAAAAATATGTCAAAGGTATTTTTTTTTACAGATCCTAATGCTATAAGTGCGACACAAAATTCTGATTTTGCTTTTGGCCCCCTATCAAGTTCTTCAACACATGATGTTTATAATTTAGAAAATAAATTTTCAGTAACTGATAATGCGCCTGCTATTGCAATATGCAAATCTTTATTATTAGCACAGGAAGTTCCCTCTAATCCTGAATTATTAAATATAGCATTAATTCCTATCCAAGTTAATATTTTAAATAATATACCAATTAAGTTTTTTGTTTACAGGGGTATTAAAAGAAGTTCTTTATATGGAGCTGATGGAAAAATACTTACAACATCAAATATGCGCCCTGATAAGAATATTATTGACAGAATCCAGGATATCCAGCAAAAGATGAACACAGAAAATAACACAACTATGATAGCTACAAAAAGATATTTAGGCTGTGAAATTACCGGTGATCTTTATTTAGAACAGGCTTTTTTTCAGGAAAGTAATAACGGACCTAACCCACAGAATCCAAATTTATTTCATCCAATGATTGTAGATGCAGGATTTGAAATAGGAAAGTTCAAAGGCGGGACTACAAAAGCTGGTTTTCAGATCATTTTAGATAAAATAGGTTATGAACCGAAATTAACAGACTTTAGAAAGCAAAATGATATTTTTGAAGTTCCAAAATTATCTGTCACTGCTACTGGAGAGCAAAAATTTAGAGATAGGGTTCAAAAAGAGAGAATTTTGGCTTATATGGATTACTGCGCATTCCTAGGAAATTTTTACAGTAACGGAGATTTCAAAATAAAAATATATTCTTCACAGTCTGAAGATAATGTAGAAATTAAAAATATCCTGGATAAATTTTATAATAAGAACGTAGTTTACATTGATATCCGGGATGATTATGGTAATTCTTATAACCATTATTTTAAAACCTCAGATACTATCAAGCTTTATTTGAAAAACTCATCAAATCAAATGGTAGTTAATGAAATGGATTATTACAGTTCTAAATGGCCAATTTTACAGCTACGAGATTATCAGGTTTCTGGTACCAGTTCTTCCGGAAACGAAGCTGTACAAATTGCTTTTCCAATGGAAGTTGGGGATCCTGTTTCCAATTACATATTATATGCATATAATATGAAAATGGGGAATAATATTTTTTCAACGCTTCAGGCTAATGATAGCCTACATAATGAAAATAACAATAATAAAATTATTTTCCATTACAGCCGATTTGTAAGTTTCAAGAAATTTAAAGTAGAGAATGGAAAATTCTTATCTAATTATATACTTCTGAAACTTTCAAATAATAAAAATGAGTTTCTTTATAATCAGGGAGACAGGTTAGATAACGTTTTTCCGCTTCATATGAAGGATATTTTGGGAGATGAAGATTTAGATGATGGAGATTTCAGAGTATATGTCTACTCATCAATTAATGCTCCTATTATTAGAAAAAACAGGAAAGCATATTTGGTAAATATGGGAATTGCAAAAGATAAAGAGAATGTGACATTTTTTGTTTTTAATTCTCAATCTATAAAGGAAAGCTATAATGGAAATAAAGTAGATAATGGATATCAGCAGTTATTTAATTTACTAACTCCTGGCAAATATTCTTATCAGATGTATATTGATGAATTTGAATATACCTCCGGGCAATCTTTAGGTTTCCTTTCAGCATTACCTTATAGGTGTATTAATGGAGAAAACTCTGATTTCATGCTACAATATTTCCTTTTCAAAAAAAACCAGAATACAAATTACAAGACGCTTGCATATGTGAAAGCAGGTGAAGGTACCTTGACAGATGCCTTCTTTGAAGATTTTGATGCCTTTTGTATTACAAATACAGAGTATAGGGAAGTTCTTAAAAAAGTTATTACTCCAGTGAGTAATAGTAATTACGATACTAGTTTTGATTTTTACAGAGAGGATTATTATGACTGTATAAGATTTAATAATCCGTTAATGTCACTTACTTTTGATGAATCTAGCTTAGGCACTACGGTTTTCAGATATCATCCGGTTTATATAGATTTTACAGGCACCCATTTATCACCATCTGATAGCAAGAAGTATGAATTTGCGAAAAAAAACACAGGTAAAATTCTTTGCAGAAGTTCTTTCATTCCCTCATATTTTCTTAGAGTTATAGGAGTGCCAACAAATCTTGCATCTCAAAATACAATAAAAGATATAAAGTGGAACAGTATAGGAGTAGACATGGAATTTAGTACAATGGAAATTGTATAAAGAAGAATAATAAATAATAAAACTTATGGCAATTTATATATCAAAATTAGCACTGGATAAAATTCCGTCTAAAAATTTTCTATCATCAACAAGTATGAAGGGTACTTATCTTTTGAAGACAGACTTGTTTGCCTCAAGCAAAGAACTCGTAACATTGGTTGAGAATCCTTATAAAACGATTCCGGTTCAGGAAAACGATCCTAGAGTAAATGTAGTGCGCAGAATAAAAATTGCGCTGAAAATTATTGATCAGATTCCAGGTGTAAATTATGATCTTCCCGGAGGGTTTTCGATGACTTCGGAATTTGATGATATTACTGAACAGGCTGTAAAAGTCTTTCAAGCTCTGAAAGGTTTAGAACAAACCGGAATCGTTGATGCCTTGACTTTGTCTAAAATGGATATGGCTCTTGCTGACACTATTTTTGATTTGAAAAACGGAGCGTATCTTGGAAGTAAGAGTAACATGGATGATCAATATATTGGTTTTAGTGATGAAATGGATTCCAATGGCCTGTATACATATACTTTTAAATATTATAATGAACAAGATGAACTTAAAACCGTTGAAATAAAGGATAAAAGTATTCATTATGTTCAGATCCTCGGTGATGCGGATAATGAATATTATACAGCATTTCCAGTCTCAGGAATTAATAAACTGGTAGATCAGCATTTGGATGTCAGCAAGAATAAATATAACGATAGATCTGTACTTCTAAGAAAGAAAAATGAAAAGAAAGTAAAAGTATTTGCACCGGTACGGCTTCCTGATTCACAGCTCTATCAGATTAAGAATAACGATAATATTACATCAGTTATTCAGCAGCATTATTATGTTGATCATGATATTGTATTCAAAAATATTGAAGGTATTGATGTTATAAAAATTCCTAAAAAAGAATTTAGAAGTGCTAATGATACCAGATCGAAATTTTATATGTTATTGTTGTATTTCTATAACCTTAACAGTAAAAATCAGGAAGGGCCTATTAAAGTAAGCGGACTGGTAAAAAATAAGGCATTTTATGATAAACTTAATAGTATTTTTATTCATGAAAATAAAAATCCTTTTAATCAGAATATATATCCTACAAGTAAGCTTCCTAATTTTTACAGTTTCTTAAGAAATATTGATCAATACTCAAATTTTTCCTCAGTTCAGTTTACATTAACTCCTGGGCAGACAATCGTAGTCCCTCCAAAAGGTTTTGCAGAAATGCTTTACTATCATTTAAATTTTAATCCTGACTTAATGCTTTCAGGAGGAAATTACAGAACAGCTTTGTCTACAACTTTAAAGAATGAGATTGCACAGGAAATCCAAAATCGACAAATGCAGCAAGAAACTTTTTCAGATTTGCTGAATGATACTTATGACCAGGCTGCAACACGCGTTGTAAGTTTCTATGAAGAAACGCTTAAGTTTTTCAAAGATTCATATAGTTATATTATATATCAGATCGGCCAGTATTGGCCAAGAGGAACAGGAGCACATTTTAAAGCAGGGGCAAGTGTGACTTGGGGAATACCTATAAAAACAGGTTTCGAAGCAGAATTTTTTATGTGGAGGGCAATGACTCCAAGAAGTGACCTGACAATTTGTATTTCCCAGAAAAGTAAATTTGAAATAGGTATAGATACTGGGCTAGAAGCAGGAGTAGGAATAGGAGTAGGAGCTACTAAAAGAAATAAAAAATTAAATGCAGGATTATATCTTCAAGGAGGGGCGCAATTAGCTATTATGCCTTATATTGAGGGAAAAGCAGAGTTCGAGTTTCCCATTAAAAAAGAAAACACAGCTCTTATTTCAATGATGATTGCAGCAATGGGGCCTTCAACCAGCGGAGCCCAACTTTCGGCTGTACTTGCTAGCAAAATATTGGCATATTTTAATGTGGTAAATCTAGATCCTTACCAATATCTTACAAAACTGAATCTCAGTGCCGGAGAATCAATAGAGGTAGAAGGTGATACAACAGTAACGTTAGGAGTTCGTACGGAACAAAGTGACGGGGCACAGCATGCAGATCAATTTGTGGATGATGATGCTGTGGCAGATAAAAAACAGAGTTGGTATTCTTTTAATGAATTGCTAAAATACCTTAATTTTAATTTTAATTTCACTGCAGATTGTAAATTGGTAGATATTGAATATACCGCTGATTATACGGGAGGTGTTTTTAATCCTAAAACGCTTAGTATTACCCCTGTAAAAGTAGAACTGCAATTAGGAAATTCTATAGCAGCTACCGGACAAATTGGAAATAATGAGGGATTAAAAAAACTGTTAGATATTACAGGAATCTCGTCTGAAGCACAAGAATTATCATTTGACAGAGGAATATTCTTCTACACAAAACTCAATGTAGATATGGATGGTCTTGACCCACAAAGAAAAATAAAGTCAATTGACAGATTATATAAAGTGGGTACCAATACAGGAAGTGTTGATTATTTGCAGACAGGTGATGAATTTTCTGTATTGCTGAAAAAAGATGTTTTAAAACAGATTATGTCTGATAATAACCGTTTCAATGTGGGACAGGCAATTGATATGATTGATAGTATTCAATACAGGAAAAAGGATGGTATAGAAGCAAATAAAATGTTATTAGGTAAAGAAATAGGACGCATCATGGCCTGGTATGAATCTAAAGAAATATTTGAAGGTACTTTAAAGGACTTGATTATTGAAAAAATGGGAATAGGTTTTAATTTTATTTATGATGCAGATATTACCCTTAAGATTTCCGGACATGAACAATATCAGGCATTACGAACTGCTATTTCTAGTCTTATGGATTTTCTGATGTGGTGGTACGGGTTTCAAAACCAACATGGTTCTGATCGGCAAATGGTTTTGAATGTTCAAAATTGGCTTTGGCAGAGGTTTAATGATATATTTAACAAAGGAGATGCTACTTTTGATGATCAAGCAGCATTGGAATATATCAGTGGAAAGATACATGAACTTGTAGAAGCTGTAAAAGCAAGTACTATTATCAATCCGGATAAGAGTCAAGGGGCTACTCCATGGCAGATAAAACTTTATGATTACCGCTATGAAAATATTTCTGATGATGATAAAAAGCAATATACAAGAAATGTTATATCCGAAGTATTTGAACTTGCTTCTAAAGCTGCAGATTATGCAATGAACGGAATAAATGCAACAGGATGGGTTATGGATTTGATATTTAGTAAATTGTTTTGTTACCTGAGAGATGTATTTGAAATTACTTTTGCATTAGAGGGGGGCATAGACCTATCGGGAACTATTAATGCAAAACTTGCTGCAGAAGCAAAAGCAGCATTTAGTATAGATCTCGAAGGGGGGCTATTTGACCGTACTGTCATTAAAAATAAAAATAAACCAACGATTGATATATATGATTTAGGCGATCCGTTAAGAGAAAAATTTTTGTCAATTGATCAGGATTTAGGAACACAAAGTCGTAATATTACAGACCTTATATTTAATATAACAAAATAGAAAAATGAAAAATATTGTTTATTGTTTATTAATGATTTTATTCTTTTCATGTGAGGGGCAGAATAAAAATGAAGTTTTCCTGCTTCCCTATCAGGTAGGAGAAAAATGGGGACTTGCGGATACGTTGGGGAATATCAAAGTACATCCTCAGTATGATGAGGTAATAGACTTTAATATTGAACCGCTTCAATTCGCAAAGACGCCTCCTTATTCTTACTATTATGTTAGAAAAAATAAAGAAATATTTCTTAT
>NZ_LMKA01000016.1 GCF_001421435.1 Chryseobacterium sp. Leaf201
ATTAATTTATTGGTAATCAGGTATTTATTAAAAAATTACTCCACTTTTCAGGTTCAGATAAAATGTATGTGGTAGGTGTCGGTTTTTTTACCGTAAAAAGGGTTAAAGGCCTAATTTTCTAAAATGAACGCCTTATAATTTCCCAAAAACGTGACTTTCGCATCCAGTGCTTTCAGTTCTTCCAGCGCATGGTCATGCAGTGCAGATTCCCACTTTCCCGTTACGTTAATAAAGAAAAAATAATTCCCCAGGCCGGTTTTTAATGTCCGGGATTCTATTTTGCTGAGGTTCATCTTCCGCCATGCGAAAACTGACAGTACCTGATGGAGCCCGCCCGCATGGTCTTCCGGCAGCGTAATCAGCAGTCCTGATTTTTCACCCATAACCTCAAGCCTGTTATTGTTATACGCGTTCATCCCTTTGGAAATAACAATAAACCGGGTATGGTTCTGGTCAGAATCCTGAATATTCCGGTGTATGATCTTCAACCCGTACAGCTCAGCCGCAAAAGGGTTGGCCACGGCGGCAAGGTTCCTCTCAGGATGGTCTGCAACATGTTTAGCCGCCGCTGCCGTTGAAGAATATTCCTGTTTTTCAGCATGACTGAATTTTTCATCCAGGAAGTGGAAACACTGGGCAAGGGCCTGCGGATGAGAATAGATCTTTGTAATGTGATCAACATCGCAACCGGGGTGAACCATCAGCTGGTGGGCAATCGGCATAATGGCTTCCGCTTCAATGCATATATCCGGCGTCTGATACAGGTAATCCAGCGTCATGGAAACCGTCCCTTCAATAGAGTTTTCCAGCGGGACCACGGCTTTTTCCGCTTTTCCGTTTTCTACGGCGAGGAAACAATCTAAAATATGGGCCTGCGGCAGAAGCTCAGCATACGGGAAGAGCTGGCTGGCGGCAAGCTGTGTAAAGCTGGCCTGCGGGCCTAAGAAAGCAATCTTCATAAGTACAGCGTGTTTTATGGGGTTACATTAGGTGAAGGGTTCCAGTTTTCTTCAATCAGCTTCATCAGGTAGTCCGGGCACTTCACCACTTTGTTGGTTTTGGCATCCAGAAAGAAGAGGGTAGTGGAGGCTTCGGTGATTTTAAGCTGCGCTTCGTTGAAAATTTCATACTCAAATTCAATTCTTACCCCGGGAATTTTTTTTATATACGTATGGATTTCCAGATTTTCATCATAAAAAGCAGGGCGCAGGTACTTAATTTTATACTCCGAAACAGGAAGCCAAATTCCTTGATTCTCAATCTCATTATAGGACATTCCGATGCTTCTGAAAAGTTCCACGCGGCCAATTTCGAGGTACTCTGCATAATTGCCGTAGTAGACGTATTTCATGGGGTCTGTCTCTCCGTAACGTACTCGTAATGAGTGCTTTGTATGTATCATTTTTAATGCTTAATTATTCATACAAATATATTTTTAAATAATCAATAAGCACAATATTTTTTTTTGAAATAAAAAAATGAGACCTTTGTCATCCTTCTAAAATGAGTACTAACAAAGAATCAATCGGGGCATAATTATGGGTGAAAATTTAATGATGATATGGCAGAAGTGCCTTCAGTTTATGCGCGATAACCTAAACGCAGCTGAGGATAATTCTGATCTGAAAAAACTTGAAAAATCTTTCGATTTACTGTTCGATAAGGTACAGCCGGTTTCACTGGTTGACAATAACCTTACGCTGATGGTTCCGAGTGATTTTTACAAAGAATATATTGAGGATAACTACCTCTCTCTGCTTTCCGCTGCCCTGAAAAAAAACATCGGAAAAGGAGTAAAGCTATGGTATTCGGTAATGGAAAACAAGCCTTCCGGCCTGGAGAAACCCGTTACCATGAACATGAAAGGGAAAACGGTTCCTACCCCGAAAATGCAGGAAACCATGCCTCAGGGCTTCTCTTCCAATATTGTAAACCCTTTCGTAGTCCCGGGAATTAAAAAGGTTAATATTGATTCCAACTTAAAATCAGACTTCTCTTTCGAAAATTACGTAGAAGGGGAAAGCAATAAATTTGCTGCTACCGTTGCGAGATCAATTGCAAAAAGACCGGGTGCCACCGCCTTCAACCCGTTGTTTTTATACGGAGGGTACGGTGTAGGGAAAACCCACCTTGGCCAGGCCGTGGGTCTGGAAGTAAAGAGTCAGTTCCCGGATAAAGTGGTGCTGTATCTGTCTTCAGAAAAATTCATCCAGCAGTTTATTTCATCCGCAAAAGCACATAAGCAGACAGAGTTTGCCAATTTCTACCAGATGGTGGATGTGCTGATTATTGATGACATCCAGTTCCTTTCAGGAAAATCTGCCACGCAGGACAGTTTCTTCCATATTTTCGACTACCTGCACCAGAACGGAAAACAGATCATTCTGACTTCCGATAAGGCGCCGGCAGATATTATGGATATCCAGGACAGGATTGTTTCCCGTTTCAAATGGGGGCTTTCTGCAGAAATCAAATCCCCGGATTATTCTACCAGAAGACAGATTATTGTGGATAAGCTGAGCAGGGACGGCATTGTTTTAACAGACGATATGCTGGACTTCCTGGCTTCCGAAGCAAAAACCAATGTACGTGAGCTGATCGGGGTCATCAATTCGGTAATTGCTTATTCAACCATTTATAAGTCAGACTTAAGCCTTGAACTGTTAAAGGATACCATCAGTAAAATCGCGGCCAACCAGAAAAAAATCATCAACATTCCATATATCCAGGAAGTGGTGTGTGATTATTTCGGGATCAAGAGAGAACAGCTTTTATCCAAGACCAGAAAAAGGGAAATCGCGCTTCCGAGACAGCTGGCCATGTATTTTGCCAAGGAGCTTACCAATGCCACATTCACCAAAATCGGTGAAGAAATGGGCGGGAAAGACCACTCTACGGTAATGTATGCCTGTGATACAATCAAGGATGTTTCCAAAATTGATAAGGAAGTAAAGAAATACGTTAAAGAATTATCAGAAAGAATCAAACAGTAAAAAATAATTTTACTTGAAATACCGGAAAATGGAGAATAGAGATATTCTTCATTTTTTGTTTAGTTTTGTAAGAGAAAATAAACGGGTGTTCCCCTTTAAACCGCTGAACAATGAAGATATTAATGGTCTGCCTCGGAAATATATGCCGGAGCCCTCTGGCAGAAGGGATTATGAAGACAAAGGTTCCCGGAAACATTTACGTGGATTCCGCCGGAACCATTTCCCAGCATGAAGGCAAGCACCCGGACCCGAGAGCCCTGAAAACTGCAGAAGCCCATCAGATTGATATTTCAAAACAGAGGTCAAGGCCCATTACGTCAGAAGACCTTGAAAATTTCGATAAAATCTACTGCATGGATCTTGATGTGATGGAAGACGTTATTTCAATAGCCCGGAATGAAGAGCAGCGGCAGAAAATTTCCCTATTTATGGAGGTGCTCGGTGATCACGGCAATGCAGAAGTCCCGGATCCTTACTGGGGCGAAATGGAAGAATTTGAAAATGTCTACCGGATCCTGGACCGCGGCTGCGAAGAAATCGCCCGCCGGTTAAACCCACAGACCCAATAACTTATAACTCACAACTTATAACTCATCACTCATCACTCACAACTTATAACTTATAACTCCTCACTTATAACTTATTATCATTCACCCCAACTCATAACTCAGAAAAAATGCTTTTTTTACTCCCCGCCTATCTTTCAGAAAATACGTCCATTACGCACTTCGCTCCCGTTATTACAGAGTACATTATGCAGACCGATTATTTCTTTGTGGAAAATGAAAAAACCGCCCGGAAGGTCGTAAAGTTCTTTGCGCCGGAGAAAAAACAGGCAGACCTGAAGCTGTTCCTTCTGGATAAATATACCGAGAATAAAGACATCCGCGAGGCACAGGCACTGATGATGGACGGGCAGGATTTCGGGCTGCTTTCAGAAGCCGGCCTTCCGTGCATTGCCGATCCGGGAAACCTGATCGTAAAATGGTGCCACGAAAAAAACATCAGGGTGGTGCCGGTATCCGGGCCTTCCTCCATTATCCTGGCGTTGATCTCAAGCGGTTTCAACGGGCAGGAATTTACCTTTAACGGGTATCTCCCGATCGACCGAGGCGAAAAGAAAAAACAGATGCAGCAACTGGAAGGGCTGGTTCAGAGAACAGGCTATTCGCAGATTTTTATGGAAACCCCGTACCGGAACAATCAGCTGCTGGAAGACCTGTTCAAATTCTTGTCCCCGAACACCAAGCTCTGCATCGCCGCCAACATCAATGATCCGGAACACGAGTTCATCCGCACCAAAACCATCAAAGACTGGCAGAAACAGAAACCGGAACTGCATAAAATCCCTGCGGTATTTGTACTGGGGAAATAAGCACCGGAACATTTTTCATCACATGCAATATCCTTTCAGATTTGGTCCGGCGGTTTACGGCAACTGCTGAAATAAGAGCCGGAATCCAGTCAGATTTTACAGGGAATTTTATAATCTGCATTCTGTAGTTAATGATTTGTATATCTGTGTATTATAACGATCCCTTCGAGGTAAGCGGAGGCTTTTTTCTGCGTGCAAAATCCCTCCGTATTTTTTTGATAAAGTTTTAAAATCATAATTTGTCAGCCGGTCCCGCATCGGTGTTTTCAGTCATGTAAACCGACGGTTTCTTCGGGTGTTGTTCGATACCTGTTCGGAGTTTCTTCGGAAAAAAGATGTTTTTTCCGAAGAACTACCGAAGGATTCCCGAAGCGCTCCCGAACAAAGTGTGGATTTAACCGGTCATAACCTGCCAAAACCTGCCAAAACCGGACACAGGCTGCCAAAAATATTTCAAGCCGTTTCAGGTTAAAAATCTTGTTATACCTTTGTTCCGTTAACCCAATAACAGCAACGATCATGGACTATTTTAAAACCTAACGGCACCGCTCTATTTCTGAGAATACATCTTTTACCAATGGTTCTGGGTTTATTCGTAAAGCATTGACGCATGGGCTTATGTAAAAGGAAATGGAATTGGAGTTTCCAGACGGTGGGCGGGAGAACCTAGATACATTTATTGAGCATTTTACCGGATAATTACCGCTGAATATCTTAATATGCATTGTATTTTTTTTGAAGATGTACAGCAAAAGTCAGATTTGTAAAAAGATGATTACAACAGCTCCAGACCTCATAGCTCGCTGGGAAATTAAGACCAGATGTGTTCATTGAAAATAGTCGGAATAAACAAGTTTCTCTATTTTGGATAAGTCGGGAGATCAGGGCTGATTCTTTAAAAGGAAAAATCAGAATATCAGAATATCGATTTTGAATTCAGATCAGATGTTTTCCCGTCATACCTAACAGGAAGCATCAGTTCAGAGCGTACAGCCGTTTATTTTCAAATATAAATTTATTTAACATGCCCTTAACATATGCTTAGCATTATTCTTGTCATTACATGGGTACAACTTAAAAAAAAACAATTATGTCTGACAAAAAATTAGCAGGACTGTGGATGGATACGGAAAAAGCCATCGTCGTAAAAAACCATGATGCCCAGAATGCATTTAAATTTTTCTTATGCAGCCCTGTAAAAGCAGAAGTACAGCACGGAAACTCCAGCGAGAATGCCGGAAACAATGCAGAGCGAACCAACCGGGCAAAATTCTTTAAAGAAATAGAGCACCTGTTAACCAATTCTCAGGAAGTGTATGTAACCGGCCCCGGAACGGTTCAGGAGGAATTTAAAAAACACCTTCATGAAACAGCCCAGTTCAAAGACCTGAAGGTAACTTTGGATACCGCGCAGCAAATGTCTGAAGAGCAGGTGCTGGAAAAAGTAAAGGAGCATTTCAATGCTTAAATAATATTAAGATAATCGCAAAATAAAACTCCGGATGTCAGTGGCATCCGGAGTTTATTTTAGATTATTATATTTTTATTTTAGGTGACCAATGTTAAATTATTGAAATAAAAGTGTTTGATAATTAGTATTA
>NZ_LMKA01000017.1 GCF_001421435.1 Chryseobacterium sp. Leaf201
TTATATTATAAAAGAAAATAAAATATTCATTATGGAAATAGGAATAATTGGATCCGGTAACATCGGAAGTATCCTTGCCGGACATTTAACAGAATCAGGGCATAAAGTTTTAATCGCAAATTCACGCGGACCGGAAACTTTAACTGTAATTGCTTCAAAAACAGGAGCGGATCCTGTAAGGGTGGAAGCCGCCGCCGGTGCAAAAGACCTTGTCATTATTGCAATCCCTGCAAAAGCAATGGTAAATTTACCCACTGATATTTTATCAGCTTCTGAAGCAATCATTGTTGATGCAGGAAATTATTATCCGTCCCGCGACGGTCAGATCACTGAGATTGCCAATGGGGCAGCAGACAGCGAATGGACAGCAAAAATAATTGGTCACCCTGTAATTAAAGCTTTTAATAATATTGTTGCCCAAAGCTTAGCTGAAAAGGCAGTTCCGGCAGGAAGTTCAAACAGAATCGCATTGTCGGTTGCAGGCAATGACGAAGCACAAAAAAAGGTTGTGGTGAAGTTAATCGATGGAATTGGCTTCGATGCTATTGATGGGGGTTTGCTTTCTGAATCATGGAGGCAGCAACCGGGCGAACCAGCATATTGCCAGGACTTAGATAAGGATCAATTGGAAGCCGCATTACAAGAAGCCGATATCAGCAAACGTGCTGAAAATCTCGCTGCTGCAGATGAAACGGCAAGACCTTATTTGTAAAGTATCACAGCCAGGAATATGAAAATAAATCAGAAACCTTAAGAGATTCTTCATTGTTATTAATTACAGGTTGGTTTAAATTACATACGAAACTCCAACACTAACTTTTAAAAAATAAGCAATGGTTAACGTTTCTATTGGCAAATAATAGTACAAAACAGATCAGATCAAAACAAGGATAATCAGAAAGTTATTAAGGGTTGATTTTGAGTGCTTTTAATGATTGGGTCTGTTTTGATAAAATTTATCCCTCAATTAATGAATTGCCTTTTCATCTTCAAATGAGATTTTGTGTAACAGATGGATATGCCGACAAATTTGTGCATTCCCATTTTTGATTCTTGTAACCATGCATCCCAGCAGTAACTCTTTTCTTGCCATTCCGGAGTTTAAAGCTCAAAGTATATAACGATCACTTTTTATAAAGCAATATCATTCTGCATAATACTTTCTTTTAGAGCATGAATATAAAAAGAAGACATGAATTGAAATAAAAATGCTGAAAAATTAGCTTACTATCATGTAAGTAAGTACATTTGCAGTAATAATTTTAATCAATATATAAAATGACAGCATTAAATTCAAATTCAGCTAACAGCGAGAACACATGGTCAGGAACTTATGCAGCTGACCGCACCGGCCTTTTAATTGTAGATCCATACAATGATTTTATGTCTGAGGGTGGAAAGTTATTTGAGATAACGAAAGCTTCGAGGGAGAAAGCTGATACCTTCAAACACATGAAACAGGTAATTGAGGCAGCACGCGCAGCAGGAATACAGGTATTTATAGTACCTCACCATCGCTCGCATCCGGACGATTTTAAAGGTTGGAAATTTGCGAACCCTTTCCAATTGGCAGGAGTTGCAGGCCAGCCGTTTGCTGAAGGGACTTGGGGAGGAGAATTTAATGTGGAGTTCGGTCCTAAGCAGGGTGATGTTATTGTGAAGGAACACTGGGCACAAAGCGGATTCGCTAATACTGACCTTGGCGCGCAATTGCAGCAACATTCTGTAACCCACATTATCCTGATCGGGATGGTGGCTAATACGTGCATAGAGTCCACAGGACGCTACGGAATGGAACAGGGCTATCACGTTACCCTTGTAAAAGATGCTACAGCAGCATTTTCTTTGGAAGGAATGCACGCTGCCCATGAAATTAACGGGCCTACATTTGCCCATGCAATTTTGACGACGGAAGAATTACTTCCCCTGATGCCGGAAGCAAAATAATTATCTGGTATGTCAGACGGCATTAGCCGTTGAAGATCAGGTCTGTTCATGGCCTAATCAGACCCTGACGTTGGCTGATAATCTTAGGATAAAAACCTATAAAATGTTTTTGGTATTACAGTAATTATAAATCACTTTACGATTTTAAAAAGGCACATACTGAAATATACGTATGTGCCTTTAATTTGTTTAAGCTTAATTATAACTGGCAGACTTTTAAAATTTGAATGTTTTGATTACCAATGGTGTATCTGTGCATGATCACAATCAGGCTCCCGGATAAAAAATGGGATAAAGCAATGGGCGCCGATTTCTTTTCGATGATCCGTTTAACCGAAAAATTATTGACTTCCTTATTTAAACAAAAGATTTTCGTAAGGAAAGTTTTATAATAATGTTAAAACTATAGAGTTACTTATAAGTAAGTATCTTTGCATAAAAATTACGTAAATGGCAACTAACAACACTAAAGAAAAAATAATTGAATTAGCAAGAAATCATATGATGCAGCTTGGCTATCATTCATTTAATTACAAGATGATTGCTACCGAACTGAACATTAAAAATTCTGCTATTCACCATTACTTCCCCAATAAGGAAGATCTTGGTTTAGCAGTCATCACCAAAGACAGAGCCGATTTTGAGGAACTGGTTAAGAGCATCGAAGACGAAACGGCAGAGGTTAAGATAGAGACCATTTTGAATTTATACAAGACTTATTTTAAGACAAACAATAATCTCTGCTTAGCCGGAACTTTCGGTTCCTCTTATGCAGATATCCCTGAGAGGCTGCAACTGGGATCAAGTCAGAATTTAGCTTTGGTTAATGATTGGCTTGAAAAGGTATTAGATGAAGGAAAGCGGGTAGGGCTGTTTAATTTTACAGGCAGCGCAGCAGATATTTCCGATCTTTGGATAACAATGCTGACAGGTTCTCTCATTATCGGGCGTCTGAAAGGTGAACCATACTTCACAAAACTTCAGCAGACATTGCGGTCAACAATAAAATTTTAAGTGAGGTGCCGGTTTAAGTTCTACCCCTGCCAATTTTCTGATTTCTTTCATTCCTAGTTCCCTCTATAGGTAGAATAACCATAAGCAGAAAGTTTTATAGGAACATGATAATGATTTCTGTCTTTTATCTGGAATACCACTTCAATAAAAGGGTAGAAGCTGTCTGTATTTGTTTTTTTGAAATATTCACCTGTATAATACGTTAATTTGTAAATTCCGATGTTGGATTTCTCTGTAGTAAGAAAATCCGTTATTCTGCCGTTGATGTCTGTATTTTTTTGATCTGTAAAAATCCAGGTTTTTGTCTGTTCATTATATTTTTCCAGTTTGATACTCACTCCAGTGGCTGGTGTTCCTTTTGATACGTCCAGGATATGACTGGAAAGCTGAAACTCCTTCTGCTGAGCAAATGCTAAGGTGGATGCTGCTGATAAGAGCAACGCAAAAAATAATTTTTTCATTTTTATATAGTTAGATTTATTTTGTTGTAATTCCTATTTCTTCGATGGAGGCTGCTTTGGCAATCAGGTCATCATTTTCAGGACTGCCGCCGCCCGCTATTCCAACGCTGCCAATGACATTTCCTTTGAACCAAACCGGTACTCCGCCACTCAATAAAAGGAGTTCAGTGACTGTATTCAGATTCTTTGCATCAATACTCGCCTCTGCATTTCTTAACAATAGAAGCGTAGATGTTTTGGTTGATAAAGCCGTGTAGGCTTTCCTCCTTGCAGCCTCAGTATTGTGTGGGCCGACTCCGTCACCACGGGTAAGCAGAATTATATTCCCGGAAGCGTCCAATACGGCAATAGAAACTTTTTTGTTTAGCGAGAATGCACTTTTGGTCATACGTTTTGTCATCTCTACGGCAGCTTCTAAAGTTAGATTGTCAATCGGTTTAACATAATTACCGACTACCATTTGCGGTATTTTTGTCTCCGCAGCAGACTGTCCGAAGCATGCTGTTGATATTGATAATATTAATATAAATATGCTCTTCATTTTATTATTTGTCCGGACAAAGCTAGCTACTATAAAAATTAAAAACGTTGCCCTGGAGCAACGTTTTTATAATTTCAATTTTAATCTGCTTAAGGTAGAAGGCGAAATCCCCAGATAAGAAGCTGCCATCTTGTTTGACACGCTGAGCAGTAAGTGTGGCTGATGTTGGATGACCCATTTTATTTTAGCCAAAGCATCAAATCCCTGAAAACCATAAATTCTTTTCTGTGCCGATATAAAGCCAAGTTCTAAGATTTCGGTGTATATTTTTGCAAATTGAGGTATCGTATCGGTCAAATGATAAAAATCGGCCCTTGAAATGGACAATAACTCAGATTTATCAATAGTCTGCAGATACTCTTCGGCTGGCTTTTGGTCTATAAAGCTTGGTAGGGCAGTCGCGAAACTTCCCTTAAATGCAAAGTACCTTGAATTTTCATTACCGTTTTCATCGATGGTAAATAACCGGATGCATCCTGTATTAATAAAATAGTAATGACTACAGACCTGATCATAATGCAGAAGTATTTCGTTTCTCTTTGTCTTTACCAATTTAAAGTAAGAACAGATTTCCTGAAGTTTTTCGGCATCAATGTCAGCTTTACCTCTTATGAAATTTTCGAGAATGGAATACATATTTTTTTGTTTTTATGGTGTAAAACATTACACTATATCTATATAAGTGATCCGGATTATCCAGAATTAATTGCAGCTTATTTTTGACTTGTTTTCATTTGTTATAGCGAATTAGGTTTACCATGGTAGTACAAACAGAATTCCGTCCGCATACCCCTGCAAAAAAGCCAGATTGGAAAACCGAGATGAGTCTGTGCCCGTTTATAACCATTGTGAAATTCCTGTTTGGCATTAATTGTTTCTCGCTTAGTCCGTATTTTTATTGAATAACTTTACCAAGTCTATTTGCTGAAAGTTACTGTTTGTGATCGGGAATTTCTCTGTCATCAATTTTTAATTGTTGCTTGTTATAAAATATATGTAATTGCATTAATGTTTTTCGCCTTTGCAAATATCAAATCATTTTTGAGATTTACTGTTATTATTAGCATTCAAATTTGTGCGGCTGCCGGATAACTGACTGTATTTCTTTGCTAAGATAGGTGCATAGATAGTAATTAATCAAATTAAATTTGCACAGTCCGTTTATTTCACCTACATTTGTAAAATAATAAGGCTACTGCCTAAGCAAGTCTGAAATTGAATATCACTTATTTTCATTTCCTGCTGATACAGCCGCTCAATTTTGTCATTAATTTTTAGATGCACTACTTTTAAGAAGTTCGATTTTCACTCTTAAATTCCACACATCCATATTTTTCTCTCAAAAATTTATTATCGTTTTGATTTGAATCAAGACATAGGGATATGGGTCCTATATAATAGAATACAATAATTTTTTAATACATATTACAATGCAACAAGGAACAGTAAAATTCTTTAACGATGCCAAAGGATTTGGTTTTATTACACCATCAACAGGTGGACAGGATGTTTTCGTACATACTTCAGGTTTAGTGGATGAGATCCGTGAAAACGATGTCGTAACATTCGATTTACAAAATGGAAACAAAGGTGTTAATGCAGTGAACGTTAAAATAGCGTAACTCATTTAATACCATAAGGTATACCGGGAGCAGATAAGCAATTATCTGCTCTTTTTTTATTACAGGTTTTCTGAAAGCCTATGGCCGACTATAAGTCATGATTGTATCGGATCAATCTCAAAACTTGGGGAGAAAAAAAATATTGATAATTTTGTGGAATGTTAAACGATGCCGAACTCCTCAAATTATTTTTACCTGAACTCTTGATTGAGCATTTTGAGATTGTAAAATTTGCAGAAGAAAACAAAGTTC
>NZ_LMKA01000018.1 GCF_001421435.1 Chryseobacterium sp. Leaf201
TATATTTTAAATGAAATTAGAAATTACAGTTTGGGCTAAAAACAAATAAATCCCAACTCTCGTCAGGATTTATTTATCAAGCTCATAATAATATTCCTTAAAATCAAATGCTATATCAAACAGTTCTCTTGGGTGAATTCGTAAACCTGTAGCTATTTCAATAAAGGTGCTTAGTTGACAGTCGATTTTATTGTTTGATACATCACTTATTCTTGCCGCTGTTGTATTGCATTTCTCAGCAATTTTAGTATAGGGTGTATCTCCTTTTATTTCCTTAATTTTTTCAGCAATTAATTTCTTAATTTCATCGGTTTTAAATTCATTCATAATCGCACTGTTTAATGCAATTTCAAAATATTTGCAACATTAATCATTACCGAATTCGGTAATGAAATAAATTTTTCTTATATTTGGAACAAATTACTTAATAAAGTAATTTTGCGATACTTCAAAGAATATTAGAAGCTATTGCTTAGAATCTCAAATTCGAAAACTGGTAATTTTTAACATACGAGATGATAAGCAGGAAGCTCACGACCTAGGCGTGGGCTCTCTTATCTGTATGTAAGGTATACCAGTACCCCGAATTGGATAATGTAGAGTTCCATGCCGTTTTATTTTCATGCCGTCCATTACTCTTCATTCTAAGCCGCTTCCTTAAAATACAGTATCAGACTGCACGATACAATGGGGTGTACAACTCATTGCGGCTTTAAAGTAAGCTTATAAAAAACACAAATTTCATTCATATCAATGCTTTCCGGTGTCTTTTGGTCACTGCTCAAAGACCTTATCATGTCTTTTTTCAGACCAGAAGGCACTCAGGAAAGTTATGTTTTCAAGTCCATGAATCCTTATGGCCAGGAAAACCATTAAATCAAAAAAAACAGAACCTATGAAAAAGAACAGCATAGACTTAGAATCCCGGTTTTGGTCCGGCCGAAACAAGCATTCGGCACTCCCGCTGATGGAGGTGTTTTTCCAGTTCCATGATCTGGCGACGGCGAAGGAGCGGTTAAACCGGATCATGCAGTATGCGGTACAGGGGAAAACGCGGATTTCTGAAGACCCTTCCGTGGTTTTCCATTTCCACCAGTCGATGCGGTCGTTTCTCCGGGCAGGGTGGTGCCTCAGGAAGAAAGCCGGGAAATGGATAGGGGAGAGCGTTCCGGAGCACAGCAGCCTGCTGATGCAGGGTTCGCTTTCAGAGGAAGAATACCGGGACCCGGTGCAAGTCTTCCGCAAAGCTTTTAAGGAGTACCGCCTGGAGGAATTTGAAGAGTTCCTGTCGGACGTGGTGTATTTCTCGCTCGGCACCTTTAACAATGTACCGGAGCGTAATATTGTCGGTCCGTATCTCCATCTCATCAAAATGCTGGATGGCGCGTGGCTGATCCTGGAAAGGAAAAAAAATAAAAAGCCCTTGCCCTGAAGTTTGGCGACCCGGGAAAGAAGATGATTTAAAGAAATATAATTAAAATCCCAAAATAATGATGAATATAAAATAACAATATCGACTGCGAGTAAAAAGCGACCTGAAAACTTTAGCGTTAAGCAAATTGAAAAGGATAGGCCATAGAGAAACCATGTATGGTTCGGCGAAACCAATAAAAAATAAGCAATAATGAGCCAAAGTTTTATGTCCGAAGTGCGGCTGCAATATTGGATTAAAAACCAATAACCCAATCCGCGCAAACCTGACGGAGTGGTTAGACGGCCAACGGGAATCAATTTTAAACTTTTCAGCGCAGGTTCAATTGGTAGCGTAAAAGTTTTAAATCCTGATCTTTTGGTTCTTTTGCATCAGGGTAAAAGAACAAAAAAATAAGCATTTACAAAGGAACAGCTGCTGCCGGATCTTACCCGAAAATAGGGAATTCTATGTTTGTGAAATCTGTAAATAAACAGGCTGAAAATTAGAAATTCATTAAATGTAAAAGTTAATGCTTCGGGACAGGAATAACCTGCCGGAAATGCCCGGTTTTCCGGACATTCTCCGACCTTTGTTCGAGAGTTCTTCGGAAAAAGACCCGTTTTTCCGAAGCGGACCCGAAGAAGACTCGAAGAAGAACCGAAGAAATGTCGGAGGGTACCGGTCATAAGCTGCCAAAACCTGCCAAAACCGGACACAAGCTGCCAGAATTTATTCAGGCCATTGAAAATTGAAAATCCTGTTATACCTTCGTTCCGTTAACCCAAAAAAGCAACCTCATGACAAGCATTACAAAAAACATCCCGGGCGGATCTTCAGGAAAAGCAGGAACGGTAGCGGGCACCAGCCGGCGCGGACAGGATTTGATTTATAAAGGATTTATGAAATAAAAAACCGGCATGAAGTAAACTTCAGATGCCGGTTTTGGTGACCATGACGAGCGTATCTTCAAACACTTTTATAGATGATTTGGTTCGTTTAAGTCAGATTAAACAAGAATTATAAAGGAAATAGACAATTTATAGATAATGATTGTTAGAGGTCAAGTCAGAAAGCATGAAGTATTGAAAAAGAGAATGTCAGGTAGATTATCATTCAATCAGCAGCAACATGTTAATTGTTGAGAACTCATTAGCCTAAACTATATAACTGTAGTGTAAAGGCGATCGCTGAATGTATATATTATGATGGAGTTTATTGTACATCATTAGCAATCTCAATCCAAACAGGTGCGTGATCGCTGCTTTTATCCCATCCTCTGACGTATTTGTCAACACCTCCTTTTATTAATGTGCTTTTAAGATACGGACTCAATAATATATGATCCAGCCTTAATCCGGCATTCCGCTCATATGCTTTTCTCATATAGTCCCAGAAAGTATAAATTTCAGTATCAGGAAAAAGAGTGCGTATTGAGTCGGTCCAACCATTTTTTATAAGATCGGTGAATGCTTTTCTCACCTCCGGTCTGAATAGTGCATCATCTTTCCATTTTTCAGGTTTATAGACATCTTGTTCAGTTGGAATAATATTAAAATCTCCAATCAGAATTGCAGGAAGATCCATGTCAATAAACTGTTCGGATCTTATTTTTAATCTCTTGATCCAATCTAATTTATATTCGAACTTTGGTCCTGGAAAAGGGTTTCCATTCGGAAGGTAAAGACAGCAGATAACGATCTGGTTTATAATGACCTCCAGATACCTGCTTTGCTTATCAGTTGAATCGCCTGGCAATGAGGTCTGAACTTCAGTAATCTCATGTCCTCTTGATAAAATTGCCACGCCGTTCCATTGTTTCTGACCCTGCCACACTGCATGATATCCTGCTTCATTGATCTGAGAGATAGGAAAACGATCCTGCGGTGATTTCAATTCCTGCAAACATACAATATCAGGTTCTGCTTCTTTTAACCATCTGAGTAGAACCGGAAGCCTACTGTTGATTCCGTTAACATTATATGTAGCAATTTTCATGGAAGTAACCATTTATGAATTTAATATCTTATCAAATACATATTCTAGACCATCTATAAAGAATAGCATTTCAAAAAGCAATGGGAGTTTTTTAAAGACTATTACGCTTCTTCGATGCGTAATCTGACAGATGTAATGAATATCAACAGCATTAGCTTATATAATACCATTGGAGGTAAACACCAGTTGTAAATAAATATTATCTCTACAGAATGATTGCAAATAAATCTTAATGCTTAAGATATTGTTCTATCTTTACCAACGCTACAAATCATTAGTACATGTTATAATGTATAAAGAAACCCTTTCACTTGAAAGGGCTTCTTCTTTTTAAATGAATAGCTGATCTTTATTAAGATACAGCAATAATATTAGGAAATGAATTAATTTCAAAAACGATAATGTAATATTTAGAAAGAAACTAAATATCTAACGGATAAATCAAAAGGGTCCGGCTCATATTGAGCCGGACCCTTCCGTAATAACAATAATATTGTTTTATTTTACTGTGCTGCCCAGAATGACCATCTTTCGCCATTATAAACGGCTAATCTTTTGGCTCCGGTTTTATTTACGTATACCATCATACCCGGGGATGGGCTTGGGATATTATTGACATCCGTAACCGTAGGCAGTACCATGGCTTTACTGGCAGATTCCAGAACTACAGCTCCGTTTGCGGAAGTAGAAGTTGCACCGATGATGAATTTTTCACTGGTGGTTTCCGCTAAGGCAGGCTGTGTGGCCATAACGGCAGTAATATTTCCGTTCTGCCCGCTCATATCCATCCATGAAGTCCCGTTATAGTAACGTATCCGTGCCTGTGCTGCATTAACGGCATCCAGCAGTAAAGTTCCCTGTGTGGGAGTTGTGGGTAATGTTCTTACGTAAGGCAGTATGATTCCTTTGTTGTTGGTATTTGCAAATTCCAGTAATACACTGGTTTTGTTTGCCGCTGTACCGATGGCATCCCCCATAATAACCTGTGAAAATGCAGATGCTGAAAAAGCAAGTAAAGCGATTGTGAGAATTTTTCCTTTTTTCATTGCTGATATTTTTTTATTAAGGGCATGATGGAACCGAGAAACACCTCCATACACCATCTGAGTATATTTTTAAACATTTTGCTGTGGTATCAAAAACCATCATTCCTTCCTGCGGTGTTGTGATGTCTGACAAATTAGCGGTTGCAAGACGGGTAACCACGAATCCCTGGGTATTTGATTCTATTGCCATATGTGCAGACTTACGGGTAAACGGCCAGTTCCCGGTTCCGACACTTGAGTTTTTCTGTAATGTTATTCCCAGCCGGGTATCGATTCCTGCAGCGGTATTGGTTACCGGATTGTAACAAACAGATTGCACATTGGTATCTGTTGCCGTATTGTTGGCGGTAATCGGGTCTGTACTGTTAGGCGGAGAAGTAACGGAAACCGTATTGGTTAAATTACCCGTATACGTTACCGGAATATTTACCGTAACCGTATAAGTAACTGTACCGTTCAGCGGCAAATTGGCAAGATCGTTAACGGCACCGGTCTGTGTTCCGGTAACCGCACTGGTGGCACCGCCTGCGCCAACAGCAGTATATGTTATGTTGGCCGCCGGAATTCCTGCAGGGACAGGTACGGAAACCGTTGCCCCCTGAACCCCGAAAGGCCCGTTGTTCCCTACAACCACCGTATACGTTACAGAGGTTCCCGGCGCATAAGTGGATACGCCGTCCGTTGTCGTTGTATAAAGATCTGCACTGAAAGCAATCGGTGCAGTAACACAGTGCGCACCGTCATTCGAGTTGCTGGCAGGAGATGATGAGATCAGTGTTCTCTGCCCGTTGATAAGATTGAACTGGTAAAAACCTCCCGTATTAAGGGAACCGTAAACCTCGCCGGTTGAAGAGGCAAACATCGCTCCGAAAGGACTTACCGTACTGTTGGTACCGATAAACGTCACCGTTGCAGGTATAGTTGAAAGGTCAATTGACAGAAGTCTTCCGTCTGTATCTGAAGATGCTGAATAAAGTCTTCCATCATGTAGGCAAAATCTGAAACATTTACGGCCTGTGAAAGCGTTAATGCAGTGGCGCTCATGGTTGCAATATTAACCCGGTACAGGGTGGTGTTGGAACCTGCCTGTTTAAGATAATAATTTCCTGCCGGGTCAAACTCACCGGCATTCAGGTTAACACCGCTCGGAAGCCCGGATACGGCGCCCATCAGAGTGAAGGTACCGGAAGCATTGATTCTTACAATCGTATTGGTGTTTTCCACCGTTCCGTACATCAGTCCGTCTATAGGATTGATGGCTATTGAGTTGATATTTCCGGTATAAGATCCCACCGCAGGATAGGTAAAAGGGTTTGATGCCGTATTTACCCTGTACAGCGTATTGTTCTGTGAAAGATACATGTTGGCGTTACATCCGAACGATGCTTCAGCGGTTGCCGTGACTGAGCAGGTGGTTGAAGAATTTCCCAGCCTTACGGTAACTGTTTTCTGGCCTGCAGAACCGGTTCCGTTATAAGTAACCGGCACATCGATAAAGGTGGTGCCTGTATTAATGGTGACATTCTGGGAAGTAGTGGCAAAATCTGTACCTGACACGTTGATGGTGTAAGTACCGGGACCATACACATTGGTAATGGGGATCCTTACGGTTCTTGTAGACACATATCCTGTAGAAAATGATGAATTGCCCTGGAATGCCGCCCCGTTACAGGTAAAGGTAAACGGTACGTAATAAGGAACGGAAGCTAAATCAAGATTGGCAAAATTGCTCCCGATATTAATGGTGGCCACGGTAGTGGAAGCGCCTGTAGAGATATTAATGCTGTTAATCTGAATGCTGTTGGCAGTTCCGCCGGAGGTCCCGATAAGGGAAGCTGTATATACCATACCGTTCAGATAGGCCATTCCCTGCATAGATGCTATCGTTGCAGCAGGGCCGGTAATCTGGGCGGCTTTTGTAGCAACCCCTGTTGCAATGGCTATTTTATATAAATATCGTGCCGTATTACCGGCATTATTAAGGAACATGTATATATTGTTCTCATAATCAAAGAAGGTGTCGGTGCTGAATGTCGTTCCTGTATTCCAGTCAGTGTCGCCTGCTGCTGCAGTAATCGGCAGTGTTGCTCCCGCAGGATAAATTGGATACAGTGTTTTTGTATTGGACTGGAAACCGTATACCCTTCCAAAGTAGGGCCCCGGTACATTATTGGTCCCGATTCCTCCTATCGGTACAGCAGGCAGCGTTGCAGAGGGTGTTATCAGTGTCCCATTTTTATAGATAGGGCTGTTTGCCGCAGTATTGGAGTGGATAAATACTGCAGAACCCGGATTTCCTCCCGGGCTGTCATATCCCACTGCTAAATTACTTAGGTCTGCTAAGGTAGTAACGGTTGGTGAAGCCAGCGGAGCGGGCAGTGAAACAGTACCTGTAATACCGGTTATGTCATATACCCGTCCTGTTGCGGCAAAAGATAAATACAACCGGTCGATTTGCTGCGAATAAAATTCATAGGGTAAGAAAACAACAAGGAATAATAATAAAAAATTAAATCTTTTCATATAGTAGTGAATTATTTTACGAAAATATTAATAATTGTAATATTTTTAATTAAAT
>NZ_LMKA01000019.1 GCF_001421435.1 Chryseobacterium sp. Leaf201
ATTAATAATATGTTATATTATCTTTGGCTAATAGCAAAATGATTAAAATAATTATCAGTAAGTATTGGATATCTAACCTTAATTAAAAAACATATAATGACCTTCCTAGAACTCGCTCAATCCATATTAAAAGAGGAAAAAAAACCATTAACAGCAACTGAGATTTGGAACCTTGCTGTTGAAAAAGGATATGATAAAAAATTAAATTCGCAGGGGAAAACTCCTTGGTCTACACTTGGAGCTCAGATTTATGTAAATAGCAAAGACAATCCAAAATCAGTTTTTGCTAAAACAGATTCAAGACCTAAAAGATTTTATTTAAAATCAATGGCAAGCGTACTGGAAGAATATGAAAATATAATTCCAGCAGATCTTCCTCCATTAAAAAAAAAGAAGTTTGATTTTTTAGAAAAGGATTTACATAAATATTTGACATATTTTGTTTATTATCACATGCAATGTTATACAAAAACGATAAAACACCATATTTCTAATAAGAAAGAATTTGGCGAATGGGTGCATCCCGATATGGTAGGGTGTTATTACCGAATGGAAGATTGGAAACAGGAAATTAATGAGTTTAGCAATGCTATTGGGGTAAGATCTATTGTTTTGTATTCCTTTGAGATCAAAAGAGAATTAAGCTTTACAAATTTAAGAGAAAGTTTTTTTCAATGTGTGTCAAATTCTTCATGGGCAAACGAGTCTTATTTAGTAGCAGCAAGAATTTCTGAAGATAATGATTTTATGCATGAGCTTTCCCGACTGTCAGCTTCTTTTGGAATTGGTGTGATTGAGCTTGATTTAGATGATCCACATTCCTCAGCTGTCATAATTCCTGCTAAATTTAAAAAGGATTTAGATTTAGAGACAATAAATAAGTTAGCAATGAATAATGATTTTAAAGATTTTATAGAAACAGTAAAGATTGATTTGACTAGTAAAAAAATTCACAAGAAGGAATATGATGTTATTGAAGAATTAGAGCATCTGAAAAATAATTAGTTAAAAAACAATCTGAGATTTTAATAGTAATTCTAGTCCTTTTAAATTAATGATATTCTAATCAATAGAAAGATTTATACAAATTTAATACTTTTAATTTTATCAGGAATAGTGAAAAGATCAGTATCGTTATCTTAAGTGGTAATAGAGTATTAATTGATTTGAATTTAAAGAAAATTTAAATAGCTCAGAATAAAGAATTTTTAATTTTATTAAGAAAAAACCTAATTGTAATTAGGTTTTTTCTTAATTTGTCTACCATTGCTATATATATTACAGAATATTTTTGCTTTGTTGTAAAATGTTTTCAGCCTCTTCAATTTTTTGAATATATGTATTTTCGATTTCTCTGATTTTTATTGAAAGATCACTCTGTTTCACTACATCATTACTTTGAATGTCAACAATAATTCGATCCACTTGTTCTGGCGTTAACTCTATAAGTCCGGTAGAGCCTGTATAAAACCTTGATATCTGTACAGAGCCAAAACCTAATCTTAAAAAATCTGCTAGATAATAAGGATTAATGGTTTCTTTTTCAACTCTTATTATTGTAACATGTCCGTCTGCAATAGCTGGTATATCAAGGTCAAAAACACAACATTTTCCTAAAGTTCCATCGCCAGTAGATGATAATAATATATCATATTTCCTTATAATATTTATATTTGTATTTGTCTCAATTGACTTTTCTAAAAATTCATCATATACAGATTTTTCGATCCAATCTGCATTAGTTGTTATAATCTTACCAAACTTACTTATATTACTTCCTGCTTTAATAACTATAGCATAACCATCTTGCTCATCGACATAACTGTCAGCGGAGGGACTTTTACCTCGTGAAGTTGAAATTAAATTTAATTCTTTAAGCGTAGGGTTTTTAAATTTTAATAATATATCTATCTTTTCTCTTGTATCTACATTCCAATATTTATAATCGAACCTATGAGTTTCATCATCATAAATATCTTTAATATCGACATCAAACGCACTCCAATTGTATCCTTCCCTTATGCTACCCAAGTTACAATCTAAAACTTTAGATTCAATTTCACTTAGAAATAGATCCTTCTTAAAATTTCTGATCTTATCTCCTGAAGCATGATAGCCTAAAGAGTCGAATCGACATATTGTTGTAGTATAATTATCTTCAAGATCAAAGTCGGGATGATCCCGTTTTTCTAAATACAATAAACTGCATTTAACATTTATTTTATTGGGCTTGAAAGTTTCATTTGGTAAACTTACTACACAAATCAATTTACAATTTTTTAAAATAAATTCTCTTAGGTTTTTGCCTGAATCAGTATTTAAGACTCCCTCATCTATCACAGTACAGATTTCTCCACCAGCAATAGTGCTGGTTATCATCTTTTGTATAAATAGATATTGACCTTTTGAAGAGCTAACTTCAAATTGTTGCATGTCGTTGTTATTTAACGACTCTCCTTCGGATGTGCCGAAAGGAGGATTTGTCATAATTAACGTACAGTCTGGAGAATTAGTTGACCAGTTTATCGAATTGATTGAAAGACTATCTTCATTCTGAATATTTGTATGGCCATCACCTGCAATTATCATATTCATTTTTGCTGATGCTGCAACGCCTTCATTGGCATCTGAACCGAAAAAAATTTCTTCTTTAAGCTTCTTAATAGATTGATCAAAGGTAGCCTTATTTATTTCTCTTAATTTAAGTTTATCAAAAAGTAAATTAATCGAATCTTGAAGCAAATAGACTAAGAAGCCACCGGTACCACAGGCAGGATCTAATACCTTAATTCTAGATCCAGAGATAATTGAATTTACAATTTTTTTCCTCCCTACCAGTGCTGTCATAGCCTGAACAAGTTCACGAGGAGTAAAATATTGACCTAATTTTTTACCTTTAAGCGTTGCTCTAACAAAATATTCAAAAGCAGCACCCTTTGAATCCAAACTACTATCGTAAAATGACACGGAAGAAAGATCCTTTACAATTGAATGAAATGTCTTGGGATTTTTTAATTTTATTTTTTCGTGTAAAACCTCCCCATAATTTGTTCTTTTCACAATACTATCAATCATGCTTAGGACAGAATCTCTAACCTGATCTGATTCATTAGCTGGTTTCGCCGCTAATTCGTGAAATCTATAAGAATATGGTAAGTCAAAATCAGCTTCAACATCACATTTTTCTTCTAACAATTTTAAAAATAATAGCTTAGAGAAATCGGAAAAAGCACTTTCCTCATTTTTCTCAATTTTTCGGATTGTACTATGACATTTATAAAATAGAGCATTTAATTGCCGAAGTGGCAAACCTGGCCTGAATGGTAAACTTTTGTCATCTGATAAAGGTATATTTGATAAGTCAGGATTAGACTTTAAAGTTCTAACTACTAACTTTAATTGTTCTTTGGTAGGAATTTTATCTACAGATTTTCCATCCCAATTTATCCGATTACCATTCTTTGTATTATAACACTGAATATCATTACCATTTGTAACTATAAAAAAAGGAACATTAATTTCATTGGATTTAGCATATTTCATGGCTTGATCCTTATCTTTTGCTGTCAAATTTTTAGATATTCTTTTAGCCTCAATAAGAAAGATAGGTTTGTTTTTGCCTAATGTTACAAGTACGTCAATATATCCTTTTGTATAGCGATCTGTTTGTGAAACTGCGCTTTCAAAATCGAAATCTTTTTCAAGGTCATATCCCCGTCTACTAAGGTAAGGTAGAATTTTTTTTATAACTGTTTCTGTTTCAGTTCTTATGTTAGTCATCAGTGTGAACTATATATAATGTTAGTAATTCTTATATGAAAGGTCCAAAAATACAAAAAAATGAATTTTCATTTAGGCTAAATTAATTTTTAAATTAAGCAAATTATCCGTAAATTATAATGGATTATTATAAACCTATGGTTTGTTTATTATTATCATCTATGTAAAGAGAAAAATTTATTCACAATGGCAAATCATCATTTTCCTCCAAATTTATAACTTCATCATTTTGCCGATTATCGCTCACTATAAATTTTGCTTTTTCTAAAAGTTCGTCAAAAGTAACAATTTCTATATCTCTCGAATTTCTTCTATACAAATCAAAAGTTTTTCTTTTCATTAAGCTTTCTTTATTCTCTCCTTCAAACTGTTTTGTATTTCCAATTATTAATATAGCCTTTGGGTTATAAGTTGATTGATAAATTGGATTGCCTTCACCATCAAATTGAGTGTGTTGTGATTTAAGTTCCCATTCCGCTTTCTGAGTCAGTATTTGTGAAACAGCATAGGTTAAATCCTTAGATAATCTCCATGATTCGGATCGGTTTTGTGTGTTGTCAAATAAAGGAGTATCAGGTCTTTTAAGTTCTACGATAACTGTAAAATTATTGTCTCCGAGAAGAAAATCTGCTTTAACCTCATTTTTTCTACCAACATCGACGGAAGAAACTGATGCTTCCTTTTGTAAAATATTCAGAAATTTATAATCAAGACCATATCCAAATATCCAGGAATTATTTTTAAAAAAATCTTGCCATTGAATTTCAGTAATTGGATGTTCACTACCTAAATAATTTTTAAATTGTTCAAGTCCGTCTTTTCTTCCTGTTAAAATGTCAAGATCTGTTTTAGTTAGGATTTTATTCTTTAATGTTTCAAGAAAATTTTCTCTTTCTTTTAAATCCAATTCATTGAGCTTATTTATTAAGTCGCCAAACTTTTTATCTACCAATATTTTGTTTGGATCTGGCTCAGTTAAATTCAGCAAAATCTTGTGGTGGCTAAATTTTTCTGAATCTATAACGAATCTTTCTTTATCGTTAAAATCAAGAAATTTAACATCACTCAAAAATTGTAAAAGTTCGGTAAATTCCCTATTTGTAAATGAAAATGCAGAATCTTTCACAGGTCTTAATTGATCTTTTGTCTCTATAAACTTTTGTAAAGTAAATTCTAAAAGATTTGTATCTTGTTTTGAATATACTACTGCATTCACTTGGTATTTGCCAAACAAAGTTGGTATATTTTTCAAGATTATTTCTCCTTCAACTTCAACCAGTTCTGAGGTATCATCTTTTTCAAAAACTTTCTTTATATACCTTTTCTCTGTAGTTATAACTCTGCTGAAATGTAGATAAGGAAAAGCTTTACTTACATAGATTTTTTCAGGTTTTCTTTGATTAAAATAATAAAGATCATTCTCAATATTGTTTTGCTTTTTCATAGGAAAAATCAAGCTTTTAGTTTATTCAAATATATGAATTAGCAAATGTTTTATTAAGTATTAGTAATGCCTAAAACAAAATCCCAACTCTCGTCAGAATTCAATTTGTTCTGGTGATATTTCGGTTGAAGTAGTATATTATTAAAATTT
>NZ_LMKA01000020.1 GCF_001421435.1 Chryseobacterium sp. Leaf201
AGAGGCTGGAAGCAAAGTAAATAAAGAGACTAATGAGGATCTACTCCATACCAGATACTTAACCTCGGGTTATAATATCTTGCACCATAATAATACAACCCTGTATCTTCATCCAATTCCTTTGCATTGAACTTATATGGATTATTGTATGATCCGTCCATCTGCTCCAACATGGTTTCTCCGAATGGTAAATTTTAGGAAAAACTTACATTATTAAAACATTCGGATTAAGTCAATCCGAATGTTTCTATTTTTTTGTTAAGGAATATAATAATTTTGTTCTAAAAAAGATAGCAATTCAGCAATTCCCCAACTAATAAAGAAATTTAGTCTCGGTGTTAATTTTATATACACCTAACAAACCTTTAGGAGATTTTTGTATAAATTCTTTTTGGAAAGTAGATAAATCAATTCTATTTAAATTAAAATTTAGATCCTGAATATAAAGAAAGTTATCTAATGGGTAAATCTGGTTTCCACTTATATCATCTTCTTGACTGAAACTATAGATAATCTTGGATGATCTATTTTCAATATCAAATTCATTTAGTTTAGAATCGTAAGTATAATAGTATATTTTATTTCTATAATAAATAGGATTACACATTATTTCAAATTTAGATTCATGTTGATAGATTAATTTTCCCGTTTTAGCTTCTAATAACATAATTTCTCCCGTTTTATATGAGTCATTACTTCCCACAAAAATATACTTTCCTGCTACAATTAGGTTTGAAAAG
The DNA here is from genome assembly GCF_001421435.1 of Chryseobacterium sp. Leaf201. Lineage (GTDB taxonomy): Bacteria > Bacteroidota > Bacteroidia > Flavobacteriales > Weeksellaceae > Chryseobacterium. The sequence continues at coordinate 741 of NZ_LMKA01000020.1, forward strand.
GCTTCTGAATTTCTATTGATACTCCATACTTTTTCCCCAGACAAAATATTATATGCAACTACTGAGTTACAATTGAAATCTGCAACATAAAAATAATTAACATCATAAGTAATAGGACGTGGTGCATTATCTACACTACAATTTTGGTCTACATGTAATAATAATTCATACATTACTTTCCCAGAATTTGAATTTATAGCCACTATACCATAGGAATCTATACTGGCTATAATCATATCGTCGTTTACATACTGAAACTCTCTGACTCTGCCTTTAGTTTGTATTCTCCAAAGTATTGCATTTCTTTTATAATCTATACAAATGAAACTGTCATTTGATTCTGGAAAACATATTTTATTCTTATGTATTTTAGGTTCTGTAAAAGACTTGTCTTTAATTTTAAAGAAAAAAAGCATTTTATCAGTTTTTAAATCTTCGACTTTTATTGCATAGTCTTTATCTTTCCAATAAGAATAAATAAGCAAATTCTTCTTAGTGTCAATGTTTGCAATAAGAATATGACGCTCTAAATAGCGATTAACATTTGTTTCTTTACAAGAAAATAAAAACATTAGTATAATTGTGATTTTATTTATCATGGATTGTAACGTTGTATTTGATTTATTGGCATTGAACCACCTTTAGATTTCTCCCATGCTGGAACAGCTTTTTGCATTCCATGATTAAATCTATCTTTCCAGTTTGTAATATCACCTTTAGGATTAAAAATTAAATTCAATGGGACCCCAAATCCATATATTGATTCACCTTTAGCCATCTGTGACAAAGTACTTAAAGTTTCACTTGACTGTCTTTTGTAAATAGGTCCTACAATATCTCTTTGCTCAACAGTTAAAGTAGCTATATCCCAACTTTTCGCAGCTTCCCCTTTACGTATTCCGCCATTATACAGACCTCTTAATTTTGGGAAAACATTATCAAAAATCTCTTTATTACCATCTTGTGCAAATTGTTTAATCTCAGAACTCATAGCCCAATTTAACCAAGGATCTTCTGTTCCTGCCATTTGATTAGCTATAATATAAGCTGCTCCAGCCCATTTAGTTTCATATCCACGACTTTCTGTCTCAGTCTGGAACCATTTATAAAAAGCTGTACGTTGAACAATATTTGTATATTCTGAGGAACCATTTTTTTGTTGCAAATTATATTTGTTCGCATCTTTCCATACCTGAGTATTTGCTTCTCTATCTGATTTATGCCAATCACCTTTACCTAGTTTTTGATTATCAGGTAATTCTTTTTCTGGTGCCATACCACTGGGATCTGTATAAATAACTGGATTATCAAATGTATAAGCATATGGCGACCAGCTTGAATAGTTCTCCGCCAAAGGATCCACCCCATACCAAATACTCAATCTCGGATTATAATATCTAGCTCCATAATAATAAAGTCCTGTATCTTCATCCAATTCCTTTGCATTGAACTTATATGGATTATTGTATGATCCGTCCATCTGCTCCAGCATGGTTTCCCCGAATGGTAAATTTAAGAAAAATTGGGTTGCATCACCTTGAGAATTTGTAACAAATGTTGCGGTTCCCAAATGATCTCCGTGCAGATTAAATCCGGATGTTGCATTGTTTCTCTTAATTCTACAGAAACATTAKTACCAAGATCTGTTTGTTCAAGATACTTCTTAAAATCCGCTTCTGTATCGGCTTTCTTGTCAGCTTTATCTTCAGCTGTTTTGCTACTGTATAAAATCGAAGGATCYTCRAATCTTACAGCACCGTCCATCAGTCTGCTCGCAAATCTTTTTGAACCTTCAAAATAATGCTTCGTGTACTGCCCTGTAGAACTTACCGTTACATATGGATTTGGATAGAGTTTGTAATCAACCATTCTCAATTCATCAACCACTACAGGTGCTCCGTTCTGGTAAAGCTGTGTTGGTGCTTCCAGTCCGTATCTGATCACTCTTTCTCCTTTATCATCATAGGTATGATACTGATAAACTCATACGATCCTGCTCATCCCAAAACATTTTTCTTGTTCCGTTGATGTCAATATGACTTACAGCATTACCATCGAAATCATATTCAAATGATTCTGTATTACCTGTTGAGCCGTCATCTACTTTATCAAGCTTATGAGTTCCACCTATGTAGGCATAATTATTCTGATACGTATTTTCGGGTACAACAATCATATCTCTTTCATGATGTTGAGTCTTTTCTATAATTCCACCTACCTTGTTATACTTCATTTTAAGATTATATGTGGAATGTGCAAAATTAACAGAATGTACAGGCTGTTCTTCTTCACCTATGATGGTATCCCTTGTTCCTGTACCAACCAATCTATTCAATGTATCATAGTAGAAATCGAATTCCACCATTATCATCGTGCCATTTGTTTTCAATTTGAATAACTGAAGTATTACATTCGACAGGAGCGTTTTTACATCCTATCAAAATCAATGATAAAAAAATCATTAAGACAAAAAAACAATATTTTCTTTTCATTATTTAGACTTTATAATATTTGTAACTTCTCCAAGATATTTAGTATCACCAGAAAAGGCTGATACTGATGCTGAAACATCTTCTGGCCCAACTCCTAATCCATAGCTGTATCCATGATAAAGCAAAGACTTTTTCTGAAATGTCTTACCAGAGAACCAACCTCCTTTGCTCTTATATTCACCATCATAACTTTTAAACATAGAAACTCCTACAGGGCCTCCTCCGCCTTGAACTCCCTCAGCATAACCTTCCAATGTATTTAGTCTAAATTCTTTCAAAGAAATATCTGAGAACATAAGACTTGCTTGAATACCAGCTGATGCTTCAAAACCTTCCAAATTATTGGCAGTACCATATAGTCCTGCTTTCCCAGCATCCGGACCTTTAAGCATTAAAGCTACTGAAGCACTTAAACCAAATCCAGCACCTCCTGAAATATTTCCTCCCAAGCCTATTGATAATGCATCCGGATCCCCATGTAATGATGCCAATTCGTCAAATTTATATTTTCCAGAAATTCCTCTATAATTACCGTAGGTTCTTCTTTGAGATGTATCAGGGGCTAATGATATTCCGTGAAAAGGGTAAGGTGCGGAGATATTAACACTCATATTATATTTTTCAGATTTAATTCTCGCATACTCTTTATATTTTCCAGAAGATACATCATAAAGGTTAAAAATAATATCTACTGGACTTTTACCGTCAGGATCAACATATTTAATCGGATTATCAAAAGTATAATTGTAAGGTGACCAGCTTGGCATCTTTTCCGCCAATGGATCAACTCCATACCAAATACTCAATCTCGGATTGTAATATCTTGCTCCGTAATAGTAAAGGCCCGTATCTTCATCCAATTCTTTTGCATTGAACTTATACGGGTTCACATAAACGGTGGGTTCCTGCTGTTCCAGCATGGTCTCCCTGAAAAGGTAAAATTTAGGAAAAATCGCTACCTAACATTATAACAGAAAATTTACTTTCGAAAATGTAAAAATTTGAAAAATGTATTCTTGTAACATAAATCCATCATTACGGAGATAGATTTATATAAGTCTTTTTTTAGAAATCACCATACGCTTGACACCTTTCTCCTTTAAAAAAAAGTTCTTCCTTTTCTTGTATTAAAGAAGGTTTCTTCCATAAAAAAATCGAATCTCCCTGATATTTAATATTGAAAATACTAAAACTATTATTCTGCTCTAAATAGTCGATGGTTGCGGAAGGATACTTTTCTCTCACATCTTTTAGGAGAAAAACTACCCTTTCTTTTCCGTTAGATTCTTTATCTAGCGAATGTATTATTAATTTTTTTCCATCAAGGAGATTACAATAAGATTGATGATTAAATCTATAATCTTTGTCTGAATAACTACTATTCCTTTCTTTATAGTAATTCTTTTTGCCACTAGAGATTCTATATTCTAAATCAAAATCTTTATTGTCTACAGATGGATTTAAATACATATAAAAAATTAAAAATACTATAAGAGCAACAACTACTAAAAATATATATATCATATT
>NZ_LMKA01000021.1 GCF_001421435.1 Chryseobacterium sp. Leaf201
AAAACATTGGCATTACTCCATGTCGTTCCTCCTCACTCATTATTTTCGTCACTCATTATTTTCGGTCTTCCCCGCGGTTTGTTTTCCAGACCTAAAATACCACTTTTTTCGTAATCCCGCCGCCAGTTCAGGATACTGGATTCCGCTGCAATATTAAACTTTACAGCGGCCTGTTTTACCGATAAACCCCTTTCATGGATTGTTTTTAAAACGACTAATTTGAATTTTACATCATACGTACTAGTGCTCCTGCGCTGCAGTCCCTGCGCTCCATATAGCTCATAAAACCGAACCCACTTGCGAACCATTGTCGGATCCAGACCAAATTTATGTGCCAGTGATTTTATTGAAAGATCACTCCCTAAAATCTTCTCTACGCAGCTTTGCTTAAACTCTAAACTATATTTTGATATGCCCATAATTAAAAAATGCCCCTAAAAAGTGTCTAACTTTTTGGGGGCAGTCCAAAATAGAGGGATTTTTTATTGAGACATGGTAAACCCCATAGAGGCCAGGAAGTCAAGTTCGAAAAGGTTACTGAGTTCGCTCACCGGACAGCAGCTGGCTTCTATGATAGGATTGAGGGTAGAAACAGTAATAAGAAGCGTTAAAAAATCGAATAGCAAAATAAACTTGAAATCAGAAACACGAAAGTTTACATTTAACGTCAAACTGTTTCTGAAGGTAAGGTGTCACAAAATGATTAGATTGTAATTGCTGAATGTTTGGTGTGTTTTTATCTCAAAAGGCGATAGTACAATAAAGATATTCTGTGATTTGTATTTCTAAAAAACTTTATATTTGTATAAATAATCTTATTATGAAAAGCATTATAATATATCCGGATAATCCAAAACAATCTTCCGTTATCGAAGCTTTTTTAGAAGAGATGAAAATCCGTTTTAAAAGCCAGGAAGACATTATAATTTCAAAAGAGATAAAACAATCTATTCTAGAAGGCATAAAAGATGCAGAGAAAGAGGAGCTTATATCAAATGAAGATGTTAGAAAAAAAGCTGCAGCTTTATGTTCAAAATAGAATGGACTAGAAAAGCAGAGCATTTATATCTGGAAACTTTGGATTTCTGGATCAAGCATAATAATTCTGCTACCTACTCGAAGAAAATATTAAAACACGTTTCTGAAAAAGAAGATTATATAGCCAATAATCCTTATGCAGGACAAGAACTTTTCGATATTCCTGATGTCCGTTATGTAGTTGTTCTAAAGAAATTTTTAATTTTTTACAGAATCAATAATAAAACAATTGAAATCCTATCTTTCTGGGATGGCCATAAAAATCCACAAGATTTAGAGTTATAATTTATCCCTTTAATTTTTTTTAGTTGAATTGCTGTCGATCTTAGATGTCTAATTAAGAAACAATAGGTAATAAATTAATTAAAGCTGTTGTTATCTAATCGATAATTCTCACAAAACGATTAAAAATTAATAGTATTGGAAAATTAAAAGGATGTTTCGGTAGGAATAAATTTAGCCTGTCTAATAAATCCCAGAAAATTAAAATTGTTAATTTGTATTAATTAAAAAAAATTAGACTCTGTAAAAAATGCTATTAAACACTATAAATAATAAAATATTAAAAGCTCAAGTGGATATCCAACTGCACGACTTCACAGTTTTGACAGGTGAAAATGGGTCCGGCAAAACACAACTTTTAAAACTTATCCTAGATAATGCAAGAGGGTTTAATAGATTTGATGTTGTTACTTTATATAATATAAAAAGAGATCAAGTCGGCGGATTTTTTCCATTAATGTCAGATAGCAATATTTCACTGCAAGATGTAGTTTATTCATCTCCGGGTCTGAAAAGCGAGCCCTACGAAAACGAAAATCTTCAACCACTAATTGAAATTATAAAGCAGCAGTGGTATACCTTAGAACCAACAGCTAGAATATATGGGATAATAAGGCATAAAGAATTTAATAACGACAGTTCAGAATTAATAGAAATACAAGCAGCAATGGATCGATATATTAAATTTGCTGTGCAAACTGACAATGAAAATAACCCACCTAAAGCAAAAATAATTGAAGCTGGACATTTACAACAACTTAAAGCTCTTTCTGAAAAGAGTGGAAAGCCCATTGATGAACTTTATTTAGTTGATTTCATTATATTTTATCCTATACCATTAGGATTGTTCTCTACCGCGCTCGATATGTTATTTCATCAGTTTGAACTAAAGTCAATTCATTACCCTCTACTTACTACTGGTGTCCGGGCACCAATTGACGTTTTTAATGATATTTTGGAAAAGGCTCAATTCAGATATAAAGCTGAATATACGGTAAGTTCGCACATAGAATATCCACTCCCAGTGAGACTCATAGACATAAAAAGCGGAACGAGAGTTGACTTTCAAAGTTTATCTTCGGGAGAAACAACAGTTCTGGCTTTGATTTTTGCGCTATACAATTCTGAAAACAAGGGACATTTTCCGCAGGTCATTTTATTTGACGAGCCAGACGCACATCTTCATCCATCGCTCACAAAGATCTTTCTAGATGTTATCCAAGATGTACTTGTTAAAGATCGACACGTTAAAATTATCCTAACAACCCATTCTCCTTCTACCGTAGCGCTTGCTCCGGAAGAATCAATTTATTGCATGGAAAGAGATTTGGGTTACCCTACGAAAATGGATAAACGAACCGCAATAAATATTCTTGGCAGTGGAATGGCTTCGTTAACTATTGAGGAAAGCAATCTAGGTATTACTTATAATATAAAAAAGGAAAATAAACATATTTTGTTTACTGAGGGAATAACAGATAAAATTAACATAGAAACCGCTTGGAATAAATTATATCCTGATAAAAAAATGGATTTCTACATTCAGGATTGTTTTTCTGCAAGCTTTCTAGGGACATTGTTTAATTTGGGGGATGATGAGCCAGACGGTATATTCTATCAGTTCAATGAACTGAAAATGATTGGTCTATTTGATTTTGATGAAGCTGGTTATACAAATTGGAACCGGGTTAAGAAATTTCCAAATCTTCTCGAAGAAAACCCAAGGAAAGGATTAACAAGATCTAATGGTCATAATGGCTTTTTAATGCTTTTACCAGTTCCTGATATTCCTGAAATCGAAAAGCAGGTGATTAGTAATGGAAATAATACTTACAAACAGCGGTCTTATCTTACAATAGAATCATTGTTTTTTGAAATTCCAGAAATAAAGAAATTTTTTATTGAACAATCACTGCCCGGTGGTGGAGTTGTACATTTGATTGGCGATAAAAACAAGAAAAAAATTTCCGGCATACTGGAAACTCTTCCAGCAGAAGCATTTAAAGAATTTATACCTTTATTTGAGAAGATAGAATGGATATTAACATCATAGCAAATTTTAAAAAAATCTAAACTTTAAGTTTCTGAATGTTTATTGATATTCTGCTTTAATATTACTTTCGGTTATCACATTACAAAGTGATTGTAGTCTAAAGCATATTATCTCAAAAAACGATTGCTTATATTTAGCACATATCACTACGCATTTGGGTGGATATGCGCTATTGTATAGCGGATATAAATAAGTTATGGGTAACCCTATCAGAAACGAAACTCCAACAAAAAACAACTAATTTAATGACAGATAAGTTGATAACTTTAAACAAATTAAATCACTTTCGAAAAAAGGACAAATTTTCAGTTAGTGCTTGGGAAGAACGAGGACTAAATCCATCTGACAATGAAGTATGTGATAGACTTCAAAATTTATTCAACGATTGCGCTGACAATTTAATTGAAGCTATAAATTCTGACTTTAATCCCAAACAGCTTAAAAGCATTTTAAAAAAGTGGTTAGACAGTATTGACAGTTCTAGTTATGACACGGAAGAGCGTGAGCTTATATGTGACTACTTTGACCAACTTTCGAAAATTATTTCTGTTGACTTCAAAAATAATCTGAATAATTGGCTTTATGGAAAAGTGCTTAACACTTTATTCAAAGTAACATCTTTCTTAAAAGGACAAGAAAAAGTATTAGAAACATTATCTCAAAACTGCACGAAATGCAATTCAAAACTTGAGACTTTTATTATGCGAAAAGAAGAAGGCATTCCTGATTATTCGTGGAAAATAATACAATGTAATGACTGTAATGAATATAATTTGCTTTCAACAGGACCAAATATTAAAGAATATCGTTTCGGAAATTATAAATCAATTGAACAACTACCAAAAATCGAATTTACAGAAGAACAAGCGAATACAAGACTTCAACAAATAAAAACGTTTAGAAAATAACTAGCGAAAAAGAGCTGCCCATAACAAAAGCGTTTGGCAATAGCAGGCGGAACATCATCAGTTCAGGTTTTGCGCTTCGATTTGCCCGCCATCGCTAAGCCCCGAAACGTTAATAAATACTTTAAAGTCTCAAAAAACGATAAATTAAACGAAGACTACAGCGCAGACCAGTAAATATCTCTACCATAAACCATCAAAGACATTCTAATCAAAATTGCGGATATAATGAAAATATTTCTTTTTCTTTCATTTATTTTCTTACCTATATTGAGTTTTGGACAAAAACTGAGAGATTCTACATATGTCAAACCTTATGTTGATTGTACAGAATTTTATAAAAATGATTCAATTCTATTAGAAAAATTAAAAAGCGAAAAACCTCTAATCAACTACTCTACATTAAATAAAATAATTT